>DASXBW010000089.1:0-156605 GCA_036491495.1 Casimicrobiaceae bacterium
CGAACAAAGCCACCAGTCGGGCGACCAGGCGCGTGCGCAACTCCGGCACGAACGGTTTTGGCGCGGGCTTGCCGCTGGCGGTGAGTTGCGCGCGCCAGATAGCGGCCTGCGCCTCGGCTTCTCCGGCCAGGCGAGTGAACAAGTCGGCGCGCGGAGTACCGGCCTCCGCTTCGGCGCACGCCCGATAAAGGTACGCGGAACGCTGCTCCTCGGTCCAGCTCTCGAGCGGATTGCTCATGGACGGCTCACAGGCGACTTATTTGGCAACTGAATGTCTGCCGCGCTCATCGAATCGTCACGCAGGCACGCCTACGATCGCATCGATCCTCGACATGACGCCAGGGCCCAGTTTCGGTACGACGTCGAGTGCCTTCATGTTCTCGATGACCTGAGAGGGGCGGCTTGCTCCGGTGATGACGCTGCTGACGTTCGGGTTCTTGAGGCACCAGGCAAGCGCGAGTTGTGCCATCGTGCAGCCCAGATCGGCTGCGAGCGGCGCGAGTAATCGGACCTGCTTCAGCTTGACCGGATCGAGAACGCTCTCGGCCAGCCATCCGTAGCCCTTAAGTGTGGCGCGCGAATCCTTCGGGATGCCATCGTTGTACTTGCCGCTGAGAAGCCCTGACGCCAGAGGGCTCCAGGTCGTGATCCCCAACCCCAGGTCGCTATACCAGCGCGCATATTCGCTCTCCACGCGCTGGCGGTGAAACAGATTGTATTGCGGCTGCTCCATCACCGGCTTGGCCAGGTGATGACGTTCCGCGATCTGCCACGCGGCCATGATCTCCGCGGCGCCCCACTCCGAGGTTCCCCAGTAGTGCGCCTTTCCCGCGCGAATCATGTCGTGCATCGCCCACACCGTCTCCTCAATCGGTGTCTCAGGATCCGGACGATGACAGAAGACCAGATCGACATGATCGAGCTGCAGGCGCGCGAGAGATGCATCGATGGCCTGCGTCAGATACTTTCGATTGAGCGTGCTCTTTTCGTTCGGGCCGTCGTTCAGGCCCCAGAAGAACTTGGTCGAAACGACATACGACTCGCGCCGCCAACCGAGCTTCTTGAGCACGTTGCCCATGATGATCTCGGACTGGCCCTTGGCATACACCTCAGCGTTGTCGAAAAAATTGACTCCCGCATCGTGCGCCGCGGCCATGCATTCACGCGCTGAGTCATCGCCGAGCTGGGTGCCGTAGGTTACCCAGGAGCCGAAGGAAAGCTCGCTCAACTTGAGCCCGGAGTTGCCGAGCCGGCGGTAGTTCATCGTGGTCTCGTTGAGCTCAGGATACAAGCGTGGCGCCGTGAACGCGCCGAGAAGCGCATATTCTACCGCATCGCAGCGGGTGTCCGGGCGGATGAGCGGGTACAATCGCGCGGGTCGTCCGGCGCTTGCCATTCGGCTGTCGCGCCGACTCACATCTTCACCATTCTATTTCGGACCAACGCATGCCGCGCAAGAAACAAGCCCTGACCGTCGAGGACCTCTGGTCGCTTAAACGCGTCGGCACACCGACGATCTCGCCGGACGGCCGCGCCGCGTGCGCGCCGGTGACGGTCCACAGCATGGAGAAGAACGAAGGCCGCACCGAGCTGTGGCTGTTTCCGATCGACGGCAGCAAGGCGCGCCGGTTGACCGCGGGCGACAAGGATTCCGAGCCGCAGTGGTCGCCGGATGGCAAGTGGATTGCGTTTGCCGCCAAGCGAAAAGACGACGAAGAGCCGCAGGTGTACCTCATCGCACCGGATGGCGGCGAGGCGGTGCGGCTGACGACGATGGCCACCGGTGCGCTGGCGCTGCGCTGGTTCGCCGACAGCAAGCGCGTTGCATTCGTGTCGTGGGTTTGGCCTGATCTCAAAACCGACAAGGCGCAGGCAGCGCGCAGCAAGGAGCGCAAGGAATCCAAGATCAAGGCGCATCTCACCGAGCGCACCGAGTATCGCTTCTGGGATCACTGGCTCACCGACGGGCGCGAACCGCACGTCTTCGCCGCCGACGTCGCGACCGGTCGAGCGCGCGATCTGCTCGCGGGCACCGGGCTCGCGTTGCAGCCGTGGGATCCGACCTCCGAGCACTACGACCTGAGTCCGGACGGACGCGAGCTTGCCGTGACCGTCGATCTGGCGTCGGAACCGCGGATGATGAACTCGGCCGACATCGCGGTGGTGAGCGTCGACACGGGGCGGCACCGTGTCCTGACCGCACGGAGCGGCTTTTCGGACGAGCACCCGCGTTATTCACCGGACGGAGCGCATCTCGCCTGGCATTCATACAATCTGAAGCGCGCGTTCAACGACCAGGGACGTCTGACCCTGCTCCAGCGCAGGAGTGGACGGACGCGACGGCTGATGCCGCGGCTCGATCGCGCGACCACGCGTCACAGCTGGGCTCCCGATGGCTCGGCGCTTTATTTCCTGATCGAGGACCGTGGCCGGCAGGAGCTTTTTCGACTCGGCCTGACCGATGCGATGCCGGGCAAGATTGCAACCGGCGGGACTATCGGCGGGTTCGCGTTACCGCGCGACGGCAGGCGCGTGGTCTTCGAGCGCTCAACGCTTTCGTATCCGCCGGCACTGTTCGCGATCGGCAGCGACGGTCAGGGCGAACGCGCGCTCGACTCGCCGAATCGGCTGTTGATGTCCCGCGTCGCGTTAGGCGCCACGCGTGCGCTGAACATCAAGGGTTGGGGCGCCGAGTCGGTTCAGGTATGGGTGACCTATCCGCCGAATTTCGATCCCGCGAAAAAGTGGCCGCTGCTGAGCAACATTCACGGCGGACCGCATTCGGCGCACACCGACGGCTGGCACTTCCGCTGGAACATGCAGACCTTTGCCGCTCAGGGATACGTCGTGGTGGGCGTCAACTACCACGGCTCGTCGGGCTTTGGACAGCGCTGGCTGGAGACGATCACCGGCAACTACGGCGCCAAGGAATATGCCGACATCGAGGCCGCGAGCGATTTCATGCTTCGCCAGGGCTACATCGACCGCCAGCGCTTGGTCGCGAGCGGCGGCAGCTACGGCGGCTACATGGTCGCCTACATGAACGGTCACACCGATCGATACAAGACTTACGTGTGTCACGCCGGCTGTTACGACTGGGTGAGCATGATGGCCACCGACGGCTATCTCTTTTTCGCCAAGGAGCTGGGGGCGTTTCACTGGGACAATCCGGCGCGGGTGATGAAGCAGTCGCCGCACCATTACGCGCGCCGATTCAAGACGCCGACGCTGATCATTCATGGTGAGCTTGATTATCGCGTGCCGGCAACGCAGGCGCTGCAGTACTACAACACGCTTCACGCCAAGAAGGTGCCGGCGCGGCTGGTCTATTTCCCGGACGAGAACCACTGGATACTGAAGCCGCAGAATTCACGGCTCTGGTATCGTGAGCTATTCGCCTGGATCAAACGCTATGCCGCGCCGGGACCGAGCCGCCGTGGACGGCGCTGACGCGCTGTTTTCTGGTTCGCCTAGCGAATGCGCTTGGCGGGATATTCTTCGTCGATGTTGTCGCGAAAGAAGCTCCACGGCGACGATGCGCCGGCGAAGCGCCGCCACATTTCCGCGGTGACTCCCGCGTATTGAAAAGTGCCCGATGTGAGCTCGACAACCAGCACACGGTTTTTGTCATCGTAGCCGGCAGCGCGCAGATTACCTCCGGACAGGCGTTTCATTTCCATGGCGTTGGCTCGCGCCGGCGGCAGCGTTGACGCTGTCGCGCTGGGCATGCAATTGATGAATGCTACGATTATATCGGTAGCCACTGGCGGACCTGGAAGGGCCGGAGTCCGTGGCAGTGAGGCCATGAGACCGATGCAGCGACCGCGGCAGCGGCAGCGACACTTCTTTTGGCCGAGACTCGTCTTCGCGCTTGCATTCGCGCTCGCGGCGACCGGAAGCGACGCCGCGGACCCCAGCAAGACATTGCGCGTCGTGCTCGGCATCGCCGAGACTAGCTTCGACCCTCAGTTCGCCTCTGACGCCGCCTCCGACGGCGTCATCGCCAACATCTACGAGGCGATGCTCGACTACGATTATCTTGCGCGGCCGGTGAAGGTTGTGCCTCGCACGCTGGAAGCGATGCCGGTGATCGAGGATGGCGGAATGACCTATATCTGCCGCGTTCGCAAAGGCATTTTCTTCACCCCCGATCCAGCGTTCAAGGGCAAGCCCCGCGAGCTTACCGCGGCCGATTACGCATACGCGATCAAGCGCTTGCTCGACCCGGCCGTGAAGAGTCCATGGATCTGGCTGGTCGAAGGCAAAATTGCCGGCAGCGCGGAGGCGATTGCCAAGGCCGTGAAGACAGGACGTTTCGATTACGACGCGGCGCTCCCGGGGCTCGAGGTCGTGGACCGCTACACCTTGAAGATCCGCTTGTCGCAGCCCGATCTGCGCTTCATCTATGCGCTCGCCGTTTCGAACGTAGCGGCAGTCGCCCGCGAAGTCGTGGATGCCTACGGCGCCGACTTCGGTGCGCATCCGGTTGGCACCGGCCCCTACATGCTCGGCAGCTACCAACGCAGCTCGAAGATCGTGCTCGACGCGAATCCGGCTTTTCGCGAGTGGTCGTATACGCCTTCGGGGCCGATCCCCGTGGAATCGCAAGCAATCGCCTTGGCGCTCAAGGGTCGGCGCTTGCCCTTCGCGGGTCACATCGAAATCAGCGTCATTGAAGAGGGCCAGGCGCGATGGCTCGCATTTCTCAACCGCGAGCTCGACATCCTGGATCTGCTGCCGCCGGAATTCGTCGGGGAGGCGCTTGTCGACGGCAAGCTGCGCCCGGAGCTTAGCGCGCGGGGAATCAGGCACGAGCCTTTCCTGCGCCCGAACACCTGGTGGGCCTATTTCAACATGGAGGACCCGGTCGTCGGTGGCTATACGCCGGAGAAAATCGCGCTTCGTCGCGCGATCGGCATGGGCTACGACGTCGCCGAATTCATCCGCGTCATCCTCAAAGGCCGCGCGGTCCCCGCCAGCAGCATCGTGCCACCGGATATCGCGGGCTACGATCCCGCGCTTAAGACTCCGGTGAAGCCTTACGACCCGGCTGCTGCGCGCGCGCTACTCGATCGATTCGGCTACAAGGACCGCGACGGCGACGGTTATCGTGAAACGCCTGATGGAAAGCCTCTGACGCTCGAAATGTGGTCACCGGCAACATCGCTTTTCCGTCAGGCCGACGAGCTGTGGAAAAAAAACATGGACGCGATCGGTCTCAGGATCGTGTTCAGGAAAGACCGGACTTCCGAGCTGCGAAAGATGGCCCGCCTCGGCAAGATCCCGATGCGCTACGACGGATGGAACGCGGACTACCCCGACGCGGAGAATTACATGCAACTACTCTACGGCCCGAACACGGGCGGAGAAAACAATGCGCGATTCAAACTGCCTGCGTTCGACGCGCTCTACGATGAAACGCGTAAGCTGCCCGATTCCCCGCAGCGGACGAGGCTCTTCGACAAAATGATGGAGCTGGTCTTCGCCTACGCCCCTTTTCAATTGTCGGAGCACCGGCTGGAAGACCCGTTGATACACAGCTGGGTCAAGAACTACAAGCCGCACCCGATACGCTCGCAAGTGTGGCAATACGTCGACCTCGATCCGAGGAAGTAGGGTCGAGCAGGTCCGCTCTACAGTTTCTTCACGCGACTCGCGTAGTACTTGAGCAAGGATGCGTCGTCTTCGGCGCCGTAGCCGGCGGCGACAGCAGCATCGAACGCCTCGCGTGCGGCACGGGCGAGCGGAGCATCGCAGCCCAGTGCCGCGGCAGTATCGACCGCGATGCCGACGTCTTTTTTCAACAGCGTCGTCGCTGCCCGCGGCGCATAGTCCCCTTCGAGCGCGCGCGCCATGCGGTCTGCGAAAATCCAGCTCGCACCCGAGCTCGCGCCGACCACCTCCAGGAACAGGCGCGGATCGAGCCCGGCGTGCGTGGCAATCGCCAGCGCCTCTGCACCGGCGGCGAGGTTGACCGCGGCGAGCTGATTGTTGAGCACCTTGAAAGTCGCGGCGTCCCCTGCACGCGCGCCGACAACGAAGCGCCTGCCGGCGATCGCGTCGAACACGGGCGCGCATGCTCCGATCGCCTGCGCATCGCCGGACACCATCATCGTCATGGTGCCGTCGGATGCGCGGCGGGGACCGCCGGATACCGGGGCGTCGATCAGCCACGCGCCCCGCGCCGCGACCCGTGACGCGAGCGTAGCGACGTACGCCGGAGGAACCGTCGAGGATACGATGACGATGGCGCCCGGTATCAATTCGGGCGCGGCGCCATACTCGCCGAACAGCACGTCTTCGATCTGCGCGGCATCCACCACCAGCAGGATCAGCGTGGGGTATTCGCGGACCAGCGCAGCAGGCGTAGGAAAGGCGGTGGCGCCCGTGGCCACGGCGGCAGCTTCGGCCCGCGGAAGAATATCGCGCGCACCCACTTCGATGCCGTTGCGCACGAGGCTTTGCACCACGCCGAGGCCCATCGCACCGGTACCGATGATGCCGACCCGGAGTGGCATGGGTGCTACGGCTTGGGTGCCTCGTATTGCTTGCAGGATTCGAGCGTGGTCGGGACGCCGAGCTCGGTCAGCGTCCAATCCATGCCCTTGCCTCGAAGCTCGACGTTGCCGTTGCTGTAGCGCATCACGGCCCCGGACGGGATCTGATACAGGGTGATTGTTTCGGCGGTGGCGGTCAGCATCCGTGCCTCGCCGGGCTCGAAACGGATGACCAGGCGGTCAGCCGCCAATTGACAGGTAATCGTGTTCTTGGCAGCTTCTGTTTCTTCCTTCGAGGGTTTGTGCTCGCAGCCGGTACTGATCAGCGCCAGTGCAGCGACGAACCAGGCGAAATCGAATCGCATCGGTTTCTCCCGGGCGATGAAATGGCGCGCGTCGACCTCCGCGTGTCGATCTTGCGATTGCGGCTTCATCGGGCGCTGTCTACCGCAGAATGTCGCAGAGCTTCACCGGACGATCCCGCCCGCCGGTCTGCGGCGTCGATACGAATGTGCAGAGGTCGAAGCCTTCCTCGACCAGCGTAGCGGCGATGCGCTTCAGGGCCTCGTCCGACAAGGACGGTTCGCGGGACAGGATGCGGCCGTAACGCAGCGACGGGTGCGCCGTCGCAAGCCAGCGGTATTCCGGGTCGAACGCGATGATGATCGACTCGCGGCCGAACGGATACCACCAGATGCCCAGGAAACGCACCGAAGTGATCTTGAGTACCGACGGCAGCGACGGCTCGAGCGGGCGCGCGCGGCTTTCATTGATCTCCATCGTGCCATCGGCGCGCAGACAGCGGCTCATGGCGGCGATGGCGCCATTCTCCGCCACCGTGTATTCCGTACTGATGTCACGGGCGCAGCGGCTTTGCAAGAATCCCGGGATCGAAGCGATCTCGTACCAGGTTCCCAGATAGCGATTGAGATCGAATCCCGTTACCGGCGTGAGCGCCACCGCGGAAGGGACCCAGAAGAGCGCAAGCACCAGGGTCATGCACCGGTGCATGGGTTGATACCTGCCTCGCGTGACGCGCATTTCAACAATCGACGACGTTGATGGCCAGGCCACCGAGCGAAGTTTCCTTGTATTTGGTCATCATGTCGCGCCCGGTCTCGTACATGGTCTTGATGACAGTATCGAGTGCCACGCGATGGCTGCCGTCGCCGCGAAGCGCAAGCGACGCGGCGTTGATGGCCTTCACGGCGCCCATGGAGTTGCGCTCGATGCACGGAATCTGCACCAGGCCGGCTACCGGATCGCAGCTCATGCCCAGATGATGCTCGATGCCGATCTCGGCCGCATTCTCGATCTGCGAGTTGCTGCCGCCGAGCGCGGCAGCAAGACCAGCTGCGGCCATCGAACAGGCGACGCCAACCTCGCCCTGGCAGCCCACCTCGGCGCCCGACAGGGACGCGTTCCGCTTGCACAGGCCGCCGATCGCAGCCGCGGTCAAGAGGAAACTGACAATGCCGTCTTCGTTCGCTTCCTCGTAGAACTCGCGATAGTAGCGAATCACCGCCGGGATGACTCCGGCGGCCCCATTGGTCGGCGCCGTCACTACTCTGCCCCCGGCGGCGTTCTCTTCATTGACGGCGATCGCATAGGTGCTGGCCCAATCGATCGCCTCGGTCGGATTGCTCACGTTTTGCGAGCGCTTGTCGCGCAGCGAGTCGCCGAGCGACTTCGCCCGCCGTCGCACGTTGAGGCCGCCGGCGAGGATTCCGTCGCGGCTCATGCCGCGGTCGATGCTGTCGTTCATGATGGACCAGAGTTCGAGCAGGCCGGAGCGAACCTGGTCGGGGCTGCGAAGGGCAAGCTCGTTGATGCGCATCATTTCCGGGATGCGCTTGTGCGCGGTCTCCCCGTGCAGGAGCAGTTCGAGCGCGCTGGTAAAGGGATAGGGCACGCGTAGCCGGGTCGGGGCCTCGGCCAACTGATCGATTTCGTCTTCGTCGACGACAAATCCGCCGCCGACCGAAAAATACACCTTGCGCATGACGGCAACGCCGGCAGCATCGAGGGCCGTGAAGCGCATGCCGTTGCTGTGGAACGTCAGGGTCTTGTCGACACGAAAGCGCAAATCCTCTTCTTCGTGGAAAAGGATCGGGTGGCGTCCATCGAGGGAAAGCATTTGCTGCTCGCGGATACGCTGCACCTTGGGCTCGACCTGGTCCGGATCGATACGGTCGGGCGTCTCGCCGGATAGGCCGAGCAGAATCGCGCGGTCGGTGCTGTGGCCGCGGCCGGTTAAGGCGAGCGATCCGTAAAGATCGACGACGACGCGGGCGGTCTCTTCCAGCTTACCGCTCGCGGCCAGCTCGTGCGCGAAGCGGCCGGCCGCGCGCATCGGTCCGACAGTGTGCGAGCTTGACGGCCCAAGGCCGACCTTGAACAGGTCAAATGCGCTGACGAACATTGCGGAATGCAGATGATAGACTCGGAGCGCATTGTACTCCGGGATTCGAAATGGCATCTCGATTCGAGACGCACAGCCGTGTGTTGGTGACTGCCATCTTCCTTGCCGCGGCCACGGTGACAATAGCCGCGCCGCCGCCCGACGCGGGATGGCAGGCGTACCAGAAGCGCAACTATCCGGCGGCGATGGCCGACTTCGAGCAACGCGCTCGCGACGGCGACCGTGTTGCCCAGTTCAATCTGGCGATGATGCTCATGCGCGGCGAGTCGGGCGCCACCGACCTTGCGGGTGGTCTCACCTGGCTGCAACGCTCGGCGGACGCCGGCCTGCCTCAGGCCCAGTACAACCTCGGTCTGATGTACGAAAACGGCGTAGGCGTGGCGCGGTCGCTGACCGAGGCCACTCGGTGGTGGAGCAAGGCTGCCGAGCAAGGCCATGCAGACGCGCAGGTGCAGCTCGCCACCCAGTATTTCCTCGGCCGCGGCGCAGCCAAGGATTGGAAGCTTGCCGCCAAGTGGTACGAAGCCGCGGCGGAAAGGGGTGATCCCGGCGCGCAGTACATCATTGCCAGCTTTTACGAGCATGGCGACGGCGTGGCACAGGATCTAAACAAGGCGCTGGCGTGGTACGTCCAGGCGGCGCGCCAGGGTGACGTCGGCGCTGCCGTGCAAGCCAAGGACATCGCGCGCCGGCTCTCCGGTCCACCACGCGCGCCCTGACAACGGGCAAATCGGTTATCGCGAGTCGATCACCTTGGGCACGCGGATACGTTCGCGTCCCGGATGCTCCTGCGACGGCGCGCTGCGCCGTGCTGCGCCTGAATGCGCGAAGCGCAGCATCTCGGGATAGGAAAGCACTTCCGGCAGCTCGCCTCGCGCAAGCATTGCCTGAGTGGCCTGCCACCACGTCGCCTCGAGCAGGTCGGCGTGCCGCTTCAGGAAATCCGCGCGCGCCGCATCGTCGGTGAGCAGGAAGGTAGCGAATTCCTCTGGGAAAACGTCGCTCGGTCCGACCGGATACCAGACCTCGCTCGACATCTCATCCTCACCCGGCGGAAGCTGCGGGATGCGGCGGAACGTGCACGCCGTGATGTACTCGATTTCGTCATAGTCGTAGAACACGATGCGTCCATACCGGGTCACCCCGAAATTCTTGAACAGCAAGTCGCCGGCGAAGATATTCACCGCGGCAAGCTGCTTCAGCGCATCGCCGTAATCCCTCATCGCGTGCTCGCGCTGCGCCGGCGTCGCCCGCTCCAGGAAGAGATTGAGCGGGGTCATGCGCCGCTCGATGTAGAGATGCTTGACCACAATCATGTCGCCGTCTTGTTCGATGGTCGACGGAGCCACTGCCTCCAGCTCCGCGATGAGCTCGGCTGAAAAGCGTCCGCGCGGAAAGGCGACATCGGAATATTCCAGCGTGTCGGCCATGCGGCCGACACGGTCGTGGTGCTTGACCAGGACATACTTCTCCTTGACCTTGTCGCGGGTGGTGTCCTTCGACGGCGCGATCCGGTCCATGATCACTTTGAACACATACGGATAGGACGGCAGCGTAAAAACGGTCATCACCATGCCCTTGATACCGGGGGCTAGCACGAAGGCGTCGGTGGAATGCTTGAGATGATGCAAAAAGTCGCGGAAGAAAAGCGTCTTGCCCTGCTTTTGCAGTCCCACCATGGTGTAGAGCTCGGCTTCGGTTCGCTCCGGAACGATCTGGCGCAGGAAGGTGACGTAGGCCGAGGGCACTTCCATGTCCACCAGAAAGTAGGCGCGGTTGGCCGAGAAGAGGAGCGCCAGCTGCTCGGCATCCATGAGCAGCGAATCGACATAGAGATTCCCGTCTGCGTCGTGCTTGATCGGCACCGCGAAAGGGTGTGCCTGATAGCCGTCAACGACGCGGCCGACGACGTAGGCGGTCCGATTGCGAAAGAACAGGCTCGAAAGTACCTGGATCTGATGATTCGCCTCGAGCCGCAACGGGCGCCTGAAGCGCTGTCGAAACGCCGCCAGGATGTTGGCGAGGTCGCGGCGGAAATCCGCGAAACGCCGCTCGAGCCGGAAGTCGAGGACGATGTCGATGAGCGCCTGGCGCAAACCCTGTTGCCGCGGGTAGTACGAGCGATACGACGGCGGATCGGCGTCGATGTGCTCAGTGGAGACGGCGGGCCGCACGAAAAGACAACGGTTGTGGAAATAAGTGCGGTGAAGGATCTTGCACGACACCGAATTGAAGAACGTTTCGGCGCATTCGGGTTGCTTGTGGTCGATCAGCAGCGCGATGTAATGGCGCTTGACCTCCGCCCAGCGCGAATCATCGATGCTTGCGCAGCCGAAGTCGAGCTCCAGGCGGGCAACCGTTTCCACGACCCGGCGGTCGTAGAAGTCGATGCGGTCGCCGGAGACGTGACCGATCGCCAGCCAGTTGCCGGCTTCGAAGTAGCCCTTTGCCAGCCGCGCGCAGTCGCGGAACAGCTCGTAATGGCGATTGAACCCGTCGAGGGTCGCCCGGGCGATGGCTTGCGGGCTCGCGGCGGCGCGCGAAGAGTTAATTCTTCGCGGCCTCGTCCTGGGCCTTGATGTCGGCGGCGTACTTGTTGAATTCTTCGACTGCGCCATTCACCGCCGTGGCGGCCGCATTCATGATCAGCTTAGTGTCGTCGATGTATTTTTTCATGCACTCGCCGTAAGCGGTGAAGTCCTTTCCCTTCTTTTACCGTGACTATAGGCAGAAAGGCACGCGGCTTCAAGGCGGTTCGCTCGCCGCCGAACCGCTGGAGGGGGCCCGTCGCCGGCGCAGGGCATTGCATCCCAGGGATAGCGGCAAGGAGCCGACGCCCTTCAGTCAGGCGCCGGTCTTGGCCTTACGGATGGCTTCGTCGAGATCCTGATACTCGGGGCAACTCCGGCCGCACAGTTTTTCCAGCGCCGCCAGGTGCTCCTCGGCCTTTGGAATGTTCCTGGCGATGACGTACGCCTCGCCTACGTATTCGTGAGCGCCCTTGTGTTGCGGGTCAAGCTTCAGGGCCTCCTCGTACTCCGCGAACGCTCGATTCAGGTCACCCGCGTTGCGATAGGCGAATCCCAGCCAGTTGTGCGCGTCGGCATTGAAGCGATCCCAGGCCAGCGAGGTCTTGAATTCTCTGATCGCTCGCGGCCAATCCTGGTGTTCAACCGCCTTGACGCCGGCGTCGTAGGCAGCGTCGTGATGGCCGTTGCCATCAGCGCCACCGCTACCGCCGCCGCCGCCACCGCCCGCGGCCAGCGCCGGACCTGCTGCCGCCGCAACTAATGCGACGGCGAGATATCGCATCCATCGAATCATTTTCATCGCTCCACCGACGCGCCGCGCGCGCCTACCTTCCGGCAAACACCGCGGGCATCAAAGTATTCCGAGGATGATCGCCGCCGCGACCCAGCGGACGCCAAGCGCGCCGTCGGCGCAATACGGATTCAGCCCCGACGCCGGACCGATGGGTTCAAAGCTCGCGCGCGCCAAAGGTATCGCAACGGCGCAGGTCGCCGCTCTCGAGCCCGGATTTGAACCATCGCACACGCTGCGCCGACGTGCCGTGCGTAAACGATTCGGGAACGACGTAGCCTCGCGATCGTTGCTGCAACCGATCGTCACCCACCGCACTCGCCGCCGCAATGCCCGATTCGACATCCTTGGCATCGATCAGGCCGCGCTGCTGCGCGGAGTGACCCCAGACCCCGGCGAAGCAATCGGCCTGAAGCTCCTGGCGGACCGACAGCGCGTTGCGCGCAACGTCGGAGGCACCTACGCTTTTCTGCTGCACCTGCGCCATCAATCCCAGCTGATTCTGCACGTGGTGGCCGACTTCATGGGCGATCACATAAGCGCGGGCGAAGTCGCCGGGTGCCCCAAAGCGCCTCGACAGCTCCTGGAAAAACGCGAGATCGAGGTACACATCGCGGTCGCCCGGGCAATAGAACGGCCCCGTCGCGGCGCTGGCGAGGCCGCACGCCGAGTCCGCATGGCCGCGAAAGAGCACCAGCTTTGGCGGTTGATAGTGTCCACCCCTCTGCTGAAACACGCTCGTCCAGACGTCTTCGGTGTCGCCCAGGACGTGCGCCACGAACTCCTTCTGCTCGTCGCCCGGCGAGTTGGCGCCGGCCGGGCCCGAAGCGGCGGGCGCCTCTCTTTGCGTCTGGCTCTGCGTCGGTGCGCCGCTGTCGGTGAGAAGCGCCAGCACGTCGAGCGGGTTCTTGCCCAGCAACAAGCTGACGACGATGACTATGATGACCCCGCCGATCCCCAGGTGGATGCCACCGATCCCGGACGATCCCCCGTCCGAGCTTTCCTCGACATTGTCGCTACGACGGAAATCCTGCCAGCGCATTGCGGCCTCCCTTGTGCGTGGGGTGCATTTTACCGCGCCCGCCGACGCTGAATCCAACTTAACCCAGCTCATCGATCGAGCGCGGCCAGCTCGATTTGAGCAAGCGCGACAATGCGCGGTCGGCGAGGATCGTGCCGCCGGTCTGGCAGCGGGCGCAGTAGTTGGTTTCGTTTTCCGCGTACACGATTCGCTGCACGGGCGCGCCACAGTCGGGGCAGGGCTGGCCGAAGCGTCCGTGGACGGCCATCTGTGACCGGAAGGCAGTCACCTTGGTCGGAAATCCACTTCCGGTTTCCTCGCGCAGCCGCAGCGTCCACTCGGCCAGTACCGACCGCGCGGACGCATACAGGCGCAGCACTTCGCCGGAATCGAGCTTATGCGTCTGAGCGATAGGGGAGAGACCCGCGCGATGCAAAATCTCATCGGAATAGGCATTGCCGATGCCGCTAAAGAGCCGCGGGTCGGTCAATGCCCGCTTGAGCGTGTGGTTTTCGCGCAAAAGACGCTCGCGGAATGCATCCGGGTCCGCATCGAGGACCTCGAGCCCTCCCATGTCGAATGCGGCAACCGCATCGTCGCCGCGCACAACATGCAGCGATGCACGCTTGCGCGTTCCTGCTTCGGTGAACGCCAGCGTGCCGTTGGCAAAATGGAACGTCGCCAGGGCCGTGGCGGGCGGCTTGCCGCCGGCCTCGATCCAGCGCAGGCGGCCGGCGATCATCAGGTGCAGCACCACAAAGAGCTCGCCCTCCATGACCAGCGCGATCCGTTTGCCGATGCGCCGGACGGCGAGGACGCGCTTGCCAACGACGTCGGTCAGCGGAGGCACCGCGGTGCGAAGGACGAACGGACTGTTGAGGCGAACCTGCTCGAGGGTCCGCCCGACGATGCGCCGTTCGAGACTTTCCACGTAGACGACGATGTCCGGCAGCTCGGGCATTAGGTGCTAGACGAAACCCGCAACGCCGAGTGCGGCGCCGGCCCCCAGCAGCAGCAGCGGATGCAAACGAGTAGTCAAGGTCACGGCCACGGTTGCCGCGGTAAGGGCGAGCGCTGCCCACGTTTGATCGACCGTTCGCGCCAGGATGTACCCGCTCGCAAGCACCAGCCCGACGGTCACCGGCGCGAGCCCGTGCTGGATGGCGACGCGCAGCGGCGCCTCGCGAAAACGGTCCCAGATATGGGCGATGCCGAAGGTCAGCACCGACGACGGGACGCAGACCGCGGCCGTCGCCACCAGCGCGCCGAGCACGCCGGAGACTTTCCATCCGATCACGCTGACGATGAGCATATTGGGACCGGGCGCGGCCTGCGCGATCGCGAACGCCTGCGCGAAGTCCGCGTCGGTCATCCAGTGCTCCATTTCGACGACCCGGCGATGAATCTCGGGAATCAGCGCGTTTACGCCGCCGATCGCCAGAAACGACAGGAGCGAAAACTGCCACGCGAGCTCGGCGAGAACCGATGTGATCATCGCGGAATCGTCCACCAAGCGATGGCGATCGATACCGGCGCGAGCACGGCAAGCACCCACAGCAGCGGCAGCCGCAGGAATGCAATGGCGATGAAGGTCAGCGCGCCCATGACGATCTGCCATGGGATGCCCTTGAGCGCCCGCGCCATCCTGAGACCGGTGGCGATGACCAGCCCCGTCGCGGCCGCCGAAACACCGATGGTCGCGCCGCGCACCACCTCCAGGTCGGCGAATCTTGCGTAAAGGGCCGCCAGGATGAGGACGATGACAAAAGGCATGAGCATCAGGCCCAGGGTCGCGGCAACGGATCCCAGCGGGCCGCGATAACGGTTGCCGACGATGACGGACACGTTGACGATATTCGGCCCGGGAAGAAATTGAGACAACGACAGCACCTCGGTGAACTCGCGCTCGCTCAACCACCGATGCTGCTCGACCAGGATTCGGTGGGCAAACGGCAACACGCCGCCGAAGCCTTGCACCCCGATCATGAGGAAGCCAAGAAAGAGGGCGCGCTTGGTGGGCGCGTCAACCGGTTGCTGCACGGGTGCCACTGGGGTATTCATGGCCAACATGATAACGGGCGACGGGCCGGGAGGCATGCACAAGCCCCAGTTCCATCGTGCCACCAAGGCTGCCGGACAGGAACGTTCGGCGCGTCGAGCTTGGTTTGGAGTCACAGTCGTGAGGTATCCTTCGGGGCTCACTGGCGTCGATGACCTCCTTGCTTCGATTTCTTCGGTGGTTCGCGCGCGCGGCCGACGCGGTCGTCGACGCGGTGGGCCGCGTCAGCGCGTGGCTGGTGCTGTTCGTCGTCGCCGCGCTTTTCGGGCAGCTGCCGCTGCGGGAATGGGTCGGCGCCGGGCACATCCTCGCCAACGATTTCGGCCAGATCGCGCACGCCACGGTATTCATGCTCGGCGTCGCTTATGCGATGCGCTGGGACGGCCACGTGCGACTGGATGTGTTCTACCATCGCATGTCGCGACGCGCGCGGGTGCTGGTCGATCTCGTCGGAACGATATTCTTTGTCGCGCCGTGGATCGGCATCGTTCTGTGGTTCAGCTGGGCGACGACCGTCAGATCGGTCGCGGTCTTCGAAAAGTTTTCCGACACCTGGTCTCCCGGTTACTGGCTGTTCAAGGTTCTGCTGCTCGTGTTCGGCGTGCTGGTCTCGCTGCAGGCGCTCGGTCATATCGCTCGCGACCTTGCATCGCTCATCGACGACGGGCCTGAAGCCGATGTCCCGGTCTTGCCGCCGGCTGCGATCGGTCCATGAGCGTGTTGATTCCCGCGCTGGGACTGATCATGTTCGGCGCAGTGTTTCTGCTGCTGCCACTCGGTTTCCCGGTCGGCTTCACGTTGATGGGCGTCGCGCTGCTCTTTTCGGTGATCGGCCATTTCCTGGGAGCCTTCGATCTCCCGCTGCTGACCGCGCTGCCACAGCGCCTGATTGGCTTGATGGAAAACGACCTGCTGCAGGCGATCCCGATGTTCGTCTATCTCGGCGTCATCATGCAGCGGACAACGCTGGCGGCGGAGTTGCTGGAGGCGATGAGCAGCTTGTTCGGATCGCGCGCGGGCGGCCTGTCGATCTCGACAGTGATCCTCGGCGCATTGCTGGCGCCGACGACCGGCGCCGTGGGTGCTTCGGTGCTGACGCTGGGCTTGCTCGCGCTGCCGGCGATGCTGGCCGCGAAGTATCGCAAGAGCCTTGCCTGCGGTGTGGTCTGCAGCGCGGGAACGCTGGGAACCGTGCTGCCGCCGTCGATCATTCTCATCGTGCTGGCCGACCTGATGCGCGGCGCCAATGCCGAGGCACAGATCATGCGCGGCGAGGACGTTCACGGCGCGCTGATCATTCGTGACATATACGTCGCGATGCTCGGGCCGGTCGGCATTCTGCTGGCACTGTATCTGCTCTACGTCATCGGCGTCGCGATCTTCAGGCCCTCGGCGTGCCCGCCGCCGTCCGAGCTTCGTCCCCGCCTGCCCTGGACGCGGCTCCTGGTCGTGGTCATCGGGCCGCTCGCGTTCATCGTGCTGCTGCTGGCCTCGATCGTCACCGGCAGAATCTACACCGTCGAGGCTGCGGCGCTCGGCGCCATCGTCGCCACCGTTTACGCCTGGGCGCGCGGCGAGCTCACCTGGCAACGCTGGGCCGAAACCGTTCGCATGGTGATGCGGCTCACCGGCATGATGTTTCTGCTGCTCATGGGCGCGTCGACATTCACGCTGGTCTTTCGCGGACTGAACGGGACGCAGGCGGTGCACGGCCTGCTCGCCATGCTGCCGGGCGGATTGAATTTCGCCGTGTTTGCGGTCTTTGCGGTGACGTTCTGCTTCGGCTTTTTTCTCGACGCGCTCGAGATCGTGCTGCTGGTCGTCCCCATCGCCATGCCCCCGCTGCTGGCGCTCGGCGCACCCCCTCTTTGGATGACGGCGCTAATGGCGCTCACCGTACAAACCAGTTTTCTGATGCCGCCCTCGGGCTTCGCACTCTTCTTCCTGCGCTCGATCGCCCACCGGGAAGTCGCCACCCGCGACATTTACCGGGGCGCTTTGCCCTTTATCGTGATTCAGCTATTTGCCATTGCCCTGCTGTGGCGGTTTCCGGAGCTTGCCACGGCGTTGCCGACGCTCCTCGACTAAAAGCGCAAGGATCAGGGTTTGAGTGCCTTGTAGAGAAACGGCAGGCTCACGTCCATGCGGTAGTCGACATCCGAATGGTTGTCGTCGAACTCCTCGTAGGTGTGCTTGATGCCGGCCGACGCGAGCCGCTTGGAGAGGATTCGCGTGCCGAAATGGATGTGGTATTGGTCGCGCCAGCCGCAGTCGATGTAAATGCCGCGCAGCGTCTTGAGGTTGGCCTTGCACTTGTCGACAAGGTTGATCGGATCCTGGTCGAGCCATCGCTGCCAACGCTTTTCGATCATTTCGCCGCTCTCGAGATTGAACGGCAGGCGGAAACCAAGCGGCGCGTGTCGGTCGGGGTCGTAGGTCGCCGCCATGCACAGGTTCATGATGGCGTGGCCTTCTCCGTGCGAAAGCTTTTCCTTTTTCCAGACGTGGTCGAGAAAGCGCTTGACGCGGCCGTCGTCGAGCCCTTCGGCAAGACCCTTGCGGCTGCTTTCGCGCAAAGCGTCATATTTGCCGGGCTTGCGCTTCGAAGCGCGGAATCGGGTCAGCTCCTCCAGCGTGTTGGGCCAGTCATGCCCGTAGACAAAATCGAAGTAGGAATCGCCCGAATGATCGGCAATCGCCCCCCAATGCTGCGCGTATTTCATGCCATGGATGATGGCCCCGTATCCGCCCGAGGATTTTCCGAAGCACCCGCGATGCTCGCGCGAGGCTAGAGTCCGGAATTCGCGATCGACAAAGGGGATCAGCTCGCGCACAAGATAGTCCGCGTAATTGCCGAGCGCCGATGAGTTGACGTACTGGTTGCCACCCAGCGCTGTAAAGCAATCGGGAAAGACGATCAGGGCTGCGCCCATCTTCCGGTCGTGGATCAAACGTGCGACGCGCTCGGGGACGTTGTCCGAGAACGGCTTCCAGTTGGCGTGTGCAAGGCCCGAACCGGTAAATCCGACCAAATCCCAGAGCACCGGGAACCTCTTGCCGAGGCCGCGTCCAGCCTGCTGGTCATACTCCGACGGCAGCCAGACGCCGAGCTTACGAACGTGGGGATCGCCGAGGCGGTTGCCCTTCAGTATTCGGGACGTGTGTTCCAGCACCACCAGCTTGCCGCCGGGACCCTTGGCGCGTTTGAGTGCCATGCGTATCCTCGTGACTTTTGAAAGCGCGCATTGTAGCGCGGCGCCTGGCGATTTTCCGCCGGGAGAGGTCGCGTCGAAGCCAGGTAACAGGGAACGCAATTGCGGCGGGAAGGGTCTCACCACACTTGACGTGCCAGAAGCGAAAGTACATGGGTACGCTGGCGCCAGCGCAGGTTCGCATCTTGGAGAAGCCGTGACCAAAAGAGGCGCCTCCACGAGGCGACTTGCGTTGGGTTTTTTCTTCTGCTGCGCGATACACGCGACGGCGGGCATCGCCGGCAGGCCGACGATGGAGGAGTGTCTCGAAGCGTCCGATTTTATCCGCAACGCCGCGTTGTCCCGCGACGCCGGAGTTGCCGCCGACACTTTTCTCGACCGGATGAGCGAGGATTTCTTGGTGATTCGCGCCTTTCCAGCCGAGCTTCGATGGTTCGTGCATGACGCCGGCGACGAAATGTTTCTTGCCAAAGAAACGCGGTTTGTATTCGAGCAGCCGTCGAGTCCCGACGATCAGAGCGCACATTTTCTGCGCGTCTGCGTCGATCGCATGACGGACGGCTAAACTGCTTCAGTACACTATCGTTCGAGGATCGCCGTCACGCCGAGGCCACCGGCGGTGCAGATCGAGATCAATCCTCGCCCTGACCCGCGCTGTTGAAGCTGTTTGGCCAGCGTCCCGACGATGCGTGTACCGGTCGCGGCAAAGGGGTGGCCGAGCGCTACGCTTCCGCCTTTCAGGTTCATCCGCTCGCGGGCTATCGTTCCGAGCGGCGCGGCGCGGCCGAGCTTCTCGCGGCAGTAATCGGCGGACTCCCATGCCTTGAGCGTGCACAGGACCTGCGCCGCAAACGCCTCGTGGATTTCGTAGATATCGAAATCCTGGAGCGTGATGCCGGCACGATCGAGCATCGCCGGCACCGCGTAGGTGGGCGCCATCAGGAGGCCTTCGCGCGGCCCGGCCATGCCCACATAATCGACCGCAGCGACGGCCGAATGGGTGAGAAAAGCCTGGACCGGCGCGCCACGCGCATGGGCCCATGCTTCGCTGGCGAGCAACACGCAGGAGGCGCCATCGGTCAGCGGCGTGCTGTTGCCCGCGGTCAAGGTTCCGGCTTCGCTCCGGTCATACACGGGTTTCAGCGCCGCGAGCTTTTCTAGGCTGGTGTCGGGACGCAGATTGTTGTCCCGGCTCAAGCCCGCCATCGGTAACACCAGGTCGTCATAAAAACCTTCCTGCCACGCCTTGGCGCCCTTGAGGTGACTTTGCAAGGCGAGCTCATCTTGCTCCACGCGGCCGATACCCCATTCCTTGGCCATAAGCTCGCAGTGCTCGCCCATCGACAAGCCGGTGCGGGGCTCGCCCACCGCGGGCACGGCCGGCTTGAGATCGCTCGGCCGAAGTCGCAGCCAGGGCTTCAGTCGTTGACCGAGCGAACGGGCGCGGCCGCTTTCGAGCACGATCTTGTTGAGGGCAGGGCCGTAGACGACGGGAACGTCGCTGGTCGTGTCGACACCGCCGGCGATCGCAACGTCGATTTCTCCCAACGCGATCCGCTGGGCGAGTTGAACGGTGGTGGTCAGGCTGGTGCCGCATGCGCGCTGGACATCGTAGGCGGGGGTATGCGGGTGGAGGCCGGAACCGAGCGCCGCTTCGCGGGTGAGATTCCAGTCGCGCGAATGCTTGATCACCGCCCCGGCGGCTACTTCGCCGAGCGTCTCACCCTTGAGTCCGAACTTGTCCACCAACGCGCTTAAGCAGGCAGTCAGCATCTCGAGATTACCGAGCGCGCTGTAGGCGCCGTTGCTGCGCGCAAACGGGATCCTGGTACTGCCGACGATGGCTACGCGACGCAGATCATTCGACACGGGGAGCCTCTCGCGGTCTGAACGCTATCGACTTCGATTATCCTCCTGCAGCTAGCGCCAGGGTCAGCGGTGTCGTCGCTGCCGCCAACGCCGTCGAAATTACCAGGCTCGCGGCGATCGGCGCACCGAGCGTGTCGAACTGGCGACTCATCAGATAGACGTTGGCGCCGACCGGCAGCGAGGCCAGCATCACGATGGCCTGCGTCTCCAACGGCGGCAGCGCCAGCCATCGCGCGAGCACGTAAACGATGGCCGGTTGGAGAACGAGCTTGCGACGCATATGGTCGCGCTGACGCGCCACCCTTCGCGGATGCGGTACTCGGCCAATCCCATGCCCAGCGCGAACAGCGATAGTGGAATCGCGGCCTGGCCGATGAGCTCCAGCGTGCCATCGACAACCGCCGGCAGTGGAATGGCCGTAAGCCCCCAGCCTGTACCAGCAAGAATGCCTGCCACAACAGGATTGGTCAGGACCGCCTTCGCGGCTTGCACATAGCCTGACCATGACATCGTCCGGTGGCGGGCCCATTCGACGGATACGGTGACCAGCGTCCAAAGCGTCAGCGCATTGAAGACCAGCACCAGCGACACTACCGGGATCGACGCTTCACCGAGCGCAATCTTGGCCAGTGGCACCCCAAGCATGACGTTGTTCGCAAAAATACCACCGAGAGCGAAAACCGATTGCGACACGCCGTCCATGCGGAACACCCGGAACGCGATGAACCTGCCCAAGGCGAATACAACGAAGCAACTGCCGAAAAAGGCGAGCAGGAGACGTGGATCGACCGGCGGCAGGCGCGAAAAATCGCTCATCAGGCGGAACAGCAACGCCGGAATCGCAACCGCGAAGACGAAACGCGTCAGCGCGTCAGAGACAGGCTTCGGCCACCCAGCCCAGCGGGTCATGCCGTAGCCGAGCAACACCAAAATGAACAGCGGTGCTGTCAGGGCGACGATACGCTCGAACGTTTGCATGAGCTCGCCGGGCGAAAGTAATGCATTCTAACCAGCGCCCACCGACGATTGGCCAACCGCACCTCGCCCTGCAGGTGCACTTTTGTAGGAGGTTGTTACCTGTTCGCCTTTATGCGTTTTGTGGCACATTAGGATGCCCTGTATGCTTCAAGAATCCGGGGGTATCGCCGTGGGCTATCGCGTAAAAAGGGCATTTTTCTAAGCCGAGGCTGTCTGATCGGCGTGGCGGGGAGAAAAAATCGTGCCTGAACCCAGCGTTGTCCGCCGTCCCACCACCGCACATCCACCGACTCGACTGCGGTCGCGTGCGCCCTGGCGACTGTCCGACATCGATTACGCCGCGATCGATCGATCGCAGGTCACCAACGATGCGACGCTGTTCACGCTGGTCACGATGGCTTCGTTTGTCGAGACCGGATCGGATTTGTATGCGCACGTCCTGGTCTCCTATTTCGACGAGGACCCGGAGGTCGCAGGCTGGCTCGCCCAATCGTGGGAGCATGAGGAAGTGCAGCACGGCGCCGCGCTCCGCGAGTACGTCGGATATGCGTGGCCGGATTTCGATTGGCGAACCGTGTATGACACGTTCTTCGAGGAGTACGCCAAGACTTGTACGCTGCCCGACCTCGAGCCCTCGCATGGGCTCGAGCTCGCTGCGCGTTGCGTGGTGGAAATGGGCACCGCGACGCTCTATAGCTCACTGCACGACTATGTCCAGGAGCCCGTGCTGAAGGATCTCTCCGCGCGCATCTATGCCGACGAGGTGCGCCATTACAAGCATTTTTACCGCTATTTTCGCCGTTATCAGCAGCGGGAAAGACACGGAAGATGGCGCGTCGGCCGAACGCTTGCCAAACGCATGTTCGCGTCCCGGGACGACGATGGATATTGTGCCTACCGCCACGTGTGGCGCGCGACCCGCACGAGCGAGGGTAGCTCGGTCGAATCCGACTATCAGGCATTCCTGGACCGCGTCGGCACGCTGGCGCGCAGGCATGCACCGCGCGAACTGCCGGTGGATATGTTGCTTAGACCCTTGCAATTACCCGCGCCGGCGTCAAGCGGTGCCAAAGCGGTCGCGCGCGCTCTCTATCGCTTCTGGCTGCACGCCTGATGCGCCGCACATGGGGTTAGCTTCGCGGTGTGCGAGCCAGTGATGTGCTGATGCCTCAGCGAACGGCCGCCGTCGCGGTCTTGACCACTGCGAGCTCCACCGCGAAGCTGACATCGTCGCTGGCCATCCAGGCGTGCCCGTCCTGGATCGTGCATTGAAGCTCCATGTTTCGCTCGGCAAGGCTCGCCAGCGCCTTGCACGTTGCCGGCGCGACGTGATGCACGGTGAGGTTGCCGGCGCGCTCGACTCGCGCGCCGGCGCGCTGCCACCATTTTCCCGCGTCGTGACCGCCGTAGCTGTAGATGAAAACCTGCCGCGCGCGGCCGCAAGCCTTGCGGATCAACCTTTCGTCGGGTTGGCCGACATCGATCCACAGCTCGATCTCTCCTGTCAGATCCTTCTGCCACAGGTCGGGCTCGTCGTCGGTGCCGATTCCGCGGCCGAACTGCAACGCGTCATCGGCGTGGAGCGCGAAGGCGAGGATGCGCAGCATCATGCGCTCGTCGGTCTCGGAAGGGTGCCGGGCCAGGGTTAACGCGTGGTCCCGATAATGGTGCCGGTCGACGTTCGCGATTCGCAGCGCTGCCTTGCAGATAGTCGACTTGAGGGCCATCGGCGAGCTATTTGTAACGTCCGCCGAAGCGGCGCACGCCGGGTTTCGCGGTATGCGCAGGTGTGCGCGTCGCGGCGTGAGGCGACGGGGCAGGCGCGCGGCCTTGGCTTGCCGGCAAGGGCGATGCCGTCGCACGCGCGATTCGCGGCGCCGAACCCTTTGCAGCTGCCCTGCCCTGCGTTGTTCGTGAATGAGCCGGCGCCTTGGCGCGGGTCCCGGTGTCGCCGCGACCGCTTTGAGGGGCTCCCGCCGACCGTGGCCGCGATTTCGCTCCCGAAGGATGACTGTTTCGCGCGCCACGCTGCTGGCGCTGCTGGATCGGCTGCGCGATCGCTCTCCGGTCGGGCTCGAAGCCTTCGACGGTCTCGCTCGGTATCTCGCGCTTGATCAGTCTTTCGATATCGCGCAGGAACGCATGCTCGTCGACACAAACCAGTGAAACTGCTTCACCCGTGGCGCCGGCGCGGCCGGTGCGGCCGATGCGATGCACGTAGTCTTCGGGGACATTGGGGAGATCGTAGTTCACGACGTGTGGCAACTCTTCGATGTCGATGCCGCGTGCGGCGATGTCGGTTGCCACCAGCACCTGCAGTGTCGCGGTCTTGAATTCCGCAAGTGCGCGGGTACGCGCACCCTGGCTCTTGTTACCGTGAATCGCGAGCGCGGTGATGCCGTCCTTGTTGAGTTGCTCGGCGAGCTTGTTGGCGCCGTGCTTGGTGCGCGTGAACACCAGCACCTGAAACCAGCTGCGGGTCTTGATCAGGTGCGACAGCAATTCGCGCTTGCGGTCGCGATCGACCGGGTGGATTTTTTGCGTCGTCGCTTCGACGGTGGAGTTACGGCGCGCCACTTCGATCATCGCCGGACGATCGAGCAGCGTGTCGGCGAGACTTCTGATCTCGTCCGAGAACGTCGCCGAAAAGAGCAGGTTCTGCCGATTTTTAGGGAGCATCGCGAGAATACGGCGGATGTCCCGGATGAAGCCCATGTCGAGCATGCGATCGGCCTCGTCAAGCACCAGTATTTCGACTCGCGACAGGTCGACGCAGCGTTGCCCGTGCAGGTCGATCAAGCGACCCGGTGTCGCGACGAGAATGTCGACGCCACGCCTGAGCTCCCCGATCTGCGGCTGGATCCCGACACCACCGTAAACGACCGCGCACGCCTGCTTCGCATACTTGCCGTAGACGCGCACGCTTTCCGCGACTTGCGCGGCGAGCTCGCGCGTGGGGGTAAGAATCAGCACCCGAACCGGCCGGCGACCGCCGGCGTGCGCCGCGACACGATGGGTCATGAGCCTCTGCAGAATAGGCAATACGAATCCCGCGGTCTTGCCAGTGCCGGTCTGCGCGCCGGCGAGCAGGTCACCGCCGGCGAGAACGGCGGGAATCGCCTGGGTCTGGATCGGCGTTGGCACGGTATAGCCGTGTTCGGCGACTGCGCGCACGAGTTCCGCGGACAAGCCGAGATTTGCGAATGACATGGTGTTGCGCTCTTTAGAAGGCGGTCCGGTATATCAAGCTGAGCGCAGCGGGATTTTTAGTCGACGACCGCAGGCTGACGCCGCCCGTCGGGATGGCTCGCAGCGGCGCGCGGTGGCGGCGCGGTTCGATTCGCGTCAAGCCGGACGGTTGCCGATCAGCGCCAGGAACTCCTCGCGGGTCGCCGTCGATTCGCGAAACGTTCCCAGCACGGACGAGGTGATCATCACCGAGTTCTGCTTTTCGACCCCGCGCATCATCATGCACAAGTGGCGCGCTTCGATCATCACGCCAACGCCCTTGGCGTCGACCGACTCCATGACTTCCTTGGATATCTGCTCGGTGAGGCGCTCCTGCAGCTGCAGCCGGCGCGCGTACATGTCCACCATCCGCGCCAGCTTGGACACGCCGAATACCCTGCCGCTCGGTATATAGCCGATGTGGCATCGTCCGAAAAAGGGGAGCATGTGGTGTTCGCAAAGGCTGTACACCTCGATGTTCTTCACGATCACCATACTGTTCGTTTCCTGCGTAAACACGGCGCCGTTGATGAGCCGTTCCAGATCGACGCGGTTGCCGGAGGTGAGGAACTCGAGGGCCTCGGCGACCCGTTTGGGCGTCTGCAGCAGGCCCTCGCGTTGCGGATCCTCGCCGATTTCGATCAGCAGCTGACGTATCAATGGCTCGATCTTGGTGCGGTCTACCTTCATCGCTTTGTCTCTTGGTCGCTTACGGCATCCTGGCCGCGCATTATCCCACGCGCGGCGTCGGCGAGGGCGGCAGTGGCCTTGCATGCTTGGTGCTCGCCCGGGATGGGAATGTCATAATGCCCGCGAGATTCAATCTCGCGTGGGAGAAAAACCTTATGGGCAAATTGATAACGCTCACTGCCGCCGACGGATTCCGGCTGTCGGCCTATAGGGCCGATCCGGCTGGCGATCCGCGCGGAGCGGTGCTGGTGACGCAGGAAATTTTCGGCGTCAACAGCCACATCAAGACTGTCTGCGACGGATTTGCAAGGGACGGATATGCAGCGATCGCGCCGGCATTGTTCGATCGGTACGAGCGCAACGTCGACCTCGGTTACACCGCCGAGGACATCGCGCGCGGGCGGGCGCTCAAGGCCAAGGCAGCGACCGATGCGGCGTTGCAGGACATTGCGGCGGCCCGGGACGCGTTGGGCGGCGCGGGTAAAGTCGGGATCGTTGGCTATTGCTGGGGCGGCTTCATCACCTGGATGAGCGCCTGTCGGCTCAACGGCTTCGCCTGCGCGGTTGCGTATTACGGCGGTGGCATGCTCGAGGCGATTGCCGAAACACCGAAGTGTCCGGTGATGGCGCATTTTGGCGAGCGCGATTCGGTGCTGCCGATAGACGGCGTCAAGCGCTTTGCCGCGGCGCACCCTGAGGTCGAGGTGTTCATCTACGCCGCCGATCACGGATTCAATTGCGATCAGCGAGGATCCTACGATGCGGCCGCTGCTGCGCTTGCGCGTGAGCGCACGCTGCAACACTTCCGGCGCTGGCTCGGTTGAGACGATCCCGGCGCGCTTCCGTGGCGCCGCAGTTGGATCAGAAAATAGTCAGGGAACCCGTTCGATGAGGGCGTCGCAGCGCCGCTGCTTGGCCTGGCAGGAGATCGATCCGTTTCGATCGTGACCGTGCGAACGTTCAGATAGTACGTGTGCCGTGGCGCTAGCCCTGGGCGCCTTTCATCGACGAACCCATGAAAAAGACGACGGTAGTCGTCGTTCCGTAGCACCGAAGCCCGTTGCGCGTGGCATATAGTTGACAAAAGCAACTAAATTGCCGACAGTTGGCGCCGACGACTTTTTTTATCATTGCCGCCCACCGCACCATGCCCCGATCGCTGACCAGCGATGCCGAACGACGCATTTCCGACATTCGCCGTTTTAACCGATTTTATACGCAAAAAATCGGCGTGCTGCCGGAGGGGCTGCTGGACAGCGCGTATTCGCTGACAGAAGTGCGCGTCCTCTATGAGCTCGCGCATTGGCGCGACGAGGCGGACCGTGAGGCGCCTTCGCCTTCCGCCAGCCGCCTGGCGGCGCGGCTCGGGCTCGACGAGGGTTATCTAAGCCGCCTGCTGCGCGGCTTCGAAAAGCAGCGGCTGATCCTGCGCAAGCCTGCGCCCGATGATGGCCGGAAGCACATTCTCTCGTTGACTCCGCGAGGGCGGAAGGCCTTTGCGCCGCTCGAGCGCCGTTCGCGTCAACAGGTGGCTGCGATGCTTGCGCCGCTGTCGGGTCTCGAACGTTTGAGACTCGCCACGGCGATGACGACGATCGAGCAGACGCTGGGACGCCGGCCGGCAAAACAAGAAACGACGGCGTATACGCTGCGCTCGCTTCGGCCGGGCGATATCGGCTGGGTGACCCACCGCCACGGCGTGCTCTACGCCGAAGAGTATGGTTATGACGAACACTTCGAGGCGCTGGTCGCCGAAATTGCGGCGCATTTCGTGCAGGCATTCAATGTCGAGCGCGAACGCTGCTGGATCGCCGAGCGAGGCGGTGAGATCCTGGGCTGCGTCTTTCTGGTGAGCAAGTCTCCAACCCTCGCCAAGCTTCGCCTGCTGCTGGTCGAGCCCGACGCGCGCGGCCTGGGTCTGGGCGCTCGGCTGGTCGACGAGTGCATCGCTTTCGCGCGCCAGGCGGGTTATCGAAAGATGGTTCTGTGGACCCAGAGCGAGCTCCTCGCGGCGCGGCGCATTTACGAGCGGCGTGGCTTTCGGCGCGTCGCGGAGGAACCTCACCGCAGCTTCGGCCGCGATCTGGTGGCGGAGACCTGGGAGCTCAGGCTGTCTGGGAAGGCGGCGCGGGAGGAGCGCATCCAAACGCGCGCAAGCAAATGAAGAACGTGCGCTGGGGGAAGGTCGGCTGAGGTGGTCGCGTCGATCCGGAGCAGGCTCGAGCCCGCCTCATCGCCAATCGAGCGGTCGAGCATGTAAACTTGCATCCATTGCCGCAGTGCTTTCGTAGGATATTTCTGCGGCCTCGAAATTATTGCGCATGAGCTTGCCTGCGGCCGCCGCGGGGCCGGTCTGCTTCCGGGATCGGGCGCGCGCGTCGTGGGACCTAATGCAACGGAGGATCCTCGATGAAATGCACCAACTGCGGTTACGAGACTCAGCCCGGCGCGAAATTCTGCGTGCAATGCGGAACGACACTGATTCCGGCTGCAGGAGCGAGTGCTGCACCTTCCGCTGCTCCCAGTGCTGTGACTCCGGCGGGTGCCGCCGGCGGCCCTGCGCCAAAACCGATGTCGCCCGCGTCGGCCTCCGCTACGGGATCGCGTCCCGCCGCACCCGCCTCAGCCTCCGCTACCGGATCGCGTCCCGCGGTAGGCGCTGGCGCACCCGCCTCAGCCTCCGCTACCGGATCGCGTCCCACCGGGGGCGCTGCCGCGCCCCCGCCAGCGTCAGCTTCGTCGACCATGTCGCGCCCCGCCGCGAGCGTCTCACCCAGCCCAGCGTCGGCCGGGGCAACGATGTCGCGGCCGGCGATGACCACCGCCGCCGCGCCGCCTGCCGCCATGCCGTCTCCTTCGCCATCCGGCAAGACCATCGGCATCATCGCCGGAGTCGTGGGAGGGCTTGTGGTCCTCGGTGTCGGCGGCTACTTTGGCTACCGCATGCTGTTTTCCGGCGAATCCTCTAGTCGCATCGCGGCCAGCGAGACGCCTCGTTCGACCACGCCTGCGCTGACTCCGGCGCCCGAGCCCCCCAGGGATACGGTGCGCGTGCCTGCGCCGCCGGCTCCGGACACGGTGGGCATGAAATCCGCTCCGGCCACGGCACCGGATTCGGAAGCGAGGGCCGCGACCAAGGGTAAGGATGCGACAGCCGCTGGCAGCACGACAGCGCCAGGCTCGACGACGGCGCCCGGCGCAGCGGTGCCAAAAACGGATTCGGCCAAGGCGCCGGCAAAAGTAACCAACCCGCCGGGGCCGCCGGGGTCGTTGCTTTCGACGGCGGACGTCGTGGCCGCCACGGCACCAGGGCGCGCCCCCGCGCAGCCTGACCGGTGGCAGCAAATGAGGGAAGCCATGGCGCGCTGCGCGGGGGACAACTTCTTCAAGCGGGTGGCGTGCGAGCAGGGCGTCGGGCAGCAGTTTTGTGAGGGCTTCTGGGGCAAGGTTCCGCAGTGTCCGAGTGGACCGCCGGTAAAGGATCGCGGACAGTAATTCGGATGATCGCACCTGAAAACGCCAGCTCGAATTGCCGCCACTCCCCAGGGATACGCGGGAATGGGTGGCAGCGCAAAGCCGAGGAACCGGGACAAGCGCCCTTTATGCCGTTATCATAGCGTCTCTGGCTTCAGGTCGCCGACGCGACAGTGCCGACATTGACTCGGCCGAAACCAAAGGAGTGCCGGGAACACGCTATGAGATGCCTGATCTGCGGACAACTGAGCCTGCCGGGCGCGAAGCTGTGCCTGGACTGCAAAGCCGCGCGCCAACGCGCCTTCGATGCCACCGTCACCCAGCCGCTACTCGCCAGGGCCGGCGCGGCGAGAGGGGCGGCCGCGCCGCTGCGGCTGTTCAAGCCGAGCCAGCCGGCGCCGGACGCGGCGCGGCGCGCCGCGAAGATGGCGCTGGCGGCGCAAGCCCAGTCCAACATTGCAACCGACTCTCCGCCGCGGCGTGCTGGCCAATGGCCGATCATCGTTGGCGCGATAGGGATAGTCCTGGTCGTGTTCGTAGTCATGTCCCCGGGCCATTGGTTTGGCGCCAGCAAATCCGACACCTTTGCCGCGGTGCCGATCGAACCCGCCGCTCCTTATGACAGCCCCGCGGCGGCATCGATCGCGGGCGCTTCGACGCCGCGCGTAGCCGTGGCCAGCGCGGCCGCGACTGTGCCCGCGGTGGCCAATCCGGCGGCGGTCCTGCCTCCGGCCGCGGTAACCAAAGCGGATGCCACGGCACGGCCAAACGCTCGCCAGCGCCCGGAAAAAGCGCCGATAACGCTGCCGCCTCCCGAGCTATCGCCACCACCGGTCGTCGCGATCGAACGACCGCCGCCCCCGCCGGTCATTCGCGAAGTACCGCGTCCCGATCGGTGGCAACTGATGAACGAGGCGATCGCCCGCTGCCCGCACACCGATATCTCCAGCCGGGTCTCGTGCGAGCAGCGGCTGCGGGCGCAGTATTGCGAGGGGCACTGGGGCGAGGTGGCTCAGTGCGCGAGCATTCCCTACACCGATCACGGCCAATAGCCGATCCGCGCTGCGAGCGGCGCTCGCGCGATCGCTAGGCTAGCCTCTTCCCACGAAGGGCATCTTGGTCGCCATGACCGTCAGAAATTGAACGTTGGCGTCGAGCGGCAGGCTGGCCATGAATAGCACCGAGCTCGCGACGTGCGCAACGTCCATCAGCGGCTCGACGGCGACGGAGCCGTTTGCCTGCGGCACTCCCTTGGCCATTCTCGCCGCCAAGTCAGTGTGCGCGTTGCCGATGTCGATCTGACCGCAGGCGATATCGTATTTTCTTCCGTCGAGCGACGTCGATTTGGTCAACCCGGTGATGGCATGCTTGGTGGCCGTGTACGGCGCCGAATTCGGCCGCGGCGCATGCGCCGAAATGGAGCCGTTATTGATGATGCGCCCGCCCATCGGCTTCTGGGTCTTCATCAGCTTGAATGCCTGCTGGGTGCAAAGAAAAGAGCCGGTGAGATTGATGTCGACGACTTTCTTCCACTGTTCGTAGGAAAGCTCGTCCAGGTCGACCGCCGGCGCGCCGATGCCGGCATTGTTGAACAGGAGGTCGAGGCGACCAAAAGTCGCCTGTGTCTTGGCGAAGAGTTGGCTCACCGAGCCGGCATCGCTGACATCGGTGGGCACGACCAGCGCGCGCGTCGCGGAAAGCCCGGCCTCAGCGACGACCTGCTCGAGGGGGTCGCGTCGGCGTCCTGCCAGGGCGACGCTGTAGCCCTTGTGCAGCAAACCCAGTGCGACGGCTTTGCCGATACCGGTACCGGCGCCGGTGACAACAGCGGTTTTGGTGGGCACGGTCATGCGGTTCGCTCCATAGAGTGCAGCTTGGGTGACAACTGAAGTGGCAACTGAGGTTAACTGAGTTCGACCGAGGTCACAAACTCGCCGGTCCGAATGCGGCGGGCAGTAGCTCGGCGAGTGCAAACCGCTGCTCGCGCGCGTCGTCGTCGGTGCAGCAGACGATGATCGCCTCGGCGCCGAACTCAGCCAGCACCTGGCGGCAGGCGCCGCAGGGCATCGTCGCGTCTGCCGTCGGCGTGTAGATCGCCAGCGCCGCGAGCTTGCGTGCCCCGTGTGCGACGGCCTGGAAAATAGCGTTGCGCTCGGCGCAATTCGACAGTCCGAACGATGCATTTTCGACGTTGGTGCTGCTGTGGATTTCACCGCCGTCGGTAAGCACGGCGGCGCCGACGGCAAATCCGGAGTAGGGCGCGTAAGCGTGCGCCGCTGCTTCGCGTGCGCGCCGCTTTAATGCATCGAGGACGGCTTCGGAGATCGCCACGGTTGACGCTGGTCCTTTGCGAAACGGCTAGCGGGAAAAAACCGGTAAGCGCATTGACGCTACGCTCGCCGGCTAGGCGAACCGGACCGGCAATTGTGGCTGCCGGTTAACGTGCAGTTGAAACACATCCGGCCGCGCGTAGTGTCCTGCGACATCGATGCGACGCCGTGCGGCTGCGACGGCGTCGATCTCGATCTCTGCCAGCAGCATCCCGGTGGCCTTGCGCATCGGGCCGGCGACAATGGCGCCGCCGGGCGCGATGACCACCGAGTCGCCTTCGTTGATCCATTCGTCCGCGTCGGCATACAGCCGGCTACGTTCCGGAAAATCCGCGGGCAGGTCGCTGGCGCGCATGACGGTTCCGCTGCCGATCACCCAGCAGCATCCTTCGCGCGCGATATGCTGCAATGAGCCGATCCAGCCATCGCCGCTGTCGTAGGTTGGCGCGACATGAATTTCAAGGCCCTGCGCATACAGCGCATAACGCGCCAGCGGCATGAAGTTTTCCCAGCACATGAGCGTGCCGATGCGCCCGCAGAGCGTGTCGACGACCTTGAGGCTCGATCCGTCGCCGAACCCCCACACCATGCGCTCCGCATTGGTCGGCATCAGCTTGCGATGTTTATTCAGGATAACGCCGTCGGCGCCAATCACGGCCACGGAATTGTAGAGCGTACCTCGACTCGCATCCTCGTCACGCTCGTTGAAACCGCACACGACGGTGACCCGATGTTGTTTCGCGGCGTCGCACAGGGGTGCCAGGTCGCCGCGTCCGACACTGACCGAATTCTCCAGCAGCCGCGCGTGCAGCTTCGACGTCACTGATGCGTCCGTCCCGGGACGAAGGCGCCATATCCAGGCCGGATAGCAGGGAATGAATGCTTCCGGGAACACGACCAGCGTCGCGCCTTTGGCAGCGGCCTCCGCGACGTGCAAGACGGCGCTGTTCATGGTTTGCGCCCGATCGAGCACCACCGGCGGTTGCTGGACAACGGCGACCTTGAACATGAGCGTGCTCTCCGGCGTCAAGCGAGGGATAGCGGCAACCGGCGTCTCCCGGTTCGCGCCTCGCTGGCGCGATTATTCCATGCCCGCAAGAAGCGGATGAGTGTAGCACCGCAGCGCTTGGACACGCGGGAGCGAGCGCCGGCGGGTGTTGGTGAGCGGACGATGAATGCGTTCTGCTACTATGTTTCGCGAACGCAAGACACTCTCGCTCCGACGATACGTGGATGCGATGCGAGACAATAGGTCTGGCGACGAACCCACGCCGAGCGTGCCTTTTTTCGATCGCCGAATGCGCCGCATCCATGCCGCCTCGAGCTGATTCGGATCCGTCGAACGAGGTCGAACCTGCGCCACCGGCTGGGGCCGAGCCGCTGACCTCGCGCCAGGCATTTCTTCGCGTTTTTCCCGGCGTCATGGTCGCGATGTTTCTCGCCGCGGCCGATCAGACGATTCTCGCCAGCGCGTTGCCGACGATCGCGGGGTCCTTGCGTGGACTGGCGGATCTGTCGTGGGTCGTCATCGCCTACCTGCTGGCGGCGACGATTGCGGCACCCCTGTACGGCCACCTCGGCGACCGCTTCGGCCGACGCCGGATGTTGCTGGGCGCACTGGCCATTTTTACCGTCGCATCGCTGGCCTGCGCTCTGGCTCCCACTTTGCCGCTTCTGATTGCCGCGCGCGCCGTGCAGGGCCTCGGTGGCGGCGGGTTGATGACGCTCGCGCAAGCGCTGATCGGCGAGCATGTGTCGCCGCGCGAGCGCGGCCGCTTCTCGGGCTATTTCGCCACCGTGTTCGCGCTCGCCAGCACCTCCGGGCCGGTGCTTGGGGCGTATCTGACCGAGCATCTTAGTTGGCGGGCGGTGTTCGCCATCAACCTTCCACTGGGGCTGGTTGCCGCCTTGCTAGCGTGGCGCATTCCGCAAGCGACCGTGGTCAAGCGAGGCCGCTTTCGCCCCGACATCGTCGGCGCGTTGTTGTTCACGCTGTCCGCGCTGGCGCTCTTGTTCGCGTTGTCGTCCGGGGGGCACCGGTTCGACTGGCTGTCGTGGCCGATGGCGGCGCTTGCCGGCGGCGCGTTGATCGGTTTTACGCTCCTTGTCATCTGGGAGCGACACGCGGCGGATCCGGTGATTCCGATTCGCTTTTTCAGTGTTCCTGCCATCATTCGCTCCGATGCGGTAGTCATTTGTTTCGCCGGCGCGCTTTTTTCAACCATTCTTTACTTGCCGTTGTACCTGCAGCTGGGCCGCGGCCTTGGCATCGGTCAGTCGGGCCTGCTCCTGCTGCCGATTACGCTTTCAATGGTAGCCTCTTCCGCCGTCACCGGTCGACTGGTAACGCGTACGGGCGAGGTGACCCTGTTTCCGCAGCTGGGGCTCGCGCTCGCGACGCTGGCCTTCCTGCTGCTTGCGGCCACGGTCACCATCGGCTCGACCCTGACCGTGTTGAGTCTGACGCTGCTTGTCGGCGCCGGGCTAGGAATGGTGATGCCTCCGACACAGGTCGCGGTTCAGCATGCCTCAGGACGAGAATCGCTGGGAGCGGCGACGGCATCGATCTCGGTTTCACGCGCGGTGGGCGGCGCGATCGGAGTCGCGATCGTCGGCGCCATACTTTTCGCCTTGCTCGCGACGCCGGACGCAGTAACCGCCACAGCCGTACGCGAGATCGTCGAAGGTGGCCCTGCGTATGTCGATCGGCTGAGCGAGGGGCAGCGCGCGGCGCTGACCGCGACCCTCGATCAGGCGTATCGCGTCATTTTCGTCGTCCTCGCCGGCATGACTGCGCTGGGCGCGCTGGTTGCGCGAACCATACCGAGTCCGGATTGGACGCAATGAGCCGGAAACCCCTCGCGCTGGCAGACCCATGGGCGTATGCGCCGGTACGGCGCGACCGATCATGAAAAATGCGCATTGACAAGCGATTGCACCGGGCTTAAAAAGAGGTCGAGGTGGTCATCCGGGGGGATGCGTCGGCTTCAGTGGAAGCAGCAAGGCGACCGGCAAGATCCCGCTGGACCTCAAGCAGTCGCACGCGCATTTCGCGAAGATCAATCTCAATCCGAATGGCGTGCCGGACGAAGCTGCCGCATGGAGTCGCAAGACGGCGATGAGCCGTCGAACGAAGAAGCATCGCAACGCCAACATCAATCTGGAGAAAAAATGGCCAAGGCAAAAAGCAGGAAAGCGCGCGGCGAGAGCGTATACCGCATTACGGAACTGGTCGGAACGAGTTCGGTCTCATGGGAGGACGCGGCCAAACGCGCAGTCGAAACGGCCGCTGGCTCGCTGCGCGACTTGCGGGTTGCCGACATCGTCAAGCTCGATCTCAAAGTCGATGGCGGCAAGGTCATCGCCTATCGAGCCCGCGTTTCGCTGTCGTTCAAGTACGAGGCCTAGAAGACCCCGCGATTTTCGTCGCCGCCGCAATCAGCCGGGCTTTTCGCCCCCGGGGCAGTTCGCGATCGGCTGGGCTAGCATTCGATCCTGGTATTAATAGGCTCGTCCGGCGCGCGGCGGCACCGGAGGAAGCGCCAGCGAGCTTGGGGCCGGTGCTGCGCTCGACGTGACGGCGCTCGACATGAACCCGCCACCGCTGCCTGCGACCTGATACGATCGCAGCGCGGCGACGATTTCTTCGACGGTGGCACCGCCAGCCCCTGCAGCCCCCGTCGTGGCGACAAATCTCGAGCACTGATCTGCTTCGATCATCAACAGGAACTCCCCACGCTGGCGCATGGCGGCCCGAGCGGCCCTCCCACGCTCACTGAGATCCACCGGCGGCACGGTATCGCGGTAGACGACAGTATCGGCCCGGTCTAGAACGATGTGGCAGGTCAGCGCAGATGCTGCTGCCGAGCAGCTGAGTGCGGCCACGATGGCGAGCGACAATAGGGGATGACGCATGGCGAACCTCCGATAGAGTTGCTCCATCCTATGCCCTAAAGCACGGGCCCGCAACGTCCGGCATCCTGCCGTTCTGTAGCACACTACTCTTGAACCCCGGCAACGCCGATCAGTCTCGCCGCCAGCCCGTCGAGATAGACGGGAAACTTATGGATGTCAGTGTGACCCGCCCCCGGGACTATAAGCAGCTCCACCGGCGATCGTGCGAGCGCTTTGAGGCGCTCGCTGTGCGAGAGTGGGATGAGCTTGTCGTCGCTGCCGTGGATCAACAGGATCGGGCTTTTCACGTCGCCGATAATCGTGTCGGTCCGCAGCGGATACTTCAGGATCCAGCCGGGAGCCCACGGATACGCCTGCGCCGCCGTAGCGGAGAGGCTGGTAAAGGGAGATACCAGTACCAGCAGGCGCGGATGGACGTCGCGTGCGAGCGCGGCGGCCAACGCGGTGCCGAGGGAACGGCCGTAGATCACGATCGGCTTGTCGCGATAGAGCGGAGCCATGGCGTCGTACGCGGCGCGCGTATCGGCATACAACTGCGCCTCACTTTCGATTCGGCCGGTGCTCTTGCCGTAACCTCGATAGTCGATGATGAACAGGTCGTAGTTGACGCGCCGATAGAAGTCCACTCCGGTGGTCCAGGTGGCCACATTGCCGACGTTGCCATGCAGGAAAAACACGACGCCGCGCGGATTGGGCTGCTTGAAATGCAGCGCGTGCAGGGACGCACCCTGGACAGGGATCCACATTTCCTCGAATGGTTGGTCGAACTGGAAACGGTAGTCGGCCGGCAGTATCGTCCCGGGAAGGACCAGCCGCTCCTGCCTGAAGTAAAGCATGCCCAACGCGCCGGCATAACCCAACGCGACCAGCGCGGCGAGAATCAGCGCGGCATTGCGTGCCCAACGCGGCAGGAATTTCGCCATCTATCCGCTTATACGCGCTGAATACGGGCACAGATGAGCGGGCGGCGTCGATCCTGGCAATGGATTGCGCAGGTTGCCGACGATCTCAAAACCGATGGCGCGCGATGCTTGGCGCTGCCGTCGACGTTCGGCTTGACCGTGCGGATTTCGCGGCTCGCGATCATTGGGGTAAGCTGTTGCGCTTGAAGCACCCGTGGAGTATTCATGCTAACGAGATCTCACATGGCGCTCGGCATGCTCGCTTTCATGCTCGCTGCCGGCAACGCCTTTGCGGTGAGCAAGGAAGCGCAGGAGTTCATGAATATCCAGAGCAAGATGGCGCCGGACCAATGCGAGCTGCAGCGACTGAGCAGTCAGGCCGCGGCGGCACAACGTGCCGGCGACCTGGGCAAGCGCCAGGAACTCAACACGCAGATCGAGCCGGTCGTCAAGCGCCTCCAGGCGAATCAACCGCGGATTCAGGAGCTGGCGAAGTATGTTCAGGCGCCCTCACCCGATTATCAGGCGGTGATGCAGCAGAACCTCGATCTGAGGGCGAAGTGCAAGTATTGAGCAAGTATTGACTTTGCACCCGGTCAGGAAATCGGCCCGGTCGCCTATGTCGCAGCGCCGACTAGCCTGGTCATTTGATATCCCGCGCTCGCGGCGACGCAGGTAACGAACGCGCCCCACGCAATGTCGAGCAAGGACAGCGCCATCGGCCAGCTCTTGAGCGTCGCCAGATTACTGAGATCGTAGGTTGCATAGGCAAGCGCGCCGAGCAGGGCGCCGAGCAGCGCGGCCTTGGCCAGCGACGCCGCGTCGAGCGCAGGCGAGATGCAGAAAATGACGATGCCTGCCGCGTAAAGGGCGTAGAAAGTCACCGCCGCCGACCAATTCGGCTGGGCAAGCAACAGACCGCCGAGCTGAGACTGGTAGTAATCCTTGGCGACCCATCCCAGCCAGACGAAGTCACAGCAGCAGAATACGATCAGCGTCGTGGCGTACGCGACCAGCACGCGGGTCATCAACGTCCTCGATCGCGCTTAGCGAGGCATAGAGCGGATCGAGACGGGACCCGCGGCGAGCTTCAATCGCTCGCCGGTGTCGACAAGCTTGCCGTCTCGAATCGCAAACACCCCGATCGCTCGCTCGACGTCCATCTGCAACAGGATCTGTTTGCTGTCCTGGCTGAACACGACGCCTTGTGCCGCCTCGGCGCCCGGCAACTCGTTAACCTTGGTCGCCCATCCATCCTTGATTTCGAAAAGTACCAGCCTGCCGATCTTGTTGCGGCCCGGATCGTCCGCGGTGAGGTTCGATCCGGCCATCGATGACACCGCGATCCAGCGCCCGTCCGGCGAAATAGCCACGCCTTCCGGCGTCGCGGGAACTGAAATCTGCTGCACCGCACGGTAGGGCCGCGCGGAGACGTCGACCAGCGTCACGACATCTGCATCTGCGACGATGCGTCCACCAACGCCGGTGTTGCCGATGATCGCCCACTTGCCGTCGCTCGAAACATCGATCGCGTACGGGTTGACGCCGGTCGAGATCCTTTCCTTGCTCAGCTTCACTGACGTGCCGTCGACGCTCAGAACCGCGGCGCCGTTTTCGTCACGCAGCGCGACGATTGCGGCTTTGCCGTCGTGCGTAAAGGAAATGCCCGAAAGACGTTTCTCACCGACCTTGACCTGATCGAGCAGCTTGACGCTCTTGCCGTCGATGCCGAGCACCTTGACCGTGCCGTCGTGCGCCGCGGCAAGCAGCAGCGTGCCCTCGCGATTGATCGTTAATCCGTTGGGGTGGCCGCCGACGTCCACCTTGCCGATCAGCTTGGGTGGCGAAGCCTCGATATCGACCACCTGCACGAAGTTGTCGAACAGCTCTTTCTTGGCCGCGTAATCGTAGCGTGTCGGCGCGGCGACGATCGCCAGCTTGCTATCTGGGGTGACGGCGACGGCCTGCGGTGGCCCTTGCACGGTGTGCTGGAGACCTTCCAACGTCCCCTTGATGACCGGCGGAAAGGTCGACGCGTCGATGACCACCAGGCTGTCCGGAGGCGCGGGTTGTGGAAAAGTTGCGCGGCCGTCGACGCGAACGAACTTGCCATCCTGGGCCGAAACGATGATGTCGGCACAAAGCGCCACGGGCGAGGCAACGATGCCGAAGCAAAGCAACAAGCCGACCGGAAAGCTCGATTGGGGCGGATGCATAGCAAGTCCTCCTTGTTTGGATTGGCCGCGCTTGGTTAGGACGGGCCAGCACGCCGTTTTTGCGCGTTCCCGGCGCGGGCGAATATCATAACAAGCTGCGGCGGCGGTGGCGCTCGGCTCTTTGCACGCTATCCGTGAAATGGGGTCTCGCGCGTCGCCGGCGCCGGATCCGCGTTGTTTGCGCCGATGCTTACTCGGCGGTTATGCCGGCAGTCTTGATCAAGCTCGCCCATCGCGCGAGATCACTTCGGATGAGCGCGCCGAATTGCTCAGGCGTGCTGGTAACCGGTTCCAGACCCTGGCTCGAAAGGGTCTCCCGCATTTCGGGTGTATTCAGAATCTGCGTGATGTCCTGGTTAAGCTTGGCGATGATGTCCTTGGGCGTCGCGGCCGGCACGAGCAACCCGTACCAGAAATCGACGTCGAAATCAGGATATCCAGACTCGGCGAATGTGGGAATGTCCGGCGCAATGCGCGAGCGCTTCGGTCCTCCGACGGCGATTGCATTGATCTTGCCCGCCTTCACTTGCGGCAGGACCGCGTGCAGAGCGTTGAACATGATTGCCACGTCCCCCGAAAGCAGGCCTGTGATTGCCCCGGCCGATCCCTTGTAAGGAACATGCAGCATGTTGATGCCCGTCGTCGACTTGAAGAGCTCCGTTGCAAGGTGCTGCGGCGTTCCGACGCCGGGCGACCCGTACGCCAGCTTGCCCGGGTTGGCCTCCGCGTAGGCGACGAGTTCCTTGAGGGTGTGCGCGGGGACGGCAGGATTGAGCGTGACCGCCATCGTTCCCGTCGCCATCTTCTCGACCGGAGCCAAGTCCCTGATCGGATCGTAGGGCACGCTGCGATACAGGCTGACCGTCATCACCAGCGTGTTCGCGGTGATCAGCAAGGTGTAGCCGTCCGGCGCTGCCTTGACGACCATGTCGGTGCCGATGTTGCCGCTCGCGCCCGGGCGGTTGTCGACGACGACCGGCTGCCCCCAGCGTTCCGACAGCTTCTGCCCGACCGTGCGGGCGAGGATGTCCATGCCGGTCCCGGGAGTGAAAGGGACGATGATTTGCACCGGCCTGTTCGGATACGCTTGCAGTCCGCTTTTCGAGGGGGACTGGGCCGATGCGCCGCACGCGAGCAATCCGGCACCGGCAAGCGCGAAGATCCATTTGATCGATCTCGCAGAACATCTCATCGCTTCCTCCTGCGCGCCGCGAGGACGCTCGTCAACAGAGAACCTCGGACATGAAGCTGAGAGATTCACAACCCGGACGTGTGCCGCTGCGGCGGCACTCATCCGCCCCCGCTTAGCGTTTCGCGATGGTACCCGGCAATCCGTTTGTAGCCGTCGGAAAGCGCGGCAAGCTCCTCCTGGCTCATGACATCGTCGATCCGTGCGAAAGGCCGATCTCCGGTGCGCTCGAATACTTCCCGCAGTATCGCATCCGGCGGATTCGTTCGATTGGCCCTGACCACCTTGGCCGTCGCGTCGAGACGCGCGCTTTCATAGGCCTTGAGCGCGCTCGCGACGTCGCCCCGCGCGGAAAGACAATCCGCCAATGAACGGGCATCGAGTATCGCCTGTCCCGCGCCATTGGATCCGCGAGGATACATCGGGTGCGCGGCGTCGCCCAGAAGCGTGACCCGTCCCTGGCTCCACCACGGCAGCGGGTCCTGGTCGATCATGGGAAATTCCAGGATCGCCTCGGCGGCGCGAATGAAAGCCGGAACATCGAGCCAATCGAAGTGCCAATCCTCGTAGGCACCAATGAAGTCGGAGAGCGCGCCGCGGCGGTTCCAGTCGCGCTGCGCGTGTTTTGAAGTCGCCAGCTCCGCGACCCAGTTGACGAGCTGACGTTCTTTGTCGTCGACGCGATTGCGAATCGGATAGATCACGAGCTTGCCGGTCGCGAGCCAGCCTGCTCGGATCATGCTTGCGCCCGACAGCATGGGCTCCCACACGCTGACTCCGCGCCACATGTTGACGCCGGAGTACAAGGGCTCTCCTTCATGCGGGTGCAACTGCTTGCGGATGTTCGAATGCAGGCCGTCGCACGCGATCAGCACGTCGCCTTCGCGCTCGATCGGCGCCGTGCTAGTCGCGGCGTCGACCAACCGGGCTCGTACCTGCGACGCGGATTGCTCGAAGCCAATGCATTTGCAACCGGTGAGGAGTCGCTCCGGGCCGACGCGCTGCCTGAACGCTTCGAGCAGCAGTTGCTGTAAGTCGCCGCGATGAATCGAGAATTGCGGCCAGTCGTAACCGGCGTAGCGACCCGCGGGCTCGCCATAAATGCGCTGGCCGAAGCGGTTGAAGAACACCGACTCGCGGGTGGTAACGGCGAGATTCGAAAGCGAGTCTTCGAGCCCGAGCCGGCAGAGTTCCCGGGAAGCATGCGGAAGAATGTTGATGCCCACGCCCACCGGCCTGATCTCGGTTGCCGACTCGTAGACACGCGAGGCTATGCCGGCCTCGTGCAAAGTGAGCGCCAGGGTCAGTCCGCCGATGCCGGCGCCTACGATAATCGCTTCCATGCCGAATGCTCTGGTCCGCGCGCCAGGAATGGTGTCGCGGCTTGCGGACTATCGCATGGGCGCGACGTTTCCGCACGCGGTCGCTGCGGTAAAGTCGAGTGGCCAGGGCCTATCCTCGGCCCTGATCTTAGCGCTGCGTCCGGGATTGTTTTAAACTTTCGGAACAATACCGGTGCGTCGACTGCCGTAACCATGGGCAGCTTGTTTCGTTCTCCGGCGAAGGAGATTGCGATGCTGATCTCACGATTCCCGAATTTCATAGCGTTCGCGCTCGCGCTCGCCGCGCACGACTGCGTTGCGGCGCCGGGACAGCCGGTCTACTACGGCGTTCCGCACGGCGCACATCCACACGATGTAGCGGCGGCACCAGTCCCGGGAGGCCCGGTTTTTTACACCGCCCAGTCGACCGGCAAGGTCGGTGTGCTCGACCCCGCCAGCGGCAAGACCGAGGAAATCGCGCTTGGTCCGCGCTCGGCCCCGCATGGCGTGATCGTCGGGCCTGACGGTGCCGCATGGATTACCGACGGGGGCCAGAACGCGATCGTGCGTTACGATCCGAAAACGCGCCAGGTGCGCGTGTGGCCTCTTCCGGAGGACACCGGTTACACCAATCTCAATACGCTGACGTTCGACAAGCGGGGCCGCGTCTGGTTTACCGGGCAGAGCGGATACTATGGCCGTCTCGAGCCCGCGAGTGGCGAGGTGAAAGTTTGGAAGGCGCCGCGCGGCAGCGGCCCGTACGGCATCACCACCACGCCCAAGGGCGAGGTCTTTTACGCCTCGCTGGCCGGCAACCACATTGCGCAGATCAACACCGAGACCGGCGAGGCGACCGTCATCGAGCCCCCGACCAAAGGGCAGGGCGCCCGCCGCGTATGGTCGGATTCGCGGGGTCGGATCTGGGTGAGCTACTGGAACACCGGCCAGGTCGGCATGTACGATCCAGCCACCGCTGCGTGGCGCGAATGGAAGCTGCCGGGCAACGCACATACCTACTCGGTGTGGGTCGACGACAAGGACAAGGTCTGGCTCACTGACTGGAGCATCAATGCCATTGTCCGATTCGACCCCGTCACCGAAAAATTCGACAGCTTTCCTTCGAACCAGGAACGCGCCAACGTTCGGCAAATGCTCGGGCGATCGGGCGAAGCCTGGGGCGCCGAGTCCGGCTTGGATCGACTGGTGATGGTGCCTGCGCCGTGAGCTGCGCAAAGCGAGACGGGTTCACAATAGACATGCGACGAGGCTCGCGTTTTCGCGCCGATTGCTCCAAAGCGCACGCCATTTTGCACAAATTACAGCGTCCCCGGCAGATCGATATCCGTACGAGGGACGGCCGACTTGGTCGCGCTGACGCGAGCGCGGCATACGCATCGCAACAAACTCACGGAGCGTCTTGATGCGAAGCACAGAACTGACCCTGCCCGAGCTGGCGCTGATAGGCGCGACGCGCGGCATGCTTGGTGCGGGTGTAGGGTTGCTGGTGGCTGACAAGCTGACCCCGGAAACGCGGCGGGCGGTGGGACGAACCCTGTTTCTGATCGGTCTGGTGAGCTCACTCCCGCTGGCCATGCTGGTGTTCGGCAGACGCCCGTAACGCGCCGCCTGGTCGATACCAGCCGTCGCTGCGCGCGACCCGATCGCCGGGCGGCGCCACCGCGCAGCCGGCGCGGGTATGGGACACGCTCGCTATTTCTTGCCGTACGCGAGCTCGTCCATCATCTCCGCGAACCGCGACCAGTCGAGCCGCTTGCTCCTCTGCTTCTTGCGGCCCTGCCAATACAGCGAGCCGCGGCCGATTTCCAGCTCGCCGATTTTTTCCTTGTTGGCGTAGATCTGCAAGGTAAGAGACGAGCGAGCCTTCGCCAACTCGAAATTGGCGAGGTCGGCCTTGACTTCGTGCTTTCGCGCGGCGGTCTTAGGGGCAGCTTTTTTCCTGCGCACGGCCATGTGCTCGTCCCTGAAGCCAGGGTCAGCGACCCGAGATGCTTTCTGCAGACAGCTTGTCACCGCGTAGCGGATCGATGCGACGGGACGCGCTTTCCTCTGCCACCCTCGGCGCAAACAAGGCTTCCATTTCGCGACGCGTTCGATATGCGGGGAGGCGCTCGTCGATGGCCACGTCGTTCCACACCAGTACCTCGCCTTGTCGCACCGCGCGCACCAGCTTGACGTTGTGAGCAAGACCCAAGGGCAGACCGCCGAGGGCGAGAGATGTTGACGAAGGCAGGAGCTTGCCCCAGACCGTGTATCCGCCTTCGCCATCGAGCGACTCGCCGGCCGCGAGATCCCGTTTGGCGGTGGCCACCACGTCGGCGTTGAAGCAGCTAGCGACGCCGGTCGCTTCGCCGCGAAGTCCGACCGATGCCACCGAAATGCCGACCTCGAGGCCGATCAGGTGCCAGCGTTTGTAGAGGCACGCATAGCGGCCGCTAGGATCGGTACGCACCATGTATTCCTTGAAGCAGTTGCGGATGTATGCGGTATCGCCTTCGAACACCACGAAGACCCCGAAGCGGATGTCGTAGCCGATAGGGCGGCCGTCGCGCTCGAGCGATGAGATCACCTCGACCTGGCCCTTCTGATGGAGGACGCCTCCCTCCGCGAGCGGGCGGCAGATCGACGGGATATCGTCGATCGACGCAGGAGGGTAGGTGAGACCATCCGGCGGCGCCGTGAGGCCGGTCGCGTTGCACACGGCGGTGCTCTCGATCGACGGCTTCGAGCCGTCAAGAAACGAATTGAACATCTTCGCATTGAGGCCGCCGGTTCGTGCCTGCTCGGGCGTCAGGCCGTAATGTCCCCACACTGTTTCCGGCGTCGATTGCGAGAAATGCGGCAGCCACTTATGGCCTCTCCCGGCGGCGACCACGCCGAAGCCCGCGGCACGCGCCCAATCGACGAGGTCGCAAATCAGCGCCGGCTGGTCTCCGAAAGCGAGGCTGTAAACGACGCCCGCCTCCGCAGCTTTTCGCGCCAGCAGCGGACCGCAGAACGCATCGGCTTCGACGGTCACGTTGACCACATTCTTGCCCTGCCGAAATGCTTCCAGGCAATGCTCGACCGCCGCGATTGGATTGCCGGTGCACTCCACGACGATGTCGATCGCGGGATGTCGAACGAGCGCCTCCCAGTCGTCGCCCACATGGGTCGTGCCCGAGCGCAATGCGTGGTCGAGCGATTGCGCGGCGAAGCGATCCGGCGCCCAGCCGACGCGCCGAAGATTGACCATCGCGTTTGCCGGCGACAGGTCGGCGATCGCCGCTAGATGAACGCCGGGCGTCTTCGGAACCTGCGCGAGGTACATGGCGCCGAACTTGCCGGCGCCGATCAAACCGACTCGAAGCGGCCGGCCCTCGGCAGCGCGCTTCTGCAGTCCGGCGTAGAGGCTCATGCGCTCACGCTTGGTTCACGCGGCGAGACTTGCTGTGCCTGCGTCCTGCGGCGTGCCGTTCTTCCACGGCAACGCAACGTCGTAGTCTTTGAGCAGGCAATCGTCCGGCAGGCACTCGATCGGCGCGAAATCGCGGTGGGCGATGTATTCGGGACGCTTGAATCGGCGGATGTGGTTGGACACCGCGCACAGACTCAAATAGACGCTGACTCGATTCCACGGCGACAAGTTGGATGTCGATGCGTGAACGAGGCACGAATGAAACAGGATCATCGATCCCGCAGGACCCTTGGGCGCGACAATGCCGCCGCGGGCGACCAGACGGGCGATGGTGTCGTGGCTGATCGTCCACAGCGGATAGCTGGTGGTCGAAGTGTCGTGCGCGGCGTCGATCACGCCCAGCTTGTGGCTGCCGGGGATGAACATGAGCGGGCCATTGAACTCGTTGACATCGTCCAAAAAAATCGCGACGTTCATCGCCCGCGGCTCCGGCATGTCGTCGTCGTTCTTCCAGGTGCCAAAATCCTGATGCCATTGCCAGACGTCGCCGTCGAAGGCCATCTTGCCGTTGATCTTGAACTGATGCATGTACACCGGCTCGCCGAACACCTGCATCGCGGGTTCGACCATCCGCGGGTGACGCGCGAGCCGCGCGAATGGCGCGCTGTAAAGGTGCGCGGCGAAATTGGTGCGCACCGCATCGCTTCCCTTCTCACGCACGTTTTCCTGCCGGTGCTCGGCGTAAAGCCGAGGCACCTCGTCCAGCAGGACCGCGATTTCATCCGGCTTGAAAAGCCTTGGGAAGAACAGGTAGCCGTCGCGATCCAATCGCGACTGTTGTTCCGAGTCGAGTTGCATGGCGTCCTCTTGTGTCTGTTACGGCTCGATTCTATCCGCTATGATCCGCTGCTTCGATTGTAGTCGATTTCCCGGCGTGTCCGGACAGCACGGGGCACCGTCGGAAAGGGGAGCGACATGACGGAATTAAGGGAGCGATTCGGCAGGCCGCTGCGCCTTGGAGTGATCGGCGGCGGCCCCGAGTCATGGATCGGGCGCATGCATCGCGGCGCTGCCGAGATGGACGGATGGTGGCGCGCCGTGGCTGGCGTCTTCTCCAGCGACGCGGCGCGCTCGCGCGCCGGCGGCGCGGCGCTGGGCTTCGACCCCGAGCGGAGTTACGGCGATGTCGACGCAATGTTGCGCCAGGAACGCCTGCGACCGGATGGCATCGACGCAGTCGCGATCATGACCCCCAACGATACCCATTACCCATTCGCAGCCGCCACGCTCGACGCCGGTCTCGATGTCGTTTGCGACAAGCCGGTGACGCACGATTTTCAAGAGGCCTGCGATCTGGTCGCGCGCACCAGGCGCGGTGGAAGAATATTTGCCGTCGCGCACGGCTATTCGGCGTATCCGATGACGCGCTACGCCCGCCAGCTGGTGCGCGACGGCGTGCTGGGACCAGTCCGCCTGGTGCAGGTCGAGTACATCCAGAGTGGCATGGCGACACGCCTCGAAGAAGGGCCACAGAACAATCGCCTGCGCTGGATTCTCGATCCCCGGCGCAGCGGACTTGCGCTGGTGATGAGCGCCATCGGCTGCCATGCCCAGCATCTGGCGAGCTTCACATCCGGGCTCGCCGTCGCGCGGGTCACGGCCGACGTCGGCGCGCTGATCCCGGGGCGCAAGCTCATCGATTACGTTTCGGCCTTGCTCGAGTTCGACGGCGGCGCACGCGGTACGTTCACCGTCACCCAGGCGGCCGCCGGCGGGGAAAACGACATCCGGCTGCGGATCTACGGCGACAAGGGCATGCTCGATTGGTCGCATCGCGAGCCGAGCTACCTGCGGCTCGCGTTGCAGGGCGAAGCCGCGCGCATCATCGGCCGTGGCGATACATTTCTGCCGCCGGAGATCATCGCCGCGGGACGGACTCCGCGCGGGCACCCCGAGGGATTGCGCGAGGCGTTCGCCAATATATACGCCGAGGTGGCGCAGGACCGCATGGCGCGCACCCTCGGCGAGTCGATCGCGGATCTGCCCTATCCGCGCATCGAGGACGGCGCGCATACGATGGCGTTCATCGAGGCCTGTATCGCGTCGCAAGCCTCCCGCGGGTGGGTGGGTGTTGCGAGGCTGCCCACGCAGTGATCCTCGGCCGTGAATACGGCCGCTGCGCTACCCACCCGGCTATTCTTCCCCGACTTTCGCGCGCGCCGACTTGATCTGTCCGCGCCGTACTTTGGTGTCGACGCGACGGCGCTGCGAGCTTCGTGTCGGACGCGTCGGTTTGCGGATGCGAGGCGCCTTCGCGGCTTTATCGACCAGCGCCTGCAGCCGTGCGAGTGCGTCGTCGCGGTTCTGATCAAGGCTTCGGTGACGCTGCGCCTTGATGATCACCACGCCCTGCGCGGTGATGCGCCGGTCTTTGCTGGCCAGCAGCCGCTCCTTGATGGCGCCGGGGAGCGTCGACGCGGGAATGTCGAAGCGCAGTTGTGCGGCGTTCGACACCTTGTTGACATTCTGACCGCCGGCGCCCTGCGCCCGGATCGCGGTCCACTCGATCTCGTGCGCGGCGATCGAGATCATGGGTGGGGAAACATCTGCCGCCAGCCGTCGACGCCAAGCCGGCGCAGAGTTTCGATGTTGCGCTCGTAAATGGCAGCGGCGTCGGGTATCGCCGCCACGGCACGCTCGACGCTGGCTTCACGCAGCAGGTGCAGCATCGGATACGGCGATCGATTGGTGTAGTTGCCGATGTCGTCGGCTGTGGTGCCGGCGAACTGATAGCGCGGGTGAAAGCTCGCGATCTGAATCTCGCCACGGAGCCCGAGCGAATCGACTTTGCGATCGGCCGCGTCGAGAAAGGTGTTGTAATCCATAAAGTCGGCGAGAACCCGGGGATGAATCAGCAGCGTCGTTTCACAGCTCTGCTCAGGCGTCGAATGGAGCGCCGACAGCTCATGGGTCAGATCCTCGAGCAGCGCATCTTCGTTTCGCGCGGCGCTGACGGCAAAGCGAATGCGATCGCCGACGTAAGCGGCCTTGGCGAATGGGCAAAGCTCGAGACCGATGACGGCCCGCTCGAGCCAGGCGCGGGTGCCGGCCAGTACCGTTTCGACCTCCGAGGTCGGCCATTCCGAGTTCACGATAAACGGATCGCAGCGTCATCGGCTGCGGGCTCCGCATTGCGCCAGACGGTGGCGAGCCAGGGCTGCTGCTCGCGCGGCAAGCCCTCGGGACGATAGTAATGCGCGAGCTCGACAAATCCCGCACTGGAGACGTAGCGGCGCCAGGTCTCGATTCGGTGATAGGCGCCGTAACGGCCGCGATTCCATCCTTCTTCGTCCTCGCCGTGCGGGTTCGAGCTGAAAAGGACTCCGCGCGGCTTCAGGGACGCGCGCAGTTCACCCAGCACGCGCGGCAGCTCCTGCGACGGGACATGAAATAACGCAGCGTTCGCGAACACGCCGTCGAACCGACCCGGCGGCAGATTCAGCTTGAGAAAATCCTGCTGCCATACTTCGCAGCCGGAATAATCGCGCGCCATTGCCGCGAAGCGCTCGACTCCATCGATGCCGATCACGGTATGACCCAGCTCGGACAGGGTTCTGAGATCGCGGCCGGGTCCGCAGCCGAGGTCGAGAATCGTGAACGGCGGCTTACCCTCGATGGATCGCAGCAAGGCCTTGATGTTCTGGCTGACGTCGTGATCGCGCGTGCCTTCCCAGAACTTGTCGGCGCGTTCGTCATAGTGGTCGAGCGTACGGGCGACGATCGCGGCCATTTCGCCGGGCGGAAGCTTGCTCTCCACGCTGTCGACCTCCGCTACCCGCAGTGCCCCGAGCTGGCGAGCGCCGTCCCGCGGCGATGCGCAGTCATGACGCGCGTTGCGACGCCGGGCCGACGTAGACCGGGCTCGTACGCGAGAACCAGGCATGCAGCAGGTCATAGACCATGAGATAGTTCTTTTGCTGAAAGCTCGCGTGCGAGATGCCCGGCATGACGGTGAATTGCTTGTCCGCGCTGGGCAGCCGCTTGAAAAACTCGATCAGGTCGTCGAACGCCGCGATGCCATCGTACTGCCCGCGCAGGATCAGCGTCGGCGTCGCGATCATGGCCGGGTCGACGAGGGGAAGCTTGGAACACATGTCGATGTAGGTGCCGTTGGGAATCGAGTCGTCGAGCGCGAGTATCGCGTCGGCAAAGGCGTCCACCACGCGCTTCTCCGCGGTCTCCGGATGATCGCGCTCGAAAATCGAATAGACGAAAGCGCGGTCGATGGGGCGGCGCTTCTCGGCCAGGAACTGGGGAAGCTTCTTGCGCCGCTCTTCGAGAGTCGGCGCGCCGCTTCCCGTCCATACGAACGCGTCGAGCGCGAGCCGCGATACGCGCTCGGGATGCTGCTGAGCGAACAACGCCGCGCGCAAAGCGCCGGACGAGATGCCGTACATCATGACGTCACGCTCGCCTCGCCTGGCCGCGATGTAGTCTGTCGCGGCGGCCAGGTCATCGGCGCCGTTGGCGATATCGCAGGTGATGTCTCTCGACTTGTCGGAGCGGCCATAACCTTCCATGTCCACGCTCCAGCACACGAAGCCGCGCCGGGCAAACCAGTCCATGACGGAAGAGTCGGGCCTTCCCGGAACGGTGAGATCGAACGTCGGCTGCGACGCCATCGACGAGCCGTGCACGAAGAGGATCGCGGGCTTGTCATCGGGCGCGCCGACGAATTTCTCCCAGAGAAAGAGACGCACGTCGCCTTTGCGCGTCCAGTGCTCGACACCGGTGACCGGCGTTGCGGCGGAAGCGGACTCCGGCGCCGCAAAGGGCGAGTCGCCGCTCTTTTCCGCGCGCGCCGAGCCGCTCACTTCGGCCTCGGAGAGTCGAGCTTCGCATCGGGCACCGAGAGAGCGCGGGTGCCCGACCATTCGACCGACAGCTTGTACTCGGGGTCGGCGTATCCCTTGCCCGCTCTTCGAGTGACCGGCGCCTTGCGACCGTCCCTGTAAGCCTTCCATGCGACATTTTCGACCCGCGCGAGCGCTGCTTCCTCGGGCGCGAACAGGGGGTTTTGGAACGATTGCGTGAAGCGATCGTGAAATTGGATGCGAGACAGCTGGGCCGGAGCCTGGCCCTTGCGGATCTTGGTCATGCTTGAATTTTATCTCAAGGCGCCGGCCGAAGGCAGCGCTGCGATCCATTACGCGAAATGTGGGCGCTATCGAACGCAGACTGCCGCGTGCGGTTGCGCGCGGACGAGATGATCCAATGATCGCTGGTTGGGCGTTGATCGCGGCGCTCGATCGGCCGACCCCGATGGATTGCCTGAACCTCCGTTGCGGGAGTATGGTCTACTTCTGAGATTTTCCGTCGACTTTGCGGGTGCCAGTTAACCCATTCTTTGGGTCGCACCGCCGGGAGCGACTTAAGACTCTGCAACAACCGGAGAGGAAACAATGAACACTACCAGACAAACGATCGGCCAATGGATTCCTGCAGCCTTCTGTGCGTTTCTGTCGCTCCTGGCTCTCTTTGGATCAACCGTTTCGGAGTCGAAATGGTGGCAGCCCGCTTTCTTCGCTTTTCTACCGATGTGTTTTTTCTTCGTAGGGGCTGCAACCTCGCAGATGCAGCGCGAGATTCGTGACTTGCGAAAACAGGTGTTGCAGTTACGAGGACGCCCGCCCGCCTGACAACCCGGCTGCGCAATTAGACTGTGTCGCCGTTGGCAACGCTAAGACGTACGAGCGGACAGATTCTTCTGCAGCTCGCGCTCGACCAGTTTCGAGAGGTCGCTTAACAACTGGAGCTGGCCTTGGTCAAGATTTCTTGCCCGGTGGTCGGCTACGCACAGCGTGCCTACCGGGCTTCCGTCTCCCAGTGACAGCGGCGCCCCCGCGTAGAATCGTACGCGCGGCTCGCCGATCACCAAGGGATTGTCGGCAAACCGGTCATCCGCGAGAGCATCGGGCACTTGCATCACATCATTACCCAGGATGGTATGAGCACAGAAGGCCAGGTCGCGATCCGTCTCGCTGGCGTCCACACCCCAGCGCGACTTGAACCACTGGCGGTCTCTGTCGACCAGACTCACCAAGGCAATGGGAACATCGAACAGAGCCGCTGCGATGCGTGTATAGCGATCGAATCGCTCTTCGGGCTCGGTGTCCAATACGCCACTCTGACGCAGTGCGAGGAGGCGCCGTTCTTCATCTGCCGGTAGGGCGGCGCTTTTCCAGCGGCAGGCTTCGCGCAGCACCCACGCCTGTATGCGCGCTCGGGCGTACTCCTTGGAAAAGGGCCAGATCAACCAGTCGGTGACGCCTGCTTCGGCCTCCGCTTGCTGCTCGGCCGGGCTTTCTTCGGTTCTCACCAGCACGATCGGCAGGTCTCTATCGATTGCAGCAGGATCACCACGCAGCGAACGGCAAAGCTGGAGAGCGTCAAGATCCTTCAACCCGTGATGCAGCAAGATCAGGGAAAATCGCTCCGACCGAATCATCGAGGGAATCGCGTTTCCATCCTGGACGCGCACCAGCCGCAGACCGTCGTCCGTGACCGCGTCGCCAAGAATCTCACCTACCAGCGGATCGGCAACCGCTAACAGCACACTACGAACTGACACGTCCAACGCTGGATCTATCTGCGCCGTCTCTTCTCGTGATTCGACCAAGGGCCTGACGGCCGAACGCCGATTGAGTTCGAGAACCTGTCCCTCAGCCGCTGCGAAGACTTCGGTGGTGCCGCGAGCCCGCGCGACGAGGTCCCGCGCGGCAGCGACGAGTCGATCGACTGCCTCATCGTTGCGCATTGGGTCGTGGTGGAACAAGGCGAGACGTCGTACTCCTGCCGAAACCGCGGCTTGCACGGCGTATTCGATAGTGCAATGACCCCACCCTCGCTTCGCAGGGAACTCCGAGGCCGTGTATTGCGCGTCGTGTATGACGAGGTCTGCATCGGCGAGGAACCGCGCGTGGCGTTCGTCCTGGCCTGCAAGGGGCTCCTCGGTCCCGACGCGGGGCGACGCGTGTGGCTCATGATCCGTGGCATAGACTACGGTCACACCGTCGGCTTCCAGCCGATAACCGAGCGTCAGGGCCGGATGATTGAGGTACTGCGTCGTGACGCGGATATCGCCGACTTCCAGCGTTCCCTCGATCAGATCATGGTACTGCAGCGTGGCATCCAAATCCTTGAGGGTGATCGGGAAATAGATCGACTGCATCTGCCCGGACAACGACTCGCGGAGGGAGGTGCCGACGCCGCGCGGACCATAGACGTGCCAAACGTTACCGGGTTTGAAGAGCGGTTCAAAAAAGGGAAAGCCCTGGATGTGATCCCAATGGGTGTGGCCGATCAGCATGTGACCGTGAACCGGTGAGACCCCGCTTGAAACCAACGCCTGGCCGAGGTCCTGGGCTCCGGTGCCGCAATCGAGCACGACCAGCGTTCCGCTCGACGATCGTAGTTCGACGCACGATGTATTACCGCCATAACGCACGGTGCTCGGACCGGGCTTGGCGATCGAGCCCCGAGTCCCCCAAAAGCGAACTAGCATATAGCGCGGCTTCCGTTTGGCTTGACGGGAAGAGGCCAGTCTATACCGGTCGGCTCAGCGTGCGCTACCTAACGTCCGGCCCTGGGCCGCAGGCGGTCATTGACCATGCAGGCCGGTATGGACGCGGGCAACCCCCCGCTAAAGCGGAGGCAGTCTGGACGGTTAGCAACAGCGCGAGTACTCACCGATACTCCGAGCGGTCACGAGGAGGGATGCCGCTGGTCGATGCCCAGCTGTTCTATAAGGGACCGAAGCGCATCCGCGCACGAGCGCTCGATCTTCAATGAGAGAAGATGATCGGCACGCGTTCGACCGAGATTGATGGCCGCGATGGGTTTGCCCATCTTGTAGGCCCACTCGCAGAAGCGGTACCCCGAATAAACCATGAGCGAGGAGCCGATGACGAGCACGGCATCTGACTGCTCGAGTGCCCCAACCGCAGCATCGACTCGATGCTTTGGAACACCCTCCCCGAAAAATACCACATCGGGTTTCAACACCCCGGCACAGCACACGCACGACGGTATCCGAAACGCGTCGACGCGGCGCGACTCGACGTCGGCATCTCCGTCGGGGGCGACTATCGCGCTAGCGCCCAGGAAATCAGAATTTTCCGCTTCGAGCGTTCGTTGAACTGATTCCCTCGAATGATCAGCGCCGCAGTCGAGACACCGTACTCGGTGGAGGTTGCCATGCAGCTCGATGACGTCGATGCTTCCAGCCCGCTGGTGGAGACCGTCAACATTCTGCGTGACCAGCTGTTGTAGTCGCCCTGCGGCCGCGAGCCTAGCCAGTCCATGGTGAGCGACGTTGGGATGGGCGCCGGCCACGATCCGCCAGCCAGCCATGCTGCGTACCCAATAGCGTTGCCGCACCGATTGATCGCTCAGGAAGTCGTGCAGAAGAACCGGCGGCGTTCGCTTCCATCGGCCTTCGGCGTCCCGATAGCCGGGGATGCCCGAATCGGTGCTGACCCCCGCTCCGGAGAGGACAAACAGCCGGGGATATTGTTGTGTGAAGTTGTGCAGATCGCTCAATGTCCGCTATCCGGCAGAAGTAACGATGACGTGCAGCCGGCCTCTGAATGTTGAGCAGTTCCTACTTGAGCCGACATTCAGGTCGCCCGAAAGCCGGCGTAACGTGTCGCTTCTTGTTGTCCAATCAATAGTTCCTCATGCAATCTCATCCTGCGCATCGGAGCGGCGACGGTTGGCCTCCTCACGCACACTCTTGGCCTGCATCTTTTCCTTGTCGAACTCGGCGCGCCTGCGCGCGATCTCCTCGGGCGTGAGACGTTGGATGTTGCAGTAATCGAGCCTCCAGTCGGCACTAGCGCTCCATCTCAACGGCGATTGCACGGTCGTCCGCGCGGCCGGCGCGGATTCGAGAACCGTCAGCGCCAGGTCGAGCGTGAAGACCTGCGACTCGCGGTCCCTTGGCCGACCGCCGCTGTTACCAAGCGGGAAGTCGGAGAACAGAAAGCGAGGCACACCGACATACTCAACGATGTCCTTGGCGCACCCCATGACCACCGTGGAAATACCGTTCTCCTCCAGCAGGCGCGCGGTCAGGCTGACGGTTTGGTGGCAGACAGGGCAGTTAGGCACCAGCAGTGCGGCGTCGACACCATCTGTCTTGCAGCGAGCGACGATCTCGGGGCCATCGACTTCGAGCGTGACACGATGGCTGCGATTGGTCGGGGCGCCGTGGAAGCGCGGAGCGACGTCGCCGACGCGGCCTGAGGTTGCGCATTGTCGCAGCGCCGTCAGCGGAAAGAAGGTGGCCGGATCCTCGGCCGTTGTGTGCTTGCGGTCGATAGCGATATGCGAAATGCGCAAGTCGTGATCATGCGCCGTATCTCCCGAGTACACGGTGTAGTACTTGGCATTCGCGTTGTACGGCGCTCCCGGACCCTGATCGCCCTTGCCTGGTTGATAGGGAGCCGCCGTGGTGATGAGCGCGATCCGACATTCGGACAACGGCTTATTCAACGGATGGAATGGTACGTCAGCATAGTGCGCCCATACGTACGGCGCGCCATAACCGAGCGCCAGATAGTATTCGCGGATCCTTTGCAGGTAAGCGATCGGCACGTCGTCCGCTGCGGCGAAGCGGTATTCGGTCGCGCGGTCGCCGGTCATGGCCTAACCTCCAGCATCCTCATCGAAGCGTCTGTTCGAGTGTGGCCAACTCGCGCAGGCGAACCTTGTCCATTTTGTGTCAAGCGCATACCGATTGCAGCCGGTCGAGGAAAGGAGACCTGCGCGAGGGTCGGATCGAGTCTCGGCCACTGCAGCTCAATCGACCTTCGCGCCCGTCTCGCGCACGATTTTCGCCCAGCGATCCTTTTCCATGCGGAAGAACGCGCCGAATTCGGCCGGCGATGATCCAACGGCTTCGATGCTGGCGTTGGCCATGTAGCGTTTCACTTCATCGGTCGCGAGCACCGCGAGAAGCTCGCGGTAGACTTTGTCGATGACCCTCGCGGGCGTTGCTTTGGGCGCCAGCAATCCCATCCAGACGTAGGCTTCGTAACCCGGTACGCCCGCCTCGGCGACGGTCGGCACATCGGCTAGCTGCGGTGCGCGTCTGGCGCTGGTGACTGCCAGCGCGCGGAGCTTGCCGCTTCGAATATGGCCGAGCATGCCAGCCATGCCCGGCATCGACATCTGCACCTGTCCTCCGAGCAGATCGGTCGTTGCCTGGCCGCTGCCGCGATACGGAATGTGGTTCAGTTTCATTCCGGTCATCGACGCAAGGAGCGCCGCGAAAAGGTGCTGGCCGCTGCCGTTGCCTGACGACGCGTAGTCGACCTGGCCTGGGCGCGCCTTCACGTAGGCGATGAATTCCTGCAAGGTAGTCACCGGAACCGAGGGGTTGACGACCAGCACGCCGGGCTCGCGGCCGATCAGCGAAACCGGCGCGAAGTCTTCGACTGGATCGAACGAGAGCTGCGGATACAACGTAGCGCTGATCGCGTTGGTTTGCGATGCAAGCAGCAGGGTATAACCGTCGGGCGCCGCCTTGGCGACCATCTCACTGCCGATAGTCGCGCCCGCGCCGGGCTTGTTCTCGACGATCACGCCTTGACCGAGGCGCTTCGACAGTTCCTGGGCGATGAGCCGCATCGGCCCGTCGACCGCGCCTCCCGGCGAGAAAGGAACGATGACGTGTATCGGCCGGCTCGGGTAGCTCTGCGCGTGCGCAGGGGAGGCGGCAAACGCGACAGCCGTGGCAAGGGCGAGGAAAAGCGCCGACCGTCGCCAGCATCGAGCGCGCGAGAATAAGAAATCGAATTCCATCCGACTGCGCATTTTCGCATTATCCACGATCTGCCGGAGGATGTTTCCGGGAGACAGCAGGCACGACATCCGCCTGTTTCCGGTTACCTGTGTGGCCCGAGGTATAATTGGGGTCACACATTGATGTAACTGCGCCGCCTGCCCTTGCCGGCCGGCGGCTTTTGTTTCTGTTGACCACTGCGTCTCCCGCCGCAGCCCGCCCTGGCTTGCCTTCTATCCGATGAACGCTACGACTTTCCCGGCAGATCTCGTTCGCGATGTCGCGCGGCGGCGCACATTCGCGATCATCTCTCACCCCGACGCGGGCAAGACGACGCTGACCGAAAAACTGTTGCTCTTCGGCGGAGCGATTCAGATGGCGGGAACCGTGAAGGCGCGCAAGAGCTCGCGTCACGCGACGTCGGACTGGATGGAGATCGAAAAGCAGCGTGGTATTTCGGTCACCAGCTCGGTCATGCAATTCGCGTATGCCGGGCACACGGTCAATCTCCTCGACACGCCGGGGCACGAGGATTTTTCCGAGGACACCTATCGGGTGCTGACGGCGGTCGACGCGGCGGTGATGGTGATCGACGCCGCCAAGGGTGTCGAAGCGCAGACGATCAAGCTGCTGGAAGTGTGCCGGTTGCGCGCGACGCCGATCATAACCTTTGTGAACAAGCTCGATCGCGAGGTTCGAGCGCCGATGGCGTTGCTCGAGGAAATCGAGTCGGTGCTCAAGATCGACTGCGCGCCGATCACCTGGCCGATCGGCATGGGCAAACGCTTCCGGGGCGTGTTCGATTTGCGGCAGGATCGCCTCGTCCGGTTCACGCCGGGCGAGGAACGCTTGGGCGACGACAGCGAGCTGATCGAAGGCTTGGGCAACCCTCGTCTGGACGAGCTATTTCCCGACGAGATGGCGGCTTTGCGCCACGACGTGGAGTTACTCCGCAACGCGAGCTCGCCGTTCGATCTGGAATCGTTCCTCGAAGGGCGACAGTCTCCGGTGTTCTTCGGCTCGGCAATCAACAATTTCGGCGTGCAGGAGATTCTGCAGGCGCTGGTCGAGTGGGCGCCGCCGCCGCAGCCGCGCGACGGCAGCAGTCGGGTCGTCGCGCCTGCCGAAAAAACATTCAGCGGATTCGTCTTCAAGATTCAGGCGAACATGGATCCGCGCCACCGCGACCGCATCGCATTTTTCCGCGTTTGCTCCGGGCGTTATCAGCCGGCGATGAAGGTTCGCCACCTGCGCATCGGCCGCGAGATGAAGCTCGGCAACGTACTGACATTCATGGCCAACGAGCGCGTTACCAGCGAGGATGCCGTCGCCGGTGACATCATCGGCATTCATAATCACGGCCAGTTGCAGATCGGCGACACGCTGACCGAAGGGGAATCGCTGGTGTTCAAGGGCATTCCCTACTTCGCCCCGGAGCTCTTCCGCGTTACGCGACCGCGCGATCCGTTCAAGGCCAAGCAGCTTCAGAAAGGCCTCCGGGAGCTGGGCGAGGAGGGGGCCATTCAGGTCTTCGAACGCGCCTGGAACAATACATTGCTGCTCGGCGCGGTCGGAGAGCTGCAATTCGACGTGGTTGCGGACCGGCTGGCTCGCGAATACAAGGTCGACGCGCTCTACGATCTGGCCAACATCGCCACCGCCCGCTGGCTCACCTTCCCCGATGCCGCGACGCATCGCAATTTCGAGAACGAAAACGCAGCATCGATGGCGACCGACGTCGACGGCAATCCGGTGTTCCTGGCGGCGAATAAATACATCCTGCAGGTGACGATGGAACGGTGGACCAACGTCGGTTTTCACACCACGCGCGAGCACGGGGAACGGTTGGCGCAGGGATAGCGGCGGTTACCGGCGCGCCGTTCCCGCGCGGCCGAAGGTAATCGGAGCGGCGCTCCAGGTTTCAGGCTGTATCTATCGCGGGTAAAGCTGGTTGAGCCGGCGACTCCACGGCTCAGGTTGGCGTAGTTTCGCGTAGTTCGTTCAGGCCGCGCGTTTCGCGCTGGCGATCATCGCCAGCTTGACTCGCGCGTCGCGCAGCGCGCTTCGCAGGCCTTCCTCGACCACCGGATGGTAAAACGGCATCTCCAGCATCTGGTCGATGCTGAGATTCATCTGGCGGGCCCACGCGAGCAGATGGCCGATGTGCTCCGCATCGGGGCCGATCATTTCAGCGCCGAGAAACAGACCGGTGGTGCTGTCGGCGTACACCTGCAACATGCCCTGATTGCGCAGCATGACGCGGGCACGGCCCTGGTTCTCGAACGATACTTCGCCGATGACGGGAGTCGCGGGCCGCGCCGACGCGTATCCGCCGCCGACGATGCAGATCTGCGGGTCGGTGAAGACCACGCTCAGCAACGCGCGCCGCAAGCCGCTCCTGATCGCGGGAAATCGCGCCGCATTGTCACCGGCGATGCGCCCTTCGTCCGAGGCTTCATGCAGCACCGGCGAATCGTTGCTCGCGTCTCCGGCGACAAAGATGGACGAGCCACCACATTGCAGAGTGGTGCGGTCATAAAGCGGCACGCCGCGGGCATCGAGTGCCAGCGTAGTATTTTCCAGTCCGAGCTTTTCGACATTGGGCGCACGGCCGGTGGCCGCGACCAGGTACGCAAATCGCTCGGTCTGCGTGGTGCCGTCCAGCGCCCGGTAGGTGACGACTACTTCGTTGCCGTCGCGGGCGACCTCGGCGTGGGCATTGGTATCGAGGTAGAGCTCCTGGCCGAACACCTTGCGCGCACAGTCGATGAGCGCGGGATTCGACAACGGGCCGACGCCGCCGCCCCTGCCGAATACCTTCACCCGCACGCCCAGACGATGCAGTGCCTGGCCGAGCTCGAGGCCGACCACTCCCGGGCCGAACACGGCGACACTCTCCGGAAGCTCATCCCACTCGAAGATGTCTTCGTTGGTCGCGAGGCGGTCGCCGAGGGCGCGCCAGGCGACCGGAAAGACAGGCGAGGAACCGGTGGCGATGACGATGCCCGCGGCTTTCACCACTATGCGATCGTCGACCAACAACGTCCTGTCATCGACAAATGTGGCGCGGCCGCTGAGCTTGTCGGTGCCGGGGAGGGCGTCGACGTCGTCGGTCACAAAAGCCACGAACCGGTCGCGCTCGGCTCTGACGCGGTCCATCACTGCCCGCCGATCGACCTTGACCGCAACGGCCTGCATCCCGAACGCTGGAAAGCGCGCGACGGCATGCGCCGCCTCGGCAGGTGCGATCAGCAGCTTGCTCGGCATGCATCCCACTCTCGCGCAGGTCGTGCCGTGTTCACCGCCTTCGATCAGCAGCGCGCGCCTGCCCGCGGCCTTGGCGGCGCGAAACGCTGCCAGGCCGGCGGTGCCCGCGCCGATGACGGCGACGTCGGTCTCGATGGTCGTCTGGGTGCTTGCCATTGCTCTGCCTTTTTCGCGTTCAGCTGTTCGACGAGCGACCGCTCCGGCTTGGTCGCGCGCTGCCACGCGTTCTTACCTTACTCTAGGCCGCCTTCTTCAAGAATGCGGTCAGATCTTCCAATCCTCCTATCAGGCGCCCGTTGATGAATACCTGGGGGACTGTCGCCGCGGACGCTATCGCCCCCAGAGCCTTGGTGCGTATCGTATGCCGTAGAGGTACCTCGGCAAAATCATACCCCGCGTCGGCGAGCAGGTGTTTGGCTCTGGCGCAAAACGAACAGCCGTCGCGAGTGAGAATGGCCACCTGATCGGGCTTGCTCGCGTTCGGATTCAGGTACGCGAGCATGGTGTCGGCATCCGAGACCTTGAACGGATCGCCCGCTTCATCCGGCTCGATGAACATCTTTTCGATCACCTTGTCACGAACCAGCATCGAATAACGCCATGAACGCTTGCCGAAGTTCAAGTCGGATTTGTCGACCAGCAAGCCCATCTGCTGGGTAAATTTTCCGTTGCCGTCGGGCAGCAGAAATACGTTCTGAGCCTCCTGATCGCGTCCCCATTCTTCCATGACGAACGGGTCATTGACCGAGACGCAGACGATGGCGTCGATGCCCTGCGCCTTGAACGCCGGCGCGAGCTCGTTGAATCTGGGCAAATGCGTCGACGAGCAGGTCGGGGTAAATGCCCCTGGGAGCGAAAAGACAACGACATTCTTGCCCGAGAAAATGTCGTCGCTGGTCACGGTTGCCCATTCGCCCTTGCGGCGGATACGGAAGCTGACTTCAGGGACGCGCTGTCCTTCACGATTGGCGAGGCTGGGTTCCGACACGGTGATCTCCTGGTTAAGGCTCGATGGCGATAAACGCATCATCGTGGCGATGCGCCGATAGTTCAAGCGTATTTATATTATGCTGGCAATACATTTAGACTATAGTGTGGCGGCGACCCAGGCAGCCCGCTCGCTTGGCGCATGGATACCTGGCGAGCGCTAGGGAATGCGCAGCGTTGCCGCCAGCGGGTTGTGGTCCGAGGAGGTGACCGGAATGGCACCGACGTCGATCAACTGCAGGCCGCGGATAAAAATATGGTCGAGATGGCGGCCAAAGAAGACAGCCCTCTGATCGACGCGCAGATTCAGCTCGGTCAACCCCAGTCGTGCCGCGATCTCGGCGACGACCCCATCGCGCGCATCGTTCCAAGTGTTGAAATCGCCGGCGAATATGATCGGTCCGCGGTGATCGGCAAGCGCATCGGCCAGCGCCTCCAGTTGGGAGCGATACGCATCCAGAGCAAGCTCGAAGTTAATGGAGTGAACATTGGCGATCGCGAGCGTCTCTCTCGAGCCGGTCCGCGTGTCGGTCCGCGTACCGGTAATGGGCAGCCAGCTGATCACCGCCGATTTGGGGATGCGAATCAGCGGCTCGACCGCGCGCTGGGTGCAAGTCGCGATCGGCGCGATGCGGGTCGCGGTCAGCACGCCGTTGTCGTCGGCGCCGAGCAGGAACGAGCTCGCCATCACCCAGCGCAGTCCGGAATCGTCCAGGATGTCCCGCAGCGGCGGCTGCAATACGGTTTCCTGCAATAGCATCACGTCGCTCGCTGCGGCGAACCCCGACAGATCGCGTTCCCAGCCGGCATCACCCTGCTTGTGAATGTTCCAAACCAGGAGGCGTAGCGGGCGCCGATCTAGCGCGTCGGCGGCTTCACCTTCGCCGGCCGCTCGCAGCACGCGGTCGACGGCCTCGCAGTTGAGCGTCATGACCCGCGCATTGCCGCCGGGAACCGAGACGACGGCACGCGGCTCGACCGTCAGGGTGATGCAGCCACAGAGGACCGCAAGCAGGACCGAGCTTGCGAGCCATTTCACCACGGTCAAGTGCTACGTCCTGCGGTGGTCAATCCCTTCTGTGGAGCCGTCGCGGGCTCGCGGCCGATTCTTTCGTATTCGGCGATGACCTGCGCGCCGAGCAGCAGAAGAATGGCGCCGATCTCGACCGAAAGCAGCGCCAGGATCGCCGTCGTCAGCGATCCGTAGACGACGCGCACCTGCGACATGGTCCCGTAGTACCAGCCCAGCAAATGTCGCGTGAGTTCCCACAGCAGTCCGGCAGTAACGCCGCCGATCAGCGCGTGTCGCAACGACAGGCGTCCGACCGGCATGACCAGATAGATCGCGGTTAGTATCAGAATCTCGCCGGCGACGCCGAGCAGATACAGGAGGTATTGCGACAGATCGCTGAGGGAGTGCGGAACGCCGAAGACGGTAATATTGTGGGTCGCCAGCGTGACCAGCTTGCCGGCGACGATGGTTACCACCAGCAGGCCCAATCCGAGAAAAAGGATGAAGAGATAAGGCAGCAGCGCCGACACGACATAGCGCCGGCGGCGGACAGCGACGCGATGATAGAAAATCACCGACATTGCGTTTTCCAGCACGGTGAACGCGAGCGCGCTGAAAAAGATCATGGTCAACAGAAGAACGATTCCAATCGTCTGACCGTGCTCCAGGAACGCCCGCAGCTCACCGACCAGGGCGCTCGATTGTCCGGGGACGATGAAATCGAGATAGTCGGCCATCGTCGCCAGCAGCTGTGACTGATCGATCACGTGCGAGAGCCCGATCAACATCAGGATCAACAGCGGGATCAGCGACAGCAGGGTGTAGTAGGCGACAGCGCCGGCGAGCAGCAAGCCCTGGTTCTTGCGAAAGGCCTTGAGCACGCAAAGCACGAACCCGCCCGGATTTTTCAGGATGTACGCCGACCGCTCGCCCAATCGACGCTGCCTCAACGCGGCGTTTTCCGAGGCGAGGGCCCGTGTCATGGCACGACGCGCATCGGCAGTGGCAGCGAAGGCATGCGCGACCTCAAGATTCGACGGTGCTTCGGTCGGTTTGGGAGCTGGCCGCACCGTCGGCAATTTCCTCGATCATTTTGCGGTTGAATGCCGGAATGTCATCCGGCTTGCGACTGGTGACCAAGCCGCGGTCGACGACCACTTCCTGGTCGCTCCAGCGGCCGCCCGCATTACGGACATCGGTCTGCAAAGATAGGAGCTCGGACTGCTCGAACCCGTCGGTGGCGAGAATCGCGATTTTTTTGCCCTTCAGACGCGCTGGATTCGGCGGCATTGTTGGTTCCATGAGCGTCTCCCGATGGACATCGGCGCCTCGAATGGATCGCCGGCTGCGCTTGAGTGTGGCACGGCTCACCGACTGGCGGAATCGGAGCAGCATAACATTCGCTGTAGGACGGCGACCGACGTTGGCGGTGCGTAGCGCACGCTCTTGCAATCGGAGCGCAATAGTGAGAGCGTTGATTGGTGAACATCAGGCATGGGGCGACGCCGCGTGGCGTATCGATCGGCCTCGCTGCGCTCCTCGCTAGCGGTGTGATCGCGGGCGTTGCCAGCGCGGGGCGCCGCCAGCGCAGAAGGGTTTGGCATCGGTGTACAGCGATCATCTCAACGGAAAAAAAACCGCAAGCGGGGAGCGCTACGACAGCAGCGGGCTGACTGCGGCGCACCGGACCTTGCCGCTGGGCGCCGAGATCCGAGTCACCAACCTCGACAACGGCAGGTCGGTGCGGGTGCGAGCCAATGATCGCGGTCGGCATCTGCAAGGCAGAATTGTCGATCTTTCGTCAGGGGCGGCCGCGGCGCTTGGTATGCGCACCGGTGTCGCCCGCGTAAGACTCGAGATTCTCAGCCAACCCGCTGAGGTACCCCGCTGAGGAGCGAACGGATCCGCACTCACCCCCTTGAATTAACCATGGGCTCGGACCGCAGCGACCGCATGCCGGGCCCGTGCTGATGATTGGTCCGGATGGAGATTATCGATGCGTCGAAAATCACGGCGATGCAAGATGGGCTTCAGGGTCGCATGCGTCATGGCGTCTCTGTTCGCGTCCGTCGGCGCCGACGGGTTTACTTTTGCCGACGGCACGTCCGCAAGTTGCGTCGCGGGCGGCAAGCTGGTAACAGAGGTGGACGCGGAGCCGAGCCAGGCCAGGCTCGATTTCACCGGAAAGACAGTGCGCATGTCCTCCGGCTTTGTGATCATCTGGAACGCAGAAAGACTCAAGGCGCTTCCGCCGGAAGTGCACGACTACCTCTTTTTCCATGAGTGCGCGCATGCGCGCGTGCCCACCGCTGACGAGCTGAAAGCCAATTGCGCCGGATTGCAGGATATGCGCGCCGCAGGACGTGCCGGGTTCGCCGTCGAATCGAGGCTTGCCGCGTTCTATGGCTCCGGCAGCGACTATTGGGCCCGCACGCTCCAATGTGCTGACGGCACAACGACATCCAAGCCTCCATAAAGGCCACGCCCGCCGCCGACGAAGCGCGTCACCTTGCTGACTCTGCGCGTCGTCCCGGCCTCCCCGCCTCGGTGCCGGTCCCTGGTTTCCATCGCCTAGCGGCGCCCCAAGTTACTGCCGTGACGCCCCTTGAAGCGTGGCTTTGGTACGGTCCTTGCGTAAGCTTGGGCGCGAGGATCAACCTGCAACGGCAGCGTCGGCATCCATTGGCGTTATCAAGTCCGGAGCAGCGAAAGGATCGCCATGAACAGGCAAGACCTTGGACAGGTGCTCACGCCGACCAGCTTGGTGTCGGAAGTACAGGAGTTTCGGGCGGCGGTTTCGAATCCGCAGCGCAGCGCCGACGAGATCAGGCGCGCGTATGGATTGATCGTCAACCATGCCGGCAACCTGAATCCGCACGCACCGGGTTTCGAATGGGCCGGCGTCGCCCTTAAGGAAGCTGCGTGCTTGTGGCTCGACTCCAAGGCGTTTCGCGGACATTGATCCCTGGCGATCGCTTCTTTCGCAGGCGCCCCGCAGCTTTAGAACTGGGAATTGAGCAAGGCCTCCGCGCGCTCCGAGAGCTTCTCCGTCCATGACCGGTTCTGCCATTCCTCGTAGGTCACCCGCCGCGATCGTTTCAAATCCTCGTTGAAAATGGCAGTCTGGCGCTCGGCGAATTCGGCGCTGAAGACATTGAGGTTGGCTTCGTCGTTCAAGCGAAAAGAGCGGTTGTCGAAGTTGGTCGAACCCACGCTCGACCATAATCCATCGACGACCATCACCTTGCAATGAAACATCGTCGGCTGGAATTCGTAGATTTCTGCCCCGGCCTGCAGCAGGCGTCCCCATTTGGCGTGTGACGCCTGCCGCAAGACTTCGGTGTCGGTGTACGGCCCGGGCAGGATCATTCTCAGCTTGACGCCGCGCTTCACCGCGTCGACCAACGCCATTTCACTGAGCTCGTCGGGGACAAAATACGCCATGGCAAGGTCGATGCTGCGCGTCGCCGAGACGGTCGACAGCAAATACATCAGCTGCATGCTCTCCGAGCCACCTTCGCGCGAGCTCTTGAATACCTGAGCGAGGTCCTTGCCGACCGACGATTGAGCGGGAAGATAATCCGGCCCGTCGAGAATTATCCCGGTCACCTTGACCCAGTTGTCGGTGAACGCGGCCTGCATCTGGGCGACCGCGGGTCCTTCGATGCGAAAGTGCGTGTCGCGCCAATGGTCCGGATCCTGCGCATTGCCGTCCCATTCGTCGGCGATTCCCACGCCTCCGGTAAATCCGATCTTGCCGTCGACGACCAGTAGCTTTCGGTGAGTCCGGTTGTTAATCTTGCTCAGCGTGTACCACTTCGGCGGGTGATATTTCTCGATCTCGACGCCGGCGGTGCGCATCGCGTCGAGCAAGCTCTGATCCATTTTGTTGCTGCCGACCCAGTCCAGCAGCAGGTGCACGTGTATGCCGCTCTTGGCGCGCTCGGCGAGCGCGGTTGCGAATTTCTTGCCCACGGTCCCGGACCAGTAGATATAGGTCTCGAAAGTGATGCTCTTTTTTGCGGAGTGGATAGCGGCGAGCATCGAGGGAAAGATCTGCTTGCCGTTCAGCAGTGTGTCGACACGGTTACCGTCGACCAGGGGAGGTCCCAGCAACACGCCCATCGAGCGTTGAAACTGCGGGTCGGCGACGCCGTAATGATGCTCGATACGCTCGGTGATCCTCTGCTCGCCGGGCGAGATATTGAGGATGAACAGTCCGACGGCGACGGTAACGGCCACCGACAGCAGGATGATGGAAAAACGTTTGAGTCCCAGCGGGCGATCCCTACTGTCTTGGTGGTCGGGTCGATGGGTGCGGACAGGCGTCGCGGCGTGGTGTTGGCGCATGTTTATCAGTTCGCGCCCGCCAAGTCTAGCAGTCCGCCGGCGTCGCCACACGCGTTGCACGCTCGACCGGAAGCTCAAACGGCTGCGAAGCTGGCGAGTTTTGAATGCCGATGCGGCTGACGTAGACTCGCTCCCAGCGGCGCGAGAAACGTCGCCGTGAGGAAAACGATGGATATTCGTGCTGCGGTAGCGCATCAGGCGGGCGCGCCTCTGACCATGGAAACGGTGCAGCTCGACGGACCCAGAGCCGGCGAAGTGCTGGTCGAAATCAAGGCGACAGGCGTGTGTCACACCGACGAATTCACGCGCTCGGGAGCCGATCCAGAGGGTTTGTTTCCGGCGATTCTGGGCCATGAAGGCGCCGGGGTGGTGGTCGACGTGGGCGCGGGCGTGACCAGCGTCGCCGCCGGTGATCACGTCATTCCGCTCTACATCCCCGAGTGCCGACAATGCAAGGCGTGTCTGTCGCGCAAGACCAATTTGTGCACGGCCATCCGGGCCACACAGGGCAGGGGCCTGATGCCCGACGGCAGCAGCCGCTTTTCGCTCCATGGCAAGCCGTTGCATCACTACATGGGCTGTTCGACCTTCGCCAGCTTCACGGTGTTGCCGGAGATTGCGGTCGCCAAGATCCGCCGCGATGCGCCGTTTGACAAGGTTTGCTATATCGGCTGCGGTGTCACCACCGGCATCGGTGCGGTCATCAACACTGCCAGAGTCGAGCCCGGCGCCAATGTCGTGGTTTTTGGCCTGGGTGGCATCGGACTGAACGTGGTGCAGGGCGCACGGATGGCCGGGGCGAACATGATCGTCGGTGTCGACCTTAATCCCGCGCGCGAAGCGCTCGGCCGCAAGTTCGGGATGACCCATTTCGTCAATCCGACGGCAGTCAGGGGCGAGCTCGTCGCAGCGCTAATCGACCTCACCGGCGGCGGCGCGGACTACAGCTTTGAATGCATCGGCAACGTCGAGGTCATGCGCCAGGCGCTGGAATGCTGCCATCGCGGCTGGGGAGTGTCAGTGATCATTGGCGTGGCAGGAGCCGGACAGGAAATCCGCACGCGGCCGTTCCAGCTCGTGACCGGCAGGGTGTGGAAGGGGACAGCGTTCGGAGGCGCCCGGGGCCGCACCGACGTGCCGAAGATCGTCGATTGGTACATGGAAGGAAAAATAAACATCGACGACCTGATCACGCACGTAGTTCCGCTACAGCGCATCAACGAGGCTTTTGCCTTCATGCACAGCGGCGAGTCGATCCGGACGGTCGTGACTTACTGAATCAGTGGCGAGCTAATGCACGATGCGCGAGATCAATCGGCTCACTGCGGGGCCGCGCACATTGCGACTGCAAGCGCGCCGTAGCCTTCGGCGATCCAGCCGGTGTTCATCATCTGTGCGCGAACCGCCAGCGAGGTCGTATAGCGATGGTTCGCGTCGGCGCGGTTGTTGTACAGCCGATAGACCGGAAGCGCGGCGGACGGGCATGTGCCATTGGCCGGATCGGGTGCATCGATGGCGAACACGTCTCCCGATTCGTAGGTCCATGCGTTGGAAAAGCGCGCGATCACTGCCTGACATTCCGCCATCGACGCGGAGTAGAAGTGCGAGTCCAGGCCGGCCTCGGGCCGCCCGTAGAACCGGCACACCGGCGAATGGCTCGCGTCGGACGGCGGATAGGCATTGAACGTCTGCCCGGTTCGCGCCCATCCTGGAAAAACACCGTTGTCGAGGGCATAGGTTTCGGTGCTGTCAGCGGTCATGAAATAGTGTCCGACTTCCGCGCGATAGTATTCGATCACCGATACCTCCGCCGCCGGAGGCTGCACGGGCGTGGGTGGGCGCGCCTGCGCGGAGTTGGGATCGATCATCAGCGAGGACTCGTCGACCGCCTCGAAATCGCTTCCGTGCAGAAGCGAGAGCTGATGCAGCTCGTCGTCGTTCCAGCGCGGATCGGGCGCGCCGCTCAAGAACCAGCTGCTGCCGTTATCAGCCAGAAACATGCCGTATTTCTTGAGCGCGCGCAAAATGATCTGTACGTTCGGCCCGAAGCCCGAGGTGTCGACACTGGCCTTGAGGCGAAAGCGCTGGCCCATGGGCGGGTACTGCGTCCCGCTCAGGCTCGACGCCTGATGGCGCGCCGGCCAGATGAACGTGTTGCGGGTTTGTGGCGCGGTGAAGCGCAAGGCATGCGCGATTTCTCCCGCATTCACCTGGTCATAGCGGACCAGGCCGGGGAGCATGGGCAGCCCGGCGGCGTCGGCCGAGGTCCAGCTAGACGGGCGCAGCAAATTGCCGAACACACCGAACACCGCGCCCGATCCTGCGGCCCAGCTTCCATCGGGATTGGGATACGCGGCAAAGAGCTCGTAGAGCTTCCCGGCGGCACAATCCAGCAGCAGCACGTGCCGGTCGCCGGTGGATTGAGGCCCACCCTCGATCGGCACGTCGGGTGGAATGGGATAGGGGCCAGGATCGCTCTCTCCGGCGTAGGTGAAGTTGACCGGGACCTTGGCCTGCGAACCGCCGACGGCAATGAACGGAATGCCATTGGGGGCGCCGTTATAGACGGTTCCAAAATCCGGATGCACTGGCTTTGCCGCACCGATGGTCGCCACGTAGGCGCTCGAGTTGGCGTCGACCGGCAGCGTGTCGACTGCCGTGTTCCAGACATTGTCGACTGGAAACAGCGGACAGCCGACGAGCGTCGCCGATCCCCAACCGCAGGGCGCGATGGCGGCGGTCAATGCGCCGACGAAAAGCCAAGCCCGGGGAAAACGCATTCGACCCTCTCGCTAAAACGCAATTATGCCAGCATCATAACTCGCCGGCGGTCGATAGTGCGCAAATAAGTCCCTGGCCGGGGCACAATCGCAGGATTGGCCATTGATCGCCGCGCGCGGCGGCCCCATCTTCGAGCTATGCCTCCCATCACCACCGCGCTGATCGTCGCCAACGGCGCCATCTTCCTGCTCGAGGGTATCGCACCCGGCATCATGACTCCGTTCGCCCTGTGGCCGCTTGCTGCCTCGGCCAGCGGCGTCGGCGCGAGCTTTGGTCCCTGGCAGTTGCTTACCTACGCCTTCCTGCATGGCGGCCTTATTCACCTCGTGTTCAACATGTTTGCGCTGTACATGTTCGGCGGCGCGATCGAGCAGGTCTTCGGTCCGCGCCGGTATTTGATCTATTACCTCGTCTGCGTCGTTTCGGCGGCGGTATCGCAGCTCATCGTATCCGCGGTGATGGGCGGCGTTTACCCGACCATCGGTGCCTCCGGTGGCGTGTTCGGGTTGCTGCTCGCCTACGCCATTTACTTTCCGCACAGTCGGGTGATGCTGCTGTTTCCACCCATTCCGATGCCGGCACGGGTGTTCGTTGTCGTCTACGCGGTCATTGAGTTGTACCTGGGTGTGACCGGCACCCAGGCGGGGGTGGCGCATTTCGCTCACCTGGGGGGCATGATCGGCGGCTTCATCATGCTTCGCTACTGGCGAAGCTCGGCTACGATGCGCCGCCGCGATCCGCGGCTCTAGTTACGCGCGCCAACCGATCGCCTTGCTCGGACGGTGGCGGCTGGCGAACCGGCATTCGATCGGAGACCATGAAAGCGCGCGTTGCGATGTCGCGCGTCGCCGGCGACCCCCGTCGCGTTATTTCGTGGGCACTGCGCTGGTCGCGGCAGGACGAGCCAGGCTTTGCTTTTCGCCGATCTCCTGCCAGCGACGCTTGTCGGCCGCGTAGCGCGCGATAATGCGATCAAGATCCTGCTTTTTCTGCAGCACCGATGCGTGCTGCGCTTCCACCTCTGCCTGCAACCTGCCAAGCTCCTGCTCTTCCGCCGGCGGCAGCCCCTTGCCGCCCAGCTCGGCCTTCTGCTTTTGCAGCTCCGCCTGACGCTTGACCAGCGACGCCATGTAGCTGCGGGCGATTTCCATCTGCTGCTCGAGCGCCTGGCTGGCGCGGTTGCGAGCGAGATCGATCTCCGCTTCCGTGGTGTACGAATCGAGGAGAATCCGGTCCTTGCGCGCCTGTTCCGCGTCCGCCTTGGCCTTGTCTCGCTGGCGCTCCTCTTCGGCGGCCTTGGCCGCGAGCGCTTCTTTGCTGGGGGGCTCCTGTAGCGTTTTCAGCACCCGCCCCTGATTGTCCATGACCGTCACCGGCGAGCCCGGGCTCCGGGCGGGCGGCTCGGCTGAACGAGCAGGCAGTGCCGCCAGAAGCAAGACCAGGCACGGCGTGACAAAAAGGCTGTGCAAGCAAAACCTGAACATCATTGGCTCCATCATTATCCGAAGGCGGCGTTTCATCCTGCGCATTTTGCATGGCCGCCGCGTCGACCCTTCATGCATGCGACGTGACGTCCCGCCTAATAATACGACGCCCGCAGTCACTTATCCCGATTTGCGAGGGATATATGGCTACTATTGCAAGTCGCGTACCAGTTGCAGCAAACCGCTGTCCGGCGATAGAGAAATGCTTATTCGCCGCCCGGCCGGAACCACTCGGCTGCGCGCGGGTGCTGCAGCACCGCGCGATTGACCAGGAACTCGGGTATCCGCCCATTCAAGGCGTCGACGATACTCCGCAGGCCGGTCGACGCCATGTTGTGAAAGCACTCGTCGGTCCAGCACAAGGAATGCGGGGTGACGATGACGTTATCCATGGTCAGCAGAGGATTTGCCGGATCGACCGGCTCCTGCTCGAAGACATCGAGAGCGGCGCCGGCAATGCGGCGCTTCTGAAGCACGTCGATCAACGCCTTTTCGTCGACGATGGGTCCGCGGGCGACGTTGATCAAATACGACGTTGGCTTCATCTTCGCCAGCGCCTCCGCGCCGATCAGGTGCCGAGTGTGCTCGTTGAGCAGGCAGCAGATGACGACGAAGTCCGACTCCCGCATCAGTGTGTCCAGGTCGACCTTGCGCGCACCGATATAGCCGAGCTCGACATCGTTGGCGACCGGATCGGTCGCCAATAGCTTCAGGTCGAAAACGCGAGCCATGCGCAGCAGCTCCTTGCCGATCCCGCCGGCGCCGACAACGCCGAGCGTTCGGCCGCTCAAACCCAGTCCCATGTTGTCCATCCGCTCGTGCCAGCGACCGCTGCGGGTGAGCCGGTCCTTGAGAAAGAGCCTGCCGGCGAGCGCGAGCACGAAGGTGAGTGCCGTGGTCGCGACCGGCCGTGGCATCGACGTCGGTGTGTTGGTCACCAGCACGCCGGCGCCGGTCATCGCCGCGACGTCAACCGAGTCGTAACCAACGCCGTGTCGCGCGACCACCCGCAAGCGGCAGTCGGGACGTTCGACCGCGGCTGCCGGCACGCGCGCGATGTTGACGTAGAGCGCGTCGTATTGTGCCGCAAGCTCCGGGCCGATCTCGGGGACGACTGCGGGAAGATATTCCCATTCCAGATTCGAATCGCGATCGAGAATCTGGAGGGCGGCGCGGCCGAACGCAGGCTCTCCGCGACTGTCGAGAATGTCGCGCGTGAGGCCAACGCGCAATTTAGTGCTCACGTGGGCGATCCTTTGTTCGGCTCATGGAACGCATCGCGGAGCACATCCAGGCCGTGACTCAGCGCGTCCTGCAATAGCAGTTGATCGACGCCGTAAGCCATGAGACGAAAACCCTTCGCGGCGTACTCGCGCGCCCACACCGCGTCGATGGCAAGAATCGCCGGAGCCTTGGCGTGGGTCACGCACGCGGCGACGATGCGGTCGACCGCGGCAAGATAATCGCGATGTCCGAACTCGCCGGGGATGCCCATGAAATTGGTGAGATCGAACTGACCGATCCACAGCACGTCGATCCCGGGAACCGCGGCGATGGCCTCGACGTTACGAAGGCCCTCGTCGGTCTCGATCTGCGCAATGAGCAGCGTCCGGGCATGCAACGCGCTCATCTTGCTGCCGATGTCTCCGCCCTGGTAATCGTCATGCGCGAACCCGAACGCGGCGCCCCTGCGGCCCTGCGGTGGGTAACGCGTGCACGAAACGTGATACTCCGCCTCGGCAGAGGTGCCGACCATGGGTATCATCACGCCGAGCGCGCCGATGTCCAGCGCCCGGGCGATGAAATGATAGTCGCCGCGCGGCACGCGGACCATCGGCACGAGCGCGAGTCCGCGACATAACGCGAGCTGTGTCTTCAAGGTTTCGAATTCGAGTCCCGTGTGCTCCATGTCGTAGAGCACGAACTCGGCGCCGGCATTCTTGCAGATCTGCGGCAAGCCCGGTGAGAAGAACTCGAAGACCATAGCGCCGCGCGCGCGACCACCGCGCGAAAGCGTCTGCTTTACCGGGTTATCCCGCACTTCTCCCACCATCATCGGCGCGGTGCATCGCATGCGAAGAATCGCCGCGCGCCCGCATTGTCAGCGTTTCGGATTGGTGCCCTTTGGTTCGCCACTTGGTCGGCGCCTTGTTCGGTTCTTATTCTCACCGACTTGACGACGTTGCGCTATTAAAATGGGGGCTGCGCCTCCCGCGCGCCGCCCCCAGCACATGACTATGCAGCTACTGTCCGCTCGCGCGTGTCATAACCACGCTGGCGAGCTTACTTGTCGCCGGAGGAGTCGCCCCTTGGGTCAGCGCTCGTTGATCGCGCGCCACACCTTTTCGCTGGTCAGCGGCATATCGACGTGGCGCACGCCGTACGTCGCGAGCGCGTCGATGACCGCGTTGACCACGGCCGGGATCGCTCCGTGGGTACCGGACTCACCGACGCCTTTAGCGCCGAGCTTGTTAAAACGCGTCGGCAGCGATTGGTCGAACTCGGTGCCGATCGAAGGCATGTCGCTGGCGCGCGGCATCGCGTAGTCGAGAAAGGACCCGCTCAGGAGCTGGCCGGTCTCGGAATCATAGACAACGTTCTCAAGTAACGCCTGGCCGACGCCTTGCGCCACGCCGCCGTGCATCTGTCCGTGCGCGATAAGGGGGTTGATGACGGTGCCGATGTCGTCGACCGCGACCATGCGCGTCAGTCGCACAGACCCGGTATGCGGGTCGACTTCAACCTCCGCCGCCTGACATCCGTTCGGCCACGTCTGGCCGGTCGCGGTCGCAGCGGCCGACAGCGTGATCTTTCCGCCGGGCTCATTGGCCGCGAGCGCAAAAAGTGAAACGCTCCGGTCGGTGCCGGCAATGCGATAGTGGCCCGCGTCGTATTCGATGTCGCTTGCAGCTGCCTCGAGCGCGCGCGCGGCAAGCTCGCGGCCGCGGGCAACCACCGCGACCGCCCCCGATAGAACGGCATTACCGCCGACCTGCAGTGAACGCGAGCCGCCACTGCCGCCGCCCGAACGTACGATGGCCGAATCGCCTTCGAAAACGACGACTTGTGAAGGATCGATCTGCAGCGTATCGGCGGCAACCTGCGCGAACGATGTCCGCAAGCCCTGGCCCATCGACTGCGTACCGCATACGAAGCGCACGCTGCCGACGCCGTCGACGATAACGTCGACTTCCTCGGTCAGCAAGCCGCTTCCGGTCGCCTCGATATAGTTGGCGATGGCGTGTCCCAAAAGTATTCCCCGGCGCGCCGCGTCGGCTTTGCGCGCATCGAATCCGGCCCAGTCGATCGCTTTCATCGCTTTGCCGAGCAAGACTTCGAAGGCACCGGCTTCATAGGTCGCGTTCGCCGAATTGGTGTATGGCATTTGCTGCGGCCGGATAAAGTTGCGGCGCTTGAGATCGATCGGATCGAGGCCCAGCTCGAGCGCGGTCTTGTGCACCAGACGCTCGATCAGGAAGCCCATTTCAGGGCGGCCGGCACCGCGATAGGCATCCACCGGCGCGGTATTGGTAAACAGCATCCGTACCTCGTGATCGATGAGCGGAATGTCATAGCAGCCGTTCGACGCCCGCGCGCCCGACATCGCCGGCACCGCCGCGCCGTAGAAGGAAAGATATGCGCCCACGTTGGCAAGTGAGCGAATGCGCATGGCGATAAACTTGTAATCCTGGTCGAGCGCGAGCTCTCCTTCCCAGATCTGATCTCGGCCGTGCACGTCGCAAAGAAAGAGCTCGGTTCTGTCGGCGAGCCACTTCACCGGGCGGCCGGTACGTCGCGCTGCCCATGCGACGGCGACATTTTCAGGATAGCCGTAAGCGCGCGCGCCGAAGCCTCCGCCAAGGTCATCGACCACCATCCGGACCTTGGTCTCGGCAACACCGAGCGAGGTGGCGGCGTCAGCTCGTGCGCGGTGCACGCCCTGCACCGGTGCGTGAATGGTATAGAGGCCGCTGCCGGCATCGTACTCCCCCAGCGCGCCGCGCACTTCGAGCGGATGTGCAATGACGCGGTTGTTGATCAGGCGAAGGCGCGTCCGGTGCGCAGCGCCGCGCATGGCCGCGTCGACCGCGCCGATATCGCCGTGGCGGTAGTACGCGGCGATATTGCCGTGCTCGGGGGTGAACGCCGCTGGCCAGACCTGAGCCGCATCGCTGGCGGACGATTGTTCGACGGACACGACAGCGGGCAAGGGCTCGTAGTCGATCTCGACCAGATCGGCGCCGTCCTTGGCTGCATTGCGCGTCTCGGCGATGACCATGGCGACCGCGTCGCCCACGAAGCGCACGATATCGGCAGTCAATGGCAGCCGCGGCGGCGCGATGATCGGCGAACCATCGGGCCGCTTGTGAAGGTGCATGAAAGGCATGCTGGACAGGCCGTTGGTGATCGCGTCGGTGCCCGTGAGGACAGCGATCACGCCGGGCGCAGCGCGCGCGCTGCTGGTATCGATCGTGAGAATTCGCGCGTGGGGATGCGGAGAGCGCACGAACCATGCGTGCGCCTGACCCGGTACCGAAAAATCGTCAGTGAAGCAACCCTGACCGCGGAGCAGACGATCGTCTTCGAGGCGGCGTAGAGGTCGGCCGATCCATGGTGTGCGGCTCATCTGCGGTGGAGCGTCCATGCGAGCTGGCGGAAGGTAAAGAGCGAAGCATAGCGCAGCATGCATGGAGCGCGAGGGACAGTGAGACGTTGCGAAGCTCGATCATGGAACTTTTGACTCAGTACGCTAAACTGATAAAGGCATCTCGCTCCACGATCGGCCTTGGCGTTCTTCCATTCCGACACTCTGCGAACTCACCATGAAATACAAAGACTATTACAAGATTCTCGGCGTGGCCCGCGACGCCAGCGCGGACGACATCAAAAAGGCATACCGCAAGCTGGCGCGGAAATATCATCCCGATGTGTCGAAGGAAAAGAACGCCGAGGAAAGCTTCAAGGAAGTGTCCGAGGCCTACGAAACGCTGAGGGACCCCGAGAAGCGCGCCGCATTCGATCAGCTCGGCAGCCACGCCGCGGGCCAGGAATTCCGGCCTCCGCCCGACTGGAGCCAGCACTTCGCGTCCGGTAGCCCGTTCGAGAGCATGGGTCAGGGCGGCTTCGACGATATCGATCTTGCCGATTTGCTGGCCGGCCTCACGGGACGGTCTCGCAGCCGCGGCGGCGGACGCGGTAGGGAAGGGCCGATTCCCGGACCGGACTACGAAGCGATGGTGCGCATCACGCTCGAGCAGGCGTTTCACAGCACCGAGATCGAGCTCGACTTGAGCGTTCCGGACTACGATGAGCGCGGTGTCGCGCATCGCGTGCCGCATCGCATCAAGGTGCGGATACCCAAAGGAGTGGTCGACGGCCAGAAGCTGCGCGTGCCGGGCAAGGGCGGCAAGGGGTCGCAGGGTGGACCGCCCGGCGACCTCTACCTCGACATTCAGGTCCAACCCCACCCGCTGTTCCGAACCAGCGGACACGACCTTTACGTCGATCTCCCCCTCGCGCCATGGGAAGCCGTGCTCGGCACCAGCGTGGAATTGCCCACTCTGGCGGGTGCGGTCTCGCTCAAGGTGCCCGCAGGCACGCGCGCAGGCCAACAGCTTCGGTTGGCTGGACGCGGGCTGTCGCGTCCGGGCGGAAAGTCAGGCGATCTTTTCGCGATCGTGGCCATCGTCGTGCCGACGGTCGTCAACGAACGCGAGCGCTCGTTGTATCGCGAGCTCTCGGAATCGTCGAACTTCGATCCTCGCGCCCACTTCAAACTTGGAGCCGCAGCATGAACATCGACACTGCCGAAGCATTGAGTCTGGACGAAAATAGCGAGGTATCGTTTTCCCAGCTACTGGTTCTCTCCGGGCTGTCGGACAACGATTTGCGCGAGCTGGTCGATCACGGCGCGCTCACGCCCATCGATCCCAACGCGAGCTCGTGGATGTTCACGTCCTATTGCGTGGTCGTGGCGCGCAAAGCCAGTCGACTGAGCAGAGACTTCGAGCTCGACGCGCATGCCGTCTCGATACTGCTCGGCTTCGTGGAGAAGATCGAGGCGCTGGAAAGCGAGCTGCATGCGCTGCGCGCTGGAGCGCTGGGGCATGGGCCCGCGGCCGCAAGCGGCAAGGTCAGCCGTTGAATACGAACAGCGCGATCGTCAGCGCGATTCCGACCCCCCAGAGGAGGAAGCTGTTGTCCGACACGAAGTACGGATAGGCCATCAGCGCCACGCCCAGCATCGCCGGCTTGAACGCCGACATTTTCTTGGCGTAGACGAGTGCGCCCATGCCGATCGCGCCAAAAAGCAGCGACGCAAACAATGCGCCGGGCGATGGAAAGCTCATGCGCCAGCGCGTGCCGGATATTGCCGCGGAGCGACGCCACCGTCAGCGGCGTCGCCTGCGGACATGCGATTGCGACCCAGTGCGATCCAGGCGTACGACCGGCGGGTCAGCTGCCCTTGAGCTGGGCGCGAATCTCGCCGCCCGGATGTGCGGCGCTGTGAACGTTGACGTACAGCTTGCCGGCCTTGTAAGCCGCGAACTGTTCCTCGGTCAGCTTGGCGTCGGGGGCGGCCGAGAACGTGTTGTCGCCGCTCTTGGTGAAGGGAACGATCACCGGACCATCGACTCCGGCCGCAGCCATGTGAATGTGTGATGCGGTCGCGGTCATGCCCTTGGCGGTGACGTTCGCCTTGACGCTGCGATCGGCGCCGATCGTGATGTCGGCAGTGCCAGTTGCCGAGGTCGTGACTGGCGGAACTTCGGTGCTGCCCGTGAGGGTGACCGTTTCCGACATCGCGGCCATCGACCAACAGGCGGCGAAAACCGCCAGCCCGCTCGACAATATGGCCGTAGTGATACGTTTGTGGCTTAGAGGCAAGGTACGCATACGAAAGTCTCCTTTTTGGTTTGGAATTCCGCGGTTCGTGCTCTCCATCATTTGGCCGCGGTGCCCGTAAGATACCACCACGGCGGCTGCGGGGAGGAACCAGGTGCGGTCGGATCGAAACTACGCAAGACCTGAATCGGCGCGCTGGCTGAGCTTCGACACGTCACCCGCCGCGGCGACAAGTCATCTTGTCTTGGTAGACTTCGCCCTGGCCGGCTTCTTCCTGGCCGGCCGCGCGCGGGGCCGTGGGGCCTCGCGCGGGCCGAACTCGACATCGGTCTGATTGGTGACCTCGTCGACCTCGTCGGCCAATTCAGAGCCGGTAAGGCCCGTCGTCTCGCCGTCCGGGCCTACGACGTGATCGGGAAAGATATCGTTGTTCTCCCGGATCACCGGGTCGCGGCCGGCGCCGAGCCGCTCACCCGTGCCCTGCGAGTCGCTGTCCGCATCGAGATTGTAATCGCCGATGTCGGCCCCTGCCGTCCGGTGGCTGCCACCACCCGGATCGGACAAGGTACCGCTATCCAGCCCTAGCTCGCTATCCTCGACAACTCCCGGGCCGCCCTGTATGTCGCTTCCGCTGTCGGACGTATCGCTGGGACCTAGCGCTCCCGTTCCATGACCCTTGGTGGTGACGGGACCCTTTTCACCGGTACGCAAGAGATTGCTGGTGGCCATGACAGACCTCCATTCGTCGCCAGCTGAAATCGCTGTCTCCCAGATATGGACATTCGTGTCGGGCCGTAAGTTTCGGCCTTGGTTCGGCAACTTAATCCCGTGCCCGAAAGGCGCTTTCCAAAAGCGCTGGGTCGATGTCCCCGGTCTTGGTTTCGCCGGCGGCGTAGCGATACAGGGCGGCTGAATACAGGCCCGATAACGTCGCCTGGGCGAGCGCGGTCGCGCACAGCGTGACCACCAGAATGACCAGCACCAGGACCGCGAATGCGGTTGAATGGACGCTTAGCGCCGCGAGGAACAGCATCGCGCCGCAGAATGCCACCACGGCCATGACGACACCGAACGCGAGCCCGATGCCGGCGTTGCCGATCAGGTCTTCGCCCCAGGATTTCTTGATCAACTCGACGCTTCGCTGAACGGCCTCGACCGGTCCCACATCCTCGGCGGCCAGGACCGGAACGACCAGCGCGGTGGCGACGGCCCACACGAAGCCGATCATGCCGACGACGATTTTGCCGATAAATCCGACCCGCTCCACGATCAATCGCAACACCGTCCCAACGGTGGCGGCAATGGCGGAGTACGCAAGGACGGTCGGAAAGCGGGCCCACGCCCGACGCAAGCCATCCCCCGTTGTCGCGTCGCGACCGTCGAGCCGCTCCATGGCGACTTCCACCAGCGCGGTGTTGAAAAAAGTGACGATCGTGAATTGAACCCAATAGAAGATAAACAGGCCAACATAGGTCAGCGAGGCCTGTGTGTGGACGTAACCGTGCTCGGACATGGCGGTTACCAGCGGATAGAGCGGCACGGCAAAGCTGCCCACGATGAGGAACATGGCGATCGACGACAGCAGCGGAAAGATGAGCAGGCTCTTGTCCTCCCGCAACAGCCCCATGCAGGCGTTCGCCAGATCCCAGCTTCGTTCGAATCGGTCGAACATGTCGTAGGTCCTCGAGTCACGCGGCCGGCCCAGCGGTTCGCAAGCGGTCCGCCATGCAGTCAGCTTCGGTCAACTGCAACGGCTGCGCAGGCGTTGATGAAGCGTCTACCCGGGAGCTTTAGGCTCGCGATCGCTACCAGGGAGGATCAGGGACGAAAGGTCGCTATGCGGTGCTGGAACGCGATTGTGGCGGTTTGTGCGCTCGTTGTCATGCTTCCGGCGCAGGCGCAGGCGTCGGAGGCGGTCGCCAATCCCGGCATCGACGTCGCGGGTTACCTGCGTGTCTCCAGGCAGGCCCTGGACCACCGCGAGACACATCGCCTGGCCGAAAGCGACTTCATCCGCATGAGCCGGGAGCCCGGCACCGTCGTGCTCGACGCCCGGAGCAGGCAGAAATACGACGAGCTTCATATCAAAGGGGCGATTAATCTCAGCTTTCCCGACATTGCGATCGGCAGCCTGAAAGATATGCTGCCCGACAAAGAGGTGCGCGTTCTCATCTACTGCAACAACAATTTCCGCAACGCGGAGGAAGCTTTTCCGTCCAAGCTGCCGAGCGCATCGTTGAATATCCCGACCTACATCGCGCTCTATGACTACGGATACAGAAACGTCTACGAGCTCGGACCGCAGCTCGACATTGACGCTTCGTCGCTCGAGTTCGAATCGACGCTGCCGGCGCGGTAAAGTCAGACACTGGCCAACGAGCTCGCGTCGAACGCATGACGCCGGCCAGATTCCGGCGGTTCAAAACTGGAACAGGTTCAGGAGATCACCAATCGCGGGGCGGTTCGCGGGCACGTACCGGTCGGCCCCGGTCATCTCAGGGTTGGGCAGGTTGTCGCGGCTCTCCTTGGACAGTGGCCCCAACCGCCAGTTGTGCTCAATGAATTTAAGCACCGAGGCATGATCGTAGTAGGTGTGGTCGACATAACCGCGTTTGGCGAACGGTGAGATGGCGATCAACGGCACACGCGTGCCATCGCCGAAGAAGTCGAGGATCTGAATGTAACCGCTGTCGTAGTAGCCGCCTCCCTCGTCGGTGGTGACGAGGATGGCGGTCTTGCTCCAGATCGCCGGATTGGCCTTCGCCTTGGCGACCAATTGCATCACGAACTTCTCCAGCGCCGCTACCGTCGAGTATGCAGGATGGCCTGACTCCGGGTTGGGCGGGATCACGAACGACACCCCGGGCAAGGTTTGTTCGTCGTCGAGATCGTGAAAGAGCGCGTCCACCCCTTGCAGGTTGCTGCGCAGCGACGTGGTCATCACCGCGGTGGAATGGGTGAGTGGGTCACAGATGGAGCAATAGAGCTCCTTGTCGATTGTGCCGCCGATGCGTCCGCCGCTATACCATTTCCACGAAACGTTTGCTTTCGTGAGCGCGTTGCCGATGTTGGGGGCGACCTGCGGCGGCACGACGAATTTTTTGCTGCCGAGCTCCTTCGGCGTGCCGTCGAACGCATAGCCGGTATCGTAGTTGTTGACCAGGTAGTAGCTGCCCTGAGCGCAGTTGCCATCCCTGAACACCTTGTACGGCAGCGCCGCAAGATAATTGCGGATGGCCTTGACGCCCGGCTGCATCGCGTCGGCGCACGCGACATACACTCCGCTGCGAGAGCCCGATTGCGTGTACCAGTTGTTGGTTCCGGCGCGAGGATCCGGATTCTCGATCTGCGACGACGGCGGGACTGCGGGCTGGCCGCCGCTGAGATAGACCGCGGCGTGGCCGGTGCTGAGCGCGACAAAATTGGCTCCGGTGCCGCCCATCACCGACTGATGATAGTTGTCCGCGATGGCGAAGTTCTGCGCCAGTTCGCGAAAGTACGGCGCGTCGCCATGGCTCATGCTGTAGAAGCCCATGGCGAGGCCACCCTGGTTGGTGCCCGAAGCAGGGTCGTCGCGCTTGCGCGAGCCTTCGCCGGAAGTCAGGGCGACCCAGGTAAAAAGATCCTTTTTTCCACCGTCCATCTGCTGCCACATCTGGAAAAAACGGTGCACGGGATCGCCTACCGTGGCGGTGTATGGCGCGTAGCGCGTGATCCGGAAAGGTCCGTTTGGAAGATCCGTCGGAAAGCGGCTGTCGAGCGCGTATTGAGGAAGCCCCTTGCCGTAATTAGTGCCAGGTTGCGGCAGAACCGCGAATGCTGCATGGGTGGGCGGCGTTACCGAATAACGATCGCGAACACTGGCCTCGCGCTGCGCAGCATCGGCGAAATGCGGCCCCGGACTGCCGTCCCTGTTGACGATTCCGCGCGAGAGCAGGTTGCCCACCGATTGACCGGGGGCAGGCTCATAGGTCGCGAACAGGTTGTCGAAGCTCAGGTTCTCTCCGACGACAACGATCAGATGTTCGATCGGTGTCACTGTGGTTCTCGGTGCGCTGGGCGCCGCAACGGTCTGGGAAATCACCCCGGCGATGCCGAGGATCGCTGATGCGATCCAGGGTGCGAATGGCAAGGTCATGGGGCGGCCGACGCCGAGCTGGTGGTCAATGTTGCGGCGACCCATTATGCGAGCGCGCAGCCCGATATGCTAGCCTAGCTTGTCACTTTAGGCGCGGCCAAAAAAGGCCCAAGATCCAGCGTGGAACCGCCGAGACTCGACATTCCTCTCGCGACCGCATTACGCCGTAGCCTGGCAAGTTGCCTGCTGTTTGTTGCGGCCGTGGTGCTGCTGTTCGAAGAATGGTTCTGGGAAAAAAGCACCGCCGTCGCGGTGCGCCTGGGACGACTGCCGCTGCTGTCCGGTATCGAGTCATGGATACGCGGGCGCGAACGCTGGTCAGCGCTCGCACTGTTCGTCGTGCCCGTCGTCGTGATCTATCCGTTCAAGGGATTGGCGCTATACGCCATGGCCCGGGGTTACGTAACCGGCGGCGTGACGGCATTCATCTTGGCCAAGCTTGTCGCGACCGCAGTGTTCGCGCGCCTTTATCAGCTCACCGAGCATGCAATCATTCAGTTCCATTGGGTGCGCCGGACGCGCGCCGCGTTCCTCAGGGGCCGCGCCTTCGTTCACGCCTGGCTCAACGCTCAGCCGGCGTACCGGCGCGCACGCGTGCTGGTACGGGCCAGCTCGCGGCGCATCAAGCACCGTTATCGCGTCGCCTATCGGCTGCAGCGACAGCGCCGCGCCGCCGCGGTGCGCGCTTCCGCTCAGCGAGCCGCGCACAGAAGGGGTGCCGCGCCGTCGCACACTGACGGCCATGACGTCGTTCACCCGCGATGGAGGCCCGGCGCGAGGCGCAGGCGGTAGAGGACGTCTTGGAAAATGACGCGCACCAAGAAGTTCGCGGCGCGGTGTCGCTACGCGACTAGGGCGGGGGCCCAGCGCGATCGCAGCCCACGCGCTTGAAGTTCAATTCGAACACCCGATGGGTGACGTCGTCTTCCGCGGGCTCGATCCAGGTCAAAGCGGCGGTAACGTACGCCCGGCGGTAGCCGAGAGACTTCCCGCCTTCCTTATAATTCACTTCGGCACACACCGCGTCCTTGCCAGTATTGACATGCGCGTTGCGGACCTCCATCGCGTCGGGGTCGGTCACTCGAGCTCGGATGCGCGCCACGCCGAGCTCGGTCGCGGTGCTCTCTTCGGCCACCGTCATCGACGGCCGCTCGCGCAGATACCTGGCAAAGGCCTCCTCGCTTTCGGCGTGGGCCTGGACGGCCCCCACCTTCGATGCCTCGCGGTCCGCCCGCACGCGCTCTTCCAGCGCACGGGCCGTGGCCGCGTTCTCGGCCTTTAGCTGTGCGTTGAATTTCTCCTGGAACGCCGCGGTTTCGCGTGCCTTGCGATCGCTCTCGCTTTCGCAACCTGTGCACGCGATGGCGATGCCGACGACGCAGCACAATGCCGCCGCGCGCACCGCCTTGCGGGCGATGAAACGTTTCCCATGATGCGAAGACTTACGGTCGGCCATCATGGGATGATAATGGAAAGCCCACCGGTCCGACAGCGGGAGCGCCGAATGGAGATCGAGAATCTGGCTTCGCCCGACGACGGTATCGAAGGCGGCATGCGCATCAGCAGGCACCGCCGCGTCGCGGTGATCGCCATTCATGGTGTCGCCGATCAGAAGCTCGGCGATACCTGCCAGACCCTGGCGGAGCTCCTGATCGCTCAAACGCCGAACGGCTTCGTCTACGAGCCCGGCGTGCGCCAGGACGAAATCCTGCAAGTGAAGGCGCTCGAGCCGGTCCAACCTACGGGCACCACTCCGGACGGGCTGCGCAAGCAGTTGCGGCAGTCCACGGGCTCGGATTTTCTGCGCGAGGGAGGAACCGCTGCGGGGAACCAACGCTCGCTTGCGCAGGGTGTTCCACTCTCCAAAGGAGCGGCTTTCACCGACTACATGCTGGCCAAAGCGAAGCGCGAAGACACGCCGGTCGATACCTACACCGCCCCGCGCATTGCGATGACGAGGCAAAAAGGCACCGCCGCCGACCAGGTCGACATCCATGAAATGTACTGGGCGGACCTCTCTCGATTGTCGGGACTGGTGCCGCGCATCCTGACCGAGCTCTTCACGCTGCTGTTTCGACTCTCGGCGCTCGGGCGCGACACGGTTCAGTTTCAGGCAGCCGCGGAGGCTTACAAGCACGACCGGGTCTGGCGCGTGTTGGCGTGGTTGCAAATGTTGCTCGATGTGGGTTACTCGCGCGTTCTTGCGCTACTTTTTTTGCAGCTGGTCATGATCGCGCTGATTCTCGTTCCGTTTGGTCTCCTGCTCGCGGATGCAAATCCGTTGCACCAGGCTGCCAGCGTGATCGGGGGCATGGCGGCCGGGCTCTGGTATTTTTACCGCTCGCGCAACGCCGTGATCGCGCTCGCCAGCGGAGCAATCGTCGGCGTTTGCCTGTGGATCGCGCCCGCCGTCTGGGTCGATGGCCTGGTATGGATCGCACTCCTGAGCCTGCTCTACGACTGGTGGATGCGAGTCTGTGAAGAGCGTTTTACGCTGGTGCGTGCGGTCGGGTGGATCCTGTGGACGATTTCCGTGGTCACCGTGATCGTGTTCGCGGTCAAGGCCGCTTCCAACGATCTCGCCATGTGGGTGTGGGGCGCGCTGAGCGCGCTCGAGGTCGTGCTCCTGCTCATTGTCATCTGGTGGACGGTCGTTGCGCCGATCATGCTGGCATGGCTCTGCGCAAGCATTTGCGCATCACGCAGGCGCGGCGCGGATGCCGCCGCCGGAGCGCCGGTCAACGTTTGTGCCAAGTCGAGTGTTGCCACGGGGCGCGTCGGGTTTTTCGTCTCGCTCGGCTTTTTCATCATCATTACGATGACCGCGTGGGCGCTTGTCACCGGCGGCGTCGAACGTGCCGTCGAGCACGTCCCGTACCATCCGATCGTGTTCGAGCCGGCGCCGCCTGCGGTGCCGGGAGATGCGACTGCGCCCGGGCTCACCACGGCGGGGATCTTTCTCGACGAGCGCTTCGTCAACAGTACAGCCGGATTTTCGGTAATCGCCCTGTTGCTGTTCCCGCTGGTGCTCTATCTTGTCCTGATGTTGTTGCCCAGTGTGCTGGCGGAGCTGGGCCTTATCTCGCAACAGTTCGGGAAGCTCGGCCGCTGGCTGACGGGGGGCTATCGCAAGCTCGATCGTGTCGTCATCACCTTTGTCGCCGCCGCCGTCGCCGCCGCGCTGCTGGCGGCAGTGGTGCTGGTCGCCGCGCGTTTTCGGGTCGATCTCTCACCGACCTGGCTCGGACGGCATCTGAAATTGTTTGGCGAGCTCTCGAAGGACTGGCTCAAGTATTTCATGATCAGCGCCGGTACCGCAACGATCGCGTTTACCGCGGCCGGCGGAGTACTTTCGCGCTACGTCCCGTGGCTGCGCGCACCTCTGGACGCTGCGCTGGACGTCGACAATCATTTCCGTGAATTTCCGCGTCGTGCGATTCCCCGGGCGCGAATCTTTTCGCGTTACGTTGCCCTCCTGAAGCACGTCGCGGCGCGGAACTACGAGCGCATTGTGATCGTGTCGCATAGCCAGGGCACGGTCATTTCGGCGGATCTGTTCCGCTATATGAGGGAACGGGCGGCGAATGCGAAAGCCAGCGGCGCAGACGACGAAGTCGCCCGACTGTGGCGCGCTGTGGGCAGCAAGATAATGCTGGTCACCGCGGGATGCCCTTTGCGGCAGCTCTACGCTGCGCGCTTTCCGGAAATGTATGACTGGGTCTTGCGCGACGACGGCGCGACCGCAGGTCCTGCCGCGGCGGACGTCGGTGTCACGCTTTGGGTCAACGTCTACACCACCGGCGACTACGTGGGCCGCTGGCTGTGGTCGCGCACCGCACACGTCGATGAATATCCCCTCTCGCAGATCGACGAGACCCAAAGCGGCGAAACGTACACGCCTGCCCACATCGACGCGAGCGACTGGCGCACGCTCATGGGCCAGGCAACCGTGAAGGACGTCAGCATCGGCGCCGGCGCTCATACGCATTATTTCGCGCCGGGCCAGGACGTCATGGCGGCGATCGTCGACGCGCTGATCGCCGAATAAGAATGCGGGGCGGTTCCTTGCCGGCGTCAGTGGCTTGCGCCGGTGGCAGGAACGGCCGGCATGTTTTCCTTAAGCCAGACCATGGACCGGTGCACGCGCTCGTAGCCGCTGGGGTGGTCGTAAAAAAGGAACTCCTCCACCGGACCGGGGCTGAGCTTGCGGTAGGTCGAGAGGCGCATGGCCGCCATCGCGAATCCCTGCGGTTCGCGTGCCGCATTGAGCCCGAATGCATCGGCTTCCGCCTCGGTGGTGCGGACGACGGTGTTGGTCAGTGGCGTCAACAAGAACCAGACAATGGAAAAAATGCCGACCAGGAGCGGCAGCGCGGCCGGGTCGGCGCGCCCGCGCAATCCAAGCCGCGCGCTCCATCGGCCAAGCGCGCGCTCGAGCCCGACGTGCACCGCGGCGAACGCGATGCCGTACAGCAGGGTGAAGTACACGGTCAGTTTGAACAGGTGATTGAGCACGTAGTGGCCCATCTCGTGCCCGAGCACCGCCTTGATTTCGGGCAGCGACGTCTTGTTCAGAAGGTTATCGTTCAGGCTGATGCGCGTGACTCCGAACATGCCGGAGACGTTGGCACTGATGCGCGTGGTCTGCTTGGATGCGTCGAACCATTCCAGGTGCTGGGTCGGGATTTCGTTGGCACGAGCGAGCGAAAGCAGCGCGTCTCGGGTCGGTCCGTCGGGCAGCGGCTTGTAGTCGTTGAAGAGCGGCGCGATGAAGACCGGCTCGATCATGGTCAGGAACAGCGAAAACAAGAACGCGCCTCCTGTCGCCCACACCCACCACCGTGCGCCGGCGCGTCGAATTCCGGCGTACAGCAGCGAAATCACGATCGAGCCGAGAACCACCGTAACCGCGAGCCCGATCAGCCGCTCGCCGAACCAACCAGTCAGGCTCAGGTTCGACAGCCCGTACTGGTGCTCGCGGATGAAGCTGCTGTAGATCGACTCGGGCAAGCCGAGGACGAAGCTTGCGACGAGGAAAAAAGCGCTATAGATGGCAACGTTGATCAACGGCCGTTGGCTGATCCGCTCCGCGAGATCGCGCATGCGTCGCGAGAACCCGCTGAACAGCAGCACGGCAACAACACCGAGGCCGTAAAGCAGCTGCAACAACCGGAGCCAGTATCCGCCTTCGAAGTACGCGTCGGAGAGACTGCGCTGTTCCGGAGAAAGCGTGTCGAGCCAGGCCGCGGTCGCGCGATCGGCGTCGAATGTCGGACCCGCGATTGCCTGTTCGGGCACATGCAGGCCCGGTGGCAAATCGCGCACGATGGCGGTATCAGCGGTGGAGAGCGCAGCTGCGGAAGCGGCCAGCGCCAACATGCACGCGAGACGAAGAATAAATCTCATGGGCGGGTCAGTGCGAGGAACGACCTTACGACATCGGAATGCAAGACGCAGATCACACACATTAGTCCTGCGCGCGAGAAGTCGATGATAGCGCGTTCAATGGATAACCGAGGTCGGCCGCGGGAAGCGCCGGCCGTCCGAACATCGCCGGAGGCCCGGCGCATAGGCCTTCGCGCCGGCGTCTCGCTAGCGCGGGAAATCCGCCACTGCGCGCGCTTCACCCGTCAGCGAGAGGATATGCAGCCCGGTATTGGCACGATCGACCGCGTAGATGTAGCCGCGGTCGTCCACTTCGACATTATTGGTCTGGATCGCGATCTTGCAGCGATCCACGCCGTCGACCTTCACGCAGCGTGGCTCAGTATTGATAGTGACTGCCGGAATGTAGTACGCCACTTCGCGAGGATGATAAGGGTCACGGATATCGAGCGCGCGCACGCCGGCATTGAAGTGCGCCAGGAACAAGACCCGTCGGTAATAGATCGGGGTCATGTTTTCGTTGGACGAATGCGTTCCGAAGCGCCCGCCGCGCGCGCAAAAGTTGCCGCTGGCCTCGGGCACCGTCCAGCTAGCCACTCCCATCGGCCGCGCCTCGTTGGTGATGTCGGCGATCCAGAGCATCTGTCGCGCTTCGGCGCATTCGTTCACCAGCGACTCGTCGACGATGGCGACAAAGTCGCGGGTGCTGCCATCCTTGTCGCGCGCGAACTCGCCGATGTTCATTTTTAGCAGCGGAAAAGCCGTGTGCGCTCCGACATCGGGTGGCATCGTCAGCCGGCCAACTTCGGGAAACTGCAGGTTGGCGGCCGTCGGCTCGGTGGGTCCGTAGAGCAGCTTCTGCCGATCCACGATCTGCACGACGCCGTTCTTGTCGGTGCCGTAGCCGAAGTACACCCTGTTCCCCGCCGGGCCGGTAGAGATGGGGCCGTGCAGCTCGACCGGCGCTTCTCCGGTACTGCCGGGCTGCTGACCCGAGAGACCGAAATTGCGGATAAAACGCGGATCAGCGGGATCGCTCAGGTCGTAGATCTGCGTCATGCGGCGAGTCCGCCAGCCTTCCACGCCTGACACAAGGTAGGCGATCCCGGTATCACATTCCCACCAGTTCTTGTGCGTGCCCTTGAGCGGACCAATCCGCGACAACAGTCCCGGCTTGGCGGGATCGGTCACATCCCAGATCTCGTGCGCGGAATTGCCGAAGGTGCGGAGCAGATAAAACTTGCCCGGGTTGCCCTTGAGCAGGTCCTTGCCGGCACAGACCCTTACCATTTGAGCGCCGCCGCTTTCGCCCTGGCCTTCCTCACCGGGTATGTGCGCAAGATAGCGCGGTCCACGCGGATCGGTGACGTCGAGGACCGACGTTCCGTTGAACTCCGGCTTTCCGGTCAGCGCGTTCACCGGCTTCGCCACTTTCTCGGTGCCGCCATGGTGCCCGATGTAGGCGATCCAGCGGCCGTTCTGCTCGCGGACTACGGGTTGGTATGCGCTTCGCGCCTGCAGGTCGTGGTAACCGACGAGCGCCATGTTCTTCGCCTCGGCCGCGCTTGTTCCGGCGCCGTCGGAAGCGACATTCTGCGCGACGCAAGTGGCGAATCCGGCAGCAGCAAAAAGCGCGGTCGTGACGCGGAGTGTTCTCATGATCCTCCTTCACTGCAAGAGGGCGAAAAAACATTGTGCCATAGCGTGCGCCGGCCGCATCCAGAGTCGTACAATTCCAGCGACGAATGCCCCAACCAATGTCCTGACGAGCAACATCGATGCAATTTCGAATCCTTCCCGGAACCGAGCTCAATGTTTCCGAGGTATGCCTGGGCACGATGACCTGGGGCGAGCAGAACAGCGAAGCCGATGCCCACCAGCAGCTGGATTACGCCGTCGCGCACGGGATCAACTTCATCGACACCGCCGAAATGTATCCGGTGCCGCCGAACGGGGAGACCCAGGGCCGCACCGAGACCTTTCTCGGCAGTTGGCTCAAGCGGCAGCGCCGCGATGGACTGGTCGTCGCCACCAAAGTCGCCGGACCGGGGCGCCGCGAGTGGATTCGCAATGGCCGGACGGATTTGACGCGCGAGGTCATCGCCGAGGCCGTCGATACCAGCCTCTCGCGATTGCGGATCGATGTCATCGACCTCTATCAAATACATTGGCCGCAGCGCAATGTGCCGATGTTCGGCGCGACCGAGTTCGATCCCTCCAAAGAAAAGGACGGGCCTTCGGTGCGCGAGCAGCTCGAAGGCATGGCAGCGCTGATCAAGGCCGGAAAAATACGCTACTACGGGCTGTCGAACGAGACCGCGTGGGGCGTGTGCGAGTTTCATCGCATCGCCAAGGAACTCGGTGTCGCCGCTCCGGTCACCATACAGAACAGCTACAGCCTGGTTTCGCGCGGCGTCGACAACGATCTGGCCGAAGTGCTGTTCCGCGAAAAGATGGCGCTGCTGGCATACAGCCCTCTGGCGGGCGGCATGCTGTCCGGCAAATATCTCGGCGGGGTCCGGCCGTCGAAATCCCGCTATACCTTGTTCGACGGACTCGGGATGCGCTTTCGCAAGCCCATCGTGAACGAGGCTATCGATGCGTACGCGATGCTCGCCAAGGAGCGCGGCCTGACGCTGGTGCAGCTCGCGCTCGGCTACGTGAAAAGTCGTTGGCATGTTGGCGCGGCTATCATCGGCGCCACTAGCATGCAGCAACTCGAGGAGGACATCGAGGCCGCGCAGTTCAAGCTCGATGACGAAACGCTTGCCGCGATCGCTGCAATTCAGACATCCTATCCGAATCCCGCTGGCTAACGACCGATCCCCATGATTACTCCCGATCTCCTCAAAGACGTGCCGCTTTTCGCCGAGGTGCCTCAGGCCGAGCTTGCCACTATCGCCGCGCGCGCTGCCGATATCGATTTGCGCGAAGGCGAGTGGCTGATTCAGGAAGGCGAGGCCGCGGCCTTCTTCATCCTGTTGTCGGGCCGGCTCGCGGTCTCGAAGTCCTACGGTGGGATAGAGCGCGTCATTAACGAGTACGGTGTCGGCACGTTTTTCGGAGAGGTGCCCTTGCTCCTCGGGTCGCCGGCCATCGCGAGCCTGCGCGCAATCAAGGCTTCACGTGTCTTTCGGCTCGACGAACGCGACTTTCGCGAGCTGATTGTGGCATGCCCCGAGCTCAATGCCGAACTGCTGCGCATGATGGCCACGCGCGTCGGCTATTTGCAGCAGGCTGCGCTCGAGACGCCGGTCGCCACGGTTACCATCATCGGCCATCGCTTCGACCTCGCTTGTCATGATCTGCGCGACTTTCTCGCCCGCAATCGCGTGCTGTTCCGCTGGCAGGACCCGCGCGATCCCGAGGCGAGAGTGGGTATGGCCGAGGTGCCGCAGGCAGGCGAAGCGTATCCGGTGGTGGTGCTGGCTGACGGCTCGCGCCTGATCACGCCGACGTTTCGCGAGCTCGCGGAGCGGCTGGGCCTGAATACCGTCCCCGCGCAGCCGAGCTACGACGTGACCATCATCGGTGCTGGTCCGGCCGGATTGGCTGCGGCGGTCTACGGCGCTTCCGAGGGCCTGTGCACGCTGCTGATCGAGCGCGAGGCGCCCGGAGGACAAGCGGGCACGTCGTCGCGGATCGAAAATTATCTCGGCTTCCCGACCGGCATCTCGGGCGACGACCTCGGCACGCGCGCCCTGCAGCAGGCAACGAGATTCGGCGTCGAAATCGTGGTCGCGCGCGATGTCATCGGCATCGAGGCCGGTTCCAACGGTAACGCGCTGGGCGTTCTGCTCGATGGCGGCGACCGCGTCGAAACCCGGTCGATCGTCATCGCAACCGGCGTCGCCTGGCGCGAGCTCGAGGTCGTCGGAGCCGATTCATTGATCGGCCGCGGTATCTACTACGGCGCGGCACGCACCGAAGCGCTCAACACGCGTGGCCGCGATATTTTCCTGATCGGTGGCGGCAACTCGGCCGGGCAGGCGGCGATGTTCTTCGCCAGCTATGCGCGCACCGTGACCATTCTGGTACGCGGCCCTTCGCTGGCTGCGACCATGTCGCACTACCTGATCGCTCAGCTCGAAAGCAAAGCCAACGTGAAGATCGAAGTGTTGAGTCAGGTAGTGGGGGTCGAGGGCAGCGACCACCTGGAAGCGATCGTCATCGAGGACCGGCGCAGCGGCGAGCGCAGACGCCCGCCGACCGATGCGCTTTTCGTGTTCATCGGCGCCGACGCCAAGACATCGTGGTTGCCGCCGGCGGTGATTTGCGACGAGCGCGGCTATGTCTGCACCGGACGCGACGTGACAGACCTCGTGGCGCAGCACAATGGTAGCTGGCCACTGGAACGCGACCCCTATCTGCTCGAGACCAGCGTACCGGGTGTTTTCGCGGTCGGCGACGTTCGCCACGGCTCGATCAAGCGTGTCGCTTCGGGTGTCGGCGAAGGCAGCATGGCGATCGCCTTCATCCATCAATATTTCAGCGAGCGGCAAGCCGCTGCGGAGAAGATTGATGCGCGATCCAAAGAGGCACGCCCCGGCAAAGCGCGCGTCGGGGCCGCGTGAGCGGTTCTGCTTCAGGCGGCGGGACCACGCCGTACGCGGGAATTTTTCCTATCGCGCCGACGCCCTTCACGGCATCCGGCGAGCTGGACATCGCCGGCCAGCGGCGCGTTCTCGACTGCATGATCGATCAGGGCGTCGACGGTATCTGCATCCTCGCCAACTATTCGGAGCAGTTCCTGCTCTCCGACGACGAGCGCAATGCGCTGCTCGACATTTGTCTGACGCACGTCGCCGGCCGCGTGCCGGTGATCGTCACCTGCAGTCACTTCAGCACCCGCATTGCCGAGGAGCGCTCGCGCATGGCCGCCGCAGCAGGCGCGGCGATGCTGATGCTGATGCCGCCCTATCATGGCACGGGCCTGCGCGCGGACGAGACCGGGATGCTGCAGCATTTCGCACGCGTCGCTGAAGCGGTGTCGATTCCGATCATGGTCCAGGACGCGCCGCTTAGCGGCGTGCCATTGTCGGTCGCATTTCTGGTCCGGCTCGCACTCGAAGTGCCAACGGTGCGTTATTTCAAAATCGAGGTTCCGGGCGCGGCGGCCAAGCTGCGGAGCTTGGTCGAAGCCGGCGGCAATGCGATCGTGGGACCGTTCGACGGCGAAGAATCGATCACGCTGATGGCGGACCTCGACGCGGGCGCAACCGGCACCATGCCCAGTGCGCTGCTGCCCGATCTGATCAAGCCGGTGCTGGAGCATCATCGCATGGGCCGGCGCAAGGAAGCGGTCGCGTCGTATGCGCGCATCCTTCCGCTCATCAATTACGAGAACCGGCAATGTGGATTACGAGCGACGAAGACCGTGATGGCTGCCGGAGGCGTCATCAGGAGCGACGCGGTTCGCCATCCACTCGAGGCGCTTCATCCGGCTACTCGAGCAGGCTTGCTCGAGCTGGCGGTCGCGCTTGATCCGCTGGCACTTCGATGGGGAAAATAAGGTCGCCGGCTTCCGAAAGCTGCCGTCATTCCCGCGAAAAGCCCGCCCTCGAATGCTTTAATCGGGGGCGGGAATCCATTGAGTTCTCAAGTCAACATGGATCCCCGCTTGGGCGGGGATGACGGTGCTAAGAATTCGGCGTCACGCAATTTCGTAATGATTGATAATTCACCGTTACGATGCCGCGACAACGACGCAGAATCACGCCCCATCATCATTGCTCCACGGGAAACCTGACATGTCTCTTCGCCTAGCTGCGCTGCTCGTCGCGGTGGTCGGATTAACGCCGGCGATGGCCGAAACTCCCGCCGATCGCTGGAACCTGGCCGAGCTCTACCCCTCGGATGCCGCATGGAACGCGGACGCGTCCAAGCTGGAAGCGCAGATGAAGGATCTCGCGGCTTGCAAAGGCCATCTTGGCGACAACGCCGCGCGTTTCAAGAAGTGCCTCGATCTTCAGGCGGACATTGGAAAACGCTATGCCCGTATGAATCTCTATGCGTCGGAGCAGCTGGCCGGGGATACGGGGGCGGCGGCCTTTCTCGAGCTTTCGCAGAAGGCGGAGGTGCTCGGTGCCAAGTTGAACGACGCGACCTCGTTCATGAACCCGGAAATCCTGCGCTTGGGCAAGAACAAGATCGCGCGCTTCGTGGCCCACGATACGGCGCTCAAGATCTACCGGCATCCGCTGGACGAGATTTTGCGGCTCGCGCCGCATACTCTCGACAGCGAGGGCGAATCTCTGGTCGCCCAGTTCGGGCTCATGAGCGGAGCCGGCGGGTCGGCCTACTCCATCCTGACCAACGCCGACATTCCCTGGCCCACGATCAAATTGTCGACGGGAGAGGAAGTGCGCCTCGACGCCTCCGCATACACCAAGTATCGCGAAGCGCCGAACCGCGACGATCGCAAGCGCGTCATGGACGCATTCCTCGGCACCTTCAAGACCTACGAGCGCACCCTTGGCGTGCTGCTCTATTCGGAACTGAAGGAAGCGGCGGTGTTCGCCAAGGTGCGCAAGTATCCGGATTCGATCACCAGCGCGCTCGATGCCAACCGGGTGCCCGTCGCCGTGTTCGACATGCTGATCAAGCAGACCAACGCCAACCTGCCGACGCTATATCGCTATTTCCGCCTCCGCGCCAGAATACTGGGCGTGCCGCAGATGCGCTACTACGACATCTATCCGCCGCTGGTGCACAGCGACATCAAGTTCCCGCTGGCGAACGCCAAGCAGCTGGTGCTAGAGGCAATGGCGCCTCTGGGAAAGGAATACGTCGCGACACTCGACACCGGATTCAACAGCCGGTGGATGGACGCCTATCCACGCAAGAACAAGCTCTCGGGCGCACACATGGCCGGGACCGCCTACGATGTGCATCCGTACGTGCTGATGAACTACAACGACGACTACGAATCGGTAACCACCATCGCGCACGAATGGGGCCACGCGATGCATTCGTATCTGGCCAACCACGCGCAGCCCTACGTAACCGCGGAATATCCGATATTCATCGCCGAGATCGCCTCGACGTTCGACGAGCAGTTGCTGCTCGACAGCGTGCTGAAGAATGCCAAGACCGACGATGAACGCATGCTCTACCTGGGCTCAGCGCTCGAAGGATTGCGGGGAACGTTCTTCCGCCAGGCGATGTTCGCCGAGTTCGAACGCAGCATTCATGCGAGCGTCGATCGTGGCGAACCATTAGCCGGCGAAGCGCTGACCAAGGTCTACTGCGACATCCTGAAGCGCTATCACGGAGCTGCCGAAGGCGTGGTGGCCATCGACGACGCGTATTGCGTCGAATGGGCCTACATTCCACATTTCTACAACCCGTTCTACGTCTACCAGTACGCCACGTCGATCGCGGCCAGCTCCCAGTTCTCGCAGAAGGTTGGCAGAGGAGAGCCCGGCGCGCTCAAGCGTTACCTCGACTTGCTGCGCGCCGGCGGGTCGGATTATCCCTACGAGCTGGTCAAGATCGCAGGCGTGGACCTCGCGACACCGGCACCGTATCAGGCACTCGTCGCGCGGATGAATGCGATCATGGACGAGATCGAGGCGATTCTGGCCAAGCGGAAGTAAGACGCGTCAGGCAAACGTCACGGAAGCCGGCCGTTCACGGGTCGCGATGGCCGCACTCGACAGCCTGAAGCTAGCGGCGAACGCCGGGCGCTTCCAGCGGCAGACCTTGCGCGCGCCAGGCGAGAAACAGCTCCAAATCGGTAAGCTCGCTCGCTCCCGCCGGCGGCATCTCCGCTCGGATCCCGAACAGGCAGGCGCGGATCCGGCGCTGCAACGAGCCCATCGTCTGCCATTCCAGCTTGTAGGCGGGAAACGCGTTGCCGTGCCCTTGGCTTACCGTCTCCGCATAAATCCGCTTGCCCCAGTTCTGGTCGTGGCATTGAGCGCAGGACAGATTCATTTGCCCATGTCGCTGGTTGTAAAACGCGCGTCCGCGATCGAATGCCGCGCTGGCGGGGCCGTCGATCCGGGTCGCCGTCGGTAGCCCCCTCGATTGCAAGGCAACGAAGGCGGTGAGGCCGAGCAATTCGTCGGATTCCCGCGCCAGCGCATTTTGCTTCTGCCGACGCACGCGACACTCGTTGATGCGCGCCTCGAGGTCCAGAACGGCTCCCGACGTGGCGTCAAACGCCGGATATCGCGCGGCGACGCCGCGCATGGAGCCGCTCGCCTCGCCGTGACATGACGCGCAGCTGCCTCCACTCTTGGAGTCGTTCCACGATTTTTCGCCGCGTTCTACCCACAGAAACCCGGGGTTCGCCAGATCGTCTGACTGCATGCCGCGCACGTCCGAGCCGGAAAACTCGATGCCCGAGCGCAGGACATCGAGCGGCAGCGCGCGCTGTTCTGCCTGCACGGCGGAGATCAGGAGGAGGGCCACCGCCGGCACCAGCAGCGGCCCGGCAAGGCGTGCTTGCAGGCGCGAATTCGTCGGCCAGCATTGCCGGGTCAGACCCGGCGCTTGAATGAACCTCGACCTCGCTCGCGCCGATCGCCGCCAGCAGCGCAGCATCAAACGACCTTCACGGCCGCCTGTGCCGTTCCACGCGTACCGGCGTCGTCGAGCCATTCGAAATCCAGCGTTGCGGATTCGCGAGCGGTGACAAAAAACCGAAAGTATGGATTGGCCGCAATGCCCGAGCTCATGCGCACCACGAACACCAGGTCCCCGTTGTAGCGGCAGGCAAAGCTGCGGATCACATTGCGCGGAACCGGCTTGCCGCTCTCGTCGGTGCGGTACCCGGTTTCCATCGCGTGGCGGATCGAGATGCGAACCTCGATCGCTTCGTCGCGATGGGCTGTGGCGGGTACGTTGATGCGCGAGTCGGCCATCGGACTTGGTTTAGATACTATTCAGATGCACTCGAATAACGCTCAGCTACCATCGAGGCAGGCGGCGATGGTGACGACGACCTCGGCGACCGCCGCGAAAAGCGCGCCATCGCTCATGAGAGCCACCGCGACCACCCGCTGGCTGCCCGCGAGCCGGATACGCGAATCGATCTCGACTTTCGGCGGCGGGGAAGGAAACTCGAATACCGCCATCTCGGGTACGGGATTGACTTCGGAATACAGATGAATCGACTTGAGCGCGGGGCCGGGCGCGAACGGGCCGGCCATCGTCAGCCGCATCGGAACGGCCTGCCCATTGTCGGCGAGCGCGGGAAGCTCGAGACGCAGGCGCTCCCAACGCGGCGAGCGTCCTGCCAGAAACGACGTGAGCGCCGGAATGGCCGGCATTTCCTGCGCCACGGCAGCGGGCGCGCCGGCTGATAGTGGGCTGCACAGCGCCCATGCGCCGGCGCTTTGCAGCAAGCGTCGCCGTGACATGGACCTTCGCGACAGCGGTGCGGTCATTGCGCCGAGCTCATCTCAGTGTCGCAAGGTAGGCAACGATATCTTCGATTTGTTCCGCATCGAGGATCGGCTTGCCGCGATAGGCGCCGGCCACTTGGTCCAATCCGTCGATGCGATAGTAGCTCGGCATGATGGTGGTGGGGTTGACCCGCATGCTGTCGACGACGCGCAGGCGCAGTTGCGCGACGGAAAAGGTTCGCCCGACGCCGCCGAGCGGCGGGCCAAGATTGCCCGAGAAACGCACGCCCGGTTCCGGAACCGCGTGGCACAGCACGCAGTTGGCCGCTTCGCGCCCGATGATCAGCGCCCGCCCGCGCTCGGCATTGCCCGTTGCGCCGCCGATCGCTTCCGGAATGCCGTCGGCAATCACACGGAACTTGGCTAGATTTCCGGGTTCGCTTCCGCTTGGCGCGGCAGCCGCGCTCTCAGTCGTCGCGGTCGCCGCTCCTGCCAGCGCGGCGATCAATCGGAACGCGATGAATATCCGGCGCCCACCATGTTTGCTCGCCATCATGTCGGGTCGTAGCCGGGTTGTGGTTCCGGAGCAGGGGATTCAAAAAAGCAAGAGGTTCGAGAGAGATGTTAACCGCAAAAGAGGCGCCACGACACGGGGGTAGCTGCCCGCCGCGGCCGATTGGAGTAAGCTAGAAAGCGGCTGGGGAAATCACCCGCCCGTTCGCCGAATCTGCTGGTCGAACCGGGTGCAGCTACTCGAGTTTCACGTCCAAAATCGCCGTCAAGGCCCGACCAAGAAGCAGGAGGTGGCGCATGGCAAAGCTCAACATCAACGGCAAGATACGCGACGTCCAGGTGGAGAGCGACACGCCTCTGCTGTGGGTCATCCGCGAGCAGGTTGGCCTCACCGGCACCAAGTACGGCTGCGGCGTCGCGCAGTGCGGCGCGTGCTCGGTGCACATCAACGGCGAAGTGCGCCGGTCGTGCTCGATCCCCGTCGGCAGCATCAAAGCCGGCGACCGCATCGTCACCATCGAAGGCCTCTCCGCCAACAGCTCGCATCCGGTGCAGAAGGCATGGGCTGCGCTCGACGTGCCTCAGTGCGGCTATTGCCAGTCGGGACAGATCATGGCGGCGGCGGCGCTGCTCAAGAAAAACCCGAACCCCAGCGACAAGGACATCGACGAAGCGATGACCAACATCTGTCGTTGCGGCACCTATCAGCGGATTCGCGCCGGCGTGCACATGGCAGCGGCGGCGGCGAAAGACGGACGGACCGTTGCGGCCGATCGCAAGTCAAATGCGTAGGGGCGCCTCATGAAAAAGACGACCAGCAAGGCAAACAAAGCGAGAGTAACGAGGCTCACGAAGATCACGGGATCGACCAATCTTTCCCGCCGCAAGTTCATCGTCGGCTCCGCGGTCGTGGCCGGCGGCGGGCTGGCGCTTGGATTCAATCTCCCGTTCGCGATCAAGTCCGCCGAGGCCCAAAGCACCACCGAAACCTACCCCGAGATCAACGCCTGGGTGGTGATCAAGCCCGACGAGACCTGCGTCATTCGCATCGCGCGCACGGAGATGGGACAGGGCACGCTCACCGGGCTCGCCCAGCTCGTCGCCGAGGAGCTGGAGTGCGATTGGAAGCACGTCACCACCGAAATGCCGACCCCCGGCCAGAGCCTCGCCCGCAAGCGCGTCTGGGGCGAGATGGGCACCGGCGGCAGCCGCGGCATACGCACTTCCGAGGACTACGTCCGCCGTGGCGGCGCTGCCGCGCGCATGATGTTGCTGCAAGCAGCCGCCGATAGTTGGAAGGTGCCGGTCAGCGAAGTCACCGTTTCCGACGGCGTGATCACCCACGCCGCGTCCAAGCGCACGACCACCTACGGCAAGATGGCTGCCGCCGCCGCAAAGGTTCCCCCACCGGACCCGAAAAGCATCACGCTCAAGGATCCGAAAGTCTGGAAGATCGCCGGCAAGCCCATGAAGCGGCTCGACACCGCCGAAAAGCTCAACGGCAATCTGGTCTATGCGATCGACGTCAAGCTGCCCGGCATGGTGTGCGCCGCGATCCAGGACTGCCCGGTGTTCGGCGGCAAGCTGGTCAGTTTCGACGAAGCCAAGGTCGCAGGCCTTCCCGGCGTCCGACGCGTGGTCAGGGTCAACGACACCACGGTCGCGGTCGTGGCGGACACCTGGTGGCACGCCAAGACGGCGCTCGCCGCGCTCCCGATCGTGTGGGATGAGGGACCGAACGCCTCCCGCTCGAGCGCGATGATCGCCGATCAGCTCAAGGAAGGGCTGATGGCGCAAAGCGCGTACGCGTACCGGAAGGAAGGCGACGCGCCCAAGGCTATCGAGGGCGCCGCGAAAAAAGTCGAGGCGGTCTACAGCACGCCGTTCCTCGCTCACGCCACCATGGAGCCGATGAACTGCACGGTCAAGTTCACTGCCGATAGGGCCGAAGTCTGGATGCCAACGCAGAACGCCGAGGCAGCGCTTGCCGCACTGTCGGAAGCGTCCGGCTTGCCGCTCGAAAAATGCGAGGCGTACAAGTTTACGATCGGCGGCGGGTTCGGCCGCCGCGGCGGCTCCCAGGATTACGTGCGTCAGGCGACTGCGATCGCCAAGCAGCTTCCGGGTATCCCGATCAAGCTGATCTGGTCGCGCGAAGAGGACATGACGCACGACTTCTATCGACCGATCTCGCAATGCAGGCTTGCCGCCGGTCTCGATGGCTCCGGCAAGCTCGAGGCGCTGCACGTTCGCATCTCCGGCCAGTCGATCAACGCCTTTCTGAATTTGCCGGCAGCCAAGGACGGCAACGACGATCGCCAGCTACAGGGCTATTACGAGAAGCCCGGCGACGCGCAATTGGGCTACACGGTGCCGAATCTGCTCATCGAGTATGCGATGCGCAACACGCACGTTCCAGTCGGCCCGTGGCGCGGCGTCAATACCAATCAGAATGCCGTGTACATGGAATGCTTCATGGACGAGGTAGCGCGCGCGGCCGGGACCGATCCTCTTGAGTTCCGACGCGCGTTGATGCAGAACCATCCCAAGCATCTGGCCGTGTTGAACGCGGTCGCTGACAAAGCCGGTTGGGGCAAGCCATTGCCGGCGGGCGTCCACCGTGGCATCGCGCAATTCATGGGCTATGGCAGCTATTCGGCGGCCGTGGCCGAGGTGTCGGTGAGCGACCAGGGCAAGCTCAAGGTTCACCGCATGGTGCTGGCGCTCAATTGCGGCCATGCCGTCAATCCCGATCAGATCGCCGCGCAGGTGGAAGGCTCGGTCGCTTTCGGCCTTACCGCAACCCTGTACGGCGAATGCACGGTCGACAAGGGACGCATCGTGGAGCAGAACTTCAACACCTACGAGATCATGCGGCTCGCCGAGATGCCCAAGGTCGAGACGGTGATCGTGCCCAGCTTCGACTTCTGGGGGGGAGTCGGCGAGCCGACGATCTGCGTGGTGGCGCCCTCGGTGATGAATGCCATCTACGCCGCGACCGGCAAGCCGGTGCGCAGCCTGCCGTTGAAGAACGCCAAGCTGGTGTAGCGCCGGTGGGCTAGCGTGGATAAAGCGCCCGCGGCCCTGAAGCAACGATCAGGGCCGTCGGAGCGCTCGCCGGGCAGAATCCGGAGCCTATTTCTTCGGCTCGATCGCCGCGCTGAAGGTGATGTCGTAGGTGTAGGGCACGTCCTTGAACGATTTTTGCGGCCCTTTGGTGCGCGCCCGGCCGGCGATCGTCTTGCCGTCGAAGGTTTGCGCTTCGAAGACGTGTTCGGTCGAGCCTCCGTTCTCGCCCATGCTGCCGAAACGCTCGTGTCCCACGTCGTAGTTGATGACCTGTTTGTTGGCGTCGATGGTCTGCCGGACGCAGTGCACCTTGCCGGTGGCGATGAGGTCCTTGTACGCGAATACGTCGCGCAGCGCCGGCGCCGGCACCGCGCCGTCGCAGAGCAGGACCATCACGTCCTGTTTTTTCTTGTCGAAGAAGCCTTCCTTGGCGTAGGCATAGACCTGCGTGATGGCGACCGGCTTGCCTTCGACTTCCAGTTTGCCTTCGGCGTGGTTCTGCGCCTGTACCGGCAGCATCCACGATGCGGCGACCGCGAGCACGACCATCTGCACGACGTGCCGCCGAACGATTTTTTCTCTCATGGCTTGGACTCTCCCCAGTGTTTGCGAGCCACGGCCCATCCATCGGCGCGCTGTTTTTTGACAACGCACCGAACTCTACGATGTTTTCTCCCGCGTTGCTATCGAGGCCCTGGAAGAGCCGACAATCCTGCGTAGGAGAGGCCGGGAGCAGTCGCTGGCTAGGACACTAGGGGGTAGCCTTGCACGCCTCCATTTCCGATGGAAGGCGCAGAAACACGTTCGTTTCCGCGCCGAGCGTCGGCCATAGCAGCACAAAAGTACAAGCGACTATAAGGAACGCTCCCGCGGCCACTTCCATCCATCCACCGCGGACGGCAGCGGGACCTTCGATCAGCTTCGTGTCGAACACCGGCTTGCGCCCGGGCAGGTCATTGGTTTTCTCGCGCGCCATGGAGAGGCCGTGCCGGATCCAAAAGCCAGCGGCCACGATGGGTACCAGCAGCGCGAGGATCATCGCCGCGCCGAGGACCAAGCCGGTGACGCTGTAGCTGCCGAAGGCCACTTCGCATAGATGTTGCTGCAACCACGATCCAAGCCGGCGATAAAGCGTTTTGGAGACGAATCCTTGCGGTGCGAACAGCAATCCAACAACCACACAAACGATCAGCACATGGGAGGAGCGAAAGCGTCCGCGAATAACGCTGGCTGGCGCAGATTTTGAGTCTTTTCGCCAGAAGTTACTCACGCGCGTCCGATCAATCGCCGACTCGACCCGCGACGATTCCTACCAGCGCGGCACCATAGCGCTCCAATTTGGTGGTGCCGATGCCGGCGATTTCATGCAATGCGACAAGGTCCGGCGGGCGCTGGCGGGCAATTTCCGCCAGCGTCTTGTCGTGCAGGATCACGAACGCCGGCACCGACTGGGTCCTGGATTCGGTCAGCCGCCACGCCTTAAGGCGCTCGAGCAAGACGCTGTCGGAGGCGGAGAGGTTGGCTGTCGGAACGCTGCCGGAGCGATGTGGGCGACGGGTCGAGCGCGCACGCTCGACGGCGCGCCGCATCCAGACCTGCTGCGTGCCTTTCAATACCGGGCGGCTCGCCTCGGTCAGCCGCAGCGCGCCATGAGCCTCGTGATTGACGCGCACGAAGCCCATCGCCACCAGTTGCCGGAATACGCCGCGCCACGCCGTCTCGTCGACATCCTCGCCGATACCGAATACCGACAGCTTGTCGTGCTCCCAGCGCGTGATGCGCGGGCCGGCCTTGCCGCGCAGCACGTCGATGAGGTGTACCGCGCCGAAACGCTGGCCGGTGCGGTAGATGGCTGATAGCGCCTTCTGCGCCGCTGAGGTGGCGTCGTAAGTCTCGGGTGGCGCGAGGCAGGTGTCGCAATTGCCGCACGGCGCGCTCGCCTCGCCGAAATAATCGAGCAGCCGAACCCGGCGGCAGCCCGCGGTTTCGCATAGCCCGAGCAGTGCATCGAGCTTGGCGACCGACACTCGCTTGTACTCCTCGCTGGCATCCGACATGTCGATCATCCGCCGCTGCTGCACGACGTCGGCGAGCCCATAGGCCATCCAGGCATCGGCGCTCGCTCCATCGCGGCCGGCGCGTCCGGTCTCCTGATAATAGCCCTCGACGCTCTTGGGCAGATCGAGGTGCGCGACGAAACGTACATCCGGTTTGTCGATGCCCATGCCGAAGGCGATCGTCGCCACCATCAGCAGCCCTTCCTCGCGTTGAAAGCGTGCCTGGTGCTCGGTGCGGGAGCGAGTGTCCATGCCGGCATGGTAGGGCAGGGCGGAAACGCCCTTGGACTGCAGCCACTCGGCGGTCTCGTCGACCTTGCGCCGCGAGAGGCAATACACAATCCCCGCTTCTCCCCGATGCTCGTCCTCGATGAAGCGCAGCAACTGCGCGCGTGCATCCGCCTTATCGACGATGGTGTAGCGGATGTTGGGGCGATCGAAACTGGAGACGAACACGCGCGCGCCGGCCAGCCCAAGGCGGGCGATGATCTCGGTGCGCGTTTGCGGGTCGGCGGTTGCGGTGAGCGCGATGCGCGGGATTTGCGGATAGCGCTCGTGCAGCAGCGACAACTGCAGGTACTCGGGGCGAAAATCGTGGCCCCATTGCGACACGCAGTGCGCTTCGTCGATTGCGAACAGCGCCAGCTGCGCGCGGTCCAGCAGGTCGAGGCAGCGCGAGGTGGTGAGTCGCTCGGGCGCGACGTAGAGCAGGTCGAGCTCGCCGGCGAGGAGCGCGCGCTCGGTGGCCCGTGCCGCGTCGGCGTCAAGCGTCGAGTTGAGGAACGCAGCGCGCACACCCAGCTGGGTCAGCGCCGCGACCTGATCCTGCATCAATGCGATCAGCGGCGAGACGACGATGCCGGTTCCCTGGCGGACGAGCGAGGGAATCTGATAGCACAGCGACTTGCCGCTACCGGTCGGCATCAGCACCAGCGCATCGCCCCCGCCGACGACATGGTCGACGACGTCGCCCTGCCCGTCGCGGAACGCGGCGTAGCCAAAGGTGTCGCGCAGCACCTCGATCGGACGAGGGAAATTCCGGTGCATCGTGCTCAGTCGAAGTGAGGGATGGCTGCCGCTTGGCCAGGCGATGAGCCAGGCGAAAAACCCGCGGCAGCCCGATTCTCGCAGAATTCGGTCGTGCCGGACCTATCGCTTAAGCCGTATTCGAGCAATCTCCGACACCAATGCCGCGCTGCTTGGCGGCAAAGCGCCTCCGAGTGATACGCGCTGGCGGGCAGCGAACCGTGCACACGCCGCGCACGATTCGCGATCCACGATGTTTACTTGACGGTCGCGGCGCCGGCCTTGCAGGCGACTTCATCCTGCGAGCCGGTGCCGCCGGAGCAGCCGATCGCGCCGATCAGCTTGCCGCCTTCGAGCAGCGGAATGCCGCCTCGCGAGCCGATGATGCCGTCGAGGGTGATCAGGTAGTTGAAGCCGTTTTGCTGAATGCCGTTCTCGAAAGCCTTGGTTTCTCGACGGAAGGTCGCGGCCGCGCGCGCCTTGTGCTCGGAAATCGGGATCGAGGCGAGCTGTGCGCCGTCCATGCGCTGGAAGGCGACCAGATTGCCGCCCGAATCGACGACCGTGATGACCAGCTTCCAGTCACGCTTCTTGGCTTCTGCAATCGTGGCGGCGATGGCCGCCTGAGCGCGATCGAGGCCGATCGGCGCGCCATACGGTACATCGAACGGCATCTTCTCGGGCACGTTATCCAGCGGATTCGGCGGTGGCGTTGGCGCTGGCTGTTGCGCGTAGCTCGTCGTGGCCGCGAGCAATAGGGAGCCGAGCAGGGCGATGCGCAACACGGGTTTCGACGGCATGGTGATCCTCCTTGAGTTATGGGTGGCGGGCGCTACCGCTCGAACGCGTCATGCAAACAGGATTGGCCCGGACTTTATTCTTTCGACGGGAGGCGCATGTCCCGGCCGTTTACTATCTTACCCAAAACCTCGGGATCGAGCAGACGGTCATCGGCAGCTACGTAAGCGGACTGAAATCGCGGTTCCGGGGCCGCGAGATCGGTATTCCAGCACGACTCTCGCCTCGATCGGCAACGCCGATGAAGCAGATCGTAAACGACGATTGGACTATTGGTGTTGCCGTCACTACCTTGTAATGGTCCGCAACGAATCATTTACTCAATCGAGGTGTTGGCATGGACGGTTACAACATTTACCCTGGTCCCGAGCTTCGGGGCAAAACTCCGTGGCCGCTGGTCGCAAGCAGCCTGTGGCTGCGATTGGGCTTCGTCGCCGTAATTGGCGCAGTGGTGGCGCTGATAGAGCTTTACAAGGGCGAAGCGGATCTCCTGGCAGCGCTAGCGTGGATTTTCGGAGGCGCCTGGCTGGCCGCAGTGTCGTGGCGTCGCGCGAAGGATGCGCTCGACCGGCTCGACCGTCTCGAAGACACGCCGGAAGCCGTGACGTCGCAGGTGGCCGTTGCCGCCCCCCAAACAACAACATACCCGAGTTGGGATAGGCGCGAGGTCAGCGCACCGCAAATTCGCGGTTAGCAATTCAGCAGCGGAAGCTCGGCCCTGGGCCGGGCTCCGCCTGTTTGCGTCACTAGCCGCCATTCCTCGGCCGCATGCGACGCATCCCATCGAATTTTCGATGCCCGCGCACCGGGCGCGCCATCGAATGGCCTGCTGGCCACCGATGGCACGACCATTGCGTGGCACCTTGCGAAGTTGAGTTCGCGGTGTGGCGAAGCGCCTGGCTCCATGGCGCGTGGCGTCGACAATGGTTCCATGTCTCCGGTGCCGTTGCTCGCTCGCAATTTTCGCCAACCGCAACCGCTTATCCCGATTCGCCCGTCAACTGCGCCAAGGAGTCCGATTGAAAAATTACATTCGCTTGAGCATCTTGGTGTGTGCAATCTTCACCAGCGCCGCGTTTGCTGCCGGTGCAATCGCGATCGATGACGAAGAAGGCAGCACCGACGCCGGCTATGGCTTTGTCACGGGCGCATCGTCCCGCGATGTCGCGGGCGCAGAAGCGATGAAGCTTTGCAAGAAGGCTGGCAACGGCGACTGCAGGATCGTCGCGCGCTTCGACACCTGCGGTGCTTACGCCGCGTCGAAAACCCATTACGGCGCGGGTTGGGGCAGCTCGATGGAAAAGGCGAAGGCTATGGCAACCGACAAGTGTGAAGGTGCGTGCAAGATCATCGTCGCCCAATGCGAGTGACCGCCATCCGCAAGCCGTGACGCTGAAACAGAAGCGTCACCGGAAGCCGCAGCGACCGCAAGGCGTTGCGGCTTTTGTTTGTGCGCTATCTCGTCGGTATCCCTCGTGTCCTGTCCCCTAAATTCCGACGATAAAGAAGCGGATGAAATCGGCCGTCAGGCAAGGCGCGAGGCCGACTCCGTAGCCTATGCTACGGTGAGGCCGAGCAACGCGCCTCGGAGGTGTGTTGCGCACTCTCTTCGTCGCGGTCATTTACACGATCCTGTTTTTCTTCGCGACCATAGCACTCATTTTCCTCGCGATCCTGTTGCGTTGAACGTCGCCCGCGGTTGCCGCCGCGAGCCCTCCATGGCCATCAGCGGATCGACCGGATCAGCTCGTCCGGGTCGAACACGCTGCCGCCCTTGATCACCCGGCAGACCTGGGAGAGATTCATGACGTCGATCAGCGGATCGGCGTCCAGCAACACCATATCCGGGAACCTGCCCGTGTCGATGATGCCGACGTCGTTCTCGTGCCGCGTGGCCTTGGCGCCGTAGACGGTTGCCGAGCGCAGGACTTCCAGAGGCGTCAATCCGGCTTGCTGCATGAGCGCCATCTCGCGGAACACCGAAGGGCCATGCAAAGTGCCGATATTGCCCGCGTCGGTACCCATCGCGACCGGGATGCCTGCATCCCAGACCTTGCGCAGATTCTTCATCGCAAAGTCCGAAGGCTCGGCAGAAGGCGGGTTCGCCATCGACTTCAGCACACGATCGGGGATGAGCTCGCGCGGGATGCGGTTCAAATCGCCCATGGCTGCCAGGATCTCGGGGTCGGCAAGGCGCAATTCCGCAGGCGTCGGCTTCCAGGTATTCGACAGGGTCAGGCGGTAGCCGCTGACGACGAACAACGTGGGGCAGTAAACGATGTGGCGCGCGACGGCAAGTCGCAGGAACTCGTCGTCGACGGAGGCGTCATCGACCGAATGCACCAGATAATCGGCGCCGGCGCGAAGCGCTGCTTTGGCAACCACAAGCTGTGTCGCGTGCACCGCGAGCGGCGTTCCAGCGGCATGCGCCTCGTCTGCGGTCGCCTTGACGATGATTTCCTGCGCCGGGAGGTCGGCGTCGGAGCGATAAATGAACCAGACCTTGATGTAGTCCGGCTGGCGCGCGAGCTCGCGCCTGACCAGTGCGCGCGCTTCGTCGGCCGTGGTGATCTTGATGATGGGCGGATCGCCTATGTCGAGCGGCGGATCGTCAACGGTCGAGATCAAGGGGCCGGCGACGCTCACACGTGGCGCTGCCGGCGAGCGTTGTGCCGCATCCCGCACATCGAAATTCCAGAACGGGCCGCCGATGTCGACGACGCTCGTTACACCGCTGGCGAGATACACCTTGAAGGTGGCGGCCAGCCGCGCCTTGTTTCGCGCGACTTCGCGGGCGTAAGGCACCGCCGCACCGAGGTTGGCTACATCCGGCCGCGTGTAGAGATTCCCCGATTGGAAGAAGTGGACGTGCGCGTCGATGAGGCCGGGCACGATCCATTTGCCGCGAGCATCCACAACTGTCGCACCAGCGGGAATCGGCACCGAATCGGCGGGTCCGACGGCGGTGATCCGGCCGTCGGTGACCACGATCACACTGTTCGGTGCGACGGCCCGAGCGGCGTCGCGCTGCGGATGAACGACGGTCCCGCCGACGATGGCTAACGTCGATGCGACAGTCGGTTGCGGGCGGTTGGCGCACGACGCAAGGCATGCGACCAGGAGCGCCGACAGGCAGATGGAGTGAAGGAGCCGCGGTGTGAACATTTTTGACATCCCCGCTATCGGGAGGAGAGCGAGAACGATCCGGAAAGTGTACGTCGTCCTTGGTCCTACAGGAACATTTGCATTTTGATGGCCTCTAAAGCGGTGCCACGCAGAACAGTCTGCAATGGCGGCCCATAAATCGAGTTGAGGAGCGAACCATGGCCCGATATGGAAAAAAGGCACAGGACAAAGTGAAGAAGGTCATGCACGAAAAGAAGAAGGGAACACTGCGCAGCGGCAAGTCCGGCAAGAAGGTGACGAGCCGCAAACAGGCTATCGCCATCGGACTTTCGGAAGCGCGTCGTGCGGGCGCCAAGGTGCCCGGCAAGAAATCCTGATTGAAGGAGAAATAGGCGCTTCGCGGCCCGGACTCCGGCCAGGGCGCTGCACTTGGCCGGAGGAAGTAACGTCTAGTAGGCCGGACCTGACATCAGGTTTGCGCCGACCGCGCCTCGGCTGCCGCGAGCATGGCTTTGAAGCGCGGATGGTCGCGGATGAGATCGAGATCCGGATCGGTCTTCGCCCAGTTGACCGCTTCGATCCGCAATTTTTCGAACGCAGGGCCGAGCAGATCGAGCGCGGCCTCGACTTCATGCAAGTCGACGATGAGCGTGCACGCGAGGTTGTAGCGCAAATTCAGATTGTCCGGATCGAGCAGCAAGGCGCGTTCGGCCCATTCCTTCGCGCGCTCGGCCTCGCCCAGCGCGGCGAGTGCCCCGACGGCATAGCTCATCGCCGATCCATTGTCGGGCTCCAGGGCAACGATCTTTTCGGTGCGCGCAAGGGCGCGTTGCGCCGCCCTGCGGGCGCCCTCCGCATCGCCGATCGCCTTGTAGCAGCTGACCAGCAAGCCTGCCGCCAGATAGTCCGTCTCCATGATGGTGGCCGCTTTTTCATAATAGCGAATCGCATCATCGAACCGGCGTGTCACGTAGTGGTATCGCCCCATCGCGCTGTTCACCTCATAGCACTCGGGATCCAGACGAAGGGCAATTTCGATTTCGCGAAGCGCTTCGTCCAAGCGGCCTTTTTGCATCATCGCTCGAGCCTTCGCGGAGTGCGCCTCCGCAAGATTCGCATCGAGCGAGATTGCCCGCTCGGCGGCGGCCGAACCGTCGTCGCCTCCCCTCCCCAAATGAAAGCGCAAGCTCATCTGCGCAACGGCCATGAGCGCCCAAGGGCGCGCATAGTTCGGGTCGATCTCGGTGGCACGGCGACAAAGACGGATGATCGCTTCGCTGCGGCGGGCAGAGCCTAGATTGCCGGTGACGCTGTATTGCCGCGCCATCAGGTAGAGCTTGTAGGCTTCGGGATTGGTCGTCCCTCGCTGCTCGATCGCCTTTTTTTCTGCGGGCAGGAGCTTCAACTTCAAGGCCGCGACGATCGCCTGCGAGATTTCGTCTTGCAGCGCGAAAATGTCGTTGAGGTCGCGGTCGTAGCGCTCGGCCCAGATGTGCCCGCCCGTCGCGCCGTCGATAAGCTGAGCCGTAATCCGGACCCGGCCGCCTGCTTTGCGCACGCTGCCCTCGAGCAGGTGGCTGACGTTGAGCTGCCGCGCGATCTGCGGCGCGTCGACGTGCTTTCCCTTGAACGTGAAGGAGGTATTGCGCGCCGCGACCCAAAGCGCCGAGACCTTGGAGAGGTCCGTGATGATGTCCTCGCTGATGCCGTCCGAGAAGTACTCCTGTTCCGAATCGCCGCTCATGTTGGCGAATGGCAGAACGCAAATGGACAGGCGGCGTCGCGTCTCCATCTTGGGCTGCTCACCCGCGATATGGCCTGCCGGATGCAGGGAGAAGACATGTACCGGGCGCTGGATGCCTTTCGCCGTGTGCTCGCCAAGGTCCTCAAATTCGTACGGCACCTTCCCGACCACCTGGTCGCGTACCGTGGCCGAGAGAGCGATGCCGCCGACGGGTGCAATCGCCTGCAGCCGCGCGGCGACGATGACGCCCTCGCCATAGATATCGTCGCCCTCGACGATGACATCGCCAAGATTGATGCCGATACGGTAGCGGATGCGCGTTGCTTCGGCGCGCTCGGGTTCGGCGCGGGTCGTTGCCTCCTGGATCGCGAGTGCGCAGTTGACGGCCGCGATAACGCTGGTGAATTCGACCAGCGCGCCGTCGCCCATGAGCTTGACCAGGCGCCCGCCATGGGCGGCAACGCAGGGATCGAAAACCTGGCTTCGGTTGACCTTCAGCCTTTCATGCGTCCCGGCCTCGTCGACTTCCGTCAAAGCGGTATAGCCGGCGACGTCGGCTGAAAGGATGGCAGTCAGTCTGCGCTGCATCTGTCGGCTTTGGTGCGTCGGGTTGCCACCTTGCTCACTCCACGCATCGACGTGTGTCAATCCCGAGAACCTGAGTATTGGCGGTTCGGTCGCGCGGGTCAATCGTCATGACCGTGGCCTGCCGACGCGATCAACAGTGCCGCACACCTCTAGTGGAGTTGGCCGATTGTGAGCGGCAATGTAAAGGCGAACGTGGAGCCAATCCCCAGTTGACTCTTTACCCAGATTCTTCCGCCATGGAGTTCGATGAACTTCCGTGAGATGGCCAGGCCGAGCCCGGTGCCCTCCACCTTCTTTGCCGCTTTCCCGACCTGCCGGAATTCTTCGAATACGGCCTTCTGATCCTCTGGCGCGATACCCTCTCCGGTATCTGCCACTGAAATCTCCGCTTCTCCGTTGTGTGCGCGGGCGCGGACGTCGATCTGCCCACCCTCCGGCGTGAATTTCAAAGCGTTGGATAGAAGATTCAAGAGTACCTGCTTCAACTTCCGCTCGGCGGCGCGGATCATGCCCAGACTCTGGTCGACCGTGCGCCCGAGCGTTATCCCACGACGTTGCGCCCGCTCCCGGACAAGGATCAGTGTGTTCTCGATGGCAGTCGGCAGATCGAAGTCGGTCGGGTCCAGTTCCATGCGCCCCGCTTCGATCTTGGACAGATCGAGGATGTCGTTGATAAGGGACAGGAGATGCCGTCCCGACTCCAGAATGTCACTCAAGTATTCCGCCTGCTTGTCGTTGATCTCGCCAAACATCCGCTCCGACAGGACTTCCGAGAAGCCGATGATGGCGTTGAGCGGCGTTCGCAATTCGTGCGACATGTTGGCGAGGAACTCGCTCTTGTGCTGGCTCGCCACCTCGAGCTGCCGCCTCTTGTCCTCGATCTCTCGGAACAGCCGCGCATTCTGGATGGCCAGGGCCGACTGCGTCGCGAAAGTCTTGAGCAGCTCGATCACCTCCGGAGCGAACTCCCCTGCGCTTTTCCGGTTCATGACGAGCCCGCCAAGCAGGTGATCCTCGCGTAGCAGCGGCACTGCCAGGAGCGACCGATGACCCAGACGCATCAGAATCTTGCGCACGCGGCTCTGGTAGGCGCGCTCGTCCCCGATATCGCGGATTTGAACCAGCTCGCCGGTGACCGCCAACTGTCCCAGTGCGCCTTCTCCTTTGCGGATCGGTGCAGCCCGGAGTGCCTTGACCAACTCGTCGGGCAGCTTGTCCGTCGCGTGCAGATAAAACTGCTCACGCATCTCGTCGTACTCGTAGATGGCGCCGCCGTCCATGCCGGTAAGTTCGGTGGCCCGAGAAACGATCGTGTTCAGGACGGTCTCCAGGTCGAGCGTCGAACTGACCGCCTGCCCGACCTCGCCAAGCGCCTTGAGCTCTCCCACCGAATGCGTCAGCTGTGCCGTTCGAGTTTTTAATTCGTTGAACAGCCGCACATTCTCGATCGCAATCACCGCCTGATCTGCGAATGTCTTGAGCAATTCGACCTTCGAGTCGGCGAAACGCCCAGGATTCGCCCGGGCGACGAAAATTGCGCCGATAACCTGCCCTTCGCGGAACATGGGTACTGCGAGGACGCCACGGTACGTGCCGGCTATAGCAGCGTCCTTTGCCTCGTACTTCGGATCGGCCAGTACGTCGAAGGTATGCACGACGCTACGACCGCGGATAGCGCGCGCCGTCGTAAGCTCGGCATCCAACCTCATTGGGAAGTAGCGCCCGATGGCTTCCGTGCCTTCTCGACTTACGCCATGAAGGGCGGCAAGGTGAATCTGATCACCCTCGACCCGCGAGACCAAGCCTATCTGTGCGTCGCAAAGCCTTGTTGCGCGTTCTCCGATGATTTCGAACACTGGCTGGACGTCGTTGGGCGAGCTCGATATCACGCGCAGGATCTCGCTCGTCGCCGTCTGATGCTCCAGCGCCTCCGTCAGGTCCCGGTTGCGCGCTTCCACTTCCGTGAACAGCCGCACGTTCTCGATGGCTATGACCGCCTGGTCGGCAAAGGTCTGCAGCAACGCGACCTGCTCGTCGGGGAAGGGCCCCGGTTCGGGCCGACCGACCGCGATGGCGCCAATTGGAGTCCCCTCGCGGATCAGTGGAACCGACAGGATGCTCCGGAACCCACCTGCGACTGCCGTATCCGGCATGCCATGCTCAGGGTCCTCCATCACGTCCGGAATCGTTACAATGCTGCGCGTCAGCACCGCTCGGCTGGCGGCAATGTCGCGGCTGCCGAGTCGCCTGGGGTAGGCGCTGCGTATCGCCTCAGCCCATTCCGGATTCGCGGTCACGAGCGCTGATAGATGCATCCACTCGCCGTCGGACGTACAGACGTTCGCCGAATTGGCGCTGCACAACTTCATTGCGGCCGCGACGATCGTGTCGAATACCGGTTGGACATCCGTCTGCGACCGGCTGATCACGCGCAAGATCTCGCTCGTCGCGGTCTGTTGCTCGAGGGATATTGTGAGGTCGCGGTTACGCGCCTCCAGTTCCGTAAACAGACGGACGTTTTCGATCGCGATCACCGCCTGGTCGGCGAAGGTCTGGAGCAGGGCGATCTGCTGGTCGGGGAAGCGCCCCGGTTCGGGCCGGCCGACGGCGATGGCACCGATGGCGGTCTCGTCGCGCATCAGGGGAACGGCCAAGACGCTTCGGAATCCCGCGGCCAGCGCGGCAGCCTGGAACGCAAAGTCAGGGTCCGCAAGCACGTCCGGAACCGTCGCGACGTCGCGAGTCAGGATAGCCCTGGTAGCGGTCATGTCGCGGCTGGGTGGCCTGGGGAAAAGCTTGCGCAGGGCATCCGCGCCTTCCGGGTTCACGACCGCGAGGGCCCCAACATGAATGAGCTCGCCATCGAATGGATAGACGCCGCCCGAGGTGGCATCGCACAGCTTCAGCGCGGCCGCCGCGATGGCCTCGAAGACAGGCTGCACGTCCGTCTGCGACTGGCTGATCACACGCAGGATCTCGCTCGTCGCGGTCTGTTGCTCCAGGGCTTCGGTGAGGTCGCGGTTACGCGCCTCCAGCTCCGTGAACAGCCGCACGTTTTCGATCGCGATCACCGCCTGGCCGGCGAATGTCTTTAGCAGCTCGATCTGCGCGTCCGGGAAGGGTCTCGCTGCCTCCCTGTACACGGTGATCGTTCCGATCACCCGACCGTCGCGCAGGATCGGCACCGAAAGCACGCTGCGGTAGTCGGCTTTCTGTGCGACGTCCTGGTAAACGTACTCGGGGTCCTCGCGTATGTCCGGCATGTGGACGATACGACCAGTCAGGATGGCTCGCTGCGTGGTACCGCCCCGGCTTGGCCGGCACGGGTACGCGGTCAAAAAAGCCGCGGTACCTTCCGGGGTCAGGTTCTGAAAAGCCGCCGTGTGGATGAGTTCGCCGTCGAACCTGAAGACGGCGCTGAACCGAGCGTCGCACAGGCGCAGCGCATTGGCCGCCATGGTATCGAACACCGGCTGGGCGTTGGTCCGCGAGCTGCTGATGACGCGCAGGATCTCGCTCGTTGCCGTCTGCTGCTCCAATGCTTCCGTCAAGCGCTGCTCGAGCTGCCGACTCTTAGAACCGTCGGTCTTCCGCGATTTCCTGGCAACATGCGGCCTTGCTTCGACCTTGGTCTTTGCAGGTTTTGCGCCCCGTTCCATCGGCTCTCCTGGCCACTCCCCGGTACTACGACCGCGCAGCAATCGACAATAGCCTACGCGAAGACACGCCTGTTAGGCTACTGAACCATCTCATACTCCCGCGAGAACAGCGATTGCGGGATGGCGAGACCGATGGCCTTGGTCGCGAACACGGCAAGAGGCGTGCAAATTCTTTCGATTTGGAGGAAGGACCGCTTGAGGTAGAGGAAAGGGACGAGGTCATTCCAGTGCTGCGCGATCCCACTTGCCTAAATCGGCAGCAGCCTCGTAGCTGCTCTGCAGGAACTCGAGCAGCATGGCATCGGGCGACGACGCTTCCCGCACCTCGTCGTAGGGGAGAATGAATTCGTGTAATCCGGGATGATAGAACGCAGCCGAGGGACGCAACGCTGCCTTGTCGAATCCGGCAGGCTCCGGGTAGGCGTAAGCGTAGAAAGCCGCATAAGGCAGCGCTTCATTACCCGGCCAGAAGCCGCAACTGCTGACTTCATGCGAATAAGCCTCGCGCGCGACCCAATCCGGCAAGTTTGGCACGCCGCCGGGATGTTGCGGCGCGGGGCGGCCCGAAAATCGTGTCACCGCAAGGTCGAAGCCGCCCCAGAACAAATGCACCGGGCTGCACTTGCCCTTGAAGCGGGCGCGAAATTCCTTCAGGACGCGGTCGGCCTGCAGCAGCGTGCGCCAGAATCGGTTGGCGTATTCGGGATCGTACGAATGATGTTGCTGGTCGCGTTCGAACGGAATGCCGTCGGCCACCTCGTTCGGGGTGGTGTTGATCGTCACGTCGATATCGAGCTCGGCGAGCTCCGCAAAGAGGTTCTGATAGAAGTCGGCGACCGAGCGCGGCTGCAGCGCCATCGATCTCACCGGGCCGTCGCCGGCCTGGATCAGTAGCTTGTGATCGATGAAGTCGAAATCGATCTGAAATACGCGCGGGCCATACCGAATCGGAGAAGTCGTGAGCCCTCGCGCGGTGAGATACAGCGGAACGTGCCAAGAGTGATTGACCCAGGGTGTCTGGGCCAGCCGTATCTTGCCGACGATCTGCGTCCACATGTGAAGCGTCGCGTAGGTGTCTTTCCATGCTTCGAATGGAAGGGGCGGCCAGGGATTGGTCATGGTATGGCTTCTCTTTCGAACATCGACGTTATGGACCCGGCGGCTTGCGTGATTCGCGTGTCTCACCGGGACCGCGCTGCTGACGGGCCGCCTTCGGATTCAGCCACGCCAGAGCACGGTCAGGAAAGATTTCGAAGTACACCGTCGCGCCGGCGTACACCAGCAACACCGCCATTCCGCCGAACTTCGGCCCGAACACGCCCGGCAACCCGGTCATCGCCGCGATCAGCACCACCATCCATCGCGCGAACACGAAACCGGTCCGGCGCTTCAGCACCTGATCGACGGCGTCGCGGCCGGCAAGCTCCAAATACGCCCGCATGCAGTCCATGCCGGAAATGAACGCCTGCATTGCCATTCCGTAGACGAACGTTTGATTGGAAAACGCGGCGACGGGCGACCATTCGAAATCGGCGAGAAGGATGTACAGTGGAACGCCGAACGGCAGCCCGATCAACACGCCTCCCAACAAGCTGACCGCGGCCACCTTCACCCAGTCCATCCCGCCACCGAAGGGCCGCGTCCGTTTGAGAGGACCGATGCCGGTCAGATAGACGGCGACTAGCAACAGCAGCGATGCGATGGCGAGGACAGTGTCGACGAAATAGAGTACGAGCAAGTCCGGCGCCGACCAGCCGAGGAAAAGGACACCCGCGACCGGAACCAGATTGCGCGCGATAAGCGACGAAACTTGCAGAGGAGTTGCAACCATCTCCAAGAGACCCTTTGGAATGCGTTTGGCGGTTTACGCTACCGTTGCACGATTCTCTCGACTGTCACCAGACGCGTAACGTCGACGCTGAAGCATGGGTTGTTACGCGACCTCCTCGGTCGAGAAATCCGCCGGCATGACGATCTCGAGCATCTCCAGATCCTCGCTGTGCGCGAGCTCACGGTGCTGGATCGAAGGCGGCTGATAGACGCTGGATCCCGCCTCGAGCCGCACCGGGCCATGCCCTTCATAGTCGAATTCGATCCAGCCCTTGAGCACGTACACAAATTGAAAGGTCGTGCGATGCAGGTGCGTTTGGCCGGCAAACGGTGCACCCGGCGCCGCGCGAATCACATGCGCCACGACCTGCCCCTTGGTCGCCACTGCGATGCCAAGGTCGCGGTACTCGAAAAACGAGCGCAGGCCGCGCTCGAAATGCGCGTCGCGCGCGTGGCTGACGGTGAATCCTTCGGTCGTCATGGTTTTTCGCTTCGCCTGTCAGAAATGCTCAAGGGAGTGACGCGTAGTTCACCGGTTCTCTACTCGACGGAATTGAAGCATATACCGCGCCCACTTGTCTTCGGTAGGGTCTCCGGTAGTATTTGTCCGGTCGATCATTCGCCCGTTGACGAAAGAACATCATGGCCTCATCGAAAAAGAGCATCGGCATCATAGGCGTCGGCTTCGGCGCGCAGGTTCACGTCCCGGCGTTCCGCTCCGAAGGCTGGGATGTCGCGGCCATCTGCAGCCGAACGCGCGAAAAAGCGCAGAAAGCCGCAGACGACGCTGGCATCCCAAGCGTCTATACCGACCCCATGGAGCTCATTCGCCGGGACGACCTCGCCGCCATCGCGATCATCACTCCTCCGGGCGCTCACCACCGGCTTTCCATCGCGGCGCTCAACGCGGGCAAGCATGTTCTCTGCGAGAAGCCATTCGCCATCGACGCGAAGCAAGGCGAGGAAATGCGCGCCGCCGCCGATAAGTCCGGCCGAACGGCGATGATCGCGCACGAGTTTCGCCACACGCCTCAGCGAGCCTACATCAGGCAGCTTCTCGCCGATGGTTACATCGGCAAGTTCCAGCTCTGTACCATGGAGCTCTTTCTCGACCGCTATGTTTCACGGGAGCCGCGCCCGCTCTCCTGGAACGCGTACCAATCCGAAGGCGGCGGCCTGCTCGGCGCGCTCGGGTCACATTACATCGATGCCCTGCGATTCTGGTTTGGCGAGATCGCTTCGGTAAGCGGTTGGCTCGCCGCGTTTCGCCCGGAGGTAGTGGACGCCGCGACGGGCAAAATCGTCCAAGCCGAAACCGATGACACGTTTTCCTTCGCCGTGACTTTCAAGAGCGGCGGCATGGCCACGATGATTTCGTCCTTCGCCATCACGCCGGCACGTGGGGCGAAGATCGTTGTCATGGGCGACCGGGGCACGCTGATGGCCGAGCAGCCAGGCCCCAACCCGCTGGAGAATGGGGTCGTCGTCGCGAGCCGCGACGGTGCGCCGCTGCAGGAGCTCGAGACGCCGTCGCAGTTCACGCCTTTCGCCGACGCCCGCGACCATCGATTGATGGCGTTCCGGCTGCTGGTCCGGGATTTCACGAAAGGAATCGAGCAAGGTACGTCGCCGCAGCCCAACTTTACCGACGGATTGCACTGTCAGCAGGTGCTCGACGCGGTCCGAGAGGCGTCAGCATCGGGACGCACGGTAAACCTGTAGCACCGAATTCCATTTTGGCAAACCCAACGCGTTTCTATTTTTCTTTCGGCCCGGCGAGCGCCATTGCCTTCTGGTATGCCGGACGCGACTCGATGCGCTGCAGGTAGGCGAGAATATTGCGGTAAGGCGCGAGGTCGTAGTTCAGGAAATGGCGCATGGTCGTAAAAGGGAAGGTCATCATCACGTCCGCCGCGGTGAATGCCGAGCCGGCAAAATAAGTCGCTTGAGCGAGCTCCGAGTCGATGAAGAAGAGAGTCTGTTTCATCCGCTCCAGCACTCGCGTCCGCACCGGGCTTGCATTGGCTTCCGGCACGCGGCCAATCACCAGTGCCAGTATCAGGAGCGACATCAGGCTTCCTTCGGCGAAATGAAACCAATAAATGTAGCGCGCGAATTCCTGAGCCGCCGGCGCCACGGCGAGACGATCGCCCGCATAGCGGTGAACGATATAGTCGACGATGGCGCCTGACTCGGCCAACACCGTATCCCCGTCGCGGATCACCGGCGCTTTGCCGAGCGCGTGAATCTCCCTCAGTGCATCCGGGGCCGATCCGTTGTCGTTGCGCTGAAACAACTCCAGCTTGTATTCGAGACCGAGCTCCTCCATCAGCCAGACGATGCGCTCGGATCGTGACGTGTCGAGATGATAAATCGTGATCACCCTTGTGCTCCTTCTCCGGCATGCGCGGCGAGCACAAAGGCCACGCACGCCGTCAATTTCTTGGCGTAGGGAACATGCAGGAACTCGTTGGGTCCGTGGGCGTTGGCGTGCGGGCCAAGGACGCCGGTAATCAGGAACTGCGCCTTCGGAAAATGCTTGCCGAGCATGGCCATGAAGGGAATCGTGCCACCTTCACCCATCGCCGCGGCGGGCTTGTCGTAGAATAATGAAGACGCCTCGTCGATGGCGCTGCCGAGCCACGCTTGCGTCGGCGGCGCATTCCAACCAGTCGCGCCCGACTCTTCGTCGAAGTGTACGTTCGCGCCGTACGGCGGATCGGCTTCGAGCAAGCGCTTCAAATGTTGCGACGCGTGGCCGCCATCGATCGGCGGCGGCAAGCGCAGCGAAAGCTTGAGCGAGGTTTGGGGGCGCAGCACGTTGCCGGCGTTGGCGCTCGACGGCAGCCCGTCGGCGCCGATGACCGAAAGCGCAGGGCGCCAGGTTCGATTGAGCAAAGCCTCGGCGCGATCGCTGACCATCGGTTGCGTCCCGTCGGCGAATGGATACTTGCTGATCACGATGTCGCCGAGAATTTCCGCCGCGCGGCCGGCTTGTTCGACGCGCTCCGCCGGAATCAATGAGTGAAATTCGGCAGGCAGGACGTGGCCGGTGGTCGCGTCCTCGATCCGGTCGAGGAGCTTGCGAATGATGCGAAACGACGACGGAACGATGCCGCTCGCGTCACCCGAGTGCACGCCCTCGGTCAGCACTTCGACTGTCAGGCGGCCGCCGGCCAAGCCGCGCAGCGAAGTCGTCGCCCACAGCCGCTCGTAGTCGCCGCAGCCGGAATCGAGACCGACCACGAAATCGACCTTTCCCACTCGTGGCGCGAGCGTATCGAGATACGCAGGCAGGTCGTAGCTGCCGCTTTCCTCGCAAGTCTCGATCATTCCGATGCAGCGCGAGTGCGCGATTCCCTGCGCTTGCAGCGCACCGATGGCGGCCAGCGCCGCGAACACGGCGTAGCCGTCGTCGGCGCTACCGCGGCCGTACAGCTTGCCGTTCTCGAACAGGGGATCCCAGGGTCCGTAGCCTTCGCGCCATCCGACCATCTCCGGCTGCTTGTCGAGATGGCCGTACAACAGCACGCTGCGATCGCCGGTGCCGGCGACGTCGAAATAAAGCAGAGGGGTGCGGCCGGGAAGACGCACGATCTCGAACGTCAGGCCGCGAACGGACTGCTTTCCCACCCACGCTTCCGCAAGCCGGATTGCGCGCTCGATGTGACCATGGATTTCCCATTGCGGATCGAAATCCGGCGACTTGGCCGCAATGCGAATGTACTCGGTGAGTTGCGGGACGATCTCAACGTCCCATTGCGTCGAGATAGCGGAGAGGAGGTGCTCGGGGTTCACGGCGAGAGCCTTGGTGTCGTGTCAGTGCTGCGCCAACGGCGGAGTATGCAACATGGTGCGGGATGCGCGCCAGACCGACGCTTGAACCGCGGTGTTACATTTCCGTCTTGGCCCATTCTCAGGCGAGGGACCGATGGGTAAAGGTAGGCTGGAGGCATTCAGTGACGGCGTGATTGCCGTGATCATCACCATCATGGTGCTGGAGCTAAAAGTACCGCACGGTATCGAGTTGCCGGCACTCTTGCCGGCGATCCCGGTGTTCCTGAGCTACGTGCTCAGCTACGTCTTCGTCGGTATTTACTGGAACAACCACCATCACATGCTGCACGCCGTCCAGCATGTCACGGGTAGTGTGCTTTGGGCCAACCTGCATCTGCTGTTCTGGTTGTCGCTGGTGCCGTTCGTCACCGGCTGGATGAGCGAAAACCACTTCGCCGCCGTTCCCGTCGCGCTCTACGGCGTGGTGCTGCTCATGGCCAGTGTTGCGTATTACATTCTGGCTCGCATCCTGGTCGCGCAGCAGGGCAAGGAGTCGACGCTGGCACGGGCACTGGGCAGGGACTACAAGGGTATTGCGTCGGTAGTCCTGTATGCGACAGCCATTGCGATCGCGTTTGTGAATCCCTGGGTCGCCTGCGCCATCTATGTCGCAGTCGCCATCATGTGGCTCATACCCGACCCGCGGATCGAGCGTCAACTTGTGAAGTAGGGTCCAAAGACGGTGTAAAATCAGCCGCCGTCACGTTCCGCCACTAGAAAAAGGGAGCCTATCATGAGACATCTGCACAGATCGCTGTCAGTGCTGTTTGTCGGCGTCTTGCTCCTCGCCGGTTGCGCGGGTGCGCCCGAAACCCCAGGCAGCGCGCCCCCAGCGACGCCGCCGCCGCAACCTTCGCGTCCGCAGCCGGCACCGGCAAGCACGCAGCAACCGGCGCCGGCGGTTAACGTCGAAGGTATGACGATCTTCGAGATGCAGGAACGCTTGAACGAGCTGGGTTACAAGCTTGGTACGGTCGATGGCGTGAGCGGGCCGAAGACAGTCGAGGCGCTCAAGAAATTCCAGACCGACAACAAGCTCCCCCCGACCGGGACGATAGACCCCGAAACGATCCGCAAGCTGCGAAGCGCCAAATAATTCCGGTCGCGATAGCGCAGGCACGCTCAACGTGACGACGCGTTGAGCGCTCCTTACTTTCCGGACGCACGCTGGATGATCGCCTTGGAGCGTGGATCGGTCGCCGACGCATTGAGCATCTGCGCCTGGCTCGCGTTCAGGCGCGCGCCTTTGCTGACCAGGACTTCGGCCGAATCCGGGTGATGCATGAGCAAGGCCATCCCCAGCGGCGTCATGCCGCTGCCATTGGTGAGCTTGATGTCGGCGCCCGCGGCGATCAGCGCGGTGACGATCCTCGGCCCGCACATCTGCGCTGCGCTCATCAAGATGTTGTTGCCGTTGTCGTCCTTGCGCTTGACGTCGGCGCCGGCGGCGATCAATACGTTCACGGTGTCGACGTTGCCTTCGCTCTCGCCCTGTTTGCCGCCGCAGCCGGAAAACACGGCGAAATAGAGCGGGCTGTCGGATAGGCCGCTACCGCTGTTGACGTTGACACCGGCATCGAGCAGCGCCTGGACGTCGGCCGCGTTGCCCTCGAGCGACGAACGGCGCAGCTGATCCGCGGATATGCCGAGCTTGCGCTTTTTCAGCGCCGCGACTGCCAGCTGTTCTCGCGGGCCGCCGGATTTGACGTCCGCCGCGGCACCTGCCGCCGGCATCGACTTCATGAAGTTGCGAAGGATCTCTCCACGGCTGCGCACGTAATCGTCACGATCGTGCTCGGCTATCGTCGCCGCCTGATCCAGCACCGCGCGCGAGGCGCCCATGTCGCGCAACGCCGTCACTGCATCGCCACGCGCGAACGCGGAAGGGCCGTCGGCTGCGATCTTCAACAGCAGTGGCGTCGATTGCTCGAGCAGATAGTGTTTGACCTCGGCCGGGCTCGAGCCGGAGGCATCGGCCAGCGTTTCGATCTTGTCGATGGCGCTGCGCAGGTCCTCCTCCGACGACGGTCCACGTAGCACTGCAACCAATGGCGCGAGATCGCGCTCCGGGACTACGTTACCGGACGCAATCGCGCGCTTGGCGCGAGCGTACAGGTCGGAGGGACTCGCGGCCTGCGCGTTTTGCACGTTGAGCGCCATTGCAAAAACCAAGGCAAGGAGAGCTGCCGAATCTCTACTAAAGTGTTTCACGGTTTGTGGTTCCCTTTCGGATAGGGAGTCAGTATTTGTCCTACAGGTTTTTCCGTCAATCGCTGACAACCTCCATAGGTTGATGCGCGTTACTATGTTTCTGTTGAGCACTGGTTCAGCGGATCAAGAAAGGAGGTATCCATGCACCTGACATTCAAGACTTTACTGGGCGTGGCAGCGATTTGCTGCGCCACTCAAGCGGCAGCGCAGGTCACATTCTATGAAGGCGAGGGATTCCGCGGCCGCGCCTTCAGGGTCGACAAGACGGTCTGGAACTTCGAGCCTACTGGGTTCAATGACCGCGCGCGATCCGCAGTCGTCGACCACGGACGCTGGGAAGTATGCGAGGACGCGCGATTCGAGGGGCGCTGCACGGTCCTGCGGCCGGGAAGTTACGATACGCTTCGCGGGATGGGCATGGACGCCCGGATTTCCTCGGTGCGGCCGGTCGACCGGGTGGCCTACGAGAACGAGGCGCCCCCACCGCTTGCGGCGCCGACCTACGAGTATAGGCAACGCCCGAACGAGCGGCTTTACGACGCGCAGGTTACTTCGGTGCGCGCAGTAGTCGGTCCGCCGGAGCAGCGTTGCTGGGTCGAGCGTGAACACTTCGGCGGTGACCCCAATGTCCCCGGTGCGATCGCCGGCGCGATCATCGGCGGCGTTCTCGGTCACCAGGTCGGCGGCGGACGAGGCAGAGACGTTGCCACTGCCGGTGGCGCGGTCGCGGGCGCGGCTATCGGCGCCAACACCGGTGGAGGCAGTTATGGCTACGGCCAGAACGTTCAGCACTGCCAGACCGTTCCCAGTGGGCGGCCGGAGTACTGGGATGTCGCTTACAATTTCCATGGCGTAGAACATCGCGTTCAAATGAGCGCGCCCCCGGGGCCGACAGTTCCGGTCAACGGCAACGGTGAGCCGCGCTGGTAAGGCAGGAGCGCAAGCGGGTAATTTAGAGCGGTCCTTCGGGGCCGCTTTCTTTTGGTAATAATGCGATCTTCGACTTGGGGACCGTTTGTGTTCGAAGAGGTGCTTCGAACGGAGCCAACTATAAACAGGAGGGAACATGCCACACGTGACATCCCCGGCCAAGAGCAAGAAGCGCAAGAACGCAGGAAGCGCAGACGCAGGCGCCGACTGGACGGTCATGGTCTACCTCGCGGGTGACAACAATCTGGATGGAGCCGGTGTTGCCGATCTGCGCGAGATGAAAAAAGTCGGCTCCAGCACTTCCGTCAACGTGATCGCCCAATTCGACCGCAGCGGATCGCGCGGAACGACCAAGCGTTTCTACTTGCGCAAAGGCACTGACCTTCCCAAGGACGCAGTCCAGGATCTCGGCGAAACCGACACCGGCGACCCCAGGGTCTTGTGCGATTTCTTCAAGTGGGGTGTGAAGCATTACCCTGCGCGCCATTACCTGCTCGTCATCTGGAACCATGGGGCAGGCTGGGACGATTCCAATCTCTACGCCAATCACGGAGACTACTTCAGCGGGGATCCGCCGCCGATCGCCCGCAGGGGTGTCGTCATGAACGCCGAAGGGAGTGTCGCCAGGGCTCAGGCACCACGCAAGGCGCGTCCTGTACCGATGGCTCAGGCGAGATCGGCGGTTCGCCGCGCGCATCGGGCGCTCTTCGCGTCGACCGTCGATACCATGGTCAGATCCAGGGCCATCGCGTTTGACGATCAGGCCAAGGATTTTCTTGACAACATGGAGCTCAAGCGCGCGCTGGGCGAGATGAAGAAGCTTCTGGGACGCCCGCTCGATATCATCGGCTTCGACGCGTGCCTGATGGCCATGCTGGAAGTGAATTATCAGATCATGGCTAGCGCCCGCTACGCGGTGGGCTCGGAAGAAGAAGAGCCCGGCAACGGCTGGCCGTACGACCGCGTTCTCAAGGCGCTGGCGAAGAAGCCGGCCATGGCCCCGGACGAGCTCGCGCGCACGGTCGTCAGGCAATACGCCGCGTCCTACGGCGCTGGCGACGGCGTAACGCTGGCGGCCCTCGACCTGGGTCAAAGCGACAGCCTGGCGGCCGCGGTCGATAGACTCGGGGGATCGCTGCTAGAGCGAGTCGGCAACCAGTCCGAGGCAACGCTGCTAAGCGCCGTTCGCGCCAAGGTACAGGAGTACTCTGCCCCCTACGACGATTATGTCGATCTGGTCGATCTGTGCGACGGCCTGCAACGGTTGCTGGGCAATGCCGTTGTCACCGAAGCGTGCACCGCAGTCAAACAAGCGGTCGCGAAAATGGTTTTGGCCAGCGCTGCGAAGGGCAGCCAAGTAGCGCGCTCGCACGGGATCTCGATCTACTTCCCCAAGCACAAGGTTTGTGCGCTGTACGCCAACCTCGACTTCGCGAAAAAGAATGCCTGGGCTAACTTCATCGCTGCGTACACCAAACGGGTTGCCAAAAAAGGATGGGATTGACGGCTTGTTTGCTCAAACAGTCGCCCGAATGTCGGGAACCTGTTGGTCGTGATTACTGGCAGGCATAGCATGAGAGCAGCCGCAGAGCCGCACCCTTCGGGAGAATGCGAAGCAACTTTGTTTCGGTGGGCCGCGACGTGCGCGGTCAGGAGGAATGTCGATGCGCAATATTAATGTGGAATCGGTGCTTGCAGTCCGCGCTATCGCCGGGCTGCACGTCGTCACGCTGGCCTGGGATTTCGTGGCGGGACAAGAGGCCAAGCGCCTGAACCTTCTAGGGTTCGCGATCGAGCGCACTGAGCTTTCCGCCGGCGTCGTCTTCGAGCGCTTCTGGCTGCGGGGTATCAAGCAGTCCTTTAATGGGGCGACTACATCGCCAAGCCGAGCACCACTACCGTTATCGAGTCGTGCCTCTCTACGGCAAACCGAATCTCATCAACGTCGACGATCCTCCTCGACGACCGTCGAGATCACGACCGAAGACGAGGAGGGCGGTGACACGGTTGCCAGCGATACGCGCCACGACATTCATTTCAACCGCGGTGTCGCCGGCTCGCAAGCCTATGCGCGGCTGTTCGGAAAAACGCTGCCCGATCAGACCAAGCCGGCGTCTGCCCAGATGGTCTGGCTCTCGCGCGGGCTGTTCGAGGCGTTGATCGCGTTCATCGCCCGCGCCGCGGGGCCCGATGCGGCGGACTTCAAGCTTCGCGCGATGCTGTACGAGTTCCGCTACCCGCCCATCGGCGAGGCCTTCGGCAAGGCCGCGGCGGCCGGCGCGGACGTTCAGATCCGTTATGAGGCACAGGCGTTCAAAGCTGACAACGAGGCGATGATCGCCGCAACCGATCGGTGCCATTTGCCAGCCGCAGAAGTCCCGCGCCGGTATCCGGCATAACAAGTTCATCGTGCTAGTGCACAAGAACATTCCGGTGGCGGTCTGGACCGGATCGACCAACATTTCCGCCGGCGGAATCTTCGGCCACTCCAACGTGGGACACGCGGTCTGGAACCGGGGGATCGCCCAGCGCTACCTTGATTTCTGGACCCGGCTCGCCGACCCGAATGTGAAACCGTCGACGCTCAAACAAGCGAATCTCGCGGTCGAGCCCACCCCCGCCCCGATGCGCCACCGCCGGCGGATCGCATCCTGACGCTATACAGCCCGCGGGACGAAAAGCCTGCCCTGCCGACGCTGAATTGGTACGCCAATCGGATGGCGTCCGCGCAGCGCATCATGTGTATGACGTTCGCGTTCAACTTCGACGCGATTTTCCAAACGGCGCTGGACAAGCCCAGCGACGCGCTGCGCTACCTGGTGTTCGACAAGGCGCTCGACGCGGGCGTCGAGACCGAGGTGACACGGAGTGGAAATCGGGGCCAAACTTGAACCGGGCGACCTTGAACACTTCCTTGGCGAGGTCCTGACCGGATTCAATAACAACCGGTATATCCACGACAAGTTCATCCTCATCGATCCCCTGGCCGATGATCCGACGGTGGTCACCGGAACGGCCAATTTCAGCGGCCCGTCTCAAACCGACAACGATGAGAATATGCTGGTGATCCGGGGCAATACGCGCGTCGGCGACATTTACTTCGGCGAATTCATGCGCATCTTCGATCATCTCTACTCGCGCTACATCATCGAGAAGCTGAAAGCTGCCGGCAAGCTAGACCCGAACGCCGGATATCTGAAGGAAAAGACCGACGATTGGCTGGCGTCGCATTTCAAAATCGGCGGCCCCAAGGAAAAGCGCCGACGCTATTTCATGGGAGAGTGACGAGCGTTCTGTTTCCTTGCTCAAAGAAGGGTGCTTCGTAAAACTTAAAGTTTGGAAAACGCGCCTGGCCCGTGCGGTTCGATCCAACGCGAGAGGCCAGGGCAGTAGCAGCCAGCTTCGCGCCGGTCCTACACCAAAATCAGACGAACGCCGATTGCGTCGCCGCCGCCGCGCGCGGCAGAATGCGAGCCATGTAGGGAAGACAAAGCGGCGACTTCGGCGACGGCAACGGTGACATAGACTTGAGTTGCCTGGCGGCCTCTCCCTACAGTCTTTAGTTTTTGCACTGAGGGAACGACACAAAAAAGCGACAAGACGGATTCTTCCTCTAGCCGACTCCCGCGCGGGGCCGGCACAGGAAATGAATGGGCCGGGCTACCGGCCCATTTTGTTGCTATCACCGGCAGCCAAGCTCGGTCATCGCCCGACGAAGATGAAGCCTCGCTGGGAGGCGCAGTATGGCTAGCAATCGGCGCCCATGTAGCTAGCCTCTTACGAACTTTGTATCATAGACATCCACCACGGTTGCCTCTGCCGAGAAGCAGGGCGTGACTGGTAGCTAGAACCAAAATCCTCACTCACAATCCAGCGGGGAAAGCACATGTCTTCCAGACGTACCTTCCTAAAGACGGCAGGTGCCGTGACGGCCGGTATTGCCACGACATCGACTGCATCGGCTTCGACCGATAAGAACGCAGTGATCAAGAAGTATAGCGGCCCTCATGAAATGCCGACCAATGTCACCCTTCTATCCATGCAAAATGCCGATGGCTGGGAGACTTTGGGCGTCAAGCTGGACAATGATGCCGTGCTGGACGTGCGCAAAGCCTCCCATTTGCTCGGCATCGCGGCCCCCATGACGCTCGAGGAATTACTCAAGGAAGGTAACGCCAGGGGACTCAATAAGCTCGTGGCCGCCGCGAAGACCTCTCCCAAGGCCAAGGCTGCGATGGTCAAGGAATCGTCAATCACCTTCGGCAGGCTATTCACGAATCCAGGCAAGATCGTCTGTATCGGACTGAATTACCGGGCCCACGTGCAGGAAACCAATGAAAAGCTCCCCAGCGTGCCTATTTTGTTCAACAAGTACAACAACGCGCTGGCGGCGCACAACTGCACGATCAAGCTGCCGCCCAGGGAAGTTTCGTACAAGTTCGACTACGAAACGGAACTCCTGATCGTCATTGGAAAGGAAGCCCGCAACGTGTCCGAAGCCGACGCGCTGAATTATGTTGCAGGTTATTGCACTTCACACGACTTCTCCGCACGCGATCTGCAGTTGGAAACTCCGAGCGTTCAATGGATGATCGGCAAGACGCTGGATAGCTTCGGCCCGATTGGTCCTTACTTTGTGTCGGCGGACGTCCTCGGTGACCCCAACAACCTGAAGATCGAGACGCACGTGAATGGAGAGGAACGTCAATCATCCAACACCAGCCTGATGATCTTCAGTCCCCAAAAGCTGATCGCCTACATTACCAAGATGTGGACGCTTGAGCCCGGTGACATCATTTGGTCGGGGACGCCTCAGGGCGTCATTCTCGGATATCCCAAAGAAAAGCAGGTGTGGTTGAAGGCCGGCGATGAAATCGTGAGCACGATCGAGAAGCTTGGCTCGCTGAAGTTCAAGTTGGCGTAACGGCATCCTGCAATCGTAAATCGCGGGAGGGTCCTGACCTTCCTGCGTCAATCGCACCTCCTATGGATGAATGCAGCGTTCTGCCACGCGGTCGCGGGCCGCTTGTCACTATTGCGTCGCCTGCGCAACGGCAACGCCGCGTAGCCCAGAGGCTTCGATTGCGCGCGAGACAGCTCCCGACTTCTTCGCGTGGACCACGAATGCGGCAAGGTACTCGAGCGCGGCAGGCCTGCCCTTGGGCAGCACAATGCACATCTCGGCGGCGGAAAAGCGGTCGTCCAACACGCGCGCACCCGGCAGACCGGCGGCAAGTCCGATCAACATGGTGCGATTCTGCGCGTAGACCTGCGCCTTGCCGTCCTTGATGAGGTTGAAGGCGGCCGGCTCGTTGTCTGCAGGCACAACGGCTGCCTGCTTGAGCGTGCGCTCGAGATAGAGCGCCGTGGCGGCGCCGCGCGCCGCGGCAATCTTCACGCCGGGCTGGTCGACGTCGCCCACGTTGCGGATCGTGGAGCCCGGAGCAACGAGATACGTGAGGTCTACGGTGATGTGCGGCGGTGCAAAGTCGAGCACGCCAAGTCGCGCAGGGTCGAAAGCGACGACCGCGATGTCCCACGCATTGGTTTTCGCGTCTTGCACCATCTTCGCGACGGCGGTGTATTCGACGAATGTAACCGGAACCCCGGCCTGCTTGGAGAGCGCGCGTCCGAGCTCGACCGTAGTGCCCGTTAGCAAGCCGGTTGCCTTATCCTTCGCGCCGATGACGGGATTGCCCGTAAACACCGCGACGCGCAGGGCGCCCGTGGACGCAAGTTCGGCCTTGGCAGCAGCGGTAAGGGTCGGCGCGGCAGGCATGTTCGTGCAGCTAGTAATAACCGCCATGAGAAGCGCTGCCAGTGTGCCAGCAAGCAGTGACTGGGTCTGGGTCATGCGAACTGATTAGCAGCCAAAGGTTGCTTTGGGATCGATTCGGCGCGTATTGAATGTGGCCACCCTGTCGCCGATTGTTTCGACCCCGCGAAGATTTCGGTCACCGTTCCCGCGAAGATCATTACGAAAATGCGTGACGGTCGAATTCCTAATATCGTCATTCCCGCGAAACCGGGAATCCAGTGTCTTATGACGAACGCCACTGGGTCCCCGCTTTCGCGAGGACGACGCCCGTTTTGTGGAATCTGTCACCCAATTGGTAATCCTCGGTAGTTAGTATGATTCGCAAGCGGTCAGTTATCTACCCGCCCTGTTTCGCGTAGATGGGGCGCAGCGTCTCGATGGTGTCGGCATCCTTCAGCGGCGTCACATTTCCAAATCGGTCCCGCGGGAAAGCGCCGTCGCTATTCATGGGAGAGTGACCGGCGCTCTTTCGGTACGGGCGCCGATCGATGTCCCAGCCGTGAGGTCTCACGGGGGGGCGCAGGCAGCTTCGAGTGTGCTCCAGTCGCCTCCCGAAGGCGAGGATTGACGTGGGTCAAGAAGCGCCGGTACCGGAAGCCTATCCTGAGGTTATTGCTTATCCGCGAGGGGTAGATGAAAAGGCAGATCAGCCGGCAGCTTCATCCTGAGCACCTCAGGACTACGTCTATCACTGCCACATCGTCGAGCACGAAGACAACGACATGATGCAGCTGTTCACTGTCACGTCGTGACAACACTGGCGACCCTTCATACTGCAACAATACCCCTGCGCGAGCCGTTGTTCCGCGGCGCGCGGCGGCTGCGCATTGCGCTCGTGGGTTTGCCCAACAGCGGCAAGAGCACATTGTTCGCGTCAGTTGCGAGCACCTCGGTGCAGAGCGGCGCGCTGGCAGGCACGCGCCGTGCCTACAATGAATGCGCCGTGCAGATCGGGCTGGACGAAGCGCGCGTCATCGATCTGCCGAGCATCCGCTCGCCGCACCATCTCGAGTCGGAAGACCGCGCGGCGCTGAAATACCTGCTGTGGGGCGACAAGCGCCCACCCGTTTCGCGGCACGAAGCGGATGGCCCGCCGGCGCCGTTTGCGCCGCCGGATGTGATCGTGCAGGTGCTCGACGCCACGTCGCTCGAACATCATCTCGAGCTGACGCTGAAGCTCCTAAAATTCGGACCCCCGCTGGTGATCGCGCTCAACAAGATGGACGAAGCCGCGGACCGTGGCATTTACGTGAATGGCAGGGTGCTGAGCGCGCAGCTGGGGGTAGCCGTAGTACCCACCACGGTGGTCATGGGGCATGGTATCGCCGAGTTGTTCCGCGTGGCAGTGCATGCCGTGCGCGAAGGCGTGCGTCCGCATGCGCAACCGCCAAGCGAACACATCACCACTGCGCTCGCGCCGCTCGCGTCGTTGTTGAGCGTGCCGGAGATCCAGCAGGCCTTCCGTGTGCCGTCGCAATTGCTCGTGACGCAGATCGCGGAGGGCGATCCGTATTTTCTCGACGAAATGCAGCAGCACTTTCCCGGATATTTACCGGAAGTGCGGCGGCTGCTCGCGAGGGCCGGTAAGGCGCTGCCGCGTCCATTGACGGACGAGCTGCACGCCGACCACCACCATCGCGCGGCAACGCTCTTCGAGGCCGCGACGCGGTTCGGCGCGCCGCATGAAGGTCGCGGCTGGCGCTACTGGCTCGATGAAATGTTCCTGAGTCCGCGCTGGGGTTTCATCGGCAGCGTGGCCGTGTTCGCCGCCGTCCTGTTCGTCGTGTTCTACGTCAGCGGATGGATAGACAGCGAGACCTCCGCGCGGCTGGTGACGTGGGCGGCGGCGTGGCAGCCGGAGTCCACCATCGGCGTCGTCGGGCGCGCAGTAGTGGACGGCTTGATCGGACTCATCGGTATCGTGGTGCCGTACATGATTCCGCTGGTGCTGCTGCTGGTGGCGCTGGAAGAGGCGGGCGTCATGGCACGCATCGCCTTTGCGGTCGACCGCACCTTTCACCGGATAGGACTCCACGGCGGCGTCGCGGTACCGTTCCTGCTCGGGCTGGGATGCAACGTGCCGGCGATTTCCGCCATCGGTAACACGACGACGGGCCGCGAGCGCGTGATGGCGTCCCTGCTGGTCACATTCGTGCCCTGCTCGGCGCGCTCGGCGATCGTTCTTGCTCTGGCCGGCAAGTATCTGGGCGGGCTGGGCGTAGTAGTGATTTTTCTGCTCACCATGGTGGTGATCGCGGTGCTTGGAAAGGTATTATGGCGCCGGTATCCACGCGGCGGCCCGGGTCAGGTGCAGGAGATTCCGCCTTACGCGCTGCCGCGATGGCTGCCCATGCTGCGCGAGACGTGGGAGCGCACGCGTGACATCCTGACCATCGTCACGCCGCTGCTGGTTGGTGGCAGCGTGGTGCTGGCACTGCTTGCGCACGTCGGCGCGGACCATTACATCAATGCGCTGCTCTCTCCGATCACCTACTGGTGGCTCGGACTTCCGGCAGCGCTCGGCGTGCCCATCCTGTTCGGTGTGCTGCGCAAGGAGCTGTCGCTGCTGATGGTTTATCAGGCGCTGGGTGGCTTCGAGGTCGGCCACTACCTTGACCAGGTGCAGATCATGACGTTCCTGCTGTTCCTGACTTTCTACGTGCCCTGTATTTCGACGTTCGCCGTGATGCTCAAGACGATAGGCCGGCGCGAAGCGCTGTTCTCGGTGTCGCTATCGGTGGCTGTCGCGCTGGCGGTGAGCGGCCTCGCGCGTTTCGGACTCGAGGGCGCACGGCTTCTGCTGGCGTAGTGTTACTTGAATAACTTTCTGTAGTTAGGCTCGTCGGTAGCGAGTTGTTTCAGAAATGCGCGCCAATTCGCGGCCAGCTCCAAGTACATAGCGTCGTACCGCCACGTTCGATGACGCTTCCCACGTGAGTAGCTCGGGTGTCCTAGCAGTTTGTGTATATCAGGGAGCGTTTTATTAAGAATGGGTAATGGGAAGGTTGTCGGGGTCTTTAGCCAGTCGATCACCAGAATGTCGCCGCGATCACTCGACCCTCGGAAAAAGCCCACCAAATTGCTAGCGTGAAGCAGGAACGCTTCTAACGCCATGTCACCATACGGCTGCGGCGGCTGTTTGCGACATTCTTCGAAGGCGACACCGAGCATATTAAATTCGTATTCCAGCGTCCTGGCTGCTTCTGAGGGGTTTGGCGGACGACGCGGCTTGCGCACCTTGTGGGAAGTCCTCCGGAAGCGGGAGAGAAGCGGCGTAAGCATGGCCTTGGTCCTGTTATGGCGCACCCTCGGCGAGAAGGAATACCATACCGTACTTCCCGGTGCCGGACACTGCTTCCCTGACCAGCTTGCCATCGCTGTCGTACCGGAATTGCGTGAGACGCTTATCGCCATCCTTGGCGACACCCACGCAGACAACACCACCGGTTCGCTTCCCGTCGAAGGAGGCGACCATTCCCACACATCGGATCACCTCGTTGTCGAACATGCTACCCGGAGGATTGCTGACCGATGTGCCCGTCTCGTCGTAGCTGTAGGCAAAGTGGGTCGTGGAGTAATCGATCCGTGTGGTGTTACGCGTTAAGCAGCCGGTGACGTCGTAACTGCCCTCCTTCGGCAGATCGGCGGCGAATGCGGAGCCAGGCGAGGTAACCGCGGCGAGTGCCGCAACAGGCATGAACTTCAATATCTTCTTCATGGTTTCGTCTCGTTTACTTTGTATCGCTCGGTCAACGCACGACGACGACTGGGACTTTGGCCTCGTGCACGACCTTGTACGCGACCGAGCCGAGCAGCGCCGCGCCAAATGGCCGCAGACCGCGCGACCCGATGATGATCTCGTCCACACCTAGCTCTGTTGCCTGCGCGAGTATGGTTGCGGCCGGTTCGCCTGTTGCTGTATGTCTTTCGACTTCGGTTGTCTGGTCGAACTGACCCACGCATGCGTCCAGCACTTCTTTGCTCTCTGCCCCACGCACCTCCAACACAGTTTCGATTGACGAAACCGGCCCGACCTCCCAGGCCATCACCGGCGTCTCGACATGCAGCAGATCAATCTTGCAGGGCACGCCCCTCGCACGCCGCGCTGCGTAATCCACCGCGCGCCGCGAGTGCTCCGAACCGTCTACGGCGACGAGAATTCTGCACATGATGCACGCTCCTGCGCTTCTAAGCACCAAAAATGTAGCGGCTTCCGGTGTAGGAGCGGATGAACATATTCGGTATCTCTTTTCGTAGCGCGTCGATGAATATCTCCCCGGTGCAATGTATGGGGATGACGTAGTCGGGATTGATTTCTTTCAGCGCCGCCACGGTCTCATGCACGTAGTCTTCCTTTTGCGGCGCCAAGTGAAACCCGCCTGCGACCGCGTGAACCTTGTTGATGCCGGAAATCTCCATGGCGCGCTTCACTGTGTTCACCACCCCGCGATGACTGCACGAAGTCAGCACCACCAGGCCGCGCCCCTTGACGTTGAAGCAGGTGGCCAGCTCGTGTTCGAAATCGTCCGGGATCACGTGGGCGGTGCGCTTCTTCTCCGAAAGGTTGTCAGGGAAACACCCGATCCCGTCTTGAACGCCGACGGTCATGCGCGTCGGGTACACCACCTTCTCAAAGCTGGTGACCGGAATTTGGCCGGTGGTGAAGGCATGGCCGGCGACCACTGTCGGCGCTTCGGCGAACACCACTTTCACCTTAGCTTCGGCTAGTGCCTTGCGGTCCAGGTAGCCGAAGTCCTCGGTCTTACCACCTATCAGCAATTCACGAGTGCAGAAGCACTCCTCCCCGCCCAAGTACAGAGGAAGATCAGCGCGCAGCCTGCCACGGTTCTGTTGCAGGAAGCCGACCAGTCCGCCGAAATGGTCGTAGCGCCCGTGGCTCAGAATCAGCGCATCAATGTTTTCAGGTGCAATCCCAAGCATCCCCAGGTTGTTGTTCAGAGTTCCTGGGGTGAAGCCGAAATCGAGCAGCATATTGCGAATCTGGTCACCGCGCCGGGATTCCAGATGCATCGAAAGACCAAATTCGCCGAGCAGCGATTTGCCGGCAGGCGGCACGCCGAAGCGTTGGACTTCCACCGCGCCAATCTTCATGTTGGGCGCGATGGCCAGTTGATAGCTATCGTTGACCACCCGCACGGCCAGACAATCCACCTCCGGCACCGGTGGGCTCAAGGCCTGCGCCCGTGCGGGCTTTGCCCCTCCCAACAGTCCCGCCACCAGGTAGCTGAACATCGCGGCGCCGCCGGCGCACAACACGTCGCGGCGGGACAATGCTGAATCGGGGACGTTTGACATGTTTTCCTCCTCTGTCTTGCTGAGGCATCGGCGTGCCGCCTGCACCGCGATCTTCCGGCAACGCAGCGGCCCGATGGGTCTGGCAGAGACGAGTGCTGACACGCCATCGGTTCCGCCCGTCGGTATGCAAGTAAACGGTATCGCCTGCGCTGCCATCTTGGCGCAAGGAAAGCAGAACGCCAGCCAAGAATCGAGAAACCGAACCCACGGCCTCTCCTTTTGAGCGACCTCGCTCCACCGCTGCGGCTCGCGCGCGGCAAGACGGGCTCTCCTATTTCACGCTTTCGGGTCGCGCAGTGTGTTGAGGTAGGTCAATACCTGAGCTCGCGCTGGCACCGGCATCGGTCAAGCCAGGAGGTTTTTCCCAACCGCGTCACGCCGACTACGAAGCGCCGGAAAGCGCAACGGGTCGATTCGCGTAATTGAATGATGATTATGTAGCCGGCCTCCTCGCCGCGGTTAAGCGGCGGGGTTAAAGTCAATTTGCGAAGTTGCACTTTGACCCTACGGAGGCCGACATGAAATATTGTGGCATAGGCCTGCACTCGAACAATTCTGTGGTGATTGTCAGCGACGAAGAGGACCGGATTGTGTTCAGCAAGCGGTTGCCCAACGATCTGGGGCAAATCGGCGCCGCACTGGAGTCGCATCGGGAAGATCTGGCAGGCGTAGTGATCGAGAGTACGTACAACTGGGACTGGCTGGTAGACGGACTGATGGCTATAGGCTACCAGGTGCATTTGGCACACCCGAGCGCGATCAAGAAGTACGAGGGGCTCAAGCACAGCGGGGACTTCGCGGATGCGGCGTATCTGGCGCACCTGCTGCGGTTGGGATTGTTGGCCGAAGGTTACATCTATCCGCGCGAGGAGCGTGGGGCACGAGACTTGGCGCGCAAGCGCATGCAACTGGTGCGCTACCGCACGGCCCAGATACTCGATCGAGGGCATCCTGATGCGGCAGACGGGAGCTCGGATGAAGGGCGAGGCGGTCAAACGGCTGACGGCCGAGCAGGTCGATGCGTTCGCCTTTGCGCCGGATGTTTCGCTCGCGGTGGAGGCCAACCGTGCGGTCAGCCAGACGTTGTCGCAACAGATCGAAGCGCCGGCGTTGTCATGCCATGGTCCTCGCCGCGGCGGCGCGCCTCCTGTGGACGGAGGTCGGCAGCAGGAAGTGCGACAGCGCGGGGATCAGGATCAGTGCTCCGAGCATGTTCCACACGAACATGAACGTGAGCAGGATGCCCATGTCGGCCTGGAACTTGATCGGCGAGAACGCCCAGGTGATGACTCCCGCGGCGAGCGTGACGCCGACCAGCGCGACGACCTTGCCGGTAAACTGCACCGCCTGCTTATAGGCTTGGGTAAGACTTGCGCCTGCGCGCTGCCGCGCGAGCTGCACCGAGAGCAGGTACAGCGCATAGTCGACTCCGATGCCCACGCCGAGCGCGATTACGGGCAGCGTCGCCACCTTCACCCCGATGCCGAGAACGACCATCAGCGCTTCGCACAGGATCGACGTGAGCGCGAGCGGAACGACCGCGACGATCACGGCACGCCAGCTTCGGAAGGTGATGAAGCACAGCACGATGACCGCTGCGTACACGTACAGCAGCATCGCGCGATTCGCCTGGGCTACCACAATATTGGTCGCCGCCTCGATCCCGGCACTGCCCGCCGCGAGCAGGAACTGGCGATCCTTGTCGTTGTGCGTGTCGGCGAACGCGGCTGCCGCCGAGACGACGCGGTCGAGCGTCTCCGCCTTGTGGTCGCTCAGGTACGCGATGACCGGCATCACCGAGCACTCGGTATTGAAGAGGTCCGGGTTGCTCGTCGAGGCCTGCTGCGCCGCGTAGTTGAGGACGTCCTGGTTGCGATTGATCGTGAGCCACTTCGGGTTGCCCTCGAACGATCCCGCCGTGATCTGGCGCGCAGCATCGGCGAGCGACACGGTGGTCTGCACGCCGGGCACCTGCTTCAGCGCCCACGCGAGCCGGTCCGCCTCCACGAGCGTCGGATACTTGAGGCAACCTTCCTTGTCGGTCTTCACGATCACCGCGAACTGGTCGCTGGACAGCGCGTAGTTCGCCGTGATGAATGCGTTGTCGCGGTTGTAGCGCGAATCGGCGCGCAGCTCCGGCGCGCCCGGATCGAGGTCGCCGATCTTCAGTCCATGGCTGACCGTCAGCCCCACGCCCGCGAGCACGATCGCTGCCGCGATTGCCGTCAGCGCGTAGCGCCGGGTCGTGAAGCGATCGAGCCACGTCCATACCGCACCCACGCCGCGTCCCCTTCGCTCGCTCTTCTCCTCACGTAGCGAGCGCGCGGCCGCGCTGGCGCTGACGCCCGTGTACGAAAGCAGGACCGGCAACAGCAGCAGGTTGGTGAAGATGAGCACGGCGACACCGATGCTCGCCGTGACCGCAAGGTCGCGAATGACGGGGATGTCGATCACCATCAGCACGGCGAAGCCCACCGCATCGGCGAGCAGCGCCGTCAGGCCGGCGAGGAAGAGCCGGCGGAACGTATAGCGCGCGGCGATAAGCTTGTGCGTGCCGCGGCCGATGTCCTGCATGATGCCGTTCATCTTCTGCGCGCCATGCGATACGCCGATCGCGAACACCAGAAACGGCACGAGGATCGAGAACGGGTCGAGCTGGAACCCCGACAGAGCCACGAGGCCGAGCTGCCAGATGACCGCAGCCATCGAGCAGGCGATCACGAGCGCAGTGCTGCGCACGCAGCGGGTGTAGGCGTAGATGATGGCGGTCGCGATCACGGCCGCGATCCCGAAGAACATCATCACGTGGAAGAGGCCGTCGATCAGGTCGCCGATGAGCTTCGCGAAGCCGATCACGTGGACCTTGATCGCGGGTGTCTGCTTGGCGAGCACCTCGGCGTTGATGGCGCGGGCAAGCTCGTACTTCGCGCGGATGTTCTCCTCGAGGTGCCGCGACAGCCGCGAGTAGTCGACCGGATTGCCGGTACCCGGCTCCTTGTCGAGCAACGGCACGAAGATCATGCTCGACTTGAAATTGTTGGCGACCAGATTGCCGACGATGCCCGAGCGCGCGATGTTCTGCTTCAGCTCCTCCACGCTCTGTGCGGAGCCATTGTACGAGTCCGGCATCACCGGGCCGCCCCGGAACCCCTCCTCGGTCACTTCCGTCCAGCGCACCGCGGGCGTCCACAGCGACTTCACCCAGGCGCGGTCCACACCCTGCGTGAGAATCAGTTCGTCGCTGACCTGCTTGAGGACGTCCAGGTACTGCGGGTCGAAGATGTCGCCGCCGGTGTTCTCGACGACCACGCGCACGGCATTGCCGAGGCCGCGCAGCTCCTTCTGGTAGGCGAGGTAATTCTTGATGTAGGGCTGGCTCTGCGGAATCATCTTCTCGAAGCTCGCATTGAGCGCGAGCTTCGTTGCCGCGGCGTAGGCGAGAACCACGGTGACGATCGCGCAGGCGATCACGACGCCTACCCGGTTGTTGAAGACCAGGCGCTCGAGCAGATTGCCGGAATTCCGGTCGAAGTCCGTCAGCTGACGGACGACAGGCATCTGGTCGAGGTCGGTGGTGATGGCCGCTATGATTCTCCTCCACGGGTAAGCGCCGTCAGCGCGTCGCCATCTCCGTTACTGCTCCGCCGCGCGGCCCAACCAGCACGAGCTTCCCGCCACCCAGATCGACAAGACCCGTCACAGGCATCGCTTGCTTGAGCGCGAGCCTGGCGAAGGTTCTCCCGCCGTCGGTACTCGCCGACACGCGTCCGCCGGCATCGGCCAGCAAGAGAGCTCCGCCTGCGCTTCGCGTCGCGGCGACCACGGCAGCCGGCAGCCCCGCATCGACCTTGGTCCAGGTGCCGCCGCCGTCCGCGCTGCCGTAGACGTTGCCGCGCAGGCCGAACACGATCGCGGCCGCTCCGGCGTCGGCGACGCCGAAGAAGCTTCCCTCGTAGGGTGTTGCGACGGCGCGGAAGCGCTGCACCGCTGCGTCGAGCTTCAGCACGAGGCCGCCCTCGCCGGCGATGAAGAGCGCGCCTCCGACCGGTCGAATCGCATAAAGGTTGAAGAATTTGGGATTCTCGGTGCGATCGAACCAAGGCTCCCACGTCTTGCCGCCGTCCGCGGTCCTGAAGATCAGGTTGTATGCGCCGACGGCGTATCCGTTCTGCGCATCGGAGAACCAGACATCCAGGAAGGGCTTGTCCGGTCCCTGCTCCTGGTAGCGCTTCGCCTCCGCGAGCAACTTCTTCGCGTGCTCCGACGGCGGCTCAGCGGCGACCGCGCGCTCCATCGCTGCGACGAGTAACTCGTTGGCCTTGATGCCGGTAAGCTGCAGGCTCCAGGTGTCGCCGCCATCGTTCGTGCGCAGGATGACCCCGTCGTGTCCGACGGCCCAGCCACTCTTGTCATCGACGAAGTAGACGGCGGTGAGATCCGAGCTGACCGGCACCGGCGCCTGCTTCCAGGTCGCTCCGCCGTCGACCGACACGACGATGTGTCCTCGTTGCCCTACCGCGACGACGCGATCGCCGCTCCTTGTGACCGCCTGCAAGAGGCTTCTGCTCGCGAGCGGCGAGATCTGCGCCGGCGTATCGAGCACGTCGGCGAAGCCTGCGGCCGCGGCGTGCGCCGCGAACGAAAACCCGAGCGCGACGCCGAGCGCGGAGGCGGTGGATCGGAAGGCGATCATGGCTCGACGGTTGATATCCTGTCCCATCGGTGCGCCGCAGCACGCGCGACGCACCGTGAGGAGGTTTAGGTTGGCAACGTCCGAGCTAGCGCAGCCCCGCGCCTGCCAGCGCCTCGGGCGACCAGGCGCTGTCGCGCGGCAGCTCGGCCATGTACTTGAGCCCGTTGTGCGGGCCGAACAGGCCGCTGATGTTGTACACGCCCGAGCTGAAGTCGTAGATCGCGAACGTATCTCCGAACGGCGCCTGGACGTCGTAGCTGTACGACTGGAACGCGAAGCTCGAGCGATAGAGCTGGTCGCGCGCGTCGTACTGGTCGGACGCGAGCGCGGTCCAACTGTCCTCGTCGAGATAGAACACGCGCTTGCTGTAGATGTGGCGCTTGCCGGGCTTCAGCGTCGCCTCCACGACCCAGACGCGATGCAGCTCCCAGCGCACGAGGTCCGGGTTGATATGCTGGGGCTTGGTGATGTCGGCCACAGGCTTGTGGTAGGTCAGCCGGTAGCTGCTGTAGGGCACGTACATCTCCTTCTTGCCCACGAGCTTCCAATCGTAGCGGTCGATCGCGCCATTGAACACCGATACGTCGTCGTAGGTTGCCGCGCCGGAGGCGCCGGGGTTCGGTGTGTCGTACGCGAGATCGGGCGCGAGCTTCACGCGCCGCTGACCCGGCAGGTACTGCCAGGCCTTGCGCGGCTGCTTGAGCGGATTGACGGCGTCGACGATCAGCAGCGCTTCGCCGTTGCGGCGTGCAGGTCCGACGTAGAGCAGCTTGTTGTACCAGTAAGGTTCGTTCGCCGAGATCGTGCCCGTGTGCTTCGGGTCGTAGATCGGCCACGCCCAGAAAGCGTCCGCCTCCACCGCGAGTGTAGGCACGCCGGCCGTATCGACGTTCCAGTTTTGGTAACGTGAGCCGTCGTAGCCGAGGCCGCTGTAGCGCAGAAGATGGTTCCAGATCGCCTCGGCGCCGGTCTTCGGAATCGGAAACGGATAGCCGGGCAACACATTCTCGAGCGCGACTCCGCCCTCAGCCGTCTTCGCATTCGTGGCATTCTTGAGCGTGCCGTCGAGAATGCGCTGTGGAATCGCGACCGTGCGATGCGTCGGGTAGACGTCGACGCGCATGGTCGGATAGCGCTTAAGGAGCTCCTTCGTGCCTTCGGTCAACTTGTCGGACTGGGCCGCAGCGTCCTTGCCGGTGATCGTCAGGCGAGGCTTTTCGTTCTCGAACGGATCCGGGCGGAACCCGCTGCCGGGCTTGTAGTCCGCCGGCGCTTTGATGCCCCCGGTGTACTCGGGAATCGTGCCGTCCTTGTTGCCCGTCTTCTCGGCGCCGGCCAGGGTCAGCGTCGTACCGAGCTGCTTGGCCTCTTCGGCCGACACCGCGGCCCAGCAGGCTGTCGTGGTTGCGACCGTAAGCGCGATCGCTATGAGTGATTTGCGGAACATCGTGGATTCCTCGTCAGAATGTGGTCTTGAAGGTAAGCGACACCCAGCCGCGGTCGGACAGCGCCGCGAAGGTACCGTTGGCGATGTTCATCGCACCGGTGGGCGTCGTCGAATAGTTGCCGAAGTAGCCGTTGTAGCTCAGCTGCACGCGGTACTTCTGGTAGATGTCGGCGGCGACGCCGGCGCTCCAGTTACCCGCGTTCTTGTTTCCCCCGAGCTGGACGGCGGCGTTTCCGGATAGGCCCTGGCTCCAGGTCATCGGTGCCAAGAGATCGACCCCGGGCCAGACCTGGAACCACGTCGGCGTGAAATTGGCCGCAAGGCCCACGTAATTCTTCGATACCCGGTCGATGCCGGTGTAGGTCGAGTTGCCCTTGAACACCGCTTCGTTCTGCGTGACCCTCGCCCATTGCATCCAGGTCAGTTCGCCCTGCAGCGTCGCGGTGTCGAACAGCGCGGTCCGCGGCAGGACTTCTATGACGTTGACGAGCCCGTGGTAAGTATCGCCCAGGGCTCCAGGCGTGCCGCGGCTGGGGACCGCGGTGGTCGCGATCGACCCGGGGAACGTGCCCACCAGTTGCGCCGGTACGACGAGCACGTTCGCGCTCTGCAGCGGCATGTTCTGGCGATAGGAAAGTTCGGCCGCGACGCTTGCGCCGGCGATTTCCTTGGCCAGCGTGACACCGAAGATGTGGATGTTGTCGCCGTAGGCCGTCTGATAGGTGCCGAACTTGCCGAACTTCTGCAGATCCGCGGGCGTGGTCGCTTTCGTGTTGATGATGCAGTTGGTCCCGCCGAGCGGGACGCCGCCGATGGCGGTGCAGGTTGCCGCCGGCACCGTCGTGGCCAGGCCCGGGGTGAGCAGGACCTGGGGGAGGATGTCCGTCGCATTACGGCCGTAGAAGCCGAGAGTGCCGTCCAGCCACGCGGGGCTCCACCGCGCGGAGAGGCCGAAGTCACCGATGCTCCCGCTGTAGCGCGACGGACTGACCGCCTGGACGTTCCACGCGCGGAGCAACGCGGGCGTTCCAGGCACCGCGCCGAACAGCGGATTCGCGGCGACGATCGCCGAGTCGCCACCGAAGTTGAGCGCGTCGTTGATTGTCAGATAGCTCCCCGATTCCGGAATGCGCACCGCCTGCCAGTTGTAGAACCATTGCCCAGCGACCGACAGATCGTTCGTCGGCTGCGCCTGCAGCGTGAGGCCGCCGCGCGGACGGAACAGCTCCTTCGCCTCGGTGCCGGGGGTCGTGAACCCCTTTTGCAGATCGAGCGAGTTCTGGGCGTAGGAAACCGAATGAACGGCGCCGCCGAGGAGCAGGCTGTCGCCCCAGAACACGGTGTGCTGGCCGGCCTTGACGTTGACCGGCACGTTGCCGGCGTCGAAATTCGCGAACACGAACGCGTCCAGCCACTCTCCCGACAGCCCCTTGGAATAGCGCTTGGTATAGGGGCTAAGCGCTCCCGCGACCGGCAGGCCGTCGACCAGCGTGTTAGCGGTGACGGTGTTGCTGTTGTCGAGATGGCTGTACGCGGCGTCCGCCCAGGCGGCGTAGCTCGTGCGGAAGCCGAATCTGCGCTGATAGACGAAGTCGAACTCGGATAGCAGGTCCAGTCGGTTGGTGACGATCGACCCATTGGAGAAGTTCCGGTCGCCGTCGTCGAAGTTGGGGTTGCCCAGGATGGCCTGATCCTGCGACTGCGTGCGGAAACCGAGGTTGTAGCGGATCGTGTTGTCCCAGCGCACGGCGAGGTCCGGGTTGCCGGTGTCGATTTCGAACGCTCCGGCGGTACCCGCGAGCAGCGAGCCGACCGCGAGGGCCGCTGCGCGGCGCCGGAAAGCTCGGATGCCGGCGCGTGGTCTCAGTGCATGCTCCATGTGTTCAGTCTCCCAGGTGTGGTTTCGATCTTTGTTGTTCGCCCTTATCGGCGCTTATCGGCCGCTGCCGATCGTCGCCGCCGGGGCAAGGTTCATGATGCGCACGAACAGCTGACGAAATTCCTCGTCGTTGTCGACCGAGAAGCGGGGATCGCTGTTGCCGGCGAAAGCGACACCGATTTCCGTCCAGTCCTCGGCGGTGAGATGCTTGCGGGCGGCCGGGGCGATGACTTTCGTTTCCAGCGCCATGTGCTGCATCTGCGAGGTTGCAAACCGCTCGACCGCCGCCGAGAACGCGGGCAGCCCGCCTTCGGGATCGGCCTGGTAACCCGCGATGCTCCGCTCGAGCTCCTCGACCAGCGCGTGGCCCTCGACGTGCTGGCGCTCCAGCTCATCGAGTGTCGCGTCGAATTCTCGGGTGCGCTCGCGGAGCTTGCGGAACAGGTAAGCGTCCTCCTTCGGATGGTGCAGCGCTTCCGGAAATTCCTTGATGTAATGCAGCATGGCGTGCAGGAGCGGAAACGACGGGGGCAGTCCCTTTTCGCGCGCATCGCGCGCGAGGAACTCGAGGCCGTGGATCACCGCCGCCAACGAGCGATGTTCGTCGCGGATGATGCCCAGCGGCCCAGCCTGCTCCGCGATGGGCAGGTTGCTCTCCACGGCCGAGACGAGCACCGGGATCGTTGTGTTCTGCAGCACCTTTTGCGTTTCCGAACCGAGCATGAGCCCCTTGATGCCGCGGCGGCCGTGCGAGGCGATGAAAATGAGGTCGCAGCCCCGCGCGGAGGCGGTGCTCAAGATCGCTTCGTAGGGCCGGTCGCTGGTTATCACCACGGAGTCGTGGGGCACGCCCGCCGCCCGGGCGACCACTTCGGCTTTAGCCAGGATCGCCCGCGCTTCGCCGGCCACGTGTTCGTTGAACGCAGCCGGCGACATCACGCGCTCGAGCGCGCCGATGCTCGATGCGCCGTAATCCGCCTGGGCGTGAAAGAACGTCACCTTCGCTCCCAGCACGCGGGCGAGCTGGACGGCCTGATTGGCGGTCTCGGCCGAGAGTGGCGAGTCGTCGAGCGGGACCATGAGGTGGCGATACATGGGGGTTCTCCGGTGCGTCGGCGTCGGGTGCCGATCAAAAGGGCTTGTCGCCGATGATTCCCGCGCGTTCCATCTTGCGGTGGCACGGCGGGTAGTCCATCACGGCGTAATGCTGCGTCGCGCGGTTGTCCCAGAACGCGACGCTGTTCTTCCTCCAGCGGAAGCGGACCTGGAACTCGGGGATATAGACCTGGCTTACAAGGTAGTTGAGCAACAGGCTCGCGCCCGGGTTCGCGTCCTGGCCGAAGCGCACGTTCGCCGGGGTGTGAAAGTTCGTGAAGTGCGTCGTGAAGGCGTTCACGAAGAGGATCTTCTCGCCTGTCTCGGGATGCGTGCGCACCACCGGGTGCTCCGCGTCGGGGTACTGCGCCTTGAGCGCCAGGCGCTTCTCTATCGGCATCGCCGCACCGAAGCTTGCCTCGATGCTGTGGCGCGCGCGCAGGCCTGCAATCTGAGTCTTTACGTGCTCGGGCAGCTGGTTGTAGGCCTCGGCCATGTTGGCCCACATCGTGTCGCCGCCGACAGGCGGGCATTCGATGCAGCGCAGAACGCAGCCGAACGGGGGCCGCTCCCGCCAGGTCGCGTCGGTATGCCAGGCGTTCTCGTAGCGATCGTTCGGCGCGTCTGGCGACTTGTAGATGCGCACGAGCCCCGGATGGTCCGGGTCGCTGCCTGCGACGGGATGGTCCTCCAGCTCGCCGAAATGCCGGGCGAAGGCGACGTGCTCCGCGCGTGAGATGTCCTGGTCGCGGAAGAACAGAACCTTGTGCTTGAGCAGCAGCGCGCGGATTTCGGCGACGAGCCCGGCGTCGCGCGAGGCGGCGCCCAGGTTCACGTTGCTGAGCTCCGCGCCGATCGTGCACGTCAGTGGTTCGACGCTGATCGACCCGCGCGATCCTGCGCGGATGACTGTCGGTGCTGCCGGGCTTGTAGTGTTCACGTTCTCTCCTCCTCGTTCCATCGGTCGCCGCACTATCTTCGAGTGGCGCCGAAACTCATTCAATCCGCTGCGTCAAATTGCGAAGATCGAAGAACCGGTCGTCTTGCGCGCTTCGAGATCGCGATGCGCGTCCGCCGCGTCCTGCAGGCGATAGCGCTGGTTGATCTCGATCCTGATCCGGCCTGTGGCGACGTGCCCGAACAACTCGCCGGCGAGCTCGCCCTTCTCGGCGGGATCCGCGATGTAGTCTGCGAGTGCCGGCCGTGTGACGAACAACGAGCCCTTGAGCGCCAGCTGCGTCGCATCGATTGGCGGAATCGGTCCCGACGCGGTGCCCACGCACACCAGCAGGCCGCGCCGCTTCAGCGAAGCGAGCGAGGCGGCGAACGTGTCCTTGCCGACGCTGTCGAAGACGACCGTCGCGCCGACGCCGTTCGTCACCTCGCGAACTCGCTTGGGGATGTCGTCGCGACGGGTGACGAGCACGTGATCGCAGCCGTGCGCCCTCGCGACCGCAGCCTTTTCGTCCGTCGACACCGTGCCGATGACGGTGAGCCCCAGCAGCTTCGCCCACTGCGATACGATCAGCCCGACGCCGCCCGCCGCGGCGTGCAACAGGATCGTGTCTCCCGCCTGCAACGGCCAGATGCGGCGCATCAGGTACGCCGACGTGAGCCCGCGCATCGTCATCGCCGCCGCCGTTTCGCAGGAGATTGCCGGCGGCAGCTTGATCAGAGGCGCCGCCAGGATGATCCGTTCGGTGCTGTAGGCCCCGAGCGTGTTGAGGAAGCCCGTGTAGGTCACGCGATCGCCGGGCGCGACGTTCGTGACGCCCTCACCCACCGCCTCGACCACGCCCGACGCCTCGACCCCGATGCCGTTCGGCAGCGGGATCGGATAGAGGCCGCTGCGGAAATACGTGTCGGCGAAGTTGAGGCCGACGGCGATGTGGCGAATTTTCGCCTGGCCGGGCCCGGGTTCGCCCACGGCGATCTCCTCGAGCTCGAGCACCTCGGGTCCGCCCGCCTTGTGAAACCGGATTGCCTGCGCCATGGTCATCGTCCTCGTGTGTCGTCCGCCGTCACGCCACCGCGCGCAGCGCGGGGCCGCGCGCACCCGGCTTGCGGTTCGGGGCGAAGCCGTTCTTCGCCAGCGTCTCGTCGATGCTTTCGTAGAACGTGCCGATCTTGCAGATCTGGCGCGCCTCTTTGCCGGTCGCCACCTCGCGACCGAATTCGCGCGAGATGCGCACCAGCTGCTCGACTTGCTTCACCGAGCTCATCTTCGCCTTGCGGTCTTGAGTCCAGAGGTTGTCCTCGATGCCGCAACGCACGTGCAACCCCATCGCGATGGCGATCATGTTGACGGGCAGCGTGTTGAGCATGCTGCTCTCGAGCGTGAGCATCGCGCCGTCGGGTGTGGCGCGTAGGAAGTTGGCCAGGTTGTAAATGTTGGGGGCGTCCATGCCGCCGCCGATGGCCACCCAGTTCATAACCAGGGGACCCTTGTAGACGCCGCGGCGGATCATGCGCTCGACGGTCTCGAAGGAGTTGATGTTGTAGAACTGGAACGCGCTCTGGATGCGTGCGGCGTTCAGGCGCCTGACATGTTCCTCGGCCCAGCCTGGACCGCCGGGAACCGTCATTTCGCGGTACGCGTTGTAGTTGGCCGGCTCGGCGAGCGAGGTGCCGGCGAGGTCGGCCTCGCACATCTGCTCAACGACGTTCATCTGCGAGGTATTCACCGTCACCGTCACCTGATCGGGCTTCGGATCGAGCTCGGCGAGCATGTGGCGCGTGTCGTCGGACAGCCACTTGGCGGCGGCGCCTTCCGTTTCCGGCGCGAAGGAGATCGAGCCGCCTACCTGGAGGACCATGTCGGGCACCGCCACGCGCAGGCGCCCGAGCAGCTCGTTGAACTTGGACAGGCGCTTCGAGCCCTTGCCATCGAGCTCGCGAACATGCACGTGCAGCACGGTGGCGCCGGCGTTGTAGCAGTCGACCGCCTTCTGCACCTGCTCGTCGAGTGTCACCGCGATGTCCTCGGGGAAGTCGGAAGGTATCCACTCGGGCCCGTAGGGGGCCACGGTGATGACCAGCTTGTCCTGGTTTTCCGGGAACAGCGATCCGTCGAGAAAGTTCATGGTGTTTTCCTTTTCGGGCTTGATTTGAGTGAAAGCCGGTCTTTGCCTTGCGCGCGGGCTTCCAATTCCTCGAGCAGGATCGGAGCCCCGAGGCACATGCTGTGCAGTCCCTGCAGGCTCGAGAGCTGCAGCACCGCGGTGATCTCCGCCTTGGAGGCTCCGGCTTTGAGCGCGCGCCCGATGTGCCGGCGAACGCCGGGCGCGTACATGTGCGTGCAGGAGGCGTCGAGTGCGATGCCGATGAGCTCGATCGTCTTCGCATCGAGCGCGCCGGCCACTGCGGGCGCAATCGTCAGCGCGACCGCCTTCTCGGTCCAGGCCGGATCGAGCTTGGCAAAGGGCTCCCAGTCAGGATTCCAGTTGCCGCTCGCCTGCTTCCGCGCGCGCGCCTGGTTGGCGTTTCGCGGCAGGCCGGTGTCGATGAGACGTGCTTTGTCGTTCGCCATGGTCACGCTGGCTGAGGCTCGAGTCGGCCGGCGGGCGCAGGCACGGCCCCCTCGGCGAATTTCAGATCGGCTTCGTAGCTTCGCGCGGCGAACAGGTACAGCACCGCAGCGAGGAGACAGAACACCGGCACAACGGACATGGCCAGGGGCAATCCGTAGGCGTCGGACAGCGCGCCGGTGAGCAGAGGCCCCCCGGCGAGCCCGAAGAGGTTGCGCGTCAGCGAGAGAATCGAGACAGCGGTTGCGCGAAGGCTCGGATGGATGACGTCGATGATGACCGCGTCCGTCGTGCCCACGCTGCCGGCCATGAACAGTCCGCCCGCGACGATCAAGGCGAACTGCGCGCTTCCGGGGCGGAGCGCCGCGAAGGCAGTGATCATGAACGCCGCGGTGAGGACCGCTGTCACAGCGGGAATCAGGAGCCGCGCGCGCGGCAGGCGCGAAGTCAATCGGTCGGCGACCACGCTCCAGAGCAAGGTGCCAAGGCCTCCGACCACCACGACCAGAGCCGTCTTGACGCCGGCCTGAGCGGGTGCAAGATCGTAGTAGCGGTTGAAATAGCTCGGCAGCCAGGCGTAGGCGGTGGAGACGACGAGCAGGTTGAGTCCCGCGCCCACGCAAGTGATGAGCGCCGTGCGCGGCCGGAGCAGCTCCGACACGACCGCACGTGCCGCGGTCTTCTCCTTGCGCGGGAGCGCCACCGTCTTGTAGTCGCGGACGATCGCAAGAAAAGCCAAACAAAGAAACAGACCCGGAATGCCGACGGTGCCGAACCCGGCCTGCCAGCCCCAGCGATCGGCGATGAATCCGCCCAGCATCACGCCCAGAACCGACCCCATCATCGCGGCAGCCAGAAAGGCGCCCAGCACGGTGCTGCGCATCCGCATCGGGAAGAGGCTTGCAAGAAGCGCGGCGCCGACGGTCCCGTACGCGGCTTCGCCCAACCCCACGACGCCGCGCGCGCCGAGCAGATGGGTATAGCTGCCCGCGAAAGCGCACGAGATCGTCGCCAGGCTCCAGACCAGCACCATGATGAAAATGCTCTTCACCCGACTCCATCGATCGGCGAGCAGCGACAAGGGAACGGCGCCCAGAGCAACGGTGATCGACACGACCGAAACGAGGCCGCCGAGTTGGCTGTCGGAGAGGTCCCACTGCGCTTTCAGGTGAGGAAACATCGAGACCACGACTTGACGATCGATGTAATCGACGACCATCAGCGCAAAGAGCACCGCGAAGACGGACCACGCGTACCGCCGCGGCGCGGGCCGATGTGCCGCTGGGTCGTACGCGATCGAATGGATCGACATGGCCAGGATCTGTCCTAGGAGGTTGATCTCCCGATGCCCGAATTGTCCAGAATCATGACAATTGAGACTTGTTCTCGGGTGACATAGACTTGTCTTTTGGGGACACGTCCACAGGCGGGATCTTGGCCACCCAGGTTCGCAGCGCAACTCTCACCAATTACGCCGAGGTCGCACGGAAGGTAGGCCTCGACCCCGGTCGTATGCTGCGCGAGTTTGGGCTGCCGCAAGGTTGCCTGCAAGACCCGGAGCTCAAGGTACCGATCGATGCGGTGCGAGGCCTGCTCGAGGCATCTGCCGAGCGCAGCGGCGTCGAGGCGTTCGGGTTGCTGATGGCCGAGACCCGACGCCTGTCCAATCTCGGTCCGCTCGGACTGCTGATACGCGATCAGCCGACCATGCGGCTCGCCGTCGAGGCGCTGGCGCGCTACGCCAATCGCCTCAACGCAGCCTTGTTCCTGACGATCGAGGATGCCGGCGAGGTCGTCGTTCTGCGCGAAGAGCTGATCGCCGGCGGTTCGGGGTCGGTCCGGCAATCAACCGAGCTTGCAATCGGCGTGGCACTCAGGGTGCTGCAGACGTTGCTGGGGCGCGACTGGAAACCACGGCGCGTGTGCTTCGCTCATGACGCGCCGGCGGATCCTTCCGTGCATAAGCGGGTGTTCCGACGAATCGTCGAATTCGGGCACGACTTCAACGGCATCGTCTGTGCCCGCAAGGACCTCGAGCGCTCTAACCCGAATGCAGACCCGCTGATGGCGCGCTACGCGCAGGGGCTCGTCGAGCAGAACTTTGGGGCCAAACGCACAGACATGACCGCCCAGGTGCGCGAGTTGGTCGTTGGGCTCCTCGGCACGGGACGATGCACGATCGACGTCGCCGCGCAGCACCTCGGCGTCACCCGCCGCACGATCCACCGGCACCTTGCGCAGGAGGGACGCACGTTCTCGGATATCGTCGACGCGGTCCGACGCGAGCTCGCCGGGCGCTACCTGTCCGATCAACACCGCCGCCTGACCGAGGTCTCGTCGTTGCTCGGATTCTCGGCGCCCAGCGGATTCTCCCGCTGGTACCGGCGTCAATTCAGCGCCAGTCCCTCGCAACCGCGCAGGCGCGCCCCGCGGCGATCGCCCTAGCAACGCTACGCTTCGGAGTAGGACGGATAGGGGGCGCCCCAGAGACAGGGCGGGCTTATTCTATGAGCTCGCGAATGAACTGCTCCGCCTGCGGCCACCGGCCATAGCCCGCGGCTGGATTGAGGTGGCCCACGTTCCCCAGATTGACGAGGCGGCTGCCCCACGCCTCCGCCAGGGCCTCCACGCGCTCGAGGCGCCCGAGCGGATCGTTCCCGCTCGCGGCGACGATGCTGGGGAAGGACAGGCGCGCGCGCGGGGTCGGCAGCCAGCCGTTCTGCTGCAGGACTTCCTGCGCGGGATAGCCTTCGGGCAGCGGCAACTCGAAGTCCGGCGGAGTGGCGAGCAGCGCTCCCTGGATCGGGCGTCGGTGTCGCTGCGCCCAGTGCACGACGATCATGCAGCCGGCGCTGTGGGCGGCCAGAATCACGGGGCCCTCGATCTGCGCGAGGCAGTCCTCGAGCCTGGCGACCCACGCGGCGCAGGAGAGCCTGTCGCGGTCCATCCGGGGCACGGACCTTGCCTTGGGCAGCTCCTGCTCGAGGATGGTCTGCCAGTGCTCCGGCACGTGCTCGCGCAGCCCGGGGACGATGAGAACCGTTGGAGAAGCAACCCCGTTCATGTGCTAAGTCCCATCAGATCAGTTAGTCGGCCAGCGCGAGCAAGGCCGTTCCAGCTTCGCAAACCAGGTGATCACGACTTGCCGCAGCTCAGGCCCGCTGCCGCATCCTTGGCGGGCAAGTTCAGTTCGAAGTCGAACGTAAACGTCGTCTTGTCGATGTTGCCTGCAATCTTGCCGGATAGCGCGCCGCCGGGCTTCGCTTCTCCGGTCATCTTCTCGACCTTGAAGTCCTTGGGCGCCTGAACCACGCGCTGGATGCCCGCCAGCGGCGTCCTGGCATGGTTGGTGTTCAGGTCGATCGATTTGACGGCCGCCGCAGAGGCCGTCTCCTTGCCCCCGCCCGGGCAGAACATGATGGTGGCCATCGTGCGCTGCTTGCCGCCCTTCGTGCCATCGGCGTACGACGACGTCTGGAAGCTCTCCGCTTCCTGCGGCGTGATGGCATCTTCGTTGAACCAGATCGCCACGCTGTGCTGATCGCCGTACAGCGACGCCACGCAGTGGGTCGCCGTGAACCTCTCGCCACCCATCGATCCGGTCGCCGAACACCGCGTCTTCACCGGCGCAGTGGCGGCCGCTGCCGTTGCGCCCGACGCCGTACCCGACGTGGCAACACTCCCCGGCATCGGCTGGCCGACCTTCCAGGCGTTGGCCAACGCGGTGGCGCTACGCCTTTGTTCCGGCGTGAGCGACTTCGCGATTTCATTCCGGTAGTCGATGTTCTCCTTGTCGCCGTTGCGCGCGGCGATCGTGGCGTTGGCGAGTGCGAAGACCTCGTCCTGGGTCGCGCCCTGGCCGGTATGGTAGACGACGGCCAGCTTGAACTGCGCGTCGGCATTGCCCTGGGCCGCGGACTTGCGCCACCAATCGACTGCCTGCGCATAGTCCCTCGCTACACCCTGGCCCTTGGCGTACAACAATCCCAGGTTGTACTGCGCCGTCGCATCGCCTTGCTCGGCCGCTTTTCTGAACCACGCGACGGCTTGCACGTTGTCCTGCTTTACGCCGTCGCCGGTCGCATAGATAACCCCCAGTTCCTGTTCCGCGTCGGCGTGGCCTTGCGCCGCTGCCTTGCGGATCCACGCGATGCCCTGCGCCTTGTCCTGCGGATAGCCGTTGCCGAACTCGTACATCCGCCCGATCCGGTATTGGGCTTCGGGGTCGCCGCGTTCCGCCAGCGGGCGATATTCGTTGGCGGCGGTGACGTAGTCCTTCTTGCTCAGTGCCTCGTAGCCTTCCTTGAGGCCGGCGACGGGGGCGGTGGAGCACAACAGGATTGAGAGGGCGAGCAGGGCGCGCAGTCGCATGACTCCTCCTACATCGACGGGAAGCCGGACAGGCGTGCCGGATTGTCGTGAATGCAGTCTTACATAGCCGACGCAAAAGTTGAAGCTCGCTGCGCGGTCGTCGGGTCAAGAACCGGCGACTCGGCGCACTTGTGTCCCGCCCAATCCGAGCGCGCAGCTTGCAAAGGCCAGCGGGGCAAACGATTATGACTACCGTGACCCCAGAGACACGATATGCCAAAAGCGGCGACGTTAACATCGCCTACCAAGTCGTGGGCGATGGGCCGCGCGATTTGATACTCGTCCCGGGCTGGATGTCGAACATCGAGGTCTTCTGGGACGAACCCGCGGTCGCGCGATTCTTGCGTCGCTTGGCTTCCTTCTCGCGGCTGATTCTGTTTGACAAACGCGGTACAGGTCTCTCGGACCGGCTGGGCAACTTGCCGGACATGGAGACGCGGATGGACGACTTGCGAGCGGTGATGGATGCCGTGGGGTCCGAGCGCGCGGCGCTCTGCGGGTATTCGGAGGGTGGTGTGATGTGCGCCCTCTTCGCTGCCACCTACCCCACGCGGACGACTGCACTGATCACGATCGGCAGCTATGCGCGGCAAAAGCCCGATACGGACTACCCTTGGGGACGCACCCAGGAACAGCAGGAACAATTTCTAGACGGCATCCAGAAGGGCTGGGGTGGGCCGGTCGGCCTCGATCTACGCGCGCCTAGCGTCGCCCACGACGACCGCGTACGCCAGTGGTGGGCCCGATTTCTGCGCATGAGCGCAAGCCCGGCAGCGGCGCTTGCCCTGACGCGCATGAATTACGATATCGACGTCCGCCACGTCCTTTCAGCAATTCATGTTCCATCCCTGCTCCTGCACGCGGTTGGCGACATGGTGGTAGATGTGCATGCCAGCCGCTACATGGCTGAGCGGATTCCCGGTGCGAAATTCGTCGAGCTTCCTACCACGGACCACCTGCCTTGGGGGGCCGACGCCGACGCGATCCTCGATGAGATCGAGGAGTTCCTCACGGGAGAGCGCCACGGACCCGAGCCGGATCGAATACTCGCAACCATTCTCTTCACCGATATTGTCGGCTCGACCGATCGAGCAGCGGAATTGGGTGACAAAGCCTGGCGCGACCTTTTGGAGAGCTTCTACGGTGTGGTACGTCGTGAATTGCCGCGTTTTCGCGGCAAGGAGGTGGGTACCGCGGGCGACGGAGTGCTGGCCACCTTTGATGGTCCGGCGCGGGGCGTACGTTGCGCTCGCAGCATCGCAGATGCTGTTCTCCCGCTCGGAGTGACCGTCCGAACAGGCCTGCACACAGGCGAGTGCGAAGTCATCGACGACAACGTCGGCGGAATCGCGGTACACACCGCCGCCCGCGTTGCGACTCTTGCCAAGCCGGGAGAGGTCCTCGTCTCACACACGGTAAAGGACTTGGTGGCGGGCTCGGGCATCCGTTTCGAATCGCGCGGCACGCATACGCTCAGGGGCGTCCCTGGCGAATGGCCATTGTTTGCGGCGGTTCAATAGGGTCGGAATTGTCGGAACCGCATGCGGTAGGGGAAGCGTATGGTCGACCTGAGCGCAAGTTTCAGCGGTTCCATTCCCGAGTACTACGATAGTTGTCTCGGCCCGGCATGGTTCGACGCATTTGCGGCAGACTTGGCGCAGCGCTTACCAGCCAGGCCGCCGGGCGATGTTCTGGAGATCGCTTGCGGGACCGGCTTGGTGACAAGGCGGTTGCGCGAACGGCTCGATTCGACCGTAAGGTTGGTTGCCACGGACCTGAGCAGGGCGATGTTGGACTTTGCGCGCGGGAAGCTAAGCGAGCGTAGCGACATTGAGTGGCACGAGGCCGATGCGGGCAAACTGCCTTTCGGCAATGGCGAGTTTGGTGCCGTGGTCTGTTCGTTCGGAGTCATGTTCGTTCCCGACAAGCAGGCGGCGTTCAGGGAGGCCTATCGCGTGCTCAAGCAAGGTGGAATACTGTTATTCAACGTCTGGGACCGCATCGAAGAAAACCCACACGCCGCGATCAATGCGCAAACCGTCGAGGGTCTTTTCCCTGGTGACGAGGAAATGCGATTCAGAATTCCCTACGAAATGCACAACCCGACGTTGCTACAGCAGTTGCTCGCCGAAGCGGGTTTTCGGGAGGTGCAGATCGAGAAGAGGCAGTTCCCAGTAGACCGAGTCAGTGCGCGCACTGTGGCAATCGGCCAGATTCGCGGCACTCCAAGGTCTTTGCTGATCGAAAAGCACGGCGTTCCGCTCGATGAAGTGATAGATATGGTGACTGCCGCGCTAGCGCGAATTGGCGGACCAGATCCTTATCGTGGAGTCGCGCAGGCAGTTGTTGTAGAAGCTCGACGCTAAAGGCAGTCATGTCGCCGCCCGCGCGATTGTTATGCGGCCCCGCGAACTCACGGCGCGGTGACCGGCCTCAGATATTCGACATCGTATGACTGAGCATCGAAACCGCCAACCGAAATCGGGTTGAGGAGAACGAGTTTTCCGGCAAAGGGGCCATCGATAAACACAGCGATGTAGTAATAGTGGTGAACGCTGATCGTCTGCACGAATATCACGCGGGTCATCCTTAGCCGCGAGCCTTTGGGTACTACGCCGTCGACGCCCTCCCATCCTCCCGGGGCGGCGTTGTACTCCGCGATCGATTCGGGGACGAGGTCGATGTGCTCGGTCGTCCCCGGAACCCACATCGCGTAAAGGCGCCTGCCCTTGGCCGCACCGGGCTCGCCCCACGAGGGAAAGAGCTCGTTCTCGTCGCGGCCGGGCTCGAAGATCTTGCCGAACAGCAGATTCCGCTGCAGCTCATAGATTCCGTCTCGCTTGTAGCTTCGCCCGAATCCCGCTACAAAATGGGGTCCACGACAAAAGGGCGCTGACGACCGGTGCGATTCGGGCTACAGGCGCATGCTTGCTAGTATCACGATTCTTCACCCTGAGAATGTAAAAGGAGGAATTCATGATCAAGATTGTGGGTTTGCTTCTCGTCGCCGCGATTGCCACTTATGGCCTTTACGCCTTCGCCCAGATCCGAGCGGATGTCCGCCCGTCAATGACGCCAATCGGCAGTTCGTCGTCCAACGGAATGTCGTTTGCCTGGTTTTACGACAGCACCGAGCGAGCGGTTTTCGTTTGCCGTATCGGTCAAGCTCCTGGGGATACCGTGGATTGCAAGGCGAAGACGACACTACAGTAGTGCCGCGCCCCGTTACCGCGACACGGGACTGCCCGCCTTAGAGCAGAGCGAATGCCGCAATAGGTAGGATCAAACTCAGCTGATCGCGAATGTCACAGTGCGGCCAAGAGCGGGCATTAGCATCAAACAAAAATCACGCCGGGAATGACCTGTCCCGAGGTACAGCGGACATAGCGCAATGTCGCACGCGTGGTCAGGAAATCTCGAAACCAGCCCTTCGAAGACTCGCGATATCAACCCCCCTGAAACCGGGGCGAACGGCAGCTCGCTAACGGATCGAAATGGTGGAATCGACCCTGAAGAGACGTTCGTGTTTCTTCAAAGCGGTCGCTTGCGCAGGATCATTCATGGAACGGAGCGAAGTGATGCGCAAAGCTCCGTGTTATCAATCAGGGCCTACTTCTGCTCGCAAGCCGCCTTTAGGAAGCAAACGTCCGCAAGATCTCCGGGAGCAAGAGACTCCCACGGAAATTGTGAATTGTCGAAGGCTAAGACAGATCCCTTACCCATTTGGCCAGAAAACCCTGTGGTGGAGAGCATGCGCATGCGCCTTCCTTTACAGTCAAATTCATGGTGATTTTTTGCCGATAAATACCGAACGTCGCCCGTCTTTTGCACTGTCTTGAAATTTAGCATATCCCACATCCTTATCAGGTTACCAGACCTCTGGATAGTGGACCTCGCAACATAGATGTCCATACCCTTACCTGAATTACTGCAAGAATTTATCCACGTTGCCCCTGCCGTGGCAGCAGTCGCATCGGACTGGGCTGCTGCTCGGCGCGAAGCTGCGACTCCCCCCTGTTGCGGAATACCGCCCTGATAGCCGGGCGTAGGACCTTGGCCAACGGGAGCATTCAGTTGTCTTGATTCTTCTTGTTGCCGACGCGCGTTCTCATTCATCAACTGCTGCTGGCGTTGTTGCTCCAGCCGCTGCTGCTCCTGCTGCTGACGATATTCGCGTTGCTGACGCTCGTATTCCATCTGCGCGGGTGTTTGCGCCCAGGCGCCGTGCGGCGCCACTGCCAACACCGTCAGAAGCGACGCGGTAGCAATCCATACGGACCGATTGGGGAGTTTCAATACATCCTCCTTTCAAACGCGGGCGAATGTTCTACGATCAAGCGATGCCGCCCTCGCCGAGAGAGGCGGTGGTATCTAATTGCACCCTGGGGCGCGAGTCCGAAGGGAAAGTACGCTACGCGCACCCTGTGACACCGTCAACAATTCCCTGCACAATTCCCTGCGCTAATGTCACGATGGAATGTCCGAGTGTCTATGCGAGCCAAGGCGCGTTTCTTGGTTCGCCATTTTGTCCTGACACCGAACGGGTTGCCGCCAACGATCACAACGCGGAGAGGATCGACCTTGACCTCCTCTGCCCCGCCGGCGTAGCGTGTTTCGATGTCGATGTCGCTCATTACAAGCTCGCGGTCCGAGTGGGTGCACTTGCGCCACGTGTTTTCGCCTGCGAGCTGCAACCGACGGCGTGCGGCCAAGTCGGTGCGCGACCAGGCCATATCGTACCGCGGTCGATCGGGGATCTGAGATGCCGAGCCACGACGAGCGCAACGAGCAAGCGGCCCCGGCGAACGCGGTGCCGCTAGGTCCGGCCACATCCCGCACCGCTTTGGCGTCGCGGTATCAGCAGATGTTCCCGGTGCTTACCGCAGCCGAGATCGATCGCGTCCGACGTTTCGGCGACGTTCGACGGTTCGCGGGCGGTGAACTCCTGTTCCAGGCCGGAGAGGCCGTGCAAGGGATGTACGTGATCCTTTCCGGCCGCGTCGCGATCGTGCCCCGCGACGGACTGGGACGGTCGGCGCCGGTGGCTGCTTTCGCGCAACTGATCGGCGCCTCGGTCGAGGAAATGGAGGAGGCGCTCCCGGGCGAAGTCGTCGCCGAGATCGGACAGCTCTCGGGAAGGATGGACCTGAGCCTGTTTGACGCTCGGGCGGTCGGTGACGTGGATGCGATCGTCGTCGCGCCGGAGGCGCTTCGCGCGCTGCTCGTCGCGGAGGCCGAGCTCGGCGAACGCATCTTGCGGGCGCTGATCCTCCGTCGGATGGCGCTGATCGAGATCGGTTTCGGGGGACCGGTACTCATCGGGAAGCTCAAGTCCGCGGAAGTGACGCGGCTGTCGAGCTTCCTCGAGCGCAACGGCATTCCCCTTCGCGTGATCGATCCCGAAGAGGACCCGGACGGCTCGTCGCTGCTCGCGCGCTTTGCTCCGCGGCCGGGAGAGCTCCCGATCGTGGTCATACCGGATGGCACGGTGCTCAAGAATCCCACGAAGCAGGCGCTGGCGCGGGCCCTGGGATTGGTGGCGACGTCCTTCCGCGCCGAAGCTTACGACGTAGTGATCGTCGGCGCCGGTCCGGCCGGACTTGCGACGGCCGTTTACGCTACGTCCGAGGGCCTGTCCGTCCTGGTGCTCGAAGCGCTCGCGTTCGGAGGACAAGCCGGCGCCAGCGCGCGCATCGAGAACTATCTCGGCTTTCCCACGGGCATCTCGGGGCAGGCACTGATGGCGCGCGCCTTCACTCAGGCGCAGAAATTTGGAACCGAGTTCAGCCTTTCCACCGAGGTCGCGGGGCTGGAGCGCGCCTCGGAAAGCTCGAATCCCGATCCGATGCACGTCCTCGAGCTCGCCGATGGCCGGCGGGTCCGGGCACGCGCGGTCGTGGTGGCCACCGGGGCGCGCTATCGCCGTCCGCAGATTCCCAACCTCGCGCAGTTCGAGGGCCACGGCGTTTCTTATTGGGCCTCGCCCGCCGAGGCGCGTCAGTGCCGCGACGAGGACGTGGCGCTGCTCGGCGGAGGTAACTCGGCAGGGCAGGCCGCGGTGTTTCTCGCCAGCCACGCACGCCACGTGCACATGTTGGTGCGCGGGCCGGAGGTCTCGAGCACTATGTCGCGCTACCTCGTCGAGCGGATCGCGGCGGCTCCGAACATTACGGTGCTATGCGACACCGAGATCGTCGAGCTGGTCGGCACACCCGAACAGGGTCTCCGTCGCCTGCGGTGGCGCAATCGGCGGACGGGTGCCGAGGAACAGTACGCCATCGGCCACCTGTTCCTCTTCACCGGCGCCGATCCAGCTGCGAACTGGCTCGCGGGCAGTGGCATTCCCCTGGATGAGAAGGGCTTTGTCCGAACCGGCGCCGATGTAGGTTTAACGGAGCGAACACCGCTGCCGCTGGAAACCGGGGTCGACGGGATCTTCGCGGTAGGCGACGTTCGTTGCGGCTCGGTGAAGCGGGTAGGGGCAGCCATCGGCGAAGGAGCCGCGGTCGTAGCGCAGCTGCACACGTTCCTCGCCGGGCGCCGCGCTTCGACGGGCAACGTGGCGCGCGCGGAGGCGCCCCGATCCGCGACTCGCTTCGGCTCCGGATGAAGCATTCAATACGTCGCAATTTGCCACCACCCATGCGCTCAGCAATGCGCCGTTGGTTGGTTTGCGCAACAACCTGCATTTCAGTTGCCGGGGTTTGCACTTGTCTCGATGTCGGCTATCGGGAAAGGGCGTAAGTCCGCTTCGGTCGCGAGCTGGCCTAAGTGGCATCGCGCCGAACATCTGGTCTCAGCTGGGTAGCAGGCATAGCCTCGCAGCCGGCGAACTAGCGCAGTCGGCGGAACTTCGCGATCCGCTTACTGGCGTGGCTTGGGCGCCCGAGATCCACGTCTAGGCATTGAGCGCGCGCCAGCCTGTCCATGCAATTTCGACACCGATGCAAAAAACAAAAAAAGCGAGAATTCTCGACAGCGCAAGGGCGGCGGCGGGAGAGAATTTCTTGGCTATGAACTTGAAGCGGGAATAGCAGAGGCCGGTGACCAGAGCTATCGAGAAGATTCCAGCAATTGCCCCGGCCTGCTCCAGCGTGACGAGCAGCTCCGATTCGCGATTCAGATGGGCGCTGAAGGTCAGCACAACCGCCAGTGAGCCGGGGCCAACCGTGATCGGAAACGTTAAAGGGTAAAACATCTTCGTTTCGAGCGAGGTAGCGGAGTCTAGCTCGTGAACGTCGGCGGACGATCGTTTCTCCGATTTCTGGTTCAACAGACTCCAGCCGATAGAGGCCACGACCAACCCTCCCGAAAACTGGACTACCGGAACGGAAATGCCGAAAAGTTTCAGGATGAATCCACCAAAAAAGAAGAAAAAAGACAACAGGAGAAATGCATTTATCGCGAGTTTTCTCGAAGCCGACATCCAGGTCTTGTCATCGACGCCACCGATCATGCCGTAAAGCACCAGCGTCGATCCAATTGGGTTAACCACCGGAAACAGCGCCACAAAAATCGTCGGGACGATTTTCAGAGCGATCAAAAGGCTCGCCATGGCATTCCTTCGGCTGTCGGTTGCGGATGTAACCAGGTTTCGTGCAGACAATTGGTGCGGCTACAGCCCGAGATGTGCGACCGCCCCAAACTCGAGGATGACTTGGCGGCGCGTAACCAAGCGTTGCCTCCCCAGTCCGCAAGGATATGCAGTTACGTGAGTTTACGCGATTTGAGCAGAGAAGCCTGGCGCTTGTCGAACAGGATTGGTGTAACTTTTTGACACTGGCCGCCCCCCGGTGTCGAACTTCCGCTTAGGGTCGGGTCTTGCCGGTCGTCGCATGTGAAAGCTGTCGGTCGGTTGCGATCCTGTGCACGTTGAACGTAAACAACCGCGAATGACTGGTCGTCAAGCTTTCTGATAATCACGATGCACCCAACGAATGGCCGGTATCAAGGTGAACCGGTCGGTGGGCGAGAAAAGCGCTACCGACCGGAGTGGGTCGATTGCGCCAGTTGGTCGCCGGGCACTGTTCGGCAGGTCTCCAGCGCATTCCCGACCTTCCATTGCAGTCGGCGGCTTCGCGATCCTCACCTGACGTTCAGCAGCGACGACTCGGTACCCGCCATCGGCCAGGACCGGTCTTAACGATTCGCGCTCAATACCGGACATACGACCCAGTCGGAAGGCGCTCGTGGTCAATATTCGCGCGGGGTCGCCGTCTGGACTACTACTGAATCACCTCGTCCGCGCGCAGCCGGAGCGACTGCGGGACGGAGATCGCAAGCGCCTTCGCCGTCTTCATGTTTATCACGAGCTCGAACTTCGTCGGTTGCTCAATGGGAAGATCGGCAGGCTTCGCGCCCCGCAGAATTTTGTCGACAAAGGCCGCGTTGCGCCGGTATGCCTCAGACCGGCTCGGGGCATGGGAAACCAATCCGCCAGCCTGCAAAAAGTCTCTATGCCCCACCACAGTGGGGAGAGCGTACTTCATGGCGCTTCCAGGTCGGGTTGCAGCCCCCCCGCAACCACCAATTCAAGGGCTTGCAACGATGCAGGCCCTTTTG
>DASXBW010000090.1:0-6828 GCA_036491495.1 Casimicrobiaceae bacterium
ATCTGAATCGGCGCCGGGCGCAACGCGAAAATCTCGCTGCGAGCGTAGATCACGTAGCCGCTGGTGTCGAAAAGGACGGCGATGCCGTCGTCGCGCACGCGACACGCGGTTTGCTCGAAGGTTTCGGCGCGCACGTCGACGAAATGGTCGAAGGCGCGCGCGAAGCGCGCTCGCTCCGGGCTTCGGTCATCCGGGCCGAACGAATAGCCGTAGACCTCGAAGCGTACGCGATCATGCCGCTCGATCACTTCGCTCAACAGATTTGCAAGAGGATGCGCGCGGAAGTCGGAGCCGAGGTAGCCGATGCGCAGCCGCTCGCCGCTCGGGGCCGGCACCGGGCGCGCAACGGGTCGTGGCCGGATGTGGCCTGCGACCCAACGCCGCGCCGCGGCCAGCAGCTCCGCGGGCGTGTAGGGAAGCGCGACCAGATTGTGCGGCACGACGAGCGGGGCGTCGGGCCGCGCGAGCGATGCGCGCTGTTGCGCGAACAATGTGTCGAGACCGTCCCAATCGCAAGTCTGCTGCTTCGCGTAGAGCAGCATGCTGTGTGCTTCCGCCAACTGCGGTTGCAGTGCCAGCGCGCGCCGCAGCAAATCGATCGCCTCGAGGTAGCGCGGCACGGCGAGCAGCGCCGATGCCATGTTGATCAACAGCTGCGGGTCCGTTGGAGAGAGTGCCAACGCGCGATCGAAGCTGGATTGCGCGGCGGACAGTTCCCCGACGCGGTGCTGGCACACGCCGAGGTTCGCCCACACCTTGGCGACACCCGGGTTGATCGCCGCGGCCTGCGTGTACCACGGTATCGCCTCCGCGAATCGCCTTTGCGCGCAGAACAGATCACCGAGGTTGACGTTGGCTTCGATCAGCGATGGCTGCTGCCGCAGCGCGTCGCGATACGCCTGTTCGGCGGCGGCAAATTCCTGCAACTCTTGCAGCGCGAGTCCGAGATTGTTGAGTATCACTGGATGGCCGGGCTGGAGCGAAAGTGCGGCTCGAAAGGCATCGATCGCCGCGCGGAAATCGCGGTTCCGGCGCAGCAGGTTGCCGAGCCTGAAGTAAGCCTCGGGTTGACGCGGCGCCAGCACGATGGCTTTGTCCCAGCAGGCGCGCGCCGTGTCCGATTCGCGACTCTCGAGGCAAAGCCCCAGCACGTTCCACGCATCGGCATCGCCGGGCGTCAGATCGACCGCGCGTCGCGCGCTCACGGCCGCGCCTTCGAGCGAACCGCTCGCGAACAGGGCGCGGGCGAGGGTCTTGTGCAGATCGGCACGCGAGGCATTCAGTACGGCGGCCTTTTGCAAAAACGGGACCGCCGCCGTGAAGTCGCCATGCTCCATGTGGATCAAACCAGACAGGTGCAAGGCCTCGACATGATCGGGCTCGATTGCGAGCACGCGTCGACAGTACTCGGCGGCGCGCGCGGGCTGGCGGCCGCGGTACGCGTCCATCGCCTGTTGCAGCAGCACTTGTGCGCCCGAGGCTTGTGCGGCGGCGGGTGCCTGGCTGCCACCAGCCGCGCCGTGACAATCCTTGTAGCGCTTGCCGCTGCCACAGGGGCAAGGGTCGTTTCTGCGCAGCCCGGTACTCAGCGTGCCGCTCCGCAATGGCCGGCAACCGCGCGTCGCGCTACCGCCGTGTCGTCTCGATTGGTGTGGTCACTCATGGCCGTCGCTGGCATGACTGCGCTGGTGCTCTATTTTGGAAGTCCGATTCTAACCGGCACCTCCCGACGCGCGCGGCTGGGTGAATGCGAGCCATTTCAGAAACCCACCCGGGCGATATCGCGCGGCGCAGCGGGTCAATGCGTCGGGCGAAAGCGACATTTTGAATCGTGACGTCGCCCGACGGCGACAGTTTTGATCGAACCGTCGGCCGCAACGCCTTGTTACATGCGGCTCGGCAGCAAATCGACCCTGTTCATTATGCTATTATCATCTGATCAAATTTTGCGCAGCGGATTACGTGGACGCAGCAGTACGCAAACGACTCGGCGAAATCCTGATCGAGCGCGGCAAGCTCGATGCCGGGGGATTGGAACGTGCGCTGCGATTGCAGCAGGAGTCGGGCGAAAAGCTGGGCGTTTTGCTCGTATCGCTCGGTGTGGTTGCGCAACGCGACGTTTCCGAGGCGCTTGCACTGCAGCTCGGTCTGCCGCTTATCGAGGCTGCCGGTTATCCCGAGCTGCCCATACTCGAGGAGCGCGTGTCCGCGCGCTTCCTTCGCGACTCGCACGCGCTGCCGCTGACCGAAGACGAGCACGAGCTCGCGTTGGCGATGGCCGATCCAACCGACACCTACACCATGAACGCGTTCGAAATGGTCACCGGCCGAAAAGTGAGGCCGCTGGTGGCGATTCCCAACGAGCTCGACGCGGCTCTGGAGAGGCTCTACGGTGCCGGCAAGTCCGCGCTCGGACAGATACTTGGCGACGTCGAGCAGCGCGACGATATAGGATTCGACGCCGACGTCCAGCAGCTCAAGGATCTGGCCTCGGAAGCGCCGGTGATCCGCCTGGTGTCCCTGATCATTACCAACGCGCTGGAAATGCGCGCTTCCGACATTCACTTCGAGCCGTTCGAAAACAGGCTCATCGTGCGCTATCGCATCGACGGCGTGCTGCATGAAGTCGAATCGCCGCCGCGCCGCTTGTCGGCGGCGGTGATCTCGCGGATCAAGATCATGGCCATGCTCGATATCGCCGAGCGGAGGCTGCCGCAGGACGGCCGCATCCGCTTGCGCGTGCAGGGCAAGGAAATCGACCTGCGCGTGTCCACGGTGCCGACCATGCACGGTGAGTCGGTGGTGATGCGGATCCTCGACAAGGGCGGCGTGGCGCTCGACTTCAAGCGGCTCGGTTTCGAGGACGACACCCTCAAGGGATTTCTCGACGTGCTGATGGAGCCTCACGGCATTCTTCTCGTTACCGGGCCGACGGGCAGCGGTAAGACGACGACGCTCTACACCGCGCTCGACCGCCTGAACAAGCCCGACGTCAAGATTCTCATCGTCGAGGACCCGGTCGAGTATCAGATGCCGGGCATCAACCAGATCCAGGTCAAGCCGCAGATCGATCTCACCTTCGCCAACGCGCTGCGCTCCATCGTCCGCCAGGACCCGGACGTGATCATGATTGGTGAGATTCGCGATCTGGAGACCGCGCAGATCGCCGTCCAGTCGGCGCTGACCGGCCACTTGGTGCTGTCGACCGTGCACACCAACGATGCCGCCAGCACCGTCAACCGTTTGCTGGACATGGGCGTGGAGGATTATCTGCTCACCTCGACGGTGATCGGCATCCTGGCACAGCGGTTGGTGCGCACGCTCTGTCCCGCCTGCAAGGAGACGTACACCGCCCTGCCGGAAGTCGTCGATGAGCTCGGCCTGCGCAAATTCTCAACCAAGTCCGATGTGACGCTCTACCACGCCAAGGGCTGCAAGGAGTGCGGGCAGACGGGGTTTATCGGACGGGTGAGCATCATGGAAATGCTGCCGATGAGCGATCACTTGCGCACTCAGGTCATGCGCCACGCGACGTCGAACGAGCTCCGCGCCGAGGCGATCAAGGAAGGCATGGTGACGATGTACGAGGACGGCATGCGCAAGGCAATGAACGGGGTCACCACCTTCGAGGAAGTTCTTCGCGTCACGCGCGAGAACTAGAGCCGGCGCGCGAGGATGGCGCTTTTCCGATACCGCGCGGTGAACGCCGCGGGCGACGTCGCCGCCGGCGAGCTCGAGGCGGCGAACGAAGCCGAGATCGTCGATCGTCTGCGCGATCAGGGTCTGATGCCGATGAACGTCGAGGCGGCGCTTGCCGGCAAGACGATGAGCGCGGCAGGACCGGCCTTGCGTCGCTCGCGCTGGTTCGAGTCGCGCACCGTTACGCGCGACCAGGTGCTGGGAATCACGCGCGAGCTGGCAACACTCCTTCGCGCCGGACTCCCTCTCGACCGCGCGATGGAAATTCTGATCGGCCTTGCGCCGACCGTCCCGGTGGCGCAGCTTCTGCAGACCGTTCGTGACGAGGTGCGAGGCGGCAAGTCCTTGTCGCAGGCGATCGACATGCATCGCGCGGTGTTCTCGCGCTTTTATGTGAACATCGTTCGTGCCGGCGAGGCGGGTGGCGCGCTGGGCGTGGTGCTGACGCGTCTCGCCGAAACGATGGAGCGCAACAAGGAGCTGCGCGACAGCGTCAAGTCGGCGCTGATCTATCCGACCATCCTTATCGCCGTCGCGGTGACCTCGGTGATGGTGTTGCTGGGTTTTGTCGTGCCACAGTTTCAGCAGACGTTTGCACAGGCAGGCAAAGCGCTTCCGCTGCCGACCGAGATCGTGATCTTTCTCGGAACGGGCTTGCGCAAGTATTGGTGGCTGCTGCTGATCATTATCTTTGTGCTGGTATGGTTCACGCGCCGGCGCTTGCGCTTGCCTGAGGTGCGGTTTCGCTGGGACGGCCGCCTGCTGCGCGCGCCGCTGCTTGGCGACTTGCTGGCCAAGGTCGAAGTCGCTCGCTTTGCGCGAACGCTCGCGACCTTGCTGGGCAACGGCGTGACGCTGCTCGCCGGTCTGGCGATCACCAAGGAAACGATGACCAACTCAGTGCTCGCGCAGGCGCTCGATGGCGTAGTCACCCGCCTGCGCGAAGGCAAGGGCTTCGGAAAGCCGCTCGCCGAGACGGGGGTTTATCCGAGGCTTGCGACGCAGCTGATTCTGGTCGGCGAAGAATCCGGTCGCCTCGAGGAGATGCTCAACCGCGTCGCCGAGGTCTACGACCGCGAAGTGCAGATCGCGGTGAAGCGCTTTCTCGCGGTGCTCGAGCCGGCGTTGATACTCGGGCTCGCGGTGCTTATCGGCGGGATCGTGTTCTCGATTCTCCTCGGGGTCATGGGAATGAGCGAACTTGTCGCCTGATGAGCCATCTAAACGATCCGGCCTTTCATGGCCGGGGGAGAGTGTGATCATGCAGAATTATTCGCAGCGGCTCGTCGGGCGACGATCCGACTCCAGTAGCATCGCAGGGATTCGTGGCATGACCCTGATCGAAATTCTGGTCGTCCTGACCTTGATCGGCATCGTCATGGGCATCGTCGGCGGCAACTACCTGGGTCAGGGAGAAAAGGCCAAGGCAAAGGCGGCCAAGATCGAGATCGAGCAGATCGGTCAGACGCTGGACTTGTTCAGGCTCGAGGTCGGACGCTATCCAACCACGCAGGAGGGATTGCAGGCGCTGATCACGGCACCCAGCGGCGTTCCCAATTGGAACGGTCCTTATTGGAAAAAGAACACCTTGCCGAAGGACCCGTGGACCAACGAGTACAAGTACGCGTCGCCCGGCCAACACGGCGCCTACGACCTGTGGTCCTACGGCGCCGACGGCAAGGAAGGCGGCGAGGGAATAAACAAGGACATCACGAGCTGGGAATGACGCCGCTGCGAGCGATGCCTGGCCCGCATCGTGGCGTCACGCTGCTCGAGTTGTTGATCGTGCTCACGCTGATGGCGCTGATCGCGGCGATGGTGCTGCCGATGTTCAGCGGTGGGGTCTCCGGTACTGACCTGAAGAGCGCGGCACGCGAGGTCGCAGCCGGGTTGCGGCTGGCCCGGGACCGGGCCATATCGCAGCGCGCCGAATCGCTGCTCGAGCTCAACCTCGAGGCGCGCACGTTTCGAGTGACGCCGGACGAGAACTCGCATCGCCTGCCAGCAAAGATCGACCTCAAGCTCTACACCGCGCAGCGCGACCTCTTGAGCGATAAAGTCGGGGCCATCCGTTTTTTCCCCGATGGCGGCTCGAATGGCGGGCGCATAACGCTGGCCGCGGGCGAGCGCAAGTACGACGTCGACGTCGACTGGCTGACCGGCCGGATCGCAATCCTCGAATGAGCATGAAGCAGCGCGGTTTCTCGTTGCTGGAGGTGCTGGCGGCATTCGTTATTCTTGCGCTCGTCGGGACGGCGCTGTTCCGCTTGTTTTCGGGCGCGTTGGGCAACGCCACGCTAGCCGACGAATACAGTCGGGCGACGCTTTATGCAGAAAGCAGGCTCGCCGCGGTCAGCGTCGAAGCACCGCTGAAGGAAAGCACGCTGCAGGGCAACTCTGACGACGGCCGCTATGCGTGGACCGCGGTGATCGCGCAATACACGCCCCCGGGCTCGACACCGGACCTCGACAACGCGGCGACCGCCATGGCGGTGCGCTTATGGAAGCTCGCCGTGACCGTGACCTGGCCGGGTGCTCCCGGGAACGAGCGTTCGGTCGCGCTTTCCACCGTGCGCATCGCGGTCAAGGAATAGAGCGTGCCCACTAACCGCGCCGTCGCGCGCTTCGAGCGTCTTCCGTCGCTCGGCTCGACCTCCTGCGCCGGAGCGCGAGCGAGCATTCTCGCGTCCTCGGTCTCCGAAGCCTCGCTCCGGGTCGCGCGCTTCGCGCCTCCTCCTGCGCTCGGCTTCACCCTCCTCGAGCTATTGATTGCGCTTGCGCTTCTCGGCCTGATTTCCGCGCTTCTCTACGGCTCCTTGTCGCTGTCGGCCAATAGCTGGGATCGCGGCGAGCAAAAGGCCGAGCAGACAACCGATATGCGCCTGACCGAGGAAATGCTGCGGCAGACCCTCTCGGCGCAGCATCCGCTGCGATTTCACAAGGTGGTCGATCAGCCGCTGTATTTCGCCGGCGGGACCGATTCGCTTTCATTTGCGGCGGCGCTGCCCGGGCGCGCCGGCGGCGGCATGTTTTATTTTCGCGTCGCGGTCACGCCCAACGGCGATCGATCGCGACTGACGCTTGCCCGGGTTATTCCGGACTATGGCGCGAATGCGCTTCCCGAATTCC
>DASXBW010000091.1:0-2067 GCA_036491495.1 Casimicrobiaceae bacterium
GACGATCACGATGAGGTCGTCGGCGTTGGGCTTGGCGATTTCGCGAATCTTCGCCGCGGCTTCAGGGAACGACTTCTCCAGGCGCTTGATGTCCTCAAAGACCTTGGCATCTTTGCGGTCGCCAAACAGCAGCTTCAGGTCGTCGCGCTCCTTGCGCGACAACTCGCCGACTTTCGGCGTGACGATGGCGACGACGGGCAGTTCAGGATCGACGTTGAGCGTCGCGAGGTTGTCAGGCGCAAATGCCGCTCGCACATCGGCCATCGCCGGCAGCCGCATGTCGGGCTTGTCGATACCGTACTGGCGAATGGCATCGTCATAGCTAATCCGCGGGAATGGTGTTTGCAGATCGACGCCCACAGTCTTCAGCGCTGCCGTAAGAAATCCTTCGACGGTGGCGAACACCATTTCCGGCCGCGCGAAGCTGATCTCCAGATCGATCTGGGTGAATTCGGGCTGACGGTCGGCGCGCAAATCCTCGTCGCGGAAGCAGCGCACGATCTGGAAATATTTGTCGAACCCCGAGATCATGAGAATTTGCTTGAACAGTTGCGGCGATTGCGGCAGCGCGTAGAACTCGCCAGGATGCACGCGGCTGGGAACGAGGTAGTCGCGCGCGCCCTCGGGCGTGGAGCGCGTCATGAATGGCGTCTCGATTTCGTAGAAGCCCTGCGAGTTCAGATAGTCGCGAATGGCGATCGACACGTTATGGCGAAGCTGAATGTTGTACTGCATCTCCGGCCGCCGCAGATCGAGGTAGCGGTACTTCAGGCGCACCTCTTCGTTGGCAATGTCAGACTCGGCGGGAGAAAAAGGCAGCGGCTTGCAGTCGTTGAGCAGGCGCAGCTCGTCGGCGACGACTTCAATTTCGCCGGTGGGAATGTTCTTGTTGATGGTATTGGCGTCGCGCAGCTTCACGCGACCGACGACCGCGATGACGAACTCCGAGCGCAGCGATTCGGTCTTTTTGTGCAGCTCGGCGCCGGCATCGGCCGTGATGACCACCTGCGTAATTCCGGTGCGGTCGCGCAGGTCAAGAAAGATAAGGTTGCCGAGGTCGCGGCGGCGGTTCACCCAGCCCATCAGAACGACCTGCGACCCAGCATCGGAGGCACGAAGCGCGCCGCACATATGAGTGCGTTTCAAATCACCAAGAAAATCGAGCATATTGTTAGGTTAATTGGTTCGCGTAAGGTGCGCCACCAATTCGGCACGCGGAACCGTTGTCTGCGTGCCGCTGGCCAGCTCTTTCACCGCGAACTCGCCGGACTTCGCCTCGTTCTCGCCGACGATGACGATGTAGCGAGCGCCCGCTTTTTCCGCGGCCTCGAAAGACTTCTTCAGCCGGAAACTCTCATCGCCCAGGTCGGCACTGACTCCGGCGCGACGCAGCTCACGCGCCAGTTTCAGCGCGTGCGGATTCATTCCAGCGCCCAAAGGAGCAATGTACGCGTCGAGCCTCGCGTCTGCGCTAACGCCCTCGGCCTGCAGTGCGAGAATCAACCGGTCTTCGCCGATCGCAAACCCTATGCCCGGCGCTTTTGGCCCGTCGAGCGACTCGGACAATCCGTCATAACGGCCGCCGCCCAGTACCGCGCTCTGAGCGCCGAGATCGCCGTGAGTGAACTCGAAGGTCGTGCGCGTGTAGTAATCCAGCCCGCGCACCATGCGCTCGTTGATAATGTACGGCACACCAACCGCGTCAAGCATCGCGCGCACCGTGGCGAAGTTCTCGCGGCAAGCCTCGTCGAGGTAGTTGCTGATCTTCGGCAGCTTCTCGATGATCGGCTGGTCTTCCGGAACCTTGCAGTCAAGCACACGCAGCGGATTGGTCTCCGCGCGCCGCTGGCAATCAGGGCACATCAGGTGGATGACCGGCTTCAGCGCGTCGCGCAGCGCCTGGTTGTAGCGCGCGCGATCGTCGGCACATCCCACGGAGTTCAGTTGCAGCGTCCAGCCGCGCAGGCCAAGCTCGTCGAGCAACGTCGCCAGCATGTCGAGCACTTCGGCGTCGCGCGCCGGAGACTCACTGCCCGCGCTGGACGGCCCGATGATCTCAGCGCCGAT
>DASXBW010000092.1:0-23635 GCA_036491495.1 Casimicrobiaceae bacterium
CACTCGTGGTTCACGCGTTTCCGCAAACTGCTCGTTCGCTACGAAAAGATGCATCGTTCTTACTTGGCGTTGACTATGCTCGCCGCCGCCATCATTAGCTTCCGGCACGTGCCTGCAAAGATCAACATTATTTACGGATAAGTTCTAAGTTGCATCGACTCCCGCGCGCCCGCCGAAACGATCATGGACTTGGGGATCGGCGACACCTTCAATGCGCGCGTGGCCGGCAACGTCGCCAACGACGACATCCTCGGAAGTATGGAATTCGCATGCAAGGCAGCCGGTGCGAAGGTCGTGTTGGTCATGGGGCACACGGCGTGCGGTGCGATCAAGGTGCGATCGACAATGTGCAACTCGGAAACCTCACGGGATTGCTCGCCAAGATACGTCCCGCCGTGGAGCAAACCCAATATCAGGGCGAACGTTCCGCCAAGAATTATGGTTTTGTCGACGCTGTGGCGCGTAAGAACGTCGAATTGACAATGATCGACATTCATCGCGGCAGTCCCGTGCTGGCGGAGCTCGAAACGTCCGGTGCGATCAAGATTGCGGGAGCGATGTACAACCTAGAAACGGGCGTGGTCGAGTTCTTCGCTTGAGATGACACGCGAGAGTCACGCCCGCATGCTCGCAAGGGGCGGCGCCCGTTTTGCGCTAGCAGGACGCGGGACGCCCGGGGCGAATCAGAGCAACCATTCGATCGGGAGAATCCTTAGCATGTCGACGCGCGAGCGCAGGAACCAGCTCGTTCCAGGCTCGGTATCGTAACGAACGTCGCCCGAAGCAGTCCTCTCGATCCAATACAATGTCCGATCATCCGACGCGAGCCTGACCTCGTACGCAACCAGCGGTACGACGGTGTCAAAACTGTCGGCGAGCTGCTCCGCCAGCGTCCGACTGTCGATCACGAGTCCCATCTCGGTGTTCAGCAGCTCCGAGCGCGGAGTGAAGTTGAACGAGCCCACGAATCCGCGGCTGCGGTCCACCGCGAAGGTTTTCGCGTGGAGGGCCGATGACGAGCCCGATCCGAACCATGGCACGTCGTGTTCATGCGATGGTTGCGCTACCGTCGGCTTAAGCTCGTAGAGCGTGACCCCAGCACGGAGCAGGTCCGCGCGGCGCTGTGCGTAGCCCGCGTGAACCGCCTTGACATCGTTCGACGCCAGGGAATTGGTGAGGATGCGCACCTTGACGCCTCGGCTGGCCAGCGCCGCCAACGCTGCGGTTCCGGCTTCTCCGGGACAAAGTAGGGTGTGACGAGGTCGAAGGACTTCTCAGCAGGGCCGGCTGCGCGCACCAACTCGGGAAAAAGAAGTACGTCGGTTCCGGCGTTGGTGTCGAGCGTTTTCGCCGGGTCGTCGTAGAGGAGTCGAGTCCTTACCCATTCTAAATCGAGCTTATGGCCGAGTAAGTTGCGCACGATGGGTGACGCGCGCGCCGCCTCGAGATATGCGACCGAGTCGGCATCGGCACGCGTCGCGGCGGACATCGTCTCGAGTTTGGTAACGCTGTCCGCCGGCGCCACGCGCACGAGCTTCGCCGACGGATACGCGGACGGACTGTTCCAGTACAGGTCGAACTGCTTCGACACGTCGCTCACCGCCGCGCCCACCGCAATCACGTCGAGATCGGCGAACGCGAGTCCGCTGCCGCGCCGAAGTACTCGTTGCCGATGTTGCGTCCGCCGACGATGCTCACCTGGTTGTCCACGGTGAACGACTTGTTGTGCATGCGTCGGTTCACGCGGGTGAAGTCGGTCGCGAGATTGAGCATGCGGGCAGTGCGTTGGACGAGCGGATTGTAGAGGCGCACTTCGACGTTCCGATGTCCATCGAGCGCGGCGATCAGAGGATCGAGCCCGGCCGTATAGAAGTCGTCGAGCAACAGGCGCACACGCACGCCTCGCTCGGCCGCCTGCCAGAGACTTTGGAAAAGCTGATAGCCGGCTTCGTCCCCATGCCACGTGAAGTACTGGGCATCGAGCGATTTTTCTGCGGCGTCCGCGAACAGCGAGCGGGCTGCGAATGCATCGCGCGGGTCCGATAGCAGATATATTCCCGTCTTGCCGGGATTCGCGGCGACATCCGCAACAAGGGCGCGGCCGAGCATAGTTCCCGCTGTATCGACCAACGCGGTCGTTGTCGTCCGGCCCTCGAGCGAGGGCAGGCTCGCGCAGCCGGAAATCAGAGCCAAGAGTACAACTATTACGATTGATGGGATACGGCTCGTTGTGCGCATGGTGTCTTCTCCATCCATCGCATCTAACTTTTCGATTTCGGCGCTCGCTATTTGTTTCCTTTCTAGGCGCGGCACACCATTGCCTCATGGCAATATTTTCATCCGACAATCCGACAGCGTAGTAATGATTCGTTTCTCCTACTAGGAGAGCGTCGCGGGTTCCTAACAGGTGATAGAGAAACGATGCCTGACGCGCGTGTTCATGGTTATCTCCTCGCCAGGCACCAAGCGCCAGCAGCTCGTCGAGGTGTACTTGCACGACACGCAGCTTCGCGTTAGTGCGGGCGTGGTGCGAATTTTGAAGTTGCTTGTTCACTCTTGTGCTTGTTCATTCTTCGTATGGGATTGTAACGAAATTGCCGGAATTGTCTCCAAAATTGGTGAACGCTATCGGCGAAGGCAACGGCGCGACGCTGCTGTTGAGTGGAGTCGAACCATCGACCTACTGATTACGAATGTTAGTATGCCGGGATGCCCGCCTTGCGCTGGCCCGGGTATACGTGGTCCTCCAGCTGAACGATGTGCTGCGCTGTGGCGCTCCCGGCAATCAAGCTCAGCACGACCACCGCCGCTGCCTGTTAGCATGGTCACGCGCAGCAGTTCAACGCGATCACCAAAGGATCAAATTAGATGAAGCTTTTTTTGATCTCTCGCCGGACGAATTTGCTCATGATACTGAGCGCATTGGCAGTTTCTACGTTCGTTGCAGGCGGTGCTGCCGCGGCCTCGCCAAAGGTAGACGAAAGCGAGCTGTTGGCCTCTGGCTTCAAGGTGCTCGTCGCGACGACATCGGTTCAGAAGGAGTGGGTACAGCACCTTCCCCGCGGCCAGATCAGGCCGATGCAGCGCACTGGCAAGAAGTTTTTCATCTACCCCGATGCGGCCAATAACCAGATCTACATCGGTGGCCCGAAGGAATATGAGGCGTATCACCAGCTCCACCCGGACAGCAAGCTGGCTGCGCGGGAGGCAGCGAAACAGGGAAGTGCGTACCGTCAGAAACAGGATGACGTCATGCAGAAGGCGACCGCTCGCGATTTGACAGACCCCTTCCTGGGGGCTGATTGGGTCGATCTCGTCAGGTAAGCGTTGGGCGGCCGCGGCGCAGCGGGAGAGATCGACTGTCGAAACCTTCGCCTGCGGAGATTAACCCGGCGGATCGTAATTCGACAGCCACCTCAGGGCATCTGACTCCGAAGTGAAGATGTCGGCCACCAAGCCAAAGTGCTCCGCGACTTTTACTCCGAACTTTTGGGGGTGAATGTATTCGGGACTTGCGACCAGCGCTGCGACCACGATGCCCTTCGATTCTCGCGCCCACTCTTCGACCATCAAAAAACGGTCAATGAGAGTCGGGATCGAAACTCCGACGAGCCCCGTCGTGACGACCAGCAGTTTATTGATGCGCCGATCCCGGCAGAAGGCGACGGCCTTCGCGATGAGGTCGACCGCTTCAACAAGAGTGGACTTGCCGCGGGGCCGAAATTCGCCTATGCCTGCCTTGACTTCCAGATAATCTGCCATGTTCATAGGATGTCTCCGCTTAAAGCCGATTAACCGCTGCCGGCAGGACGGATGGAACGGCCAAACGCGCAAATACTGTAATACACAAAATCAGGGTTCTGTTGTAAGCTGTTTCTCGGGTTTGCCGATACGTCGGAAGGGGTGCCTCGCCCAGGATAAATACCGACGAGGCCCTCCAGCGCTTCTCGGCGACGCTGGAGTCAGATGCACAGTTCGCGCTAACGTGGGAAGGGATTCAATCCCGATGCTCAATTCGGGGAGTATTGGGAATGCGATGGTGACGGCGGATTCGCCGCCGGCCTATTCTCGCGCAAAGGCAACGATCACGGCGATTTGGGTCTTCGGCGGCTATTACGTCGGAGCGAAAGTCGGATTCGCGCTCACTTTCTTGCCCAATCCGATATCGGTCCTGTGGCCACCGAACTCGATTCTGTTCGCGGCGTTGCTGCTGGTCCCGGCAAACATGTGGTGGGTCGTCATTGCGGCCGCGCTTCCCGCACATTTGCTCGCGGAGCTGCAAGTTGGCGTCCCGGTTTCGATGGTGGTTAGCTGGTTCGTAAGCAACGCGAGTGAGGCGCTGATCGGCGCGCTAAGCGTGCGTCTATTAACGCGTGGGCCGCTCAGTTTCGGCAGAGTTCGCGACGTCACTGTCTTCATCTTCGCAGCATCTCTGGCTGCATTCCTCTCGTCGTTCCTCGATAGCGCCCTTGTCGTGCTCAACGGTTGGGGGAAAAGTACATTCTGGCAGCTTTGGACCACGCGTCTTTTTTCCAACATTACGACGACCCTGACGCTGGTTCCGATGATCGTGACATGTGCCTCTGGCGTCGGTGCATCGCTGCGCGCAGCAGGCTGGCGGCGATCTGTGGAAGCGGGTGTTCTCTTCGTCGGGCTGTTGGCGATCGGCGCTCTGGTGTTCGACGCCCCGATCGCCACGACCAACTCGCCAGCACTCCTATATGTACCGCTGCCGTTACTACTTTGGGCCGGATTGCGCTTTGGGCCAGCGGGGGCAAGCACTTCGCTTACGATCGTCGCCTTCCTGGCCATCTTCGGCGCGGGCAACGGCATTGGCCCATTGGGCACGCGCTCGGCAGCCGAGAATGCGCTTGAACTGCAAATGTTCCTGATTTTCATCGCCTCGACAATGCTGATTCTGGCTGCGATTGTGGATGAGCGCAAGCAGGCGGAAGAGACGAGCCGGAAGCTGAGCTGGCGCTTGCTCTCGGCACACGAGGATGAGCGACGAAGACTCGCCCGCGAATTGCATGACGATATTACCCAGCGATTGGCGCGCGTTGCAATCGACGCGGCTCGATTCGAACCCATTGGGTTATACGCACAAGGCGACGCACCGCGGTCCCTGCACAGCGAGCTGGTGCGCTTGAGCGAAGATGTGCATGCTCTTTCCTATCGTCTCCATCCGTCGATCCTCGACGATCTGGGCTTGGCCGAAGCGTTGAAAGCAGAATGCGACCATGTTTCGAGACGCGAGCCCGTCCAGGTCCAGGTGGAAGTTCAGCAGGTACCCGACGGGTTGCCGCATGATGTCGCTCTGTGCATCTTTCGGGTTGCGCAGGAGGCGTTGCGAAACGTCGCGCGCCACGCCAGGGCGAGTGTTGCCACGGTGAGCCTCGCATTCAAGGAAGGCGGTCTGTTGCTTGTGGTGAGAGACAACGGGATCGGATTCGATATCGATGCAGCCCAATCGCGGCACAGCCTCGGGCACGCGGGCATGGACGAAAGGGTAAGACTGCTCGGAGGAACCTTATACGTCGAGAGCACGTCGGGGCAGGGAACGACCGTATCGGCATGGGTACCGCTCAAGGTGGCTTGGTCGTGACTCCGATCGACGCCGGCACGCGCAGCAGGCGGCCATGGGTGCGTATCAGAAAGCGCGCTCGGCGTGCCTCGAAGGGCGCGGCTATACCGTGAAGTAGGCGAAGGCGACGCTCCGGTCGCGAATTCAAAGTACCTTCAATCAAGGGAAAACTCGTGGCGCGGTATCTGCAGATCGAGAGCAAGATTCGCGCGACCATCCGCTAGAGCTGGCGGCGGAGGCATAGGCGCCGGCGGCTTCGGGCAACGCCGCGCATGCGCCGTCGCCCGCCGAGCTCGAAAAGCTCGTCGGCCCCATTGCCCGCTATCCCGACGATCTCGTCGCGATCATCCTTTGAGATCGGGGTCACGTTCTGAATTCCACCGTTAGCTCGCGGCGCCAAGGAAACATGATTTTTGCAATAGGGTATCTCCGCATGAACCATCTCGGCGAAGCCACAACAGGATTGTGTAAGCCCTTATTCCCGGTACTTGCGGTGGTGCTCCTGCTCGGCGGTTGCGCCACCCGTCCGGTCAACCCGCCGATCACTCAGGCCGATCCGAGTACCGGTTACCGTTTCGAGGTGCGCCAGGCGCAAGTCAAGAACAAGGACAACCTCGTCATCCTCGCCTTCTCGGGCGGTGGCACGCGCGCCGCCGCCTTTTCGTATGGCGTGCTGGAATTCCTGCGGCGTACGGAGCTGATCGGACCTAAGGGCAACAGGGGCCGCCTGCTCGATGAAGTCGACGTCATCACCGGCGTCTCGGGGGGCAGCTTCACGGCTCTGGCGTACGGGCTGTACGGCGACAAACTGTTCACCGAGTACGAGCAGGGCTTCTTGAAACGCAATGTGCAGGGCGAGATTATCTCGCGCACATTGAGTCCGGCCAACTGGGGGAAGCTGGGGTCGACCGGATGGGGGCGTTCCGAACTGGCGGCCCAGTTGTACGATGAAATCCTGTTCCACGGCGCTACCTTCGGCGACCTCGACCGCGGCACCGGGCCGCTGATTCTCGCGTCGGCCACCGATATCTCGACGGGCTCGCGTTTCGTCTTCAGCCAGCGCACATTTGACCTCATCTGCTCGGACCTCAATGCGATGGCGCTGTCGCGCGCCGCCGCGGCGTCGTCGGCGGTGCCGGTGGTGCTCTCGTCGATCACGATCAAGAATTATGGTGGTACGTGCAACTACACCCCGCCCGGTTGGGCGAAGCCGTTCCTCGAGTCGGCGGAGCCGCCGCGACCCGCCGCACGGGCGCTACGCTCGATCAAGGCGGAGCAATCCTTCACCGACAGCGTTCATCGGCCCTACCTCCACCTCGTCGACGGCGGCGTGTCGGACAACGTGGGTATGCGCAGCGTTCTGGATTCGCTGGAAATACTCGAGTCCTTGCACGCAATCGGTCGGCCGACGCCGCTCGACAGCGCCAAGAGGATCATTGTCTTCATCGTCAACTCGCTGTCGTCGCCGCCGACCAACTGGGACGAGTCGGAGACCCCGCCCGGCACCGTGGACATTCTGCTCAAGGCGGCGGGCACTCCGATCGACGCCTTCTCCTACGAGTCGGTCGAACTGCTGAGGGACACGGCGGCGCTGTGGCAGGCCATGCGCCGGATCCGCAACTCCGAGGCTTATGCGGCCAACAAGGACCCTCAGGTAGCCGCCGCGCTACGCGTCCCGGACGCCGAGATCTATGCCATCGACGTGTCGTTCCCCGCGCTGAAGGACAAGGCGGAGCTGGAGTACCTGAATCAACAGCCCACGTCGTTTGTCTTGCCCGCCGAGGCCGTCGATCGTCTGCCCGCGGCGGCAGGGACCATCATCGTGGCGTCGCCGGAATTCCAGCGTCTGCTCAAGGACGTCGGGGCCGGAATCGTGGCCGACCCGCCGCGTGCAGGGACAGCAGCCGAGGCTGGCGCTCAGTAGCGCGCTCGATAAAATCGCTTCACGGTGGATAGGAAAGCAGATGTCCGGTCGCACGAAAGAGGCGCAAAGTAAACGACTTGGTGTTTCGGGCGTTTTAACAAGGGCGGCGCGGCGCCACCGGATCGCCACTTAGGCCGTCCGCACAAAGGCCAATGACCCATAAGGAGCAATGAAATGAACGTTTCCAAGGCAGTTGTCGCACTGAGCATTGGTTTCGCGCTCGGCTATGTCGCCGCCGCTCAGGGCGAAGGCGCGCACTGGACCTACGGTGGCCATGGGGGCCCGGCCGAGTGGGGAGCACTGAGTTCCGAGTTTGCAACCTGCAAGCTCGGCAAGAATCAGTCTCCGATCGACATCCGGGGCGCCAAAGCCGCAGACCTTCCTCCCATCAAGTTCGACTACAAGCCGTCGCCGCTCAAGGTCATCGACAACGGTCACACGATTCAAGTGAACTACGCGCCGGGCAGCTCGATTGAAGTCGGCGGCGCGCGCTACGAGCTCGTCCAATTCCATTTTCACAAGCCGAGCGAAGAGAAGGTCGACGGCAAGCCGCATGCGATGGTCGCGCACCTGGTGCACGAGAGCGCCGACGGCAAGCTGGCGGTCGTGGCGGTGCTGCTCGATGCCGGCGGCGCGAGCGCTCTGATCGATTCGATCTGGAAGAACCTGCCGAAGGAAAAGGGGAAGGAAGCGCTTGCCCAGAGTGTTACCATCGACGTGACCGACCTGCTTCCGAAGAGCCGCGGCTACTATACATTCCAGGGCTCCTTGACGACTCCACCGTGCAGCGAGGAGGTGACGTGGATGGTCCTGAAGACCCCGGTCAAGATTGCAGGAGAGGAGATCGCGGCATTTGGTAAAATCTATCCGATGAACGCGCGGCCGACCCAGCCGGTCAACGGCCGGCCGATCCGTGCAACCAATGAGCGCCCGTAGATTCCATGTGGCCAACTGGTAAGTTTTCGAGGTCACTACGTGTCTCGGGCGCGTTAGTCTCGGCAGCATGGCGGGCATCTCGCCGGCCAAAAAGTGGTCGAATTCCATCATCCATAGTGCAACGGGAGCCTGCAATGCTTAAACAATTTCTTGTCGGATCCACAATCGCAGCGGCACTCGCGCTGCCCGTCATGGCCCAAACCGGCACCCCTGTCGTCGAAAAGGGTCCCGGTGTCGCCACCGCCGCGCAGACCATCAAGCTGACGGCAGCGATCGTCGCAATCGACCCAGCGACACGTTCGATTACGCTGAAGGGGCCGGAGGGCAAGGAAGTTACAGTGACGGCGGGACCGGAAGTGAAGAATTTCGCCCAGATGAAGGTCGGCGATCAGGTCAATGTCGCGTACATCGAAGCGTTGACGCTCGAGCTCAAGAAGGGCGGCGGAATGGCAATCGCACGGACCGAACAGGCGGGTATGGCGGGCGCGAAGCCGGGTGAGCGCCCAGCAGGGTTGGTCGGCAGGCAAGTCACGGTTGTCGCCGACGTGGTCGACGTCAACGCCGCCGCGCAGACGGTTACGCTTCGTGGGCCGCAGCGCACGGTAGAGCTCAAGGTCCGCGATCCGGAGCAATTCAAGCGCGTCGTGAAGGGCGATCAAGTCGAAGCTACATACACCGAGGCGGTCGCGATCGAGGTCACACCTGCGGCGAAGAAGTAACCGCGTTGGCGTCGGGCGCGCATTCTGAAACAGGCTTCGAGATCGAGCATCGGAATAAGGAGACAGCAATGCGAGTGAGAAACGGTACACAGCGGGGCATTGCCCTGGTCATCGTGGCGATATTTGCAGCCGGCGCGTCAGCGCAACAGTTCGTCTACCCGGCCAAGGGCCAAACGCCGGAGCAGCAGAAGAAGGACGAAGCGCAGTGTCATACGTGGGCCGTAAAGCAAACCAAATACGACCCCGCCAACCCACCGCCGTCAACGGCGGCCGCGGCGCCGCCGACCACGGCGACCGGCACCACGCCGGGCGCCGGCGCGCGCGGGGCGGCGCGAGGCGCGGTAGTCGGAGGAATTATGGGCGACGCTGGTGCAGGCGCGGCGGCGGGTGCGGTCGCAGCTCGCGGCCAGAGCCGGCGCCAGAACGCGGCGCAGGCGCAACAGCAAGGAGAGCAGGCGAGCCAGCAGCAAACTGCCGGCCAGCAGGCGTATCAGAAGGCCCGTGCCGCGTGCCTCGAGGGGCGCGGCTATACGGTGAAGTAACCAACTGCAACGCTGCAGCGCAGTCCGTTAACCATTCGATCGATACCGAAAGAGCACATGAAAAAGTTGTTGTGGTCACTGATCGCCGCGTTCGCATTCGTCGGTGCGCCGGGATACGCGCAGGACAAGTCTGCCGACATGAACATGCAGATCCTGCGCGACAAGCTCAAGGCCGACAAGAAGGTCCTCGTTGCGGCCAACATGCAATTGACCGACTCCGAGGCGAAGGTCTTCTGGCCGATCTACGATGACTACCAGAACGATTTGAACAAAATCAACGAGCGGCTGGGCAACGCGATGCTCGCCTACGCGGATGCGTACAAGGCCGGCCCGATCTCGAATGCATCGGCGGAAAAGTTTCTCGATGAGGCGATCGCGATCGACGATGCGGAAGCCAGGCTGCGCAGGGACTACGCGGCGAAGCTGACCAAGGCGCTGCCCGCGACGCAGGCGGCGCGCTATTTGCAGATCGAGAGCAAGATTCGCGCGGTAGTCCGCTATGAAATGGCGGGGGTAATCCCCCTCATTAACTGAAAGACGAGCCCGGTTACTGGAGGCAGCATTCATGGATACGAACCGTAGGCATTTCGCGCGACCGGCATTGGCAGGGCTGGGGGCGCTTGCAGCATGCGTTGCGCTGATCGTCGCGCCGATGGCCGTGGCGCAGGCTCCCGCCGCTTCCGGCAACGCCGCGGAGGCGCCGTCGGCCGAGGAGCTCGAAAAACTCGTGGGTCCCATCGCGCTCTATCCCGACGATCTCGTGACAGTCATCCTTCCGGCGTCGACCAATCCGCTTCAGATCGTGCAGGCCGACCGCTACCTGCAGAAGCGAAAACAGGATCCGAAGGCACCGCTCGACGACAGCTGGGATGACTCGGTGAAGACGCTGCTCAACTATCCCGAAGTCGTCAAGCAGATGAGCAACGACCTCGACTGGACGGCGGAACTCGGCGAGGCAGTGGTCGCCGACCAGGCTGCGGTGTTCGACGCGGTGCAGGCCTTTCGCCGCAAGGCCCAGTCTGCCGGGAACTTGAAGACCGACGAGAAGCAAGTCATCGTCGTCGAGAAGGAAGTCATCAAGATCGAGCCTGCGGACCCGCAGGTGATCTACGTGCCGCAATACAACCCGACGACGGTCGTCGCGTACAGCTCCGTTCCGGTCTACGGCTACTATCCTGCGCCGTATCCGTCGTACTACTACCCGTATGCGCCCGGCGCGGCGCTAGCGACGGGGCTGATCTGGGGCGCCGCGATCGGCGCAGCATGGGGCGGCGGTCGCTACGGCTGGGGCGGCGGCGGCGACATAAACATCAATCGAAATACGAACATCAACACGGGCGACCGCGGCAGCGGCAATCGCGCGCAGCAGAGGCCGTCGCAAGGTGGCGGCCAGGCATGGAAGTCCGACAAGAAGCCAGGACAGGTGAAAAGCGGTGCAGGACGTGCCTCGCAGACTTCGGCGCGTGCCGGCGACGCGCGACCGGGCGGCGGTGGCGGTGGCGCCGGAGCGCGTCCTGGCGGTGGTGCCGCAAGCGCCGGAGCGCGTCCGTCGGCGCAGTCCGCGGGCGGTGGTGTCGGACAGGGCGGTGCGCGCAGTCAGCCGGGTGCCGGCGGCGGCGCAGGCGGCGGTCGAGACGCCTTCGGCGGCTATGGATCGGGAAGCGGCGCGCGTGCCGACAGTTCGCGCGGGGCTTCGAGCCGCAGCTCGATGTCGAGCGGGGGCGGTGGCCGGTCGAGCGCCGGCGCAAGCTCGCGCGGTGGCGGTGGCGGTGGCGGTGGCGGTGCACGCGGCGGCGGCGGCGGCGGTCGCGGTGGCGGCGGCCGTCGCTAGGAGACAAAGAGATGAATATCGTTGCTGCAATCACCCGGGCGATCGACACCATGAACCTTATTGCCAAGTTGAAATTGATACGGCGTCTCACTTTCATCGCCTTTTGCGCGATGCCCGTGGTTGCTGCAGGCGCGGAGCAAAAGACGTTCGCGACGCCCGACGAAGCGGTCGACGCGCTGCTCGCGGCACTCAAGGCCGATGACGACGCGGCGCTCGTTGCGCTCTTCGGCGACACGCACAAGACGCTGATCGTTACCCCGGACCGGGCGGCCAACTCGGCGAACCGTGCCAAGGCTCTCGCCGCGATGCAGACCTATCGACTCCTCGAGGAACGCGCGAAGGACCGGCGCGTGCTGCTGATCGGCGATCAGGCGTGGCCGCTTCCGATTCCTCTGGTTCGCGTCGGCGAGCGCTGGCGGTTCGCGACGGAGGAAGGCGAGGACGAGATCGTCAACCGCCGTATCGGGGCCAATGAACGCAGCGCGATCAAGGTACTGCGCGCGTATCTCGATGCGCAGAAGGACTACGCCGCGAGCGACCGCAAAGGCGACGGGGTCCTGCAGTACGCACAGCGGCTCGGCAGCACGCCGGGCAAGCACGATGGCCTGTACTGGCCGGCCGATGCGGCGAAGGGCGAGGAAGCAAGCCCGTTCGGGCCTCTGATCGCGGAGAGCGCGGCGTATCTCAAGGGTCACCAGAGCGGCGATCCATATCGTGGCTATCACTTCCGCATTCTCACGCGTCAGGGCAAGAGCGCACCCGGCGGCGCCTACAGCTATGTCATCAACGGGCGCATGATCGCCGGCTTTGCGATGGTCGCGTACCCGGCCCAGTATGGCGAAAGCGGCGTGATGACATTTATCGTGAGCCACAACGGCAAAGTCTTCGAGAAGGATCTCGGCAAAAACTCGGCCGAGACCAGCGCGAAAATGACTGCGTTCGACCCCGGTGCCGGCTGGAGGGAAGTCGCGGCGCCGTAGCCGCCGGCTTACGGGTATCGCCATGACGCGAGACGCAATCGCGGCCAAAGGCACCTACCCGCGACGCTCAACGCCGCGCTGCGCATCGAGCCTGCGGATGGCGGACAGGCAGGAGCCGCCTAACGAATGACAGTTTGACGAGAGCGACTGAGTGGTTCACCAAGGAGACGACGAAATGATGCGACGAAATTCCCAAACGACGTGGATTCTTGCCGCTCGTTCGGCTGCGCTATGACTGTGCTCCTCTCCGGCGTCGCTGCAGCGCAAGTGCCCGCGGACGACTGGCAGTTCCGGGCGATGATCTACGCCTATCTCCCGGATATCAGGGGTTCGACGACGTTTCCTGCCGGAGGCAGCATCATCAATGCCGACGCGGACATCGTCGGCCATCTGAAGTTCGCATTCATGGGATCGTTGGAGGCGCAGAAGGGCCGTTGGGGTGCGTTTACCGATGTCATGTACCTCGATGTCAGCGGAACGAAGTCCGGTACCCGTGACCTCACGATCGGCGGTGGTGCGCTTCCGGCCGGCATCACCGCGAATGCTTCAATGGACATTAAGGGGACGGCGTGGACGCTGGCCGGCAACTACCGGGTCATGGCCACGCCGGACGCCGCCTTTGACGCCTTCGCCGGGGCTCGCCTTCTCAGCGTCAAGGAAAATCTTGGCTGGGAATTCAGCGCCAACGTCGGATCGGTGATGGGTCCCGGACTGACGGGCGGCAGCGAAGTGAAGTCGACAACTGGGATGGCATCGTCGGCGTCAAGGGACGTTGGAACTTCGGAGCGAACCGCGAATGGTTCGTCCCCTATTACGTCGATGTCGGAACCGGTGATTCCAATCTCACCTGGCAGGGAATCGCCGGCATCGGCTACGCGTTCAAGTGGGGAGAAATCGTGGGAGCATGGAGGTATCTCGACTACGACCTCAAGTCGGGCAGCAAAATCGAGAGCTTGAAGTTCAATGGGCCCGCGATCGGCGTCGCTTTCCGCTGGTGATCACGAGCATCCCCTGGTGGCCCTGGGGCTCGGCGCGCGTTACTCGGCCGACTGTAAAGTAGCGGCGCAGTAGTGCCGACTACCGGGATATCGCTACGACAGGAGATGCGATGATTCGGTCCAGGTTCACCAACGCCCGCGATGCCGTGAGCCAGCTCGCGGCTGCAGTGTGGCTGTACGCCTTAGCCGCACCCGCATCCGCGTCGCTCCTCTCCGGCGAGGCGCTCGACACGGCAGCGACCGCCATTGCGTGGTTCGTCGTGTGTGTCGTTCCCATCGTCGTCATCGTCCTGTTCTGGATGGTTCACGTCCTGCCCGAGAAGATCGCAGAGAAGCGGCATCATCCGCAGAAGGATGCGATCCACACCCTGTGCCTGCTGTCGCTGGTGTTCGGCGGCTTGCTGTGGCCGATCGCGTGGCTGTGGGCCTACACCAAGCCGGTAGGATATCGGCTCGCCTACGGTACCGAGAAGCACGACAACTACTACCTCGCGATGGGAGAGAAGGCGAAATCCGGAGCGCTATTGCATGAGGAAATCGTCCACCTCCGGGAGGAGCTGGATGCGATGGCGGCGAAAGGGACGCTTCCCGCGACGCTTAGGAACCTGCGCGAGGACCTGGATGCGTTGCCGATCGAGCCCACGGATGGCGTGAAGGCAGGAGTCGCCTGATGGATCTGCTGCTGCTCGGGATCTACGCGTTCTTCGTCTGGCTGATCTTCATCAAGTTCAAGTGGCTGCCGTGGAATACGACCTCGCAAGTCACCGTCGTCATCATCCCGATCGTCGCGCTTGGGACGATGATCCTGACGCTCAACGTGGTCGCACCCTCCTCGTCCGATGTGCGGGTGCTGAAATACGTCGTGCAGATCATTCCGCAGGTGAGGGGGCGCGTCATCGAGGTGCCCGTCGAGCCGAACCGGCTGGTCAAGAAGGGCGAGCTGTTGTTCCGCATCGACCCGACGCCCTATCAGAACGAGCTCAGCATCGCCAAGGCCCAGCTCGCGGTGACGGAGGCAAAATTTGCACAGAGCGGTGCGAGCCTGGCGGATGCGTCCGCGGGTGCACGCGAATTGCGCGAGCAGCTCAAATCTGCGAGCGGACAGGTCGCGGCGCTGCAGCCGCAAATCGATCTCGCCCGAATGCGGGTCAGACAGAATCGTGAACTGGTGGCGACGGGCGCCGGAGACAAGTTCGCTCTGGAGCAGGCCGAAGCTAACGTGATCGCGCTCGACGCCCAGCTCGCCACCGCGACGGCCAACGAGGCGCAGGTCACGCAGAGGCTGTCGGGACAGGTGAACGGCGAACAAGCGTCGGTCGCCGGGGCGCGGGCACAGGTCGCCACTTCGAAAGCGGAGGTGGACGCAGCCAGGGTCGCGGTCGCGAACAAGCAGTGGGATCTCGACCAGACCTCCGTCTACGCGCCGACCAGCGGCTACGCGATCAACGTGCAGTTGCGGCCGGGCTCGTTCGTCACCGCGTTCCCGGTAGCTCCGGCGATGAGCTTCGTCGAGGAGACGTACCAGGTCATCGCCCTATATGCCCAGAACGAGCTGCATGCGATCGAGCCCGGCAACGAAGCGGAGATCGCGCTCGTCAGCCAACCCGGTCGCATCATCAAGGCGACCGTCGACTCCATCGTCTGGGCGCAGGGTCAGGGCCAGGTGGCGCAGTCGGGCGTGCTGCCGCAGACGGGCGCCTTTCCGCAGGTTCCGGGCCGGTTCCCGGTCAAGCTCAACGTGGCCGACAAGGATCGCGAACTGTTCCTCGCCGCCGGCGCCAACGGTGATGCGGCGATCTACACCAACCACGTGGAGGCGATTCACGTTCTGCGCAAAGTGCTCATCCGCGTCAGCTCGATCACCAATTACCTCATTCTGAAGCTGCATTGATGTCTGTCACTCAGATCGTGGGTCGCTGGGCGCTGGCGATCGGCGCAGCGGGTGCGATCGCCGGCTGCGCCATCAAGGGTCCGCCGTCTGCAGCCGACATCCAGCGCGAAGCGCTTCCCCACACGAGCGTACCCGCCGATTGGAAAGGCAGGGGCGGGCCCGCGCAGCCCGTCGCCGATCGCTGGCTCGTCTCATTCAACGATCCGGTGCTCTCGGCGCTGGTCGACGAAGCGCTAGCGCACAATGCCGATCTCAAAATCGCGGCCGCGCGCGTCGAGCAGGCGGAAGGCTATGTGAAAGTCGCCGGCGCGTCGCTTTACCCTGCGGTGAGCGTGTTTGGTCGCGGCGGTGCCAAGTCCGGCGGCGACGGCGGCCTGCAAGGTATTTTCCTCAACGCTTCGCTCGAGCTCGATGTATGGGGCCGCGTTCGTTATGGCCAGGCCGCCGCGCAGTACCAGTTCGCATCCGCCGACGCCGACTATGCGTATGCGCGGCAGTCACTCGCCGCGCTTGTGGCGAAGAGCTATTTTCTCGCCGTCGAAGCTTCGTTGCAGCGGTCCATCGCGCAGGGTGTGCTGGGCGCGTCCGACGAGCTGCTCCGTGTCGCCCAGGAACGGTTCCGCATCGGTGTCGGCGACGAGCAAGCAGTCGCCGAAGCGCGAGCGAATCTCGGCACCTATCGAGACACGCTGAGGCAGATCGAGTATTCGCGCGACCAGGCGCTGCGGGCGCTCGAGTTACTGGTCGGGCGGTATCCTGCGGCGGAAGTCGCGGTCGCGCAGCAGTTGGCGACAATGCCCGCCGCGGTACCGGTCGGCATGCCCTCGGAGCTCCTCGAGCGCCGTCCCGACGTGATCGCTGCCGAGCGGCGCGTTGCCGCAGCGTTCGACCGCGTCGAAGAAGCAAAGGCCGCGCAGCTCCCGAAGATCAGCCTGACCGCGGGCGGCAGCAGCGTGTCGAGCGAGCTCATCGTGCTCAAGGATCACAGCAATCCGGTGTGGAGCCTGGGCGGCAATCTGCTCGCGCCGCTGTATCAGGGCGGTGCGCTGCGCGCGCAAGTCGAGATCCGCACCGCCGAGCAGAAACTCGCGGTCGCCGACTACGCTCGAATCGCGCAACGCGCGTTCAACGACGTCGAGGGCGCGCTGTCGGCCGAAGTCGCGTTGCGCGACCGCGACGCGATTCTGGTCGAGAACATCAAGGACAATCAGCGGGCGCTGGATCTCGCGCAGATCCAATACAAGGTCGGCAAGATCGATTTGCGCGTGGTCGAGCAGCGGCAGCTAGCGCTGTACGGTGCGCTTACGTCGCGGCTGCAGGTGCAAAGCGAGCAGCTCGCTCAGCGCGTCAATCTGCACCTCGCGCTTGGTGGCAGTTTCGAGCCTGCCGATAAGGAAGCCGCACGCTGATTGCCGATCGGGGCGGCACACCCCGACATCGACGCCGGTACACGTGTACTGGTGGCCGGCCTTCTCAGCGAATTGCAGCAGATCCGCGCCGCGCTTCAGGGCATGCGTGACGGTGAGAGCAGGGCATGACAAGCACATCGTTTCTGCCAATCGAGTTCGAGCTCGCCGCCACCTTCTTGATGGCAATGACAGGGGTATGGGCGGCGAGCAGGCGTGGCTACGATATCGTGGGCGCATTCACCCTCGCCTTCGTCAGCGGCGTGGGTGGTGGGCTGCTGCGCGACAGCGTCTTTCTGTCTCAGCCGCCGGCGGTGATGCAAAACCCGGTTTACCTGCTCGCGGTGCTTGCCGCAGTTGCGGTCGGCGCATGGTTTCACCGCTCCGCCCAGCGTTTCGAGCGTCTCGTGGCTTATGTGGACGCAATAGCGTTGGCGGTGTACGCCGTCGTGGGGGCCGACAAGGCGTTGGCGGCGGGGGATTCGCCGTTGGCAGCAGTCTTGATCGGGATGACCAATGCAGTGGGTGGAGGACTGCTGCGCGACATCCTGGTACGGGAGGAGCCGCTTCTGTTCAAGCCAGGTCAGTTCTACGTGCTCGCGGCCCTCGGCGGCTGCGTGCTCTTCGTCGGGCTCGGCTACTACAGCGTGCCGGTCGAGAAAGCCGCCGCCACTGGCATTTGCACGACGCTGTTGTTGCGTCTGCTCGCAATCCGCTTTAACTGGAAGACCTTCGCGGTCGCGGAATGGCGGAAGCCCTCACAAAATCCAGTGGGCGCGACCGATCAACATCCGGACCCGACCGAGGAGGACAAGTGAGCGGCAACGAGTGACAGTATGGGCGGCTCCCTGGTGCGGCGGCCACGCGAGACCTCACCGCCTTTCCGGGACGAACTTGTACGGATGGTCCGGCTCGCGATAGTCGCCGGCCTTCTGCCTCTTCGGCAGCTTCACCTTTTCCCGCGGCACATCCTTGTACTTTTATGCTTCCCAACAGGTGACGCCAGCGTGATACACGTCACTCTCGAGCTGGCGACGGACAACGGCGGGACCGCATAGAGGCTCGCCAGGGAGAAACCGAACGCTGGTAAATGCGATCGTCGATCAGATGCAAGTCAAAGCGCTGCGTAGCGCGACTTGGTACCCTTGCAATGCACGTAGATCAGGATCACCATTCGCGCAATGACTCGGGCCCCTTTCTCGCGCGTCGTCGCGGCCCTTATTCGGGTGGGACTCCTGCTGTTTGTGTTAGCCACACTGAGCTCGCATGCAGCGGAGCCGAAAAGAATTCTGATGCTGCACTCGTTCGGGCGCGCTACGTCGCCTTACGATTTGGCCTCTTCGACATTCCGCGACGCCATGCTCGACGCGTGGCCGGGCCAAGTGGCGTTCTACGATTTCGCGTTGGAGTCGGGGCGACCCGTGAGCTGGAATGAAGCAGCCATTATAGAAGTAATCCGCTCCCGCTTTGCCGACACGAAACTGGACCTCGTCGTCGCGGTTGGCCCACCGGGCTCGCACTTTTACGGAAAGCATCGTGAGGAGCTATTTCCCTCGGTACCCTTGTTGATGCTCTCGATGGACCAACGAATCGCGCCAGTCCAGTACCTCAGGCCGGGGGATTCCATCGTCGGGATCAAATTGTCACCCACTCGGCTTCTCAACGATATTCTCGCCCTGCTCCCCGACACGACTACCGTTGCCGTGATCTTCGGCGACTCTCCGGGCGAACGAATTTGGATCGATGATCTCCACCGTGAATTCGCGCCATTCGAGAATCTTACGTTCCTTTGGCTCAACAATCTGACGCTCCCGGAAATCCGCGAGCGAGTTGCCGCCTTGCGGCCCGGAACAGTCGTGCTGTACGGCTTGTTCCTGGCAGACGCGGCCGGCATACCCTACGAGGGGGATTACGCAATAACTCAGCTTCACGCCGCATCCAGCGTGCCGATGTTCGGTTTTTTGGATTACGAAATGGGGAAGGGCGTCGTTGGCGGCGCGCTAATTTCCAATAAGGAGCAGGGTGTCGTCGGTGCGAAAGTTGCAAGCCGTATGCTGCGCGGCGAGACTGGCCGCGAGGCGTCGACGACGTTCCTCGGCCCAGCGCCCTCTCAGTTTGATTGGCGAGAACTGCAGCGCTGGCGCATTGACGAGAACCGCCTTCCGGCGGACAGCGTGGTGCTGTTTCGGCCACCTTCCCTTTGGGCCGGGCACAAATTCGCGGTTCTGGTCAGCTTTGGTGTGTTTTTGTTTCAAGCGGCGTTAATCTCAGCACTACTCGTGCACCGCGCCCGTCTCCATCGCGCCGAGCGCGAATCGTTCGCGCTGAACCGGCGGTTGCTTACGGCGCACGAGGACGAGCGGCGAAGACTCGCTCGCGAATTGCACGATGATGTCACACAGCGCCTGGCGCGTGTGGCAATCGACGCGGCTCGATTCGAACGGATTGAGTTGGACACACATGACGGCGCTTCGCAATCCGTCCACGGCCAGCTGGTGCGCTTGAGCGAAGACGTGCATGCACTCTCTTATCGACTTCATCCGTCGATCCTCGACGACTTGGGATTGGCAGAGGCGTTGAAAGCAGAATGCGAGCAGATTTCCCGACATCAGCCCGTCCGAGTCGACGTCGACGTGCATCAAGTGCCGGAGGCGCTGCCTCGTGATGTCGCTTTGTGCATCTTTCGCATTGCACAGGAGGCGTTACGCAACGTCGCCCGTCACGCCAAGGCGAGCGTCGCAACGGTAACCCTCGCGCCCAATGATGGCGGGCTGTTGCTTGCGGTACGCGACAATGGCATCGGTTTCGACATCGAGGCGACTCGATCGCGACCCAGCTTGGGGTGTGCGAGCATGGGCGAACGGGCAAGGCTGCTCGGAGGACGCTTGGGCATAAAGAGCGAGTCCGGGCAAGGAACGACAGTATCCGCATGGGTGCCACTGGGGGTGGCTTCGTCATGAGTCGCCCGCGTGTACTGCTGGCCGATGACCATCGCATGGTTGCTGAAGGCGTCAAGCGCCTGCTAGAGGAGGAGTTCGAGTTGATCGCGGTTGTGGAGGACGGCCGGCAGCTGGTGGAGACTGCACGGCGCATGCGGCCCGATGTCATCGTCGCCGACATCACCATGCCGCACCTTAACGGGATCGACGCGCTCGTGCAATTGAAGCGCGACGATCCGGAGGTCCGTGTAGTTTTCCTGACCATGCACAAGGATGCTGCGTACGCGCGACGCGCGCTGGAAGCGGGTGCTCGTGGGTATGTGTTGAAGCACTCGGCGCAGGCGGAGCTCTTCCTTGCTGTTCGTGCCGCGCTCGACGGCAATACGTTTATTTCGCCAACGCTTGCCGGCGAAGTCTTCCATGACCTGAAGGTCAGTCCGACGCTTCCGAGCGACCCTGTCGCTCTGCTCACCCCGCGCCAGCGAGAAATTCTCCAACTCTTCGCGGAGGGCTGTTCAACCAAGGAGATCGCTTCCAAGCTCGACATTTCACCGCGAACCGTCGAGTACCACAAATATCAAATGATGGATTCGCTCAAACTGCAAGGCAGCGCGGAGCTGATCCATTTCGCCATTAAGAACGGCATCGTCGCGGTCTGAGCGGCACGCCGCATCGGCGGGCTTCCCGTGGATCCAGTGGTTCGGCTTGCGCTCCATGCGTGGGCGCGAGATGAGGTTTCGCCGGTAATTTCCGCGTATCAACCTCGTAAGTTTGCGAGGTCACGAAATACCTCCGACCCACTAGTCTGATCGGCATGGCGAGCATCTTCCTTGCTGGCCGGAAGCAGATAAACCGATCAATGAGAGTCGGACGATGAGCGATGGGTCGACGAGATGCATGCTATTGGCGGACAAGCATCATGGGTTGGTCGAAGGCGTGCGCGGGCTTCTGCAAACGGCTTTTGGCGCAGTCTTCATGGTGGGCGACGAAGCGTCGTTGATCGACGGAATGGAGCGTTTGAAGCCTTCGGTGACCGTTGTCGATCTCGCCCTCGCGGGCGGCAATTGGTTGCAGCTGTTGCGGACGTTGCGGGAGAGCTCGCCCGCCTCGAAATTGATCGTGCTGAGCATGTACGACGAGCTTTCCGTCGCGCGCGCGGCGATGGGTGCAGGCGCAAATGGATTCGTGCTCAAACGTGCCATTGGGTCGGACATGCTCAATGCAATCGCAGCGGTGCTCCGCGGTGAATCATACATCTCGCCGTACGTTGAATCCGCACGAGCCAATGCGCCAGCCACTCCCAAGGAGGACGGACGATGAGGCCTTCGCGCGGTCTTTGTTTACTGACCAATGTAATGCGAGATCGTCCCGCTATTGCACAGCACACACCGCGCAGGTAGATTCCGTCGTGCTTTGTTCCGTCGTGCTTTGAATTCGCAACCGGCTAGCAGACACCAATGCGCACGAAATCGCGTGCGCATTAACTTCAGGAGAAAACATCATGGCCCCCACATCCCCCGGCGTACCAAACCTGGATCATTTCTTCTCGAGCTCGGCGGCGCGGCTTGATCGCTGGCGCGAGCTGAATGCCAAGGCGCAAGCCTGGGCGGCCGACGCGCGCGGCGGCAAGCCTGGCGGCGGGCGCGCGGCGGTGGAAGCGGCGCTCGTGGATGTGCGACCGCTGGAAGACTTCTTCGCATTTCCCGGGCACCACCTGATCAAGACGCTGGCCGAGCGCATCGCGAACGATGACGCGCTCGGGACCGCGCGATTGGTGCGCCGCTTGAGCGGCGCGCTGCTCTCGGGCAGCTACCGCAATGACGCCGGCGAATGGGAGAGCACCGACGATAGCGGCGGCAGCGTGCCGGACCGCATGCCGCTTGTTTCCGGAGGCGGCGAGACGCGCCGGCCGTACTTCGAAACCCTGTTCGTGACGGCGGCGCCGAGGGCCAACTTTCCGCAGATCACCCACGAGCTGCGACGCCTGCGGCGCGCCGAGGATCCGATGATCTACGAGCCGGTGCTGGTCGGCAGCTTCGAGGATGCCGCGATGGCCATCATCATGAACGGCAAGATCGAAGCCGTGGTCATCTATGACGGCATTCCGGTGCCCTCGCAGCACAACGTGCCGCTGTTGCGCGACTTTCTGACCGTCCATCACCAACTGGATACGGCGAGCCTCGCGCCGCGTGATATCGGCGTGACCCTGGCGCGGCTCATCAAGGGCGTCCGCCCCGAGCTGGACATCTACCTGCTGACCGATCGGGAGGTGGAGAAGATAGCCGGCGACCCCGCGGCCTCGATGATCCGGCGCGTGTTCTACGAAGTCGAGGAGCTGACCGAGGTGCATCTCAACATCCTCGAAGGCGTCGGCGATCGCTTCTCCTCGCCGCATTTCGACAACCTCAAGAAGTATGCCGCTCGCCCGATCGCCACCTTCCACGCCTTGCCGATCGCGCGCGGCAAATCGATCATGAAGTCGAACTGGATACGCGACATGGGCGAGTTCTACGGGCAGAACCTGTTCCTCGCGGAAAGCTCCTCCACCGCCGGCGGTCTGGACAGCATGCTCGAGCCGACCGGCAACATCAAGATCGCGCAGGAGAAATTCGCGCGAGCCGTCGGGGCGGACCATGTCTTCTTCGTGACCAATGGCACATCGACGTCCAACAAGATGGTCTACCAGGCGGTGACCAAGCCGGGCGACATCGTGATCGCCGACCGCAACTGCCACAAATCGCACCACTACGGCATGGTGCTGTCGGGAGCGCAACCGCTGTATGTCGAGGCGTTCCCGATGACGGAATACTCGATGTACGGCGCGGTGCCGCTGCGTACCATCAAGAAGGCGCTGCTCGATCTGAAGGCCGAGGGTCGGCTCGATCGCGTGAAGATGGTGACGCTCACCAACTGCACGTTCGACGGGCACGTCTACAATACCCGCCGGGTGATGGAGGAGTGCCTCGCGATAAAACCGGACCTGATCTTCCTCTGGGATGAGGCATGGTTCGGTTTTGCGCGCTGGTCGCCGTTCCTGCGTCCGCGCACCGGCCTGGGTGCCGCCGCCGCGCTCGAAGAGTGGCGCAGCACTCCCGCGGCCTTGGCGGCGTGGAAAGCGCAAGCCGCCGAGCTAGGCGAGGATCTGGATCCGAAAGACCCGCGCCTGCTGAAGAAGCATTTGGTTCCGGACCCGCGCAAGATGCGTATCCGCGTCTACGAGACCGACTCGGTTCACAAGTCGATGTCGGCCCTGCGCCAGGGCTCGATCGTGGCGGTGCGCGACGAGGAGTACAACCAGCACATCTCGGCGTTCCGCGAAGCCGTTTTCATTCACGCGTCGACCTCGCCCAACGCGCAGATCATCGCGTCGCTGGACGTGGCGCGCCGTCAGATGGAGCTGGAAGGCTACGAGCTGGTCATGCGCTCGATCGAGATTGCGCTGGCGATCCGCCGCGCGGTGGCGGAACACCCGATCATCTCGAAGTACTTCCGCGTGCTCGGTGCCGATGCCATGATTCCGGCCGAGTTTCGCGCCTCGGGTTTTAGCGATTTCCTCACACCAGGCAACAACTGGGTGACAGCCCTGAAGTCGGTGCGCGAGGACGAGTTCTTCCTCGACCCCACGCGCATGACGCTGGTGTGCGGCTCCGCCGGTTATGACGGCACGTCGTTCAAGAACCTGCTGGCTTCGAAGTACAACGTTCAGCTCAACAAGACCTCGCGCAACAGCGTGCTGTTCCAGAGCAACATCAACAACACGCGCAGCGACGTCGCGCTACTGATCAAGGTGCTGCTCGAGATCTCGCAGCAGATCGACGCCGACCTCGCCGAGGACGGCGAGTCCGCGCGTACCGCGTTTGCAGCGCGAGTGAAAAGCCTCATGGA
>DASXBW010000093.1:0-1578 GCA_036491495.1 Casimicrobiaceae bacterium
CGCCACTGCTTACGCAGTTCGCCGATTTCGAGAGTGGGGAGGCGCGAGAGCGCCTCCCGGCAAGCCGTTGCATCTGGGATTGCGCGGCTCATGCCTGCTCCGGCGCGGCTATGCGGTAAACTCGTCCCCGTTCTTCTTGGACTGATGCAAGGGTGAGCCCGAGCTTCTTCTTCAGGGTTCCTGAAAAGAGTCCGCGCACCGTGTGCCGCTGCCAGCCCATAGCGCTCGCGACTTCGTCGACGGTCGCGCCCTCGGGTCGTTGCAGCATCGCGATCACCGCATCCTGCTTCGATCGGGGCTTCGTGTCGGACTGTTGGTCCGGGTCGGGCAGGGCCTCGACCGCCGACCACAGCTCATCGACCAGCGCGTCGCGATCGCCGACTTTCTTGCGCTTCTCGACGTCGGGCAGAGCGTTCCACAGGGCCAGCAGCCGCTTGCCGCTGAGCCGGGCCGCGTGCAGTTCCTCGTTCGACGCGACGACAATCTCGCCGTCATTCACTGCCGCCGGCCGCTCGCGGCAGAGGGTAATTCCGTCATTGCCAATGATGTAGATGCGCATTGGTGGGGTCTCCTGTTGCGCCGGCCCAGTGCCGACGGTGACCACACTCACGCTCTCGTCGCGGCGCAAAGCCACTCTTTTCCGGATAATCTTGTGGCGTTGTTCGGCTACAGCTGAGCATGAGATTGCTCAGCCGAAACCGCGATCCGCTATAGTGATATTCGGCAATCAGCCCGTTGGTGCTCCGCTGGCGGAGGAAACGTCATTTAGAGACGATAGACTGTCGAATGACCGCATTCTGCCATTGCACCGCGTGTACCGCAGTGATAGACGCCGAGTAGGACTTGATCGATCCTGATCAGCCTATACTCTGTCTCAAAAGGCAAAGAATGTCGACATTGGAAGAGATCACCAAGGAGAAGCAGCGGATCGGCGAGGCGCTCGCGCGCGTCGATGCGCAGCGCGAGAAGCTCACTGGCCAGCTCGGCGAACTGGAGGCGGCTGAGCGGGTGCTTGCGCGCTACAGCAAGGGCACGCCGGCAAGAAAGACAGCCGCAGCCAAGACGCCGACAACGGCGACGAAAGCGGCTGCTGCACCGCGACCAAGGCGTCAGCGCACTAGGGCCGAAGAACCAGCTGGCGGCAAGCGCATTTTATCCACCCTTGCCGATCAGGTGCTTGCTTTGGCAAATGGCAAGACGCAGCAAGAAATCGCCGCTGCATGCAAGGGAGCTCGCCCGAACCATGTCGGCGCCGCCATCGCCCGCTTCAAGCGGGCTGGCCGCATCGAAGAGCGCGACGGGAAGCTCTACGCGACGTAGACGATGGTGACGGTGCAGCGCACCGCAGGGTGATAGCGGAGTAAAAGGTCGACCGGGCCGACGCCGCTGAGATTTGGGAGCGATAGCGCTGGCCGTCGTATTCGAACCCGTCCTCGCGCACGAGGACCGATAACGCACCTTCTAGACCGAACTTTGCCCGGTTTCGAGCACAAGTCATTGATATCTTTTGCGGGGGCAGTGTCGGTCTGTCTACGCGGTGGGGGTGAGGCCGAGCAGGTCGAGGGCGCGGTGCTGTGT
>DASXBW010000094.1:0-12921 GCA_036491495.1 Casimicrobiaceae bacterium
AAAGCCGTTCGCTAATCGCAAGCATCGGTCGCACTCTGGCTAGAGGATACTCGCATAGCGATCGCAGTCTCAAGATTAGGGACTGACGGCTACGCGTTCGCCCATTACGAGGGGCGTGCACAAGGCTCGTGTCGACTCCAAGCTAGTGAAGCAAACGTGATCAGCGCCTGCTCTCTTCGGGCGCTAATACGTTACGGGCGCGTCAGTGGGTAGCAACCGCCCATGCTGCCTAAAGACAGCGGGAACCAAACGAATCCGTGCGCACAACAAGACGATGGGCCGACCGGCGGCCGGTCGGCCCATCGTTCACTGGAAGCCGCGGAATGCGTTAGGCTTTACGGCGACGAAACACGAATCCGAGGGCGCCAAGCGCAAGGCCGAGCAAGGCAACACTTCCGGGCTCGGGCACTGCCGCAGCGGCAACTGGAGGATCCAGGAAAACACTCCAATTGCCGGTAACGTTGCTGATGCATCTATGGTCCTGCGCAGCGCAGCTACCGACCGCGGACCACGTTCCACTGAATGCCGTGGTCGAGAATCCCGGGCCCGAAACGACCCCCGTGATGTCGAAGGTCAACGCGTCGGTACAGGCACTGTCGGTGCAAGAAGCCGCCGACCGAACGAGGTTCGATACATCGGTCGCCAGAAACGTGAAGTCACCCACGGTATAAGTGAAGTGGATCGGCTGTGAGGGATCGAGGTTGATGTTGTGCGCTCCCGCAGAGGAGCCCACCGAAGCAAACCAACCAGCAGTGGCCGGATCCAAATCGACGCTCGCAGAGTGAGCGACGTTGATATAACTCAGGTTCGAGACGATCGATGACGAGCCGACATCGGGGAGTTTGGAAAACGTCCCGTTGAGTGTGACATCTCCGCTGATGAACCCCGCATGCGATAACGGTGCGAGGGCCACGAAAAGGACAGCACTAGCGGCAGCAAGAAGTGACTTTGGGCTCATGATAGATTCCCTCTACGGTATCCTTGATGAGCATGCAGCGTGCCATGGATATAAAACTGTTTATCTTTCATCATCTTAGCCGGAACATTTGCGACTTCGTCTACATTATTATCGTGAAGTGTAAATTCCATCGACAAATGGATTAGGAACTCGCCAGTAAATGTCGTATTCCTGACCGGTCGATCGCTAAAACATCGAATTTGAGAATATCTTGCGGCCTTTTGTAGGAACAGCCGTAGAGATTTCCTCCAACCGGGCGAATCGCCCCAAAACGACGCAACCGAGCGTAAGTTTAGTCGACACCGGGCACGCGGTACAGCCCCCGTCGCCACGCTCCGGTACCCTGCCACGGGCAAAAATCAGGAACGGCGCAATGCGGTTGTAGAAAACAGCACACGTCCCGGACATCGCAGCGAGTTTCGAAGAATGGATTTGGAATGAATGACTTGCGCTGGTTGCCGAAGAGCCTAAGCTCGAAGCTGCACTCGGTACCTACGGTTTTTGGGTGATCAAGCTTTCTCGCATTTTCGCTAACCATCGGGCTCACCGGCGCGACGAACGCATTCAGCTTACCCGTTGGTCGTAGTTCTTGAATTTTTCCAGCACAATATCCATTTCCGCGTCCGATAGCAGGTTTGGCGCCCCGATTTGCAGCGCCCTCCAATATTGCTCGGCCAGCCACTCAACCTCGATCGCCAGGGCAAGCGCAGCTTCGAGCGAGGCGTCGACCGTGATCATTCCGTGGTTGGCTAACAGGCAGGCGCGCCGCCCGGACAGTGCAATAAGCGCGCTGTCGGACAGCTCTTGGCTGCCGAACGTCGCATAGGGCGCACAACGAATGTCTTTCCCTCCGGCGATGGCCACCATGTAGTGAAACGCCGGAATCCCCCGCCCATGACAAGCCAGCGTCGTGGCAAACGGAGAATGGGCATGAACGATTGCGCCAGCGTCGGGCCGATCGATGTAGATGTCACGATGAAAGCGCCACTCCGATGACGGCGGTCGCGCCCCGGTCGCCACACCGCCGAGCGTCACAGCGACAATGTCCTCCGGCCGTATCGATTCGTACGGAAGGCCGGTCGGTGTAATCAGGAAGCCCGTTTCATGCCGCGCGCTGACATTGCCGGACTTGCCGCTGTTGATGCGGCGGGTGTTCATCTGAACCGCGGTCGCGATGATCGCGCTGCGCAAGGCGAGCTTGTTCACGCGCGATGCCCCGGGAACATCGCCGCGAGACTCTCGGTCGAGGCACGACAGATGCCTCGCTCGGTGATGAGCCCAGTAACAAGTCGCGCCGGCGTCACATCGAACGCCGGGTTCATGACCGGTGTTCCGGCCGGTGCGATCGCCTCTCCGCCAACATCGTGAAGAACCTCTCCGGAGTCGCGCTCCTCGATCGGGATTCGGCTGCCATCGGCCAGCGTCCAGTCAATGGTACTCGACGGAACCGCGACATACATCGGCACTCCGTTATCCTGGGCCGCCAACGCCTTTTCGTAGGTGCCGATCTTATTGCACACGTCGCCATTGGCCGCCACGCGATCGGCACCGACCAGAATCAGGTCGATGCGACCTTGTTGCATCAGCAGCGCGCCGGCGGCATCGACGATCAAGGTATGCGGGACCTTGCCCGCGCGCAGCTCCCATGCGGTCAGCCTTGCGCCCTGCATCCGCGGGCGCGTCTCGCTGACCCAGACGTGAACGGCGACGTTCGAGCCGTGCGCGACATAAATCGGCGCCGTCGCCGTGCCCCACCCCAGCGTCGCCAGCGCCCCTGCATTGCAATGCGTCAGGATCTGCACCGGATTGTGCCCGTCGGCCGCCAGGCGCTCGATGAGTGTCACGCCATGGTGGCCGATCGCGAGGTTGGTCTTCACGTCCTCCGCAGCGATCGCGTCGGCTTCTCTCCACGCCGCTTCCGCGCGCGACGCAGCCGCAAGCGAGCTTGCCGCTTTCCTCACCCGGTCGAGTGCCCAGCGAAGATTGACCGCGGTGGGCCGGGTATCGAGCAACAGAGCGTAGGCGCGACCCAGACCCGAGTCGGAAGGGTCCACGCGCAGCGAGAGCGCCAAGCCATAGGCAGCAGTCGCGCCGATCAATGGCGCGCCACGGACCTGCATGGTGCGAATGGCGTGCGCGGCTTCGCCCACGCTCGACAGGGAGACGATTTTCCATTCGCCGGGCAGACGAGTCTGATCGACGATCTCGACGGTGCGAGTGGCAAGCGACGCGCGCAGGGGCTGGATGTCGGACGTTTTCACAAATTGTTGGACGTGATCGGCACCGCGCGGTGGCCGTGACGTCCAAGCCTGGCTTGGTGCTCGCGCGGGCTGCGTTTGGGTGTCAAGCCGCCAGCGGGACGACGGCCCTCGCAATTTCTTTACCAGCCGCACGCTCGGCTACTTCGAGATCATATTGCGCCTGAAGGTTGACCCAGAACTCCGGCGTGGAGCCGAACAGACGCCCGAGGCGCAGCGCCATTTCCGCCGACACTGCCGCCTCGCCGCGGCATATCAAGTCGATACGACGCTGCGGAACATTGATGTTTTTGGCCACGCGATAGCGGGAAATTCCCATCGGCTCAATGAAGTCCTTGAGCAATACGTCGCCTGGATGCACCGGAGCGAGCCGCTTGCCACTCGAGATATCTGAGAAGTCGGTTTTCCTGAGTGCGTCGCGTCGAATAGTCATGTTTGCCTCGTTCAGTGATAATCCGTGACGCGTACGTCATGTGCATCGCCGTTCTCCCAACGGAAACACGCGCGCCATTGGTCGTTGATGCGGATGCTCCACTGCTCTTTTCGATCGCCCGATAGCTTCTCCAATCGGTTACCGGGCGGGAGACGCAGATCATCGATTGCTTTTGCCGCGTCGATCGCCTTGAGCTTGCGCCGTGCCAAGTCCTGCACATGCGGGGGGAACGCTCTAACCCGGTACCCTTCGAATAACGCTGCGGTTATCTCATCGGCAAACGAGCGAATCACGACCGAATACTAACGTACGCCTTTAGTAATGTCAATCATTATTACCAAGAGGAACCCTACTTGATGATCTGGATGATATTGTTGAAGTCATCCGTCCACAGCCGGAGCTCTTCGCGCGCCGGGACCACCGATGCGGCATCGGCGATTTGCGGCACCTGGAGTGAAGCCTCGCGGTCCGACAAGAGCACCCAGTCGCTGCGGCTCGCGACGCCTTCGTCGCCCTCGTCGGCAACCAGAACGGAGAATAAATGCTGTGCATCGGCGAGTTGCCTGACGACCGGAATCAGGTCGAGAAAACGATTGGTCAAGTGAAAGGCAATGATACCGCCGGGCTTCATGTGCTTGACATAGACAGTTAGCGCTTCATTGGTCAGGAGGTGAACGGGTATCGAATCGCTCGAAAAGGCATCGATGGCGAGTAGGTCGAATCCCTGCGGCGCCTCGCGCTCAAGGTTGAGCCTCGCGTCGCCCAGCGGCGTCTGGATAATCGCTTCGCTGTCCTTGAGATAGGTGAAGTCGCGGTTGGCAATGACGATCACCGCCGGATTGATGTCGTAGAAGCGGTAGATGTCGCCTTTGGAGCCGTAGGTCGCAAGCGTTCCGGCCCCGAGGCCTATCACTCCAACCTTGAGCGGGCGGGTGGTCGGATGCATGGATTCGAGCGCGCGTCCGACGCCGGACGTCTGCGTGTAGTACGTCGTCGGCCGTCGCGCGAGATCGGGCTGGAGATACTGGCTGCCGTGAAGTATCGTTCCGTGCATCAACGACCGGTGCCGGTTCGTATCGGCATCGCCATACAGCTGCACCCGCAATACTCCGTAAAAATTCCGGGTGGCGAGCAGCGTTCCGTCGAAGAAATCGTGGACCTGCCATGCACCCGCGCCGACCGTGAAAAGCACCGCCACGATCGCGAGCGCGACAAAGACCGGATGACGCCGGCGCACCTGAAATGCGAGCAAGGCCGCGCAGGCGGCAAGGCCAAACGCAAGCTCGAAATACGCAGGCAGCACCAGCGGAGCGACCAGGCCGACCAGCGCCGATCCGAGCGCGCCGCCGGCGGAGACCATCAGGTAAAAGCGCGTCAGATAACGCGGCGCCGGCTTGAGCCGCGCCAGTTCGCCGTGGCAAAACATGCAGGCGAGAAACAGTCCCACGCAGAATACACCGATCTGCAGCTCGAGCTTGTGAGTGAGATTGCGGTCGGCAAGCGTCCAGGCCATGACTCCTAGCGCTGCGGCCAGCATGGATGCGAACAGCTCCGGGCGGTACCAGCCCCGGCCGTCGAAGCAGAGAATGAATGTCAGCAGATAGATCGAAAGCGGCACCACCCATAAGAGCGGTATCGACGAGATGTTCTGACACAGGTGATTGGTGATCGCGAGGAGAAGAAACGACCCTGTTGCCGCGAGCGTGGCCCAAAGCAGCTGCCGTGTTCCCGTTGGCGGCACGTCGTCTGGCACCGACGCATCTTGTCGGCGCATCGGTTCTTGCAGGCTTGCCGCTCGCAGGCTGAACCATCCGCACGCAGCGCATAGCAACGCGAATACGACGTACGCAACGGACCATCCGTAGGACTGGAATCGTGTCGTGACCCAGGGCTCGAGCCCGATCGGATAGCCGAGTAGCGCGAGCATCGACGCCAGGTTCGACAGCGCGAATAGGCGGTAAGGATTCTTACCCGGAAAGCTGCGCGAGAACCACGCCTGCACCAGCGGACTCGTGGTCGACAGCAGAAAATAGGGCAGGCCTATCGTCGCCGTGAGCAAGGCCAGGATCAGCAGCGATGGACTCTCGGTTCCGAGCGGCTTCCATTGTGCGCCGGGCACGATCGGCAAGACGATACAACTCAGCGCCAGCAATAGGACATGGACTCGAACCTGGGTTCGCGACGACGCCCGGCGCACCACCAGGTCGGCGTAGGCATAGCCGAGCAGGAGAGTCGTCTGAAAAAATACCAGGCACGTGGTCCAAACGTTGGCCGACCCGCCGAACCACGGCAGGATCTGCTTGGCCATGATCGGTTGAACCAGGAACAGCAGAAACGCACTGACAAAGATGGTGGCGGCGTAGAGGGTCATGGACCCGATAAAGAACGTGTGGCCACGTGCCGCAGGCGCGACGCCGTCGCTTGGAACCGGAACGGCGCATTCTACCGGAGGGCGAAAACCTTGAGCCAAGGAACTTGCGGGTTCCGATCGTTCTCGTGATTATCGAGGACTACCGAATTGGGCGAGTGGTTCCACAAGACAGGCGTCGTCCCCGCGGAAGCGCGGACCCAGCGGCGTTCGTCCAAAGCCACTGGATTCCCTCCCCGCTTTCGCGGGGACTAAAGGCCGCGGGAATGACGGTATTGGATTCAAGCGTCACGCACTTTCGTGATGCTCGAGAATGTCGCCGCCGCGACGACACCTGGGACGGTATTAAGGATTCGAGCGTCACGCACTTTCCTAATGCTCGAGAATGTCGCCGCCGCGACGACACCTGGGTCAGTAAGTTGGTTTCTGGCGAAAATAATCCATGCGGTCGATCGAGCGGATTTTGATCTCGCGGACATCTATGCCCTGCAGTATGCGCAACGGGATCTCACTGCCGGCCGCACCTCGTCCCCAAACCTTGCGATAAAACTCCGCTTGCGAACGCACGCCTTCGGCGCCGACGGCGAGAATGATGTCGCCGCTCTGCACGCCTGCCCGGTCCGCGGGTCCTTCCGGCGATACCCGGTCGACGACCAAGCGGCCCTGAATCTCGTCCGTCGACACGCCGAGCCACGGACGCGCGGGTCCCGCGCGCCTGCCTGTCTTGATCAGGTCGGCAAGGATCGGCTTCAGCGCGTCAATCGGAACGAACATATTGCCCGGCAGGTGCGGATTCCCTTCGGACGCGTCGCGCACGATCAGCGACCCGACACCCAGCAAAGCGCCATCGGTACCGATCAGCGCGGCGCCGCTCCAATTCAGGGCCGGCGGCGACGTGAAGATCGCCCGATCGAGCAAATATTCCCAGCTGCCGGTGAAGGGTCGGCGCGACACGACCACGGCGCGAGTCACCTCGTCTCGGCCGCCATGATTAACGATCAACACCGGATCGCTTTCAGCGAGCTTGCCCGAGTCGCCCAGCTTCAATGGCGCGACGTCGAACGGCGCGATCGGCTGTACCAGCCCGAGACCGGTGCTGTGGTCGTAGCCAACGACGCGCGCCGGACGCACATGGCCTTCGTCGTCGATAATCTTGACATCGTCCGCCTCGACGATCAGATAGCCGATGGTGAGAATCAAACCGCCCTTGCCGATTACTACGCCGGTGCCTTCGCGCTCGGTGCCGAGCGTTGCCGCGCTGCGTGCGTCGGGCAGCGCGCGCGCCTGGACGGTGACTATCGCGGCGAAGAACACCTCGGGGTCGATCGATCGAGTCTCGTCCCGCGGCGGGTCCGCTGCGCTCGCCGCGACTGACGCAAGCAACGCGGCGAGCAGCCATCCGCGCAGCGACCGTGGCAAGGTCAATATCAAGATGCGCCGAGAGTGCATTGCGACCTCCTGTGAGGTAACCGCAAACGTGCCCAACGACTGTGCGTCTCGTCAAGCCACTATAGCGCGATTGGCCGGCGCGGAAAACGCTTGACCGGGCGTCGCCACGGCAGCGCGCCGCCTGTGGCGCGACTGTCGCTATAATGCCGTTCGCGTTTTCGTTGCCACGGCGTATGAAAGATCAAGGAAATGGGTGGCAGCTTCCGCCAACTCGCCTCGGGAACGACAATATCAAGGATCCGGGCGGGCGCTACTCACGCACGACCCGCACTTCAATAGACCAGTTTCGATGAGGAGGCATCCATGACCACGCGCCGCAAACAACCCGAGCAGCTTCGATCGCATCGCTGGTACGGCGTCCACGACCTTCGATCGTTCGGACACCGCTCGCGCACGGCGCAGATGGGTTATTCGCGTGCCGACTACGCCGGCAAGCCAGTGATCGCGATCATCAATACCTGGAGCGACATCAACCCGTGCCACTCGCACTTTCGCCAGCGGGCGGAGGAGGTGAAGCGCGGGATATGGCAGGCAGGCGGGTTTCCGGTCGAGATACCGGCGATCACGCTTTCCGAGCCGTTTCAGAAGCCGACCACGATGCTCTATCGAAATCTGCTGGCGATGGAAACCGAGGAGCTGCTTCGCTCGTATCCGGCCGACGGCGCGGTATTGATGGGCGGTTGCGACAAGACGACACCGGGACTGCTGATGGGCGCGATCAGCGTGAATCTGCCCGCGATCTACATGCCCGGCGGGCCGATGCTGCGCGGGAACTGGCGCGATCAGACGCTGGGCAGCGGCTCTGACGTGTGGAAATACTGGGCCGAGTTGCGCGCCGGCAACATTAACGAAGATCAGTGGCAGGAGATCGAGAACGGGATCGCACGATCACCCGGTCACTGCATGACCATGGGCACAGCGTCGACCATGACCTCGGCGAGCGAGGCGCTGGGGTTCACGCTCCCGGGCGCCGCCTCGATTCCCGCCGCGGACTCGAGGCACGCGAGGATGGCGACCGACACCGGTCGCCGGATCGTCGACATGGTTTGGGAGGATCTCAAGCCTCGCGATTTTCTGACCGCGGCTTCGTTCGATAACGCGATTACCGCCGTGCTCGCCATCGGTGGCTCGACCAACGCGCTGGTGCACCTCGTGGCCCTGGCGCGGCGCGCCGGCATACCGCTGACGCTCGACCGCTTCGACGAGCTTTCCCGCACCACGCCGCTGATCGCGAACATCAGGCCTGCAGGCAAGTATTTGATGGAGGATTTCTTCTATGCCGGGGGCCTGAGGGCTCTGCTGGCGACGATCGGCGACAAGCTGGCACTGGACGCGCGGACCGTAAACGGGCGAACGCTGGGTGAAAATGTTTCCGGGGCCGAAGTGTTCAATCGCGAGGTGATACTGCCTCGTGACAAGGCGCTGGTGGCGAGCGGCAGCCTGGCGGTGTTGCGCGGCAACCTCGCGCCGGACGGCGCCGTGATCAAGCCCGCGGCCGCGGAGCCGCGCCTGCTCAAGCATTCCGGGCCGGCGGTCGTGTTCGCCGATTACAACGACATGGCCGCGCGCATCGACGATCCCGCGCTCGACGTCAGCGCCGACTCGGTGCTGGTGCTCAAGAACGCGGGGCCGTTAGGGGCACCGGGCATGCCCGAATGGGGGCAATTGCCGATCCCCAAAAAGATTCTCGCCCAGGGAGTTCGAGACATGCTGCGCATTTCCGACGCGCGCATGAGCGGGACGAGCTACGGCGCCTGCGTGCTCCATGTCGCGCCGGAATCGTTCGCCGGCGGGCCACTGGCTTTTGTGCGCGACGGCGACGTCATCGAGCTCGATGTCGCCGAACGTCGCCTGGAGCTGAAGATCAGCGACGCCGAGCTCGCCCGCCGCCGCGCCGAGTGGAAAATGCCACCACCGCGCTTCGAGCGCGGCTACGGTGCGCTGTACCAGCAGCACATCACGCAGGCCGATCAAGGCTGTGACTTCGATTTTCTCGAGGGCACGGCTGCTACGCCGGAACCGGAGATGCATTGATCGTGAGGACCGTTGCAGCGTCGAAGCTCGTCGACCTGGTTGGTACGATCATGCGCGGCGGCGGTTGCGACGCGCACGAAGCGACGATGATCGCCCGCCGGCTCGTCGACTCGAACCTGGTGGGGCACGATTCGCACGGGGTCATCCGCGTCGGCAAGTATCTCGAATGGATGCACTGTGGCTGGCTGAGACCCAATCAAGCTCCATCGATCGTTTTCGAAAGCGACACCATAGCGATCATCGACGGCAACCGCGGGTTCGGTCAGGTGGTGGGCGAGTTCGCCGGCAAGACCGGAACCGCCAAAGCGGCCAAGAGCGGCATTGCAATGGTCGGCCTGCGCAATTGCGGCCATCTCGGCCGCGTCGGCGACTGGGCGGAATTGGCGGCGGCCGAGGGCCAGGTATCGCTGCATTTTCTGAACACCTCGGGTGCGCAGCGGGTGGCGCCCTTCGGCGGCAGCGACCGCCGACTTTCGACCAATCCGATTACCGTCGGCGTCCCGGTCGCCGGCGGAGATCCGGTGATACTGGACGTGACCACGTCGATGGTCGCCGAAGGTAAGTTGTTTGTCGCAAGCAACAAAGGCGAGCGGGTTCCGCCTGGATGGATCATCGACAGGCATGGCAAGCCGACCACCGAGCCCAAAGACTTCTACGACGGTGGCGCGCTGCTCACGGTGGGCGCGCACAAGGGCTCCGGTCTGTCGATCATCGTCGACCTGCTCGCGGGAGCGATCTCGACCGGAAGAAGCTCGGATCCTGACGATACGGTGCTGCGCAACAACATGCTGTCGATCTACATCGCTCCGGCGGTCTACGATTCCGACGGCGCAGTCGCGCGAGAAGTCGCGCGATTCGTCGCATGGGTGAAGGCGTCGCCTCCGGCGGTTGTGGGGCAACCGGTATTGCTCCCGGGTGAGGTCGAGCGCGCGACCCGGGCGCAGCGCAGCGCTCAAGGCATCGCGATCGACGACCAGACATGGAAAGATCTCATGGCCGCGGCGGCATCGGTCGGGGTGAGCGCCGAATCAGCGTTGGCGATGGTTGCCGATCGCGCGGCGTGATGCATCGGCGTTCGCCGCAGCGCAATGAGCTCTGCCTATCGGCGGCGAGCGCCAGGAAACCAACGGGGTCAAGGCGATGCTTCGCAGCTTCCTGAGCCACGCGTTGATTCTGTTGGCGGCATCGCTCGCCGGTGCAAACGCCGTCGGGGCGGAAGGCTATCCAAGCAGGCCAATACGCATTGTCGCCCCAAGCACGCCCGGGGATGCGCCCGACGTGATCGCGAGATTGGTCGCCGAACGACTTTCGACGGCGCTGGGACAGCAGGTATTCGTGGAAAATCATCCTGGCGCCGGAGGCGTCGTCGGCTCCGACATCGTCGCCAAGGCCGCACCCGACGGATATACGCTGATCATAGGCAACGCGGGATCGCACGGAATCAACGCGGCCGTGTATTCGAAACTGCCTTACGACATCCAGCGCGACTTCGCACCGGTTTGTCAGATCGCGGTCGCGCCCAATATCATGGTCGTCAATCCCGGATTGCCGGTGACCAACGTTCAGCAGTTCATTGCCTTTGCGAAAGCCCGCCCGGGTACGTTGAACTACGCATCCGGCGGCAATGGCAGCAGCGCCCACATGTCGATGGAGTTATTCAAATCGATGGCAGGCGTCGATCTTTTGCACGTGCCGTACAAGGGGTCTTCGCCCGCGCTGACCGACGTCATCAGCGGCCAGGTGTCGGCGATGATCGTGAACATGCCGCCTGCGGTGCCTTTCGTGAAGGCTGGCAAGCTGCGCGCGCTTGCGGTGACCACCCGCAACCGTTCGCCTTTACTGCCCGAGGTGCCGACCGTGGCCGAATCCGGGTTGCCGGGATACGAAACGGTGGCATGGTTCGGTATCCTTGCGCCCGCCGCGACACCCAGGGAAATCGTGAATCGCTTGTCTTCGGAGATAGCGAAGATCGCGCGCTCACCTGCCATGCGCGAGCGCCTCACTTCGCTCGGAGCCGAAGCCGTTGGAAGCACGCCGGAGGAATTCGCTGCCGTCATCGCGCGAGACATCGCAAAATGGACTCCGTTGGCCAAATCGGTCGGCATCAAGGTCGATTGACGCCGCCGCTGCGTTTTCAAAGCGCGCCCAATGTCCCGCATCGCAGCGATCGAAGCGCTCGTCGTCAACGTCTCGCCTAAGACGAACTGGACCTTCATCTCGGTGACCACTGACGCTGGAACGATGGGCTGGGGAGAATGCTCGCTCAACCGCTGGGAGCCGCTGTTGACCGCCTACGCCGAGATCCTCGCGCGAGATTTGGCCGGCCGCGACGTCGCGGATGCAGCCGCTGGGATTCGCTACCTTCCGCATTCTCCCGGAGGACTTGTCGCGCACGCAGTCAGGAGCGCGATCGAGCAGGCGCTCGCGGACGTCTCGGCTCAGCGCGCCGGGATGGCCATCCACCAGATGATCGGACCGGCGCGGCGGACATCCGTGCCTGCCTATGCCAACATCAATCGCGGCGTGAAATCGCGCTCTCCTGATGGCTTTGCCGACGCGGCGCGCGCTGCGCTCGCCGTCGGCTACCGGTGCGTCAAGCTCGCGCCCTTCGACGGCGTCATCGCCGACGATGCGGGCTCGACACCGATCGATGATCGCATTCAGGAGGGCCTCGACCGGGTCTTCGCGGTTCGTGACGCAATGGGTCCCGGCGCTGCCCTGCTGGTCGATTGCCACTGGCGATTCGACGAGACTCGCGCGACGGCTCTGATCGCCGACATCGCGCGCGCGTCGCCGTATTGGGTCGAGTGTCCTGTCTCGGAGCATCCGTCGCAGTTCGGTGCGCTCGCGCGCTTGCGCGAGCGAGCGCACGCGCAAGGCATCCGGCTCGCGGGGGGCGAGATGATCACCGGTCCGGAAGAGGCCGCGGCGATGTGCGCAGCGTCGCTCTACGATGTGCTGATGCCGGACGTCAAATACGCGGGCGGGTACCGCGGCATGTCGGCGATCGCAAAAGTTTGCGAAGCCCACGGTGTCGCTTTTTCGCCGCATAATCCGACGGGACCGATTGCGCACCTCGCCAGTATCCATGTCTGCGCCGCGTCGCCGACCGTCTTGTGGCTGGAGCATCAATGGGCGGAGAGCCCGCTTTTCGATGCGCTGGTCGGAGGCCAAGTTGCGCCGCTCGTAGAAGGCGCGTTTGTCGTGCCGACCACGCGTGGCCTTGGCGCTGCGCTCGATCTGCCCGTGGCACGAGCGCATCCTTACGTAGCGCTGCCTCGGGATGCCAATCTCGACGAACGCCTGGGTTGATGATGACGCCGCTGTTCGAAAACTTCGTTTCGCGTCGGATCAAGACGACGGGAGCCGAGATCAATCTGGTCACCGGTGGCAGCGGGCCGCCGCTCTTGCTGCTCCACGG
>DASXBW010000095.1:0-33950 GCA_036491495.1 Casimicrobiaceae bacterium
GAGCTGCAGAAGTACTCCGGCATTGCACCGGTCACGGAACGCAGCGGCAAGAAGCGTTGGGTGCACTGGCGGTGGCAGTGCCCGACGTTTGTCCGACAAACCTTTGTGGAATGGGCCGCACAGACCATTAACAAATCCTTCGGGGCTGGCGTCTACTATCGGCAGCAGCGCGACAAGGGCAGCTCCCACCAAGCAGCGGTACGGGCGTTGGCCTTCAAATGGATCCGCATTCTTTATCGCTGCTGGCAAGCGGGCACGCCTTACGACGAATCAACCTATCTCAACGCGTTGCGGCGGCGCGGCTCACCCTTGCTCAAACAGCTTCATCCAACCGCGCAAAACGCTTGACGGACTACCTCAGGGCGTGACTTGGCCAGTCAAGGCCACGTCTGGGTCGACTCCCAGAAGCACGAACGCAAAGCCCCACGATAATCGCGGGGCTTCGCAGGGTCGCCACATCGCTGTGGCTTTATTTCGTTGCGTCACCGCAACGTGTGCCGGTGTCCGGTTACCGGCGTCGGGGTCGAACTGTAGTGAATTTCATCTATAGACTACCCCCCTTTCGTCGAATGCTGCAACCTCGGTGAGGCGCCACGGATGCGAACTCCGCAGAGCATCGGCCTGCGTGACACTCTCCACGAGCACCAATCACGCGTTCCAAGTTTTCAAGCTACGCTGAACCAGAAAAAGTTTCAAGCCTCCTTCGTCGGAGCCGGCGACCCGCGCCACACCGCACGCGGCATTCGATGGATCGAATCAGTGGTCTTTGCCCGAACGGACCTGCAATGGTGGGTATGGCGCCGATGACCCGAGGTATCGTTCCTCAAGTTGATATCGCAACTGCTCCGCGATCTCAATTTCGGCATCGGTAGCGAAGCTAGCCGGCGGATCACCGATGTCATCGTCGTTGTACAGTTCAATCTTGAGCATGATGAGCGCCTTCCACTAGAAGGTACGACCGGACTGGGCAGTCGCTTACTAACTCGCATATCGCGTGCCTGCAATAAGAGTTCCTTTCAAAACAGATCACGGAGCCGCAGTTCGGAACCTAGGACGCCCGGCCTGAAGCGCTCAATGTAAACATTCGCAACAGCGCAGCCATGGGGACAGTCTTCGCCGCTCACCGATCTGTTTTCAACAGAACTTTGCCGCTGCGCAGCATTGATAGGCGTTGTCCGGTGTCTGCTCGAGGATGTTCATGGCATCGCCTCCACGAGGTGCGCGCGGTTCGTGGGGGCAGCATACGGCTCTGGCCAGAACTCGACGAGGAGAGTGATCTTGCCTTGCGCGACCGTGAAGAAGGAGACGGCTCTTGCAACTTGCACTCCGTCGGTGACCGTGACGTCCGAGACCGCTTCCGATTCGCCACCGACGAGGCGATTGATTGTGAATTGCCAAGGGCCGTGTGCTGGGAACTCTTGGTTCATGCGCGCGAAGCGTTCGGCGCCGCGAATGCGTTCTTTGGATTGCGGCCATTCGAGCACGAAGTTCGGAGCCAGGACAGCGGCTACGGAGTGGAAGTCATTGGTAGCCATGAGGCGCCAGAACTCGCGCGTGACCTCAGTTGGCTTGGGGCTCGGCATGGTTCGTGTCGCGGGTGAGAGCAGTCTGTCCTAAGTTATCGCCCAGCTATCTCGCGTTGTGCAAGCGGGGAAGGCACCAACGACTACGCGTGGCATGATCATAGCGATCCTTTCTTTTGCGCGGCCTTCAAGTAGCAGGATGGATCCCCGCAAGGAGCATCTGGGTCGCCCGGATGCTCGTACTCGAGATGAAAACACAACCAGTGCATCTTCTCGAATACCTCAACGTAGAGCTGTCGGTTGATGACCACTGGTCTGCCGCACCGCACACAGACCGGTTCCTGCTCTGGCTCGTTGGTCATCTTTAAGGTGCGCCTAACGCGATCACGTGTAGCTCACACTTTCCGATGTTGTGTACGTAGTGAGGGATAAGCGGTGCAGACCAGAATGATGTGCCGACAGGAGGCTTTGCGGCCATTGGGAGTCGACGAGGACCTTCCCCTCGGGGTCATAGTAGCGTTGCAGTTCAGACTTGAAACTAAGCCCCACTGCATGGGAGTTGGTCAGGGTGCGCGCCGAAGGACATGCGAGAACGATAATGCCCGTCGTGGGCTGGTTCTAACGTCCATATTTGGAACAATCTTGGACCTCCGATGTGAAACAGAGGACCTTCCAGTTGTTCAAATCAAAATTCACTACTGCCCGGAGAGGCGGTTGGCGACTCATTGGCTTCAAGTCGACATGAGCCGACCACACTCCCGACTCGCGTACGCGTATAGCGGCAATAGCGTTAGGCAGGCCGGCCTTCCTTGGTGCTTCGGCGATCCCGTCCCATACCTCAGGATTCTCTGAGCGATTCGTATAGGTCGGAAATGGCGCCTTAGTCAGGAGTTGTGGGTGGTCTTCAGGAGCAGCGCCGAAAGCGCTTGCGGCAAAGGCGAGCACAAGCAACGAAATGAGGAGACTCGGTGCATTGCGCGCATATGCAAAGCTACCGTACCGAGAGTAGCGGCCCAGAATTACGAGAGCGAGACCGATCGTGCGACAGTGATAGCCGAGCAAGAAACCGTTGCCACAAGGTCGCTGTTGGCAAAGGCGCCTGCGACATTGCTCCATCACTGTTTCGCATGATCTGAATTGCGATGGCCGCGCAGGCGTCGCAGATGTATACCTTTGGACCTGCGACAAGCTTCGCGACTTCCGTCGCGCTCTTGCCACAAAAGGAACAAGCCAGGCGAGTCTTCCAAAACATAATTCTGTCTCCTAAGTGAACTGCGTTGCAGACGTGACGACTAACAAAACAAGCTGACCGGCGGGTCGCGCCGACTCTTGCCAAGTTGAAGCCCATACGGCCCCGTCCAGTTCAGCGCAGCGTTAGACATGATTCACGCCTTGTGCGCGCAACATTGCATGGGGAAGGTATAGCCCGCTCAACTGCGAAGGGGCAGTGCGACGCCTATCGCCATGAACACCCCGCCGCAGACTTGGTTAAAGCGCCGCCCAACTCGCCGAAGCCATGGGCTGATGCGATGAGCCATGCTCGCGATGAACACCTCCGTAGCTATTTCGATTGCTGCGAACGTTCCAGCCATGATGACGAACTGGACGAAGAGACTTCGACCAGGGTCGATGAACTGCGGAAGAAAAGCAGCGAAGAAGAGAAGGCCTTTAGGATTGGTCAGCGCCGAGAGTGCCCCTTGCTGGAACAGCGACCAGGCTGACCTTGGTTTTGCTGAACCACGGACTTCGAAGCCAATCGGTGGCGACCGCCAAACTTGAATGCCGAGCCAAACGAGGTAGACACTGCCCACCCATTTCATGACCGTCAGCCACACTAGGGAAGTCGCAAGCAACGCGCCGATGCCAAACATGGAAAGGGCAATGACGGCGATGAATCCGAAGGCTCCCCCGAAGATGGTGTAAAGCGCCCTGCGCCGACCGTGCAATGCCCCATGCGTCAGGGCAAGCAGCCCGTTAGGTCCGGGCGATAAAGAAAGCCCGATTGCTGCCAAGAGATAGACGAGCCAAGTGCTGAGCTCCATGGCGCCAATGCTGCCGGGCGCGACCTCACCGGTCAAGTGAGCCAATCGCCCCTGACTTCCTAGAGCACGCGCGGCGCCGAGCGACGAACTACGAGGGCTAACGAAACACGCGCGAAGGGCAGCGACCTGACGTTGGTTGGGAGCTGGCATCGTTAGCGCGTTTAATGCTGCCTGACGTTCTTCGGCTTCACCCGCGAGCGGAGCGAGTCAGGTGGAAGCCGCGGTTAGGCGGGCCATGCGGCCTATCCCCATCCGTGGATTAGCGTTGGGCTTTGGACTTGTTCAGCGTCACCGCGGCGCGAACGAGAGTCTTCAACGCCTTCTCGTCTATCTTCTCGCCCTCGTGGAAGTCGATGGCACGCCTTGTGTTCCCGTCAAGACTGGAGTTGAAGAGGCCCGAAGGATCCTTCAGAGCCGCCCCTTTGGCGAAGGTCATCTTCACGACGTTCTTGTAAGTCTCGCCTGTGCAGATCAATCCGTCGTGCGACCACACCGGAACCCCTCTCCACTTCCACTCCTCGACGACTTCGGGATCGGCCTCCTTGACTAATGTACGGAGCCGGCTGAGCATCTTGCCCCGCCAGTCGCCTAGCTCCTTGATTCTCGCGTCTATCAGCTGAGAAGGAGACTTAACGTTCTGCGACCCTCTCTCTTTCATGCCCGCTTCTCTTCCTTAGTCCCGAGGCTTTGATAAATGGAGGTCACCGCCAGCGTGCCGATTCTACCTGCAGCTGCGGTTAACCAAAAGCGCTCTTAGGCGTCCTACCCCAAAGCAGGCGCCGCGTCCTCTGGGACCGTGGTAGCGACGAGACTGTCGGCTTCCGGCCTCAGCCCCGAGAGACTCTTCTCTTCCACGCGCCTCAAGCACGCCTAGCGTTGCCTTCAGCGGCGCGCCGTCTTTGGCGCGTCCGCTGCAGCGCGTTGTTAAGCGCTGCCCTCCGGAATGTAGTCGCTCGGACGCAGCATGTATGAAGGATGTTCAAGTCCCGTGGGCTGATAGAGGTCGCGATGGGTGTACTGGAAGCCTATACGGCGCAGCAGGTGCTCGGACGCATGGTTTTCGGGATGGTGCCCGGCGAAGAGAGCTGCTGCGCCGAGCACGTTGAATGCGTGACGTACCGTTGCATGCGCCGCTTCCGATGCGAGGCCTTGGCCCCAATGCGATGGGATGAGATGAAAGCCGAGCTCGAGCACGCCCTCGTGAGGACGGTATGGACGAAGGCCACAGCACCCGACAAAAGCGTTTGTGCCAGTAAGGAACATCGGCCAGTACTGCAGGCCTGACATGGCGTTGGACTCGATCTCGCGTTGAAGCCGAGTGTGCGCCTGCTGAACCGAGAACGGACCTCCTATCAGCGCGGTGACGGCCGGATCGCCCCAGAGAGTGACTGCGAGGGGGAGGTCTTCCTGGCGCCAGTCCCGGAAACTGAGACGTTTCGAGGTAAGGAAGTATGGCACTGGCATTCGGCAGCGCCTAACATCTAAGGTAACCGCCGCGCCGACTCAACGCGTAAGGACGCGATAACGCGCGCATTCGCTCTGTCGCGTGAAGCCACGCCAACGGCGCGTCCGCGTTGAACGCGGGTCAGGGCGCTGGCTTGTCATTTCGCTCATGGAGTTGAACGTCATTTTGTTCGCACCATTCCCTTAGCGCCATTTCCATCGATGCATTTTCGAACTTGTACCACTTCTCGAGAATTCCCTGGGACTCGAGCAATTGTTTGAAGCGCGCGTAAGCGCCCTTGTGCCGGAAGAAACCTCGCACGCGTTCATAGTCATTAGGCAGCTCTTGTGCGACAAATCGGAATGCAAGGTCCTGGCCAAGATCCAGATCGTTCTTGTGTGGTACTGCGATGTACCGGTCTGATTCCTCAAGATCATCCGGAGCATCGTCCTCGATAGGGTTCAGCAATGAGGCCCAATAAATTTTGCCGGTATCAAGGGAGACGTACGCGCTATTCTCCGTCGGCGGCGAAGAGCTGACAAACTCGAGGGCGAGCAAGAGATCCTCATACTCGACCGCAGCCACTAGCTACTCCCAGCGCACTAACGCAACAAGCTTAACCAGCGACCGACGGGCGGGCGACAGCCCGCCGGCGGGCGTCCGGTTGAGCGACGGGTTAGGCGCTCGCATCGCTAAGCGACCTCAAGAAGGGCCTGAGGATTTTTCGCCGCGACCATCAGGAGCGTGCGAGCCGCTCCAGAGGGAGCGCGGCGACCTTGTTCCCATTCCTGCAGCGTACGCACGGAGACACCGAGTAGAACGGCGAATTTTGCTTGAGAAAGCCCGGTGTTCTCTCGGATTATCGCGACCGAAGGAACATTCACGACGCGGCCTATTTCGCCGCGCTTGAGCTCGCGCAGACCTTCAAGGATTTCGAGCCCAACGTTTCGCTTGCGTGAGGTCTTAGCCATCAATTGCGTCCTTAATCTGTTTCAGAACCTTGGCCGGAATGCTGTCGGTCACGTTCTTGGCGTAAAGGGTGAGCATCCAAATCTGACCATGCCGAGTACGGAGAAAGTAGATGACTCGGATGCCGCCGCGTTTTCCGCGGCCGGAAACGCCCCAGCGAAGTTTTCGGACACCACCGGAACCTGGAATGATTGCTCCGGCCTCCGGATCCGACAGCAAAGTTTGTTGTAGCTTCAAGTATTCGTCGTCGGACAAATATTCTTGGACGAGCCGCGTGAACAGCTTTGTCTCAATGAAGCTGATCATTTGGATATTATACGGCAATGACGTACTACGTCAATGCCGTAGCGAAAGAAGACGGCTAACGGTTAGGCCTCGCGTTCGTGGCAAACCACTTCGATGTTGTGCCCGTCCGGACCAATGACGAACGCTGCATAGTAGTTCGCGTGGTATTCTGGGCACAGACCGGGCGCACCATTGTCTTTGCCACCCGCCTCCAGAGCCGCGCGATAGAAAGCTTCGACTTGCTGGCGATTCTCGGCCGTGAACGCCAAGTGAAGATGCGCCGGCTTCTCCTCGGTTTGGAACATGCACAATGAAGCCTTACCGTCTGGGCTAAGCTCGATACCGTACTGCCCCTCCAGGACAACAGCTACGCCGAGCGGTTCGAGTGCCTTGAGGAAGAACGCTTTGCTCGCTGCATAGTCGCTGACTCCGAAAACGACGTGGTCAAACATGAGTTCCCCTGAAGTGTATTGGCCTGCGCGAGGCCTAACGAGCCAAGCTAACCGGGGCCGAGCGGACGGCGCGTAGGCGCCGCCGGCGAGGCGTCCGGGTTGAGCGAATAGAAGGGACTTCCCCTACTCGAAGCGGTTTGAACCGCACGGCATCGAAGTGCCAAGATTGAAGTGCTGTTGTCCATCAATCTGAACGAGAGGGGAAGTCATGAACGAGATTACTACGGTGGGTGTGGATCTGGCAAAGGAAGTCATTGCGGTGTGTGCGGCGGACCGGTCGGGGAAGATCGTGTTCACGCGGCTATTTCGCCGCGAGGCGTTTGCTGCCTGGGCGGTACGACTGCCGCCATGCGTGTTCGGGGTAGAAGCGTGCGGCGCGGCGCACCGCTGGGCACGCTGGCTCGCGAGCCAGGGCCAGACGCCGCGGCTGATGGCGGCGGAATTCGTCAAGCCGTTTCGCAAGAGCCGGGCGGCGAAGAATGATCGCAACGATGCCGAAGCAGTGTTGACGGCGGTACGGCAGCCCAATATCACTGGCGTGGGTCCGCTCACCGCCGCGGCGGTGCTAGGGATAACGGTACTCCCACCCAAAGGCTTCCTGATCCAGGTTTGAAAAACTCACAACTCTCAACTCTCGCGAGCAAACCATGATCATGCGACCGCCCTGACTGCCACCAGACGATGCACGCATCGTTACGCGGAAATCGCTTGCATTTCCGGGGAAGTCCGTAGAGAGGTTAGGCGGCTCACGGCCACACATAGGGTGCTTGTTGCAACAGTAGCGACAGTGGGTACAGCGCGATAAGCGCCAACAGAATTGCGGTAATGCGGCTTGCGCCGGTACCACGCACCGCAACAATAACAAAGACCACCTCGCAGATGCCAAAGGCCACAAACGCCTTCGCATGATAAGGCTGGAGCGCACGGGGATCACTCGTCGCGACGGTGATGAACGCGTTCCTCGCGCCGAACACGCCGGCGACGACACCGGCTGCCAAGAGGAAGGCGTTTTGCGCTCGGATATACATAGAGCCGCCTAACGAGATGTAGCCATCCTAAATATGACGGGAAATAAACCGTCACGCGTACATTCTGCTGCACGGCACACGATGTAACTCCTCAACAGATCAACGTCGTAGTTCTTAATAGCACGGCCTAAGAGAAACGCCAACAACCGCAGCCCGCGCTCCATCGCCCGGAGCCATGAGAAGCTACAGCAACACGGTCGCGGCGTTCCACCAAGCTTCGCGCGATATTGCCGCGAACTTAAATTGGTCCTTCGTTGTGCATCCGCTCGACGGAAGAATTAGCCACCCGCTGCCTACTGCGCGGCCTTGGGTTCCGCGATTGCTTCCTTCATCGCCGCCTTCATTTTCTCCATCATTGTCGCCATGCGCGATTGCATGATCGACATGGACTTCTGCATTACGACGGGCATCTTTTCAACGAACGCGACGCCTGCCGGGCTCTCATAGAAGGCGATCAGCCCATCGATCTCTTCCCGGGTGAAGCTTTCCTGGTAGATCTAGACGTAAAGGGGGCGCAATTGGTCCCAGGTCATCTCTTCGCGCATAACCTGTACGAACTTGGCAGCTGCCCCATCGACGGCTTGCCGTTGCTCTGGTGACAGTTGCTGGCCTTGCATGGAGGTTTCCATAGAACGCCGCATGACCTGATCGACGTTGGCCAACATCGTATCGAGCAGTTGTTCGATCTTCGCGTCGACGAGCAGTCTGTCGATGGATTCCTGGCTCGGTGGCGCGCAATAGGCTAGCGAAGCAAATATGAGTGAGGCAACAAGAGTGATGAATTTGACCATGAGACGGGTGCCTCCTGGCAAGCAATGCCAACGTCGGTGGGTCCAACGCTCAGTTTCATTGTCCGGCACGATGGGAAGATTTACAACACGGCGGCTCAAACTGCCGCCAAGCTCGCTTAAAGAGCTGCGGAGCTTCAGCGCGCCATATTGCCGCGAACCTCGAATGGAACGCTAGCCAGCGCTTGTCCGTCCTCATTCTCGAGGAACAGCGTGTGTTTGCCAGGCAGCGGCGACCACGCCGCGCGGCCGTGCGCATCCGCGAGCACCGTGTCACCGATGCGCCATTGCATTCCGGGAAGTACGGGCGAGGCCTGGAACACGACACGCTGATGTTCGTCGGCGATGTCCGGGTCGAGCGCGATGATCGTATCCGGCGCCGGGTAACGAATGTGCGGCGTCAGCGCGACGCTGGCATTCGCTCCCGCGCTCGTCGCGACGAGTCCGGTTTGCGTCCCGGGCAGGAACCATTCGCCGCGCTCCGCTTCGACGGGCGGCTCGAACGCTACTTCCTGTTCGATCAGCCCGGGCGGCGCGGGAGGTTTGCGCGACGGTTCCGTTGCGTGCAAACGATGAATCAGATCGCGCCAGATCGGCGCCGCGCCGGTGACGCCGGAAACATCGTGCATCGGCGCGCCTGAAAAGTTGCCGACCCAAACGCCGACCGTGTAACGCGACGTGAAGCCGATGCACCAGTTGTCGCGCATATCCTTGCTGGTCCCTGTTTTCGCCGCGCTCCAGACGCGCGTTGCCAGCGGATTCTCGAGCCCGAAGCTCGCCGCACGTGCGCCGCGATCGGCGAGGATATCGCTCACGACGAAGCTTGCCTGCGCGCCGAACACGTGCCGCGGTTCTGTTTTTTCAATGTCGACTGCTGGCACAAAGCGGGGCGGGCCGTACACGCCGCCGTTGGCGAGCGCACGATAAGCGTTGGCGAGCGCGAGTAGATTGACGTCGGCGCCGCCAAGCGCCAGCGACGCGCCGTAATACTCATCCGGCTCGGTCAGGGTGTCGAAGCCCAGTTGTCGCAAGGCTCCGTGGAATCGATCGACGCCGACCAGGCCGAGCGTTCGCACAGCCGGTACGTTGAGCGAGCTCCCGAGCGCGGTACGCACGCTGACCATGCCGCGAAACTGGCGATCGTAGTTCTGCGGCACGTACATGCCTCGCTCTGTCGCGATGGCGACCGGGCTGTCGTCAACCAGCGATGCCGCGGTGAGCAGACGCGAGTCCAAAGCAAGCGCGTACAGAAATGGCTTCAAGGTCGACCCGGCCTGCCGCGACGCGATCACCCCATCGACCTGGGCGGCGCTGGACAGATTGCCGCCGCTGCCGACATACGCCAATATCTCGCCCGTCGCATTGTCGAGCACCACGATCGCGCCGTCGCCGACACCGCGCTCGGCGAGCTCAGCCAGATGCTGGCGCAAGCTGTCGATGGCGTAGCGCTGCACCTCTGCATCGAGGGTCGTGGCCCTGTGCTCGCCCGGTGACTTGAGCAGCTTTGCGCCAAGATGCGGCGCGAGGTTCCAGCGCGCGCGCATGCGGTAGGCGCCCGCCAGCGCCACCGTCGTCATGGCGCGCACTTCCTCGCACGCGACTTCGGGTGCGGCAAGCGCGGTCACGCTGCATGCGCGCTGCGCAACGAGCGCCGCCGGCGCGTTGGGTCCGCGCAGCAGCGCCACCAGAATGGCGGCTTCGCGCGCGTCGAGCCCGGCGGGAGCTTTGCCGAACAAGCCGTGCGCCGCGGCATCGAGTCCCTTGAGCTCGCCGCGGTACGACGCGAGATTGAGATACGCCTCGAGTATCTGCGGCTTGCTCCAGGCGCGTTCCAGCGCCAGCGCCGCCTGCGCCTGATCCCACTTTTGCGTGAAGGTGCGCGAGCTGCCGGAGGGCGCGAGCGCCGGATCGAGCATTCCGGCGAGCTGCATGGTCAGCGTCGAGCCGCCGCGTGCGCCGCGGCCATCCAGCGTCCGCCACACGCTATCCCACGCCGCGCCCGCGAGGCCCGACCAGTCGACGCCCCCATGCTCGAAAAATCGCCTGTCTTCGGACGCTATCAACGTCGCGGCGACCGCAGGTGAAACGTCGGCCAGCAGAACCCAATCCAGCTGCCTCACGCGCGGGTCGATGCGCACCTCGGACAGCGGCGCGCCGTGACGGTCGAGCAGCAGCGCTTCCGACGTTCCGTAGCCGGACTTGACGTCGGCAAACGGCGGAAGCGGCGCGGCTGCAGCGACCTCGAACGCTGCCAGCACCATAGTCGTCGTGGCTAACGACCAGGCTCGCCAGCGCCAACACGCGATCATGGCTGGACCTTCCAGTCCTCGTTGGGATACTCGCCGAGCATTTCCGGCGCGTACATGGCCTCGACGTGCGTTGCCGGCAGGTGGAACGTTCCCGGGTTGTTGAGCCGAACCGTGTATTCGACGATGAAGCGTCCCTTGGGAACGTAACGGTAATAGGTGCGGAAGCCTTCGAAGGTTCGCTCCTCGAACGCCGGCCAGACAGTGCCCTGTTTCTTTTCGCCCTGCGCGAGCAGCGTCGAGTCGCCGCCGAGTCCGCGACCCAGCACGGTGCCGCCGGCGGGAATGGGGTCGTCGACGACCACCCACGTCATGTCGGCCTGTGCCTCGACTTCCAGATGCACGCGCGCGACGTCTCCCCGGCTCCAGCGGCCTGCGGTCTTTTGCTGCACGGGTGTGACCATGCGCTCGACTTTGTAACCGCTGGAAAAAGGAGTCTTCAAAGGAATCGCGGCGATGCTTTGCAGCGTCACCCACGGCCGGCCGGCTCCATCCTGACCTACGCTTAGCGTCTCGCGCCCTTCGGGCCACGAAAGCTTTTTCTCGAACGGCTTGGCGCCGTCATCGTCCTGCCAGCGATGCGAGAACTTTTCCGCCGCGAGCGTCGCTGTTGTCGTCCCGGCGACCGGCGTGCTCTCGAATGCCGCCGAGAATTTGTCCAGCGCCACGATGCCCCAGGCGTTGGCCACCGTGGTGTTCCAGCGGCCGCGCTGCATGCGCGAGAGCGCGCCGCGCACCAGACGCGGCATGTCGTCGTGCCACGCGGGATCGTCGATCAACGCCAGCACCATGCGATTGGCGTTGCGATCGGCGGAAATCATCAGCCACCACAAGGCGTCGCTCTTTTCGGTGGAGAAGCCCATGATCGTCCCCTGGAAGTTGAGCCGCGAGCGCAGAATCTGCTCGGCTTCTTTCAGGCGCGCGTCGCGGCGGGAAAGATGCGGCTGGCGCTTGAGTATCGCCAGCCAGTCGATGACCGCGGAGGTCGGCCACAGATTCGGCTCGATCGAGATGCTGTCGAGCCACTTGGCATTGAGCGGCTGCGAGCGGCGCGAGAGCGCCTCCAGCGCAGCGATCTTGCGGATCGCTAGATCCGCCGTCGGCAGCGCGGAGTAGCGCACCACGCGGCCTTCGACAAACCCGACCAGCGCTTGCTCCATGCGCGAGCGCGCATCGTCGGGAATCGGCCAACCGGCCTCGTCGCCGATCGAAAGCACATACGCGGTCAGGGAATCGTCGCCGTCGCGCAGGATCGGCCAGAATTTCACCAGCCCGTCGCGGTCGAGATAGTCAGGAAGCGCGCGCATGTTGGCGTCCCACAGTCCCTTGTCGCGCACGCCGATCGCGATCGAAGTCCTCTGTTCGAAGCAGCTGTACGGGTACCAGCTCAAATATTCGCGTACACCCGGTAGATCGCCGGCGAGCTTGCCCTGCACGCGCACGTTCACCCCGCCACGGCCGGGAACCGCGTCCAGCGGGCGCTGCACCACCACGGTCTGCGGTTCGGTGAGCTGGAAGATGGTCGCCTGGAAGGTGCGTTCGGGCGTGGCGGGTATGACCCGCTGCGAAACTTTGAGCGCGTCGCGCGCGGCCTCGCCGCCCGCGCCTTCGATCGCGTCGACGCGCCACTCCAGCGCGGTCGCGTTGATCGGTGCGGTAACTTCCCACGCTACTTCTCGCGTTTCGCCGGCTGCAAGATCGACTTCTCGCGTATCGAGCGATGGCAGCTTCTTCGGGGTCGGCGGCTTCGATTCGACGCTCGCGGAAAGCGTCGCGTGGAAGCTCCGCTCCGATGCGTTACGCACCGTTACAATGGCGCGGAAGCTGTCGCCTTCGCGCACCAGCGGCGGCAAGCCGGAGAGGAGCATCAGGTCCTGGGTGGCGCGAATCGATGCCGCACCGGTGCCGAACAGGCCGGCGCCGCTCGATGCGATGGCGACGACGCGGAAGCTGGTCAGCGAATCGTTGAGCGGGATCTCCACCGTGGCACGGCCGTCGTCGTCGAGTGGAACGCGCGGCTTCCAGGCGAGCAGCGTGTCGAACAGCTCACGCGCCGATTGGCGGCCGCCGCCGCCGCCCGCCGCGACCGCCTTGCGGCCAAAATGCCGCTTGCCGATGACCTGCATTTGCGCGGTGAAGGTCTCCACTTCCTCGCCGCGCCGGGTCATCATGGCGTCGAGGAGTTTCCACGTATCGTTGGGCAGGAGCTCGAGCAGCCCCTCGTCGACCGCGGCGAGCGCGACTTCGCTTCCTCGCGGCGGCGGCGCTCCGTCGGTGGTGCGAACTTCGATCGCGACCGTCGCCTTGTCGCGCACCCGGTACGCTTCTCGCTCCGGGGTCACTTTCACACGCAGCTCGTGCGCGGCCCAGCCGACGCGGATTTCGGCCAACCCCATCTTGTACGAAGGCTTGGCCAGATCGATGAGCGCGGTGGGTGCGACGCCGCCGATGCGCCCGCGCACCAGCAGCGCGGACACGAACACGTTCGGCGCGTAGTTGCCCTTGATCGGAACGTCGATCACCGGCTCGCCGCGCTTGACCGTGCGCACGAACGACTCGAGCACGCCTTCGCGCTCGATCGTCACCAGGACCGTTGCCTCCTTGAATGGTGTGCGCACCTGAAAGCGCGCCGTATCGCCCGGCTCGTATTGCTTTTTCTCCGGCAGGAGGTCGATGCGATCGTTGTCGGATGCGGCGAACCACCAATCGTCGCCGGTCGCTACCCACGCGTCCGCCCGCGTGACCGCGCGGTTGCCGTCAGTATCGGTCGCTTGCGCGCGCAGGATCAGATTGCCGGCGGCGGGCGCGGCGGCCTCGCAGAACACGAGTCCGTGCGCATCGCTCACGCCCTGGCACAGCTCGCCGATGCGTGTCGTCTCGCTGCCGTGCTCGTAGGCATAGAAGCCGCCGATCAGGCGCCGCCGGTGCGAGTAGGTCACGCGCCGGAAGGCGTCGGTCTGGACGCGAACACCGGCGAGCGGATGACCTTGAACGTCGACCGCGGCCACCGTGAACTTGAGCTTGTCCTTGGTCGCCGCCCAGCTATCGGGCTTGAGGCCCAGCACCACGCGTGCCGGCCATATCGGAACCCGCGTCGCGGCGGTCAGTGTCTCGCCGTTGGGGTCGCGGTATTCGAGCTCGGCGACCAGATCGCGCGGTGTCACGCTGTCGCCGACGCCCTTGCCGATGTCCTTGACGGTCGCGCGTGCGCCGCCTGCGGCGTCGAGCGAAAGCGAAAGCTCGCTCGTCTTGCCGTGCGCCGGTTTCGAATCTGCGTTGTCCGCGTCTTCGTCGTCGCTGTCAGGGTCGGAGAGAGTGTAGTCGCCGAAATTCGCAGTCGACTCGCCTTCCTCATTGCGGCCTTCGCTGACATCGCCGGCAGCAAACGCGTAGCCTTCGAAATCGGGAAAGGCAACCGATTTGGTCTCGAGCTGCGTGCGCAGCTTCACCGGCAGGCCGCCCGCGCCGCCGCCGGCGAGATAGTTGACGGTCATGTCGATGGAAACATCGGCCGGATTGACCAGCGGCGTGCCGACTGGCTGCAGCCGGGCGCGCATCAGCGGGACGCGAAACGCTTCGACACGGAAGCGGCCGATCATGCGCTCGTCACGACGGCGATGATGCGGCGGCGAGAGCGAGTCGTGCATGTACACCGTGTAGGTGCCGAGCTGCGCATCCTTGGGAATCGCGAAGCTTGCCTCGCCGTGAGCGCTGCCGTTCCAGCGAATCGGCACCGTGTATTCGCGATCGGAGCCCTGATGGCGGATCAGCAGCTTGTCGTCGAGCTCGCTGCGCGCGACGGTGGCGAATCCTGCGCCGGTCTGCTTGCGAACGAAGACTTTCATCGACGCCATGTCGCCCGCGCGGAAGAGTGAGCGGTCGAGCACCGCGTGCGCGACGTATGGCCCCTCGTAGTGTGCCGTGGGAACGTTGAAGCGCCACGGGCTGATGCCTTCGCCCCAATCGGAGAAGGCGTACGCCATGTCGTCGGCCAGACGTGCCACGACAAAGAACTCGCGCCGGTTGCGCGACGCACCGCAGGCGGCGATGCCCTCGCGACTGGGCAATTCGAGGTTGACGCGAGCAATCCCGGAAGCATCGGTCGCGCCTCGCCAAAACCTTTGGCCGCCGCAATCCTGTACTTCGACTCGCGCGTTTTTCACCGGCTTGCCGTCGGACAGCCGCGTCACCCACACCAGCGACGATTCGCGGCCGAGCTTGAAATGCACGCTCAGGTTGGTGACCAACGTCGCGGCGCGGACGTAGAAAGGCTTCGGCTCGCCGAGCAGTGCGGCGCCCAGTTTCGGGCTCGCGAGCTCGACCACGTAGAAGCCGGGACCCTGCAGCGGAATCCCGACCACCTCGAATGCCTTGCCGCCGTTGGGCTTCGGCACCGCAATCGTCTGCGGCGCGTCGGCGGGCTTGAAGATCGGATCGGCGTGGCCGTGCCTGATGACGTTCCAGCGCCGCGCCTGCTGATCATATTGATGCTCGACCCTTTCACCGATCTCGATGCGGCGCAGCCATTCGATGATTTTCATCTCGTCGCCGGCAGCGACGCGCGCGACGCGCCCCGGGATCGTCGCGTTGGCGCCGTCGTCGGTCTTGGCTCCCGTGGTCGCGACCTTGCCCGTCAGCGTCGGCTCGACGTTGCGCACCGTCAGCGGCAGCATCGGCGTGGCGTTGCCCGGCAGGACGCGCTCGAGAATGCCGAAGTCCGCGGCGAACTTGACCAGCGGCGGATTCTCATCGGTGCCCACCTTGAGCGGGAACAACGAAGCGTTCGACAGAATGCGCCCCGCATCGTCCTTGAGCTCGTCCGGAAGCTCGATCCGGAACGACGTCTGCTCGGGCAGGCCGGGACCGAAGCTGACGCTCGCGACGCCGTTACCCTCGTCCGATTCCGTGACCTTGGCCTTGTAGATTTTTCCGGCGCCGTCGACCAGGTGAATCTTGGCCGCGTCGCGTTGCGCGATCGGCGCGGTGAAGGAAAGGGAGAGCGGCAGGATCGGAATGCAGCGCGCGTTCTTGTTGACGCGCTCGCAGGAAAACGACGCCCGAAACGCCGGCCGGACGCGGTAGGCGAGCGGCTGGTCGGCCGAGGTCGCAACGCCGGAACTCGACGTGACACCGCGTCCCCAGACCAGCTTCGCTTCGACGCCGGCGGGCAGAGTGCGCGAGCAGGCGAGCGTCACCAGCGGCGAGTCGGGAGCGTCCCGCAGCCGAAGAAACTTGTCGTCGTCGCTGCCGGTCTTCGGCAGGCGGAAAGTAATGGAGCGTGTACGGCCCTCGGCGCCATCGAGAAACAGAAAGCGCAGGTAGCTCGCGGCGAACGATTTGCGATTGTCCAGAATCGTCTTTCGCTCCTCGCCGGTGACCAGGCGAACGCGGATTTCTTCGTTCACTCCCGCCGCGACGCAGTAGACGTTGGCGGCGATGGTTTCGCTCTTGGCCGGCGCGTCGAGGCCGAGCACGAAGATCTGGTTTTCGTCGATGCGGCTGCCTTCGTATGGAAGGCTGCGGAGAACCGCCGGGCCGCCGGTGGTGAACGTGAATCGTTGACCACTCTCGAGCGTCTTGCCGTCGAGAGCCGTGATGCCGGACTTGAGCGCAAAGCCGCAACGCACGCCCGCGGGCAGGTCGCGATCGAAGTCGTACACCCAGTTCCTGGTGTCGGCCCAGCGACCTTTGCCTTTTTCAGGACAGTCGACCTCGAACGGATCGAGCTCGCGCGGATCGCCAAAAGGCACCATCGCCTGCGCGAAGCGCGCGCTGACCTGGCGCACGCCCTTGACCTCTCCCTGCGGCGAAAAGAATTCGACCGGCTGCGCGCAGGGAGCGGACATCCACGTGGCACACAGTGACACGCCTACCTTGAAGGCCCAGGTTTTCATGCAAACTCCCTTGCGTCCGGAGGAGACCGGACCATCTCAGACTCGATTACAGCGCTTCGATGTGGCGCTCGCGCGGCCCCAAAAAGGCGGGCTGGCGAAAGATTATGGCGGGAGCATGGCGCGGCGTTGCAAGCGCCTCTTCGAGCGCGGCCCGAGCTCAACTGCGTTGCAAGTAACGTGAGAGCCGCGCGACACCTTCGGCGAGGCGGTCTTCGCTAGCGGCGAAGCACCAGCGCATGAATCCTTCGCCTTCGGGGCCGAAGGCGCTGCCGGGCGCGAGCCCCAGCTTCGCTTCGCGCACCAGCCGCTTGCAGAAGTCGAGGCTGTCGGTGACACCTTGGACACGGAAGAACGCATACATCGCGCCGGCGGGCAGCGCGATGTCGACGCGCGGCATGCGGCCGAGCGCAAGCGTGAGTTGATCGCGAGCCTTGCGAAAGCGTGATAGCGTGTGCGCCACCGTCGGTTCGCCTTGCTCGATCGCGACCACGCCGGCGCGCTGCACGAAAACCGGCGAGCACGAGGTGTTGTATTCGATCAGCTTGCCCAGATCGGCCATCAGCGCGGGCGGCGCGACGATCCATCCCAAGCGGAATCCCGTCATCAGCCACGCCTTCGAAAAGCTGTTGGTGCTGACCAGGCGGTCGTCCGCGTCGGCGATGTCCAGAAACGAAGGCGCGCATGCACTGGCCTCGCCACCGGCGTAGTACAAGCGCTCGTAGACATCGTCGGCGATGATCCAGATGCCGTGCTTGCGGCAATGTTCGAGGATGGTCCGCTGCTCGCCGGCGCTCAAGGTCCATCCGGTTGGATTGTTGGGCGAGTTAATCACGACGGCGCAGGTGCCGGGTGTAAGCGCATCGAGCAATCGATCGACATCGAGCGTCCAGCCGCCGCGGTCGAATCGCAGCGCAACCCGCGTCACGTCCGCACCGAGAATCTTCGGAATCTCGGTCAGGTTCGGCCACAAGGGCGTGACGCAGATCACGCGGTCACCCGGGTTCACGAGCGCCTCGGTAGCGAGCATGAGCGCGGACATGCCCGACGCGGTCACCGCGATCCGGCCGGTGCCGACGGGACGATGCAAGCGCGAGACGTAGGTTGCCAAGGCAGCGCGCAGCTCCGGAATGCCGAAATTGAGCGTGTAGAAGGTCTCGCCGGCGGCGAGCGCGGCGACCGCGGCGTCGCGAATGTAGCCGGGCGTCACTTCGTCGGGCTCACCGAACCAGAACGGTAAAATGTCGGGATCGCCGATGCCGGCGTTGGCTACCTCGCGGATCTGCGAAGCGACCAGCGAACGCACGGTGCTGCGCGCAGAGGAATCCGAGGTGGCGGACGGAGCGGTCATCGTGGGCTCAGTTGGCCTTGGTTGGCCTTAGTTGGCCTCGGTTGCCATGCGGTCGCGGCAAAGGAACCCCTTCATACGTGGCGGCTTGGCGCACCGCAACCGAATTACCACTGCCCGAAGTAGACACCGGCGCGCTTGTGCGCCGCCGTGGCGGCGTCGACCTCGGTGTCGGTCACCGTCACGCGCCGTTTCAAACGCATGAACCAGGCGAGCATACGTTCGTGCATGTCGCGCCGTACGCCTTCGAAGCCGGAATCGCGGCCGAGATCGCCATACTCGTCCGGGTCGGCGTCGAGATCGAACAGTTGAGGCGCGAAGCCCTGCCAGTGGACGTATTTCCAGCGGTCTGTGCGAACCATCCACGCCCGGCACTCGTCCGGCTTGCGGCCGAGAATCCGGCGCGCTTCGCGGTAGCCATAATCGAGCTCGGAGAACACGCTGTCGCGCCATTCGGAAACGTGAGCAGCGCGCGTCAGTGCGAGCAGCGAACGGCCTTCGATGCGCTCGGCGGCGCTCGGCAGTCCAAGCGCCTCGAGAAACGTCGGCACGATATCGACGCCTTCGGCGAAGCGCGTCTCGACGGTACCGCGTGTCGGATCGGCGGCGGGATCGGGATCGTAGACGATCAGGGGCACGCGTTGCACGGTGTCGTAGAAGTGCTCCTTTTCGCCGAGCCAGTGATCGCCCAAAAAATCGCCGTGATCGGAGGTGAAGACGATCAGCGTGTCTTTCCAGCGGCCTAATCGCTCGAGCTCTTCCCAGACGCGGCCGAGACGATCGTCGATCTGCTGCACCAGCCCCTGGTAGGTGGGCCGCACGGTCTGCCACACTTCATCGCGCATGAAGTTCGCGCATTCCTCATGCTGGCGATAAGCGGCGAGCACGGGATGCGGATCATCAAGCTCGCGCGCGTCGTGCTTCACCGCAAGGCACTCCTCGAGCGAGTAGCGCGCGTGATAGGGCGCGGGCGCCAGATACGGCCAGTGCGGCTTGACGTACGACAGGTGCAGCGTCCACGGCTCCTCGCCGCGAGCGCGCATGAACTCGAGCGCACGTTCGGTGGTGTACGCAGTCTCCGAATGCTCCTCCGCGACGCGGGCCGGCAAGCCCGCATTTCTCATGTTCCAGCCCGAGACGATTTCTCCTCGATGGTCGACGGCGCTGATGACGTAATCGGACCAGGGATCGGCGGAATCGTATCCCACGCGGCGCAAGTATGCCGCGTATGCCCCGCCCGGTTCGGGATGATGGCCGTCGTGGCGATCGAGCTCATCGAACCCATCGGCACGAATGAGGCGCATCCATTCCTCGTCGCCGTCGAGATGCAGCCGCGCGATTCCCGCGCGGTCCGGCGTGACGTGCGTCTTGCCGGCAAGCGACAGTGTGCGGCCGACGCGCTTCAGGTATTCGCCGAGCGTAATTTCGCCGACCGACAGCGGCACGCGGTTCCAGGTCGCGCCGTGGCTGGCGACGTAGCGGCCGGTGTAGAAGGACATGCGAGAAGGCCCGCACACGCCGGACTGAACGAACGCGCGATCGAAGCGAACACCGCGCCGCGCGAGCTCGTCCAGATGCGTCGTCGCCAGAAAAGGATGCCCGTAGCAGCCGAGGTGATCGGCGCGCAGCTGGTCGCACATGATGAAGAGGATGTTGCGGACCGCGCTCATCGCTCGCGTTGGCACGCTTGCGTTGCGCAGACGAACGGTGTTGTCAGATGCGACTGCATTCGCACGCGGGATGGCACCGAAGCGCAGGCGACCGAAAGAATTCCGCGCTACTCGCTGAAGCCGGAACGCTTGATGATCGGCGCCCAGCGCGCGGTGTCGGCGGCCATGATCGCCGCCAGCGCTTCCGGCGTGGTGCCGGTCGGTTCGTAACCCAGGCTCAGGAATCGCTCCTTGACCTCCGGGATCTGCAGCGCCTTGATGATCGAAGCCGAGAGTTGGTCGATCACCGGCTGGGGTGTTTTTGAAGGCACGTAGACACCGATCCAGCCGCTGCCCTCGATCGACGGGAAGCCTTGCTCCTTGAACGTCGCCACCGTGGGCAGGAGCGGCGAGCGCTGCGCGCCGGAGGTGGCGATGATGCGTATCTTGTCCGCGCGATGGAGCTCCATCATGTCCGACAGCGCGTCGATGCCGGCGGGAATCTGGCCCCCCATCAGATCGCTGGCGAGTGGGGCGCCGCCCTTGTAGGCGATGTGGACCATGTCGATGCCGGTTGCCTGGCCGATCATCAAGCCGAAGAAATGCGGCAGGCTGCCGGGCGCGGGCGAACCGAAATTGGCCTGCGTTGGATGCGCCTTGAGCCAGGCGACGAACTCGGGCACGGTTGTGGCCGGATTGTTCGGCGCGACGGCGAACGCAAACTGATAGGTGGCGACCTGCGACACCGGCGCGAAATCCTTCGCCGGATCGTAATGGAGCTCCTTGAATACCAGCGGCGCGAGCACCGGCACCACCACCGGCGTCAGCAGCAGAGTGGCGCCGTCGGGCGGCGCGTTCTTCAATGCTTCGGCGGCGATCCGTCCTCCCGCGCCGACCCTGTTTTCGACCACGACCGGCTGGCCAAGCGTGTCCTTGAGCTTGTCGGCGAGCATGCGCGCGGCGATGTCCGATGAGCCGCCGGCCGCGAATCCGACGAGGATCTTGAGCGAGCCCTTGAATGCGCTTTGCGCGTTCGCTGTACCCGCGGCCAGGGCGGCGGACGCAAGCAAGATGATTGCGAGAGGTGGGGACCAGCGGCGCATGCATGCTCCTGCTGTTGGGCCCGCGAAAAGACGCCGGGCGCGACTGTTATACTTCCTGCGCGATGCATCGGCAAGCGTGCGGCGCCTGGCTGCACGCTATGCTTGGTATGGATTGTTGAGCATGTCCTACGTCCTCAGCGGAATCGCCATCGTCATCTGCGCCGGCATCGGCGCGACAACGGCGTGGGTCATCGTTTCGTCGATTGGTTGGAGCGGTGTCGGTGGCGCGATTGCGACCACGATCGTCGGGATGGTGCTCGCGACGCTGCTCTTCGCCGGCGGCGTCGTGCTCGGCAAGGCGCTGGGCTTGCTCAAATAGCGCAAGCCTCATGGCGTCCACGACCGAACTTGCCGACGCGCTCATCGCCTGTCAGGACCAAGCCGGCACGCTTGCGCCCATCACCGGCGGCGACCCGACGTTCGACGTACCGCGTGCATACGAGGTGCTCGCCGAGATCAATGCCCGGCGCGAAGCGCAAGGTTGGATCTCTGTCGGGCGCAAAATCGGATTCACCAATCGCACCATCTGGGAACGCTACGGTGTCTATCAGCCGATGTGGGCGCCGGTCTGGTCGCACAGCGTGCATTTTGCGGAGCAGGGCGCGGCGACGCTGCCGCTCGCCGGTTTCGTGCAGCCGCGCATCGAGCCCGAGGTCGTGTTCAAGCTTGGCGCGGCCCTGCCCGCCAGCGATGACCCGTTGGCGCTGATGGCCGCGGTGGAGTGGATCGCCGCGGGATTCGAGATCGTGCAAAGCGTTTTCCCGGACTGGCGATTCGCCGCCGCCGACTGTACCGCCGCGTCGGGCCTCCATGCCGCGCTGTTGGTCGGCACGCCGCTGGCGGTAACTGCGGCGAACCGGGCAGAGCTCGTGTCCCGCCTTCCTTCATTCGAGCTGACGCTGGCGCGCGATGGCACCGGCGTCGACCGCGGCGTAGGCAGCAACGTGCTCGGCAGCCCGCTCAACGCGCTCGCGCATCTCGGGCAGGTGTTGGCGGGACAGCCGCGCTTCGCGCCGCTTGCCTCCGGCGAGATCGTCACCACCGGCACGGTCACCGATGCGTGGCCGGTCAAGCGCAGCGAAACGTGGCAGAGCCACTACGGGAGCTTGGGTGTCGAGGGCTTGCGCCTACGCTTCACCTGAGCTCGCAATCGCGCCCTCGGGTCGGGTAGCGCCGACCGGGGAAGACTCGGCCGATCGTTGCGATCGCGGCTGTCGCTTGCCGCACCGCGAACTCGATCGCCGACAGGTCCTCCCCGCTCGACGTTTCCGCCGCTGCTACGCTGTCGGAGCGGGCGCGCGAATTTCCGTAGGCGCGCTCGGCGACGCGGCAAACTCGTCGCCGCGTGCGCCTTGGGCGACGACGAACACCGCCAGTGCCAGCAGGACGCTGAACACGACGCCGATCGCCAGCGCCTCCACCGCCAGTTGCGCGAGGTCCCGCCAGACGCAGGCGTCGATCGCCGGTGCGGTCCTGGATTCAATCCTTGGCATTGCTGTGTCTCCTTTGCATGATATCCGTCCAGATGCGCTCCTGGGCCCTCGAGCGGCCCGGCGCGCTTGCTGCCGCGCACAGCGCGCAGTTGCGCAAGTCGGTCGCCGCGACGCCGCCACTCTTGCGACACCGAAGTCCGCGCGCACATCGGGTGAGGCACTCCAGGTACGCTTCCTTGCCGTTTTTCACTGTCGTTGGCCGCGTCGCTTTGGGTCTCGATGCCATTGGGCGCCGCCGATGCGGCCGCCCGATGCGGAAGCCGTGGCACCACGGCGAAGAATGGTGGCGAAAAGATGACAATGCACATAGAAGCAGCGGCAGAGCCCGTCGCTGCGGTATATTCGATCGCCATGAGACTTGCGGAGGATTACCGAGATTGCACAGGACCGGCGTCGTCATCGTCATGAGCCGCCGCATCGCCATCGTCGAGGACGAGCCGGTCATACGCGCCAACTACGCGGACGTGCTGAAAAAGCAGGGCTATGAAGTCGCCGCGTATGCGGGACGCAATGAGGCGCTCGGCGCGTTTCGAACCAGGCTGCCGGACCTCGCCTTGATCGACATCGGTCTCGCCGACGATATCGATGGCGGGTTTGCACTGTGTCGCGAGCTGCGCGCATTGTCGGCGAACCTGCCGATCATCTTTCTGTCGGCGCGCGATTCCGACTTCGACATCGTCGCCGGGTTACGCTTGGGTGCGGATGATTACCTGACCAAGGATGTCAGCCTGCCGCACCTGATCGCGCGCATCGCCGCGCTGTTCCGGCGCAGCGACTTGCTCGCGGCGCCGCAGGCGGTCGAGGAAACGATCGAGCGCGGCAGGCTCAAGCTCGATCTCAAGCGCCTCGCGGCGCAGTGGGACGGCAAGCGTGTGGATCTCACGCTGACCGAGTTCTGGATGGTCCATACGCTGGCCCGGTTTCCGGGTCACGTCAAGGATCGCGATAGCCTGATGCGCGACGCAAAGATCGTCGTCGACGATGCCACCATCACCTCGCACATCAAGCGCATCCGCCGAAAATTTCTTGTCCTCGACCCGGCCTTCGATTGCATCGACACCGTGTACGGCATGGGCTATCGCTGGAACGCCGAAGCCGAGCAATAGGAGCGGCGCCGATGGCGACGCTCGTGAATCCCGCGTTTGAATCCGTAATCCATGAGTAAGGTCCGCATCGCACTGGGAATACGGGCGCAGCTGCTGCTGGTGCTGACCGTGTTCCTGGCGATTCCGTGGCTCGGCTACGAGTACGTTCGCGAGCTGGAGCGCTTTTTGCGCGACGCCCAGGAGAAGACGCTTGCCGGGACCGCGCAGGCGGTTGCGACCGCGCTGCACGACCGGCCCCGATTGTTCGATGCGCCGGCGGCACCGCGCGAGTCGCTGGTGGTCGAGCGATCGCAGGAGGCGACGGCGGCCGATTTCACGGCGGCGACCTCTGCGCCGCCCGTTGCCCCCGCCGGCGGCAGCGGCGGATCAGCGGAAATCGCGCAGATCGTGCAGGGCCTGTCGCGAACGACGGCGCGTATCTTTGTCATCGATCGCGAGCTCAATGTTCTCGCCCGCGCCGGAAGCTTGAAGCGCCCCTCGCTTCCTGACGCGCAAGCGGCGGACTCGGGCGCCGCCCGGGTCTGGCAATGGCTGGAGCGGGAAACCCTGCACCCGCTCTACGCGCTGGTGCTCAAGCAGCCGAGCGAGGATTTCGGCGAAGAGCAGGCCGGGCGCGTCGCATTGCCGGCGAGGGAAGTCGACGGAGCACTGTCCGGGATCCTGACGGTCGACCGGCGTCCGACGCCCGACGGCAAGGCGGTCATCGTTTCGGCCGCGCATCCGATCTGGGTCGGAGATCAGGTCAAGGGCGCGGTCATCGTCGAGGAGACAACCAACGCCGTGCTCGCCGAGCGCAATCGCGCGTTCGAGCGGCTTTTTTCCATCGTCCTCGCCGCACTGCTGCTGGGTTCGGTGGCGCTGACGCTTTATGCGGCGCGCCTGTCGGCGCGAATCCGCAGGCTGCGCGACGAGGCCGAGGCTGCCATCGATGCGCACGGCCGCGTTCGCGGCGTCCTGGCTGGATCGGACGCAGGCGATGAAATAGGTGACTTGTCGCGAAGCTTTTCGAGCGTGCTGTCGCGGTTGGCGCAGTATGCGAGCTACCGCGAGCAGATGGCGAGCCGGCTCTCACACGAGCTGCGCACGCCGATCGCGGTCGTTCGAAGCTCGCTCGATAATCTCAAGCTCTCGCCGCTGCCCGACGACGCGCGGGTGTACATGGAGCGCGCGCAGCAGGGCCTGACCCGGCTGACCCATATTCTCACCCGGATGACGGAGGCGACGAGACTGGAGCAAAGCGTCGGCGAGGACGAGCGCGAGCGCTTCGACTTGGGCCGCGTCGTGACCGGTTGCGTCGACGGTTACCGCGTTGCCTACCCGCAGCACACGCTGCAACTCGAGCTTCCGGCCGGCGAGGTGATATTCAACGGCGCGCCGGAGATGATCGCGCAGATGCTGGACAAGCTGGTCGCCAACGCGGTCGAATTCAGCGCCGCGGGAACGCCGATCGTCGTGCGCCTGGAACGCGGCGACACCGAGCTTCGCCTGTCGGTGGAAAACCAAGGTCCGCTGCTGCCCGACGCCATGCGCGGCCGGCTGTTCGACTCGATGGTGTCGGTGCGTGGCGATCAGGTGAGCGACGCGCCGCATCTGGGGCTTGGTCTTTATATCGTGCGCTTGATCGCCGAGGCCCATGGAGGCCATGCGATGGCGCAAAACCGTGACGACGGGCGCGGTGTCGTCGTCAGCGTCACCCTGCCGTACGCCGCGATGAGCTGACGTCGGCGCCACTTGCCGTGGAGGGCCGTCACTCGCTCATGTTAGCTCAATGGTTCGGCGGCGCTCCGACCTTCATGCCGAGTTGATCGACGAGGAAGGCGTAGGTATCGGCTTGTTCCTCGATCCGCGTCGACAGCGCGGTGCCGATGCCGTGGCCGGCCGCGGCTTCGGTACGCAGCAGTATCGGACGATTCGACGACGATGCGGCCTGCAAGCCGGCTGCCATCTTGCGCGACTCGTACGGCGCCACGCGGCCGTCGTTGTCGCCCGCGGTCAGCAGCACCGCGGGATACGCGGTGCCATCCTTCACGTTGGTGAGCGGCGAATAGGCGTACAGCGCGCGGAACTGCGCGGGGTCCTTGACCGAGCCGAACTCGGTGACATTGAATTCGCCGTTGGGCTGAGTCTCCCAGCGCAGCGAGTCGTAGATCCCGACCTGGGACACAACGGCGCGCATCATCAGCGGGTGCTGCGTCAACGTCGCGCCCATCAGCAATCCGCCGTTGCTGCCGCCCATGATCGCCGCCTTGTCCGGACGGGTGTAGCGGCGGTCGATCAGCATCTGCAGACTGGCGGCGAAATCGTCGAACACGTTCTGCTTCCTGGTGAGATTCCCGGCGAGATGCCACGGCTCGCCGAACTCGCCGCCGCCGCGTACATTGGCCACGGCATAGACGCCGCCATAATCGAGCCACAGCCGCAGCATCGACGAAAAGTAGGGCGTCATGCTGAGGCCGTAGCCGCCGTAACCGTAGAGCAGTGTCGGGTTGCTGCCGTCGCGCGGCGCATCCTTGCGCGAAACGATGGTCACAGGCACACGAGTTCCGTCCTTCGACACCGCGTATTCCCGGCGGACAAGCGCGTCCTTCATATCGAACGGATAGCCGCCGTTGAGGCCGGTGCGCGCAAGCTTGTTGGCGGGTGCGTGGTAAAAATAGACGGTGCGCGGAGTGACGTAGCTCACGCTGCGAACGAGAACGTCGTCGCCATCGAGCCGTACGACAACCTCCGTGTCGGACACGGCCTCCGCGGGAAGCTCACCCATTGGCTTGCCGCGGAAGGTGAACATGCGCACGCGAGAAGGGCCACCCGCGCGATACGTCACATACAGGCGTGAGCGCGTCGATAGCACGCGCTCGGCGACGATGTTGGTCTCGGGCACGGCCACGCGCGCATGCGCGAGCGTCGGCGTCGATATCGGAATCGCGATGATGCGCCCCAGCGGGGCGTCCTTCACGCTCGTGGCGTACAGGTTCCCGTCGTCGCCGAACGCGACCTGCTTGACGCCGTCGTCGAAGCCCGCGACCTTGGTCCACGCGCCATCCGCGGCTCGCAGGTGATAGGCAACATCTCCGCCGTCGCCGTTGCGAACCTCGGCGAGAAGGAGCCGGCCGTCGCGGCTGCCTTGCAGCGCGATTTCGGCGATTCGCGGCAAGTCCTTGCCGAAGACGTAGCGATCGCCGCTCACCGGCGTGCCGAGGTCGTGAAAATAGACCTGCTGGTAAAAGTGGCGGTCTTCGGCAGGGCGCTCGTTGGCTTGCGGGTAGCGCGTGTAATAAAAGCCGCGGCTGTCGGTCGCCCACTCGATGCTGCCGCCGGCGGTTGGATAGTTCACGCCGGCGACGACGTCCGGCAGCCGCTTTCCGGTGGAAGTTTCGTAGACGTACGCGGTGCCTTCCTCGCTGCCATTTTCGGACAGTGAGACCACAACATAGCGTCCGTCGTACGATGGCTTGTAGAAGTCGATCGTGGTCCGGCCCTTGCCGTCGTCGAGCTCATTGGGGTCGAGAATCACGCGCTCGGCACCCACCTCTGCCGACGGGGGCAGCACCACGAGCATCGGCTGATTCCTCGGAGGCTGACTTTTCATCGCGAAGAGCTGCTTGCGATATACGAAGTCGTAGTGCTGCATCGGTGCCGATCGAAGGAGCTCGCCGACGCGGGCAGCGATCGCGGGACGCTGCGCGATGCCGTCGAGATAGCGGCGGGTCGCAGCGTTCTGCTCGGAGGCCCAGCGCTTGACCTCGGCGCTCGTGTCGTCCTCGAGCCAGCGATAGTTGTCGACCACGGTGACGCCGTGGTAAGTGTCGCTGACGGGGCGCTTGGGCGTGGGCGGGTAGCGCGCGTCCGCGGCGGCAGCAGGCATTGCGACGAGGGCAGAGCTCAGCGCGGCAACAAACGCGCTGCGGGTCAAAAGTAGCAAAGGATAGCTCATGAGGTCGGGCAACAGTCGCATCTGACCGCGAAAAGAGCCGCGAATTCTATCACCGTGCGCGAGAATCGGGGCCGGGACGCCTTGGCGAGCGACGAAAGCCTGCGCGATCGGCGATAATGACGGCCTTCTGCTGCTCCTGTTCTTCCATGCCGACCTCCATGCTGCGACATCCCGCGCCCGAGCGTCAGGCCGTGCGAATCCGTGCTCGCATCGCGCGTTGAAACGCTAGCACACATGAGCGCGCCATCCTTCCTGCGCGTGTATCTGTGCTTCGCCGCGGCGTATCTGTTGTCCTACGTCTATCGCAACGTCAACGCGGTAATCTCGCCCGAGCTCACCGCTTCGCTCGGGATAGGCGCGTCGTCGTTGGGGCTCCTGACCAGCGCGTACTTCGTTGCCTTCGCCGCGATGCAGATTCCCACGGGCATGCTGCTCGATCGCTATGGCCCGCGTCGCGTCGAGCCGGTTCTCCTGAGCGTTGCCGGCTGCGGAGCGCTCGCGTTCGCGGCCAGCGACAGCGTGGGCGGACTCACGTTCGCGCGGGCGTTGATCGGTTCCGGTGTCGCCGTCTGCCTCATGGCACCGTTGAAGGCGATCGCGGCGTGGTACCCGGCCGAGCGCCACCCGTCGCTTTCGGGGTGGATGATGGTTGCCGGCGGCGCCGGCGCGCTGCTGTCGACCGCACCGCTCGCGGCCGCGTTGTCATTCGTTTCATGGCAGGTCATTTTTGTCGCTCTCGCCGCATCGACATTTGCCGCCGCGGCGGCGATTTTCTTGCTGGTTCCGGACACTCCTCACCTTCCGAACGCGGCGGGATGGAGTGTGCAATGGCATGGGGTGAGGAGTGTTTTCGGCAGCCGGCGCCTGTGGTGGATGGCGCCGCTGGGCTCGGTCGCCATCGGCTCGTTCATGGCCATCCAGGGCCTCTGGTCGGTGCCGTGGCTGATCGAGGTTAACGGGTATTCGCGCGATGTCGCGGCGGCGCATCTGCTGCTGATGGGGATAGCGACCGTCGGCGGCTATCTGGGCATCGGCGTTTTCGCGACCCGGCTTGCGCGCGCCGGCATTTCCACCCTGCACCTTTACGCCGCAGGCTTCGGGTTGAACATCGTCGCGCTCGCGCTGATCACCCTCCGCATGCCATGGACCTACCTGCTGTGGGGCGTGTACGGGCTCGGCGCCGCCGTCAACGTGCTCGGCTTCACGCTTCTCGGGCAGGGTTTTCCGCGCGCGCTTGCCGCGCGCGCGAACACGGCACTCAATCTGCTGATGTTCAGCAGCAGCTTCGCGATGCAATGGGGTATCGGTCTGGTAGTCGACGCGGCGCGTTCGACATTCGGGATCGACACCGGTGCCGCGCTGCAGCTCACGTTCACGCTGGTGCTCATCGTCGATTTTCTCGCCTGCGGCTGGTTTCTTTTTGGGTGGCGCAGGCACGCCATCGTCACACCAGCGGTGGATGCGAGCGCGTGAGCTCGAGCCAGGGCAAGCTCACTTCGCAGGAGCTCCTTGCCCGTGCCGCGGCGGAAGCGGCCGCGGGCCGCATCGACGACGCGATCGCCAGCTATCGCAGCGTCCTCGACGTGTCGCCCACGCTTGCCGAGGCGCATCACAATTGCGGCGCGCTATTGTTCGCGCGCGGGGAGTTCGACGCCGCGGCGCGGAGCTTCGACGAGGCCGCGAAGCACAAGCCGGCATGGCCCGCGCCATTGCTGGCGCTGGGGCACGTGCACTTTCACGCCGGGCGCTACGCCGATGCGCAGCAGGCTTTCGAACGCGCGCTGGCGCTGGACGTCGATTCGATCGAAGCGCTCGGCAACCTTGGCTTGACGCTGCAGCGCCGCAGCCGCTGGAGCGTAGCGCTCGCGCATCTCCAGCGCGCGCGTGCCTTGGCGCCGACCGACGCGCGTGTCTGGTTCGCGTTGCGCACCAGCCTGTTGTTGCTCGGACGCGTCGAGGAGGCGGTCGAGGATTTTCTGCGCTTTGAACCGGGCGCTCCGCTGTCCGCGGAGCTGGTGACCACGGGCCTGATGTTCTCGCGCTTCGTGGGCGATCCGGCGTACGAAGCCAAATATTTGCCGCTCGCGCTGGAGTGGCCGTACCGGCCTGATCAGGCCGACCTCGCGGCGGTGACGGTGTCACGCGCGCAGTATTGTGACCTGCCGCGGGAGACCTTGCTGGAGCTCTACCGCAAGTACGATCTCCTGCAACAGCAGAACCGTTCCCGCTTCGAACCCATCACGCTAACCCGGCGTCCCGCTACTGCCACCCGCGACCGCACGCGCGTGGGTTATCTCTCGGCCGATTTCCGAACCCACGTCATGGGGAGCCTGATGCGCGAGGTCCTCGCGGCGCACGATAGCGCGCGAGTGAGCCTGTATCTCTACTCACTGGCTCCCGAGGCGAACGAGGATCAACTGACCGGCGAGTTCCGCGGCCTGTGCGAACGCTTTGTTACATTGGCCGAGCGCGACGATCATTCCTCGGCGCTCGCCATCGCCGGCGACGAGGTCGACGTGCTGGTCGATCTGATGGGCCACTCGTCCTTTTCCCGTCCGGGCATCCTGCTGTGGAAGCCGGCACCGGTGATCATCACCCATCTCGGCTATCACGGCTGCGTGGGACTCCGTCAGATCGATTTCAAGCTGACCGACGCGCTTGCCGATCTGCCCGACGCGGCGTCCTTTCAGATCGAAGCGCCGTTGGCGCTCGGTTGCTGCGTGCTGCCGGTGCGGCGGTTGAGTTCGGCACTGAGTCCCGTGCCGGGGCCCACGGCGATGCGTGCCGAGCTTGGAATCGCGGACTCCGCGATTGTCTTTGGCGCTTTTGTCAGCCTGCTCAAGCTCTCGCCGCGGTGCCTCACCCTGTGGCGCGACATCCTGCAGCGGGTGCCGCAGTCGCTGCTCGCGTTTTCACCCGGCAGCGCGTCGGAGCAGTCGCTGTATCGGAGGCGGGCGGCGGGCTTCGGCATCGACCCCGAGCGGGTGGTTTTCATTCCACGGGCCGCGGACGAGGCCGGAGACCGTGCGCGCTATGGGCTCATCGACGTGGTGCTCGACACCATGCCCTACGCCGGCGGCGACACGACCGCCGCGGCGCTGGACATGGGTGTGCCGGTCGTGACCCGAGTCGGTGAGCGCCACGCGGAACGGATGGGCTTGAGCCTGCTGGGGCATCTCGGCGTCACCGACACCGTCGCCCGCAGCGACGCGGAGTACGTCGCGATCGCATGCAGGCTCGCGAACGACGCCGGATGGCGCTCGGAAGTCGCGGCGAAAATCGTCGACAAGTTTGCGCAGTCGGACATCGCCGATACCAGACGCTACGCGGCTTGTCTCGAGGATGCGTATGCGCACGCGCTGGCGATCAAATCCGGTGCGCTCGCATGACGACGAGGAGCGGATTGATGCACCTTCACATTCTCGGCATTTGCGGTTCGTTCATGGGAGGCCTCGCCGCGATCGCCAAAGCCGCCGGCCACACCGTTACCGGCTGCGACGCCAACGCGTATCCGCCGATGAGTACGCAGCTCGAAGGGCTCGGCATCGCGCTTATCCAGGGATACGACGCGACCCAGCTCGACACCGTGGCCAAGAGCGCGGATGTTTTCGTCGTCGGCAACGCGATTTCACGCGGCAACCCGCTGCTGGAAGCGATTCTCGATGGCGGCCTGCCGTACACCTCCGGTCCGCAATGGCTCTTCGAGAACGTGTTACACGACAAGTGGGTGCTCGCGGTCGCCGGAACCCACGGCAAGACGACCGCGACGGCATTGCTTGCCTGGATTCTCGACCACGCCGGGATGAATCCCGGGTTCCTGATCGGAGGCGTGGCGATCGACTTCGGTATTTCCGCGCGCATGACCGACAGTTCGTTTTTCGTCATCGAGGCCGACGAGTACGACACCGCATTCAACGACAAGCGTTCCAAGTTCGTGCACTACCGGCCGCGTACCGTGATCCTCAACAACCTCGAATACGATCACGCCGACATTTTTCCCGATCTGGCGGCGATCGAGACTCAATTCCATCATCTGGTGCGAACCGTGCCGCATCGCGGCCGACTGATCGTGAACGGCGGCGACGAAAATCTCGGACGGGTGCTCGCGCGCGGTTGCTGGAGCGAATTGGAACGCTTCGGCGCTGCGCCGGCGAGCGACACCGGGCCGGACTGGACCATCGCGGTCGACGGCACCATCAAGCTCGGCGGCGCGCCGCAGGGGCAACTTGCGCCTTTTTCGCTGATCGGCCGTCACAACCAGATGAACGCGCTCGCCGCGATTGCCGCGGCACGCCACGTTGGCGTGCCGGTCGCTTCAAGTCTGCTGGCGCTGGCGACGTTCCGCGGCATCAAGCGCCGACTCGAGCTCTCCGGCACGGTCGATGGCGTCGCGGTATACGACGACTTCGCGCACCACCCGACTGCCATCGCTGCGACTCTCGATGGCATGCGTCGGACCGTTGGAACCGGTCGCATTCTCGCGGTGCTCGAGGCACGCTCGAACACCATGAAGCTCGGAACCATGAGATCGATGTTGCCCGCCAGCCTTGCGGCGGCCGATCGCGTATTTTGCTATACCGCGAACCTGGGTTGGAACGCTGCCGAGGCGCTGGCGCCGCTCGGAGACCGCGCGGAATTCCATGACGATCTCACCGCGCTGATCGAAGCGATCGCGCACGCGTCGCGCCCGGGTGACCACGTGGTGGTCATGAGCAACGGCGGATTCGGAGGTATACACGGCAAGCTGCTGGCGCGCCTTCGCGCGAAGTCGTAACGCGATGGCCGTAACCATCGTCTACCTGCACGGTTTCAACAGCGGCCCCGCATCGGTCAAGGCCCAGCAGCTGGGGCGCGCGATCGCGGCGCTGGATCCGCCATCGCGGCCGGCTTATTTCGTCCCGCAATTGCACCATCGGCCGGCGGTGGCCATGCGCTCATTGATGACCTGGATCGACACGGCAAACATTCACGCAGGTAACAAGGCGCTAACGCTTGTCGGCAGCTCGCTCGGCGGTTTTTACGCGACCTTTCTGGCCGAGCATTACCGGGCGAAGGCGGTGCTGATCAATCCGGCGATACGCCCGGCGAAGAGCCTGGCCTCGTATCTGGGGCCGCAGCGCAACCCGGTCAGCGGCGAAACCTACGAGCTCACGCGCGAACATTTTGCCGAGCTCGAGGCGTTGAATGTCGTACGCATGACGCAGCCGCAACGTTACTTTCTGCTGGTGCAAAGCGGTGACGAGCTCCTCGACTGGCGGGAAGCGGTCGCATTCTACGGAGGTGCATGGCAGTCGGTGCAGGGCGGAGGCGATCACGCGTTTCAGCATTTCGAGACGCAAATCGCGCCGATCCTCCGCTTTTCCGGGATCGCCGACTCGTGATGCCGATGCTCCCGGAGCCTATACTAGCGCCATGGTCAAGCCCACGCTCGCCGATAAGCTGGTCGTCGCCATTTCGTCGCGCGCATTGTTCGATTTGACAGACAGCCATCGTGTCTACACCGAGGCTGGCGTCGACGCCTATCATCGCTACCAAATCGAGCACGAGGAGGAAATTCTCGCCCCCGGGCCGGCGTTCGTGCTGGTGAAAAAGATGCTGCGGCTCAATCGTCCGGCAAAGCAGTACGTCGAGGTGATCCTGCTCTCTCGCAATTCCGCCGACACCGGACTTCGGGTGTTCAACGCGATCAAGCATTACGGGCTCGATATCAGCCGCGCCGCGTTCACCAAGGGCGAGCCCACGTCGCGCTACGTTCCGGCGTTCGGCGCGCATCTGTTTCTGTCCGCCGATACCGAAGACGTCAAGCGCGTGCTCGATGACGGCTACGCGGCCGCGACCATCGTGCCGTCGACCGTGGGCAAGAACGAAACCGACGATCTGAGAATCGCCTTCGACGGCGACGCGGTGTTGTTTTCCGACGAAGCCGAGCGCGTCTATCAGAAAAGCGGGCTGGCGGCGTTTTCGCAAAGCGAAACGGACGCCGCCTTGCGGCCGCTTTCCGGCGGGCCGTTCAAGGAATTCCTGGCAGGACTGCACCGCATCCAGTCGGACTTTGCCGCCGACCAGAGCCCCATCCGCACCGCGCTGGTCACCGCCCGCAGCGCGCCGGCGCACGAGCGTGTCATTCGCACGCTGCGCGCATGGAACATCCGGATCGACGAAGCGCTGTTTCTTGGCGGTCTCGACAAGGGAGAGTTCCTGCGCGCGTTCGGGGCCGATATCTTCTTCGACGATCAGCACACGCACATCGAGTCCGCGGCCAAGCACGTCGCCACCGGCCACGTGCCGCACGGCATCATGAACGAGCGCTGAAGTCGCGGTTGCTTCCCGCGCGGCGGAGAGAATTCCGCGCCGCGGCCTCCTCAACCCGCTCGTGAATGAGATGCATCGCGTGTCGGCCGCAAGCGTCGACTCGCAATTCCCCGTCGATCCCCGCTACGCGGGGCCCCGCGCCGGGTAGCTCGCGCCGCGGCCTCCTCAACCCGCTCGTGAATGAGATGCATCGCGTGTCGGCCGCAAGCGTCGACTCGCAATTCCCCGTCGATCCCGCTACGCGGGGGCCCTCGCCGGGTAGCTCGCGCCGCTACAC
>DASXBW010000096.1:0-101893 GCA_036491495.1 Casimicrobiaceae bacterium
TCGGTTCTCGCCGACTTCGCGGAGGATGCTCGCGTGCGCATTCCGATGCAGCCGGCAGTGCGGAGCCTCAACATCTCCAACGCGGTTGCGATAACCGTGTACGAGGCGTGGCGCCAGAGCGGATTTGCCGGCGCGTGCTAGTGTCCTGTCCCGTAAATTCCGAAGGTAGAGAAGCGGATGAAATCGGCCCTCAGGCAAGGCGCGAGGCCGACTCCGTAGCCTGTGCTACGGTGAGGCCGAGCAACACAGCATGACGGCTGCGTATTGGCCAATGAGCGCCGCGAACTATCGAGCGAATTTGCGGGACAGGACACTAGATCACGACTCGTCCGCGCGCGATTCGGTTCCGTCCTGCTCAATAGCGAAGCAAGGCCGGCGTTAAGACATCGCCTTGCGGGAGCGTGCCCATCGGCACCCTAGCCTTGCTCACTGAAATTCCGGGCCGGGCTCGCGCGCGAGCAGCGCCTCGACCGCGCGCCTCGGCGACAGGCTCTCGTAGAGCACGCGGTAGACCGCCGCACAGATCGGCATCTCCACGGCGAGCGATGACGCCAGCGTGTGCGCCGCTCGTGCGGCGGCGATGCCCTCGGCAACGTGGCCCAGTCCGGCGGTAATCGCATCCAGGCGCTCGCCCGTTGCCAGCGCGAGGCCGACGCGCCGGTTGCGCGACAAGTCGCCGGTGCAGGTCAACACCAGGTCGCCCAGTCCGGCGAGCCCCATCAAGGTTTCGCGCTTGCCGCCGAGCGCGATCGAAAGCCTGCCGGTCTCTGCCAGCCCGCGGGTGATCAGCGCGGCGCGCGCGTTATTGCCGAAACCCAGTCCATCGCTGGCACCGGCTGCGATCGCCAGCACGTTCTTGATTGCGCCGCCGACCTCGATTCCGATGAGATCATCGCTCACGTAGGCGCGGAAGGTTTCCCCACGGAGCCGGTTGGCGACGTTCTCGGCGAGTGTGCGATCGGTCGCTGCGACGCTCACCGCCGTGGGCAGTCCGCGCGCGACTTCCTCGGCGAAGCTCGGCCCCGATATCACGCCGACTTGTGAGCGCCACAGTGGAGCGATCCTTTGATGCGCCAGTGCGACGCCGGTAGCATCGGCGGCGATGACGAAGCCTTTTCCGACCCACATCAGCGGAGCGTCGACCTTCGTACGCAACTTTTCGACCAGGTCGACCAGCGCTGCGACAGGGGTAGCGACTACGACCAGCGAGGCACCGTCCACCGCGCTGTGCAAATCGCTGAGCACCGAGACGGTCGGCGGCAATTTCACGCCCGGCAGATAACGGGAGTTCTCGCGCGACGATTCGATGACGCCAGCCTGCATCGCGTCGCGGGCCCATAGCCTGACCGCGGTTGTCCTCGAAGCGCGTCCCAGATGTGCCGCCAGCGCACTACCCCAGGCCCCGGCGCCGAGAATCGCGACCGCGTCGCTCATGACCCGCGCGGTTGAAACTCAGAGGCCCCAGACTTGCGAAATGCGCACGTACCCCGTCTGGCCGTCGCGATGTCTCACCTTGGCCCAGCCGGGGGTGCTGGTGGCATAGGAGGCATCGGCAAGCTCGAGCAACACGTTCTGTTCGGCCTTGAAGACGATCGCTGCGTTCGCCTCCGGACTGGCGACGACGTCGGCCGAAGACGCCCGGACGACGATGGTGCGCCGGTCGGCGGCGGCCTTTTTTTCCATCCATGCCACGGTGCCGGTCGCATCGCGGATCTTGTACCAGCCCTCGACCGAGACGATGACTTCGACCGGCACTTCACGCCCCAGCACGAACAAGGGCTTGGCCCTGACTGACGGCGCATCGTAGAGGACTGCCGCCTCCGACGTCGAATGAAACTCCGCGCCGACGGCGCCAGCCGCAAAGAGAAGCGACGCAGCGAGCAGAAGCGGACGCCCGGACACGGGTCGTCCTAGCTGGGAACCGGCGAGGCCGCCGGCTGCTGTGCGAGGTTTGCGAGCTGCTGCTGATACAAAAGCTCGAAATTGATCGGATCGAGGTGGACCGGCGGAAAACCTGCCCGCGTGATCGCGTCGGCGATAGTCTCCCGGATGTAGGGAAACAGCACATTCGGGCAATGGATGCCCATGATCGGCTGAATATCGGCCACCGGAACGCCCCGAATCTGGAACACGCCGCCTTGCGCCGCCTCGACCAGGAACAGGACTTTGTCGCCGATCTTCGCGGTGACCGTCACGGTGAGCACGCATTCGTAGACGTCCGGCTCGATCTGCTCGCCACGGGTGCGCAAGCCGACTTCCACGTGCGGCGCTTCCTGCATGAAGAAAGATTGCGGCGCGCCGGGGTTCTCGAGCGAAAGGTCCTTGACGTAGATTTTCTGAATCGAGAGCGAAGGTGCGGACTGCGGCTGCGGGTCGTCGGCCATGGGATTCCTGATAAGGGCTCAACTGTTAATTATAGCGCGGCGCTAGGCCCCACCTGCGATCAGCATCGGAGCGAGCTTGCCCGCACGGTCCAGGGCGACCAGATCTTCGTAGCCGCCGACATGAAACGCTCCGATATATATTTGCGGCACCGTCCGCCTGCCTGTCTTGCTCATCATCTCCACGCGACGCGCGGGCTCGAGATCGACTCGAACCTTGGAAATTTCGGCCACACCTTTCGCACGCAAAAGGCGCTCGGCGTAATTGCAGTACGGGCACATGGCGGTCGCGTACATCACGACGTCCGGCATAACGCGTTTCCCATCAGCTTTCTCGCTCGCCGCCTGCGTCACGCGTTTTTCGCGATCGGCAAACCCGCCTCAACCCAGGCGCGCACGCCGCCGCGCAGCGTATACACCTCGGCGAAGCCGAGCTTGGTAAGTGCGGAGCCCGCGCTGCGGCTGCGGTTGCCGCGCTCGCAATAAGCGATCAGCGGGCGGCTCGTGAACTTGGAGAGCTCGCCAGCTCTGCTTCCAAGCTGCGCCAAGGGAATATGGACCGCGTTGGGCAGGTGTCCTCCGTCGTAGTCCTTGCCCTCGCGCAAATCGAGAATCACTGCATTCTGGCGATTGATGAGTTGAGTCGCGCCCATTGCTCCGACCTCGCGCACCGACGAAAAACGACCGCCGACGAGCGGCCAGAGCAGCATGCCGCCCGATAAGACCATGACCAGGATCAGCGGCCAATTGTTTTGAATGAATTGCATGACGGACACAGTGAAATCCAAACACAGTGCGAGGGCGAAGGTAAAATGATAGCGTATCGCACGATTGCCGACGTTCGCCCGCCGCCCGATTTCCCCGATGCCCGCCGTGTCCGACACCGACTCCGTGATCCCGGTTCTGCTGCTGATACTCGACGGCGTGGGCTGCCGCGACGCGGCGCCCGACAACCCGGTGAGCCTTGCCCGCAAACCGAATTGGGATCGGCTTTGGCAGGAGTTCGCGCATACGACCATCGACGCCTCCGAGCGTTCGGTCGGGTTGCCCAGCGGCCAGATGGGCAACTCCGAAGTCGGGCACCTCAATATCGGCGCCGGCCGGGTGATCTACCAGGATTTCACGCGCATCGATCGCGCCATCGAGACCGGCGAGTTTGCGACCAACCCTGTCCTTGTCGAGGCAGTCGCAACCGCGCGCCGCGGCGATGCGACCCTCCATGTGCTGGGTCTCGTCTCGCCAGGCGGCGTGCACAGCCATGAGCGGCAGATCGCGGCGATGGTGCGAATGGCCGCCGATGGCGGAGCGCCGCGCGTCCGTGTGCACGCTTTTCTCGACGGACGAGACACCCCGCCCAGGAGCGCCGGCGCGTCGCTGGCGAGCTTGGCGGCCGTCTGTGCCGCGAGCCCGGTCTGCGCCATTGCCGACATCGTCGGCCGCTACTACGCCATGGATCGCGACCATCGCTGGGAGCGAGTCCGGGTTGCCTACGAGCTGATCGTCGACGGCGTCGCCGATTATTCCGCTCTTGATGCGCAAGCCGCGCTTGCCGCGGCCTATGCCCGAGGCGAAAACGACGAGTTCGTCAAGCCGACGCTCGTCGGAGCGCCGGCTCCGATGCAGGATGGCGACGTTGTGGTGTTCATGAATTTTCGCGCCGATCGCGCTCGCGAGATGACCAGCGCACTGACGGATACTGTTTTCTCAGGCTTTTCACGCAGGCGGGTGCCAAAGCTGGGCTCCTTCGTGTGCCTGACCAGCTACGGCGATGCGTTCGCCCACCTGCCGGCGGCCTTCACCCCACAGTCGATCACTCGCGGCTTCGGCGAAATGGTCGCGGAGCGGGGCCTCAAGCAACTGCGAATCGCCGAGACGGAAAAATATGCCCACGTCACCTATTTTTTTAACGGGGGCGTCGAGGCGGTCTATCCCGGCGAAGATCGCATCCTGGTGCCCTCGCCTAAGGTCGCGACCTACGATCTGAAGCCTGAGATGAGCGCAGTCGAGGTGACCGACAAGCTGGTCGCGGCGATCGCGAGCGACAAGTATCACGCTATTGTCTGCAACTATGCCAATGGCGACATGGTCGGCCATACCGGCAATGTCGACGCGGCTAGGCGGGCCATCGAGGTGCTCGACGAATGCATCGGCCGCGTCGTTTCCGCGCAGCAGGCGCGCGGCGGTGAAGCGCTGATCACCGCCGATCATGGCAACGTGGAGATGATGCACGATCCGGCAACCGGCCAGGCCCATACCGCGCACACGCTGAATTTGGTACCGTGCCTCTACGTCGGGCGTCCGGCGCAGATGGAGACCGGCGGCGCGTTGCAGGACATTGCGCCGACCCTGCTGGCAATGATGGGTTTGCCGCAACCCCAGGAAATGACCGGCCGATCGTTGATCCAATTCACTCCATAGACGCCGCCGCGGCCGCTCCTTCCGGAGAGGGAACTTGTGCCCCTTTCCCGCAGTCAACCAAGATCGCGGCGGCTCAAGCGGCGGACGCTTGAGTCAAGGTACCCCTGCTCGCGCTGCCTAAGCTGTGGCGGGGCGCCGCCGACAGCTTGTCAGACCCCGTCGGCGATGCTCAGAATGACGGTTTGGGGAGCGTAGTGACGCGTGGCAGCTTGTAGCTCGCAACAATTCATCACAATTCAACACGCGGCCTGCCGTTTTTCGGGGAATGAAGTCGAGACAGTCGGCGTATACTTTGAAAGCCGAGGGCCGGGCTGCGCAAGTCGCGTAATCCGGCGCAAGGGTTCCGCTAACAGGCACGTGTCTTGCAACTTGCCAAGTGGGTCAGCGCAAACGAACTAGCGAATGAGGGTAAAGATGAGCGATGGTTGGAAGAAAGCGGGATGGATCGGCCTGGGTGCGGTCCTCGGCCTGTTGCTGAGCCTCAACTTCTCGGCCTTGGCCGAGCGTGACGCCCGTTTGCCGGTCCCCTACGAAGACCTGCAACTGTTCTCGGCGGTGTTCGGCCGGATCAAGAGCGACTACGTCGAGCCGGTATCCGACGACAAGTTGATCCGCGAAGCGATCAACGGCATGGTCCACGGCCTGGATCCGCATTCCGACTTTCTCGATGCCGATGCGTTCAAGGAACTGCAGATCTCGACCCAGGGCAAGTTCGGTGGTCTCGGCATCGAGGTCGGCGTCGAAGACGGGATCATCAAAGTCATTTCTCCGATCGAGGATACCCCGGCATTCCGTGCGGGCGTCAAGGCCGGCGACCTCATCATCAAGATCGACGACACCGTCACCCGCGGCCTCCCCCTGACCAAGGCGGTCGAGAAAATGCGCGGCAAGCCCGGCACGCAGATCACGCTGGTCATCGCGCGCAAGGATGTCGATGCGCCGCTGACGTTTACGCTGACCCGCGAAATCATTAACTTCCGCAGCGTGCGGGCCAAGCTGGTCGAGCCCGGCTACGGCTATTTGCGCGTGGTTCAGTTCCAGGAACACACCGGCGAAGACGTAGCGAAGGCGATCCGCGATCTCTACAAGCAGGGCGACCTTGCCGGTTTGGTGCTTGATCTGCGCAGCGACCCGGGAGGCTTGCTCAATGTTTCCGTCGGTGTCGCCGCCGCCTTCCTGCCGCAGGACGTGCTGGTGGTCTATACCGACGGCCGCACGCCCGATGCGAAGATGCGTCTCTCGGCGACCAAAGGCGATTACATGCGCGGGCGCGGCGACGATTATCTGAAGGACCTTCCGCCCGCGATCAAGCGCGTGCCGATGGTCGTGCTGGTCGATGGCGGCACCGCATCGGCTTCGGAAATCGTCGCTGGCGCGCTGCAGGACCACAAGCGCGCCATCGTCATGGGCGGACAGACATTCGGCAAGGGTTCGGTGCAGACTATCCTCCCGCTCGGCCCTAACACCGGCCTCAAGCTCACGACGGCGCGCTATTACACACCGAATGGCCGCTCGATTCAGGCCAAGGGCATCGAGCCCGATGTCGCGGTCGACGATGGTCGCGATACGCCGAACCGGCTGCGCGAGGCAAACCTCGAGCATCACCTGGAAATCCCCGTGGGCGGAGCGAAAGGCGATGCGGCGCTGGATACCAAGGTGGTCGTTCCCTTGCCATCGCCGGCCATCAAGGGCGACGAAAAATCCAAGGCGGTTCCCAAGGTGAATATCGAAACGCCGACGCCGACCCCGCCACGGATCGAGTTCGGCTCCGCCGACGATTTTCAGTTGCAACAGGCTTTGCACCAGCTCAAAGGGCAGCCGGTGACCGCTTCGACCAAGGCTGTCGCGGCTCAGTCAAGCCCTAGTCAATAGCGGACGCTCGAATGGCACGAACGCCCGGCTTGTCCGGGCGTTTTCGTCTGGGCGCCCGGCTCGTTCGGGCGTTTTCGTCCTTGGGCGCCCCGGATTGTCCGGGCGTTTTTTCCTGGAGGCCTCGCCCGGGCGTTCTTGTCTCAGACAAGGAACAAAAGATGGACGACGCCCAACTGCTGCGCTACAGCCGTCACATCCTGCTGCCTGAGCTTGGGGTCGATGCGCAACAACGCTTCGCGAGTTCCCGCGCGCTCATCATCGGCGTCGGCGGTCTCGGCAATCCGGTCGCCCAGTTTCTGGCGGCAGCCGGTGTGGGAACCTTGACGCTGGTCGACGCCGACAGCGTCGATCTGACCAATCTGCAGCGCCAGATCCTCTTCGACACTCACGTCGTCGGCGCCGCCAAGGTCGATGCGGCCGCGCAGCGCCTCGCCGCCATCAATCCGGAGGTCCGCATCGTGCGCGTCGCGGCACGCGTCGGCGACGCTGAGCTCGCGCCGCTGGTCGCGGGGTCCGACATCGTCGTCGACTGCTCCGACAATTTCGCCACCCGCCACGCCGTCAATCGCGCCTGCGTCACCGCTCGAAAACCGCTGGTGTCCGGTGCGGCGATTCGTTTCGACGGCCAGGTCGCGGTATTCGATGCCCGTGACCGGACCCAGCCCTGTTACAACTGTTTGTTCGGCGAGGGTGACGACTTCGAGGAGACTCGCTGCGCGACCATGGGCGTGTTCGCGCCGCTGGTCGGCATCATCGGCGCGTCCCAGGCGGCGGAGGTGCTGAAGTTGCTCGCCCCTGCCGGCGATTCGCTTGCCGGGCGGCTGTTGATGCTCGACGCGCTAGCGATGGAATGGCGCGAAGTCCGCGTTCTCAAGGATCCCGGATGCGCAGTCTGCGCGCCCGGCGCCGACCGATGAGCGCTCTCTCGTCGACGCGCCGTCGCCTGCGCTGGCTCGCCGCCGTGGGGCTCGGGCTGGCTGCCTTTTTCGCGCTCGACACCAGCGCGACGCTGGCCGCCACGCCTCCAATGCGCGCGTCCGACTGGAAATCGATCAAGCAGGTCATTGCCGCCCAGCGTGCCGCGCTCATCGCCGGTGACGGCGAAAAGGCATTCGGCTACGCGACCCCAGCGATTCGCGCGCAGTTTGGCGACGCGGATACCTTCATGGCCATGGTTCAGGTGGGATACCCGGCGCTGCTCACTGCGCGCTACACCCAATTTCTGGAAGGCGCGGTCATCGACGGACTCATCATCCAGCCGCTGCGCCTGGTTGATGCGGACAATAGCGTGCGCGTCGCGCTTTACACCATGGAAAAACAGAAAACCGGAGCCTGGCGAATCAGCGGCTGTCGGATCGGTCCATCGACAATCCAAGCCGCTCAGTCGATTAATGAGTGGATTGATGAGTGGCGCCACGAGTGGCGACTTCAGCGGCATTCGCCAGCGCCGCCACTGCAGGCGATACGCAGCACCGCGTCTTCGAAACGCCTCGCATAGCTAGTCATGTCGAACAAAGCGGATGCCCGCCCCTGGCTTCGCAGTCGCGCGGTCAAATCCCTGAGACGCACGCGATTGCGCACCAGCGCCAGCGCGATCGATTCGTAATCCTCATGCGAGCTCGCGACCATTTCCGGGAGACCGACCGCCCGCAGCTGCGATGCCGAGGCGCGCGCCGCCATGCTGCGTCCGGCGATCGTCAGCACCGGCAGACCCGCGAACAACGCGTCGTTGACGGTCGTGTGCGAACCGAACGGATACGTATCCAGATACAGATCGGCCAGCCGATAACGGGCAAGGTACTGCGGCATCGGCTCACGCGGCGCAAAGATCAGCCGCTCACTCGCGATTCCCCGCCGCCCAGCCTCGTTGCGTAAATTGGACTGGGCCTCCGGACGCATGGGTCGCAGCCAAAGGACGCTGCGATCGGCGCTCGCAAGGAGTCGGGCCCAGAGGCTGAACATCTCGGGCAGGACCTTGTAAGGAGCGGCCTGCGATGCGAACACAAATCCATCTGCGGGAAGACCATAGGTCTCGCGTGACGTGATGGAAGCCAGTACGCGCTCCGGGTCGCTCGGGATGTAGCACTGCGCAAGCGGCAACAGGCGCTCCTCGAAATTTGCCTCCTCGCCCTGAGGGGTCGTGTACGTATCGGTGATTACGTAATCGTAATACGCGGCGCCAAGCGTTCCGGCGTATCCGAGAAAGTTGATTTGCAACGGGGCTGGCCGCGCAGCAAACACGTCTGGCCGCGCGTACCCGGTGTGGCCCGCAAGATCAAAAAGGACCGCGATCGAATCTTTGCGAATGGCGGTGGCAATCTGGTCGGCGCTCATTCGCTCGACCTCGTGAAATCCGCGCGTCACCTTTGCCACCCGGGCGCGCATCGGAGCGGCGTCCGCGCCCTCGAGCGCGTAGGCGTAGACTTCGAAGCGATCGCTATCGAGCCGCTCCAGAAGGCCGATCAGCAGTCTTGTTTCGGGGTGCTCCTTGAACGCCGCCGACACAAAGCCTATTCGAAGGCGCTTGGCCGGGGAAGCAAGCGCCGCCAGCGACGCGGACTGCGCGCCGGGAGCGGGTGGCCACGCGAAACTTCTGGCAGCAACACGCTGCAGCGACGGATCGTCGCAGATCGTGAGGAACGTAAAAGGAGGGACGGTCTGTCGCGGGCGTCCGTCGAGTGTCCTCACTCCTTCGACGATCTGCGCTCGCAGGAGGTCGAAGTCACCCCAGTCCGCGAACTGAAGATTGAGGTCCAGCAATTGCGCCGCGACCTGAAGCCGATCGGGATCGAGCTCGTGCGCGCGTCGCAACAGCGGCCGCGCCTCATCGTATCGCTCCAGCTCGTAGAGCAGAAACCCCAGGTTTGCGAGCACTTGCGGTGAGTCCGGTTGCATCGCAAGCGCGCGACGGAAGCTCTCTTCCGCGGCGGCGCTGTTCCGCATCGACTTCTGGCACACGCCGCGGTTGTTCCAGACCTCCGCCGGCGCATCGGGTGCGCCGGCGACGAGACGATCGTATGGCTCGAGCGCTTCGCCATAGCGCTCTTGCATGAACAGCAAATGCGCCAGATTGGCGAGCGCCGCGATCTCGCCTGGCCGTTGCGCGAGTACGTCGCGATAGCAGCGCTCGGCACGACGCGGCTCGCCGATCGCGTCGAGCTGCAAACCCAGGTTGTTGAGCAGGCTGGGGTTCCCGGGCGCAAGCTTGAGCGCGCGTTCGAAAACCGCGATCGCGGCGGCTGGTTCATCGCGTTCTCCGAACGCGTTGCCCAGGAGAAACAACAATTCCGCGTGGCGTGGCTCGAGTCGTGCGGAAGCGCAGTCGACACGCGCCTTCGCGGCATCGACGTTCCCGCTCGCGAGCGCGGAGCGTGCTTCAGCAAGCAGGGTGTCTGCGGAAACGGGCGGGGACAAGAAGTGTCAGTGATGCATGGACGCAACGCTGGCGCGCGCTTTCGGCGCGCTTATCGGGCGGCGAGCGCCTACATCCTACGAAAAAAGATATTTCCGCTGCGCATCCCAGCCTTCCTGCGGCATCCGCTTGAATCCGCTCTTCGCAAACAGCATCCAGCGCCCGACCACGAACGCCAACAGGACGTTTGCCTCAGGCACCGGATCGCCCGTCCATGCGCCGCCCGCCTGCGCGATCTTGAGCGACTGGCGAATCGATGCCTCGATCCGATCGTAGAGCTGATTCATTCGCACCTGCAGGCGTTCGTCTTCGTTGACCAGTGCATCGCCGATGAGCACCCGCGTCATTCCGGGATTTTTCTCCGCGAAGCCCAGCAGCAGCGTCACCATTTGCGCCGCCTGCGCCGCGCCGTCGGTCGACTCGGTGGTGATGCGGTTCACCATCGAAAAAAGCGTCGACTCGATGAATTCGATCAGTCCCTCGAACATCTGCGCCTTGCTGGCGAAATGGCGGTATAGCGCTGCTTCCGAAACATCGAGACGCGCAGCGAGCGCGGCGGTAGTGATCTTCTCGCCGCGGGGAGACTCCAGCATCGTTGCCAGCGTCTGCAATATCTGCAATCGACGCTCGCCTGGTTTGCTCGCCATCGCGTTCTCCCCTTCCTGCGGTCGGCAGTTGCAACCCGCGGCAGAACGCGACATACGCGCCCACCGCGACCGGTACTTCAGCCTGCCTTGATCATCGTGCCGACGCCCTCGTTGGTCAGCACTTCCAGCAGTAGCGCGTGTTCGACGCGTCCATCGATGATATGCGAGCTCTTGACGCCGTTCCTGATGGCGTCGAGCGCTGAGCCGATCTTGGGCAGCATGCCGCCGTGGATGGTGCCGTCGGCGAACAGTGCTTCGATCTCGCTGGCGGTCAATCCGGTCAGAAGCGTGCCGTCCTTGTCGAGCACGCCGACGGTATTGGTCATCAATACCAGCTTCTCCGCGTTCAGCGTTTCGGCAAGCTTGCCCGCGACCAGGTCGGCGTTGATATTGTAGGCCTCGCCCTCCTTGCCGACCCCGATGGGCGCGATCACCGGGATGAAGTCGCGCGAATCGAGCAGATTGATCAGCTCCGGGTCGATCTTTTCGATCTCGCCGACGAGTCCTATATCGATGAATTCGCCGCGATTGCTCTCGCTTTTCAACAGCATCTTGCGCGCGTGGATGAAGGCACCGTCCTGGCCGGTGAGTCCGACTGCGCGGCCGCCGTGCTGATTGATCAAACCAACGATTTCCTGATTGAGCTCGCCCAAGACCATTTCGACGACGTTCATGACCTTTTCGTCGGTCACCCGCATGCCTTGGCGGAACTCGCTCTGAATGCCCATCGTCTTCAACAGGTCGCCGATTTGCGGGCCGCCGCCGTGCACGATGACCGGGTTCATGCCGACCAGCTTGAGCATGACGACATCGCGCGCAAAACCGGCCTTGAGCGCGGCCTCGGTCATGGCGTTGCCGCCGTACTTGATGACGATCGCCTTGTCGTGAAAGCGCTGGATGTAGGGCAGCGCTTCGGCAAGGATCTGGGCTTTGAGGGCGGCCGATGCGGCCTCGATCGGCATGACAAGCACCTCACTTAAGCGGGGGATACGACGGCTTGCGGCGATTGTACCGGAACACCGGGAACAAAACACCCGCGCCGCTTTTTGGACGAGTAAGCCCTAACTGGCGAGGTAAGGAATCGCGTTGTATCGGATAACGCATTTTGTTATCTTGGCGGATGCTTAAGGTGTTGCCGGACCCCATCGATGCTGGCCTCGTCCGTCGCGCGCTCGTCACCAAGCTCCGGCATCATGGCGACGTTTTGCTCACCTCTCCGGTGTTCACGGTGCTCAAGCGCGCGCTCCCGGCGGCGGAGATCGATGCGCTGGTCTATGAAGAAACCGCGCCGATGCTCGAGGGCCATCCGGCGATTGCACGGATCCACGTCATCGATCGCGAGGCCAAGCACCGCGGATTCATCGTCCATGCGCGAGCGGAGCGCCGTTTGCTCTTCGCGCTGCGCGCACGGCGATACGATCTCGTGGTTCATCTGACCGAACATCCGCGCGGCATATGGCTCTCGCGTTTGCTCCGGCCGCGCTACAGCGTCGCGCGCGAGCTCGACCGCGCGCATTGGCTGTGGCGGAAGAGCTTCACCCATTACTACCGGCTGCCGCGGTCGACACCGCGTCACCTCGTCGAATGCAATCTCGATGGCTTGCGCCGTATTGGAATGCAGCCCACGTCGGCCGAGAAAGCGCTGGTGCTGGTGCCCGGCGAAGCCGCGACCCGGCGCGCGCGCGCGCTGCTCGAGCAGCACGGCGTCGAGCCGCGGCGTTTCATCCACCTGCATCCAGGATCGCGCTGGCTGTTCAAGTGCTGGTCGGCGGAACGCTATGCGCAATTCGCCGATCGGTTGTCGGAAGGCGGATGGCGAATCGTCATCACCGGCGCGCCGGATTCCCCCGAACGGAGCCTGGTCGATGCGATCGTCGCCCAAACCGCGCTCTCCACCCGAGCCCATCTGGTCGATTTGACCGGCCAGCTCAATCTGCGCGAGCTTGCCGCGGTCACCCGGGAAGCTCGGATATTCGTCGGCGTCGACTCGGCACCGATGCACATCGCAGCGGCCATGCAAACACCGGTGATCGCGCTGTTCGGGCCCAGCGGAGAGTTCGAGTGGGGACCTTGGGCGGTGCCGCATCGGATCATCACCTCGATGGATCATCCCTGCCGGCCTTGCGGTATCGACGGCTGCGGCGGCGGCAAGATATCCGAATGTCTCACCACACTTCCCGTCGAACGCGTTTGTGCAGCGCTTGCGGAATTGATCGACGCCACCGACGCGAGCCGTAGCGTGCCATTGCGGGTCTGACCATGCGCCTTGCGATCATCCGGCAGCGCTATACGCCTTATGGCGGCGCCGAGCGTTTTGTCGAGAGCGCATTGGAAGCGCTGCTCGAGCGCGGCGTCGCTATTTCGCTCTATACGCGGCAGTGGCCCAACACCCGCCTCCAGCTCATCGAGCCGGTGCTGTGCAACCCGTTTTATATCGGCCGTCTGTGGCGCGACTGGAGCTTCGCCCGCGCGGTGTGCGGTGCCGTCGCAAAAAAGGCGCCGGAGTTGGTGCAGTCGCACGAACGCCTGCTTTGCTGCGACATCTATCGCGCGGGCGACGGGGTGCATCGGGCCTGGCTCGACGAGCGGCTGCGCGACGCGTCGGCATTCAAGCGCTGGCGGATCGAGTCGAACTTCTACCATCGATACCTGCTCGACGTCGAGCGCCGGTTGTTCGCAAGTCCCTGGTTGCGCGCGGTCATCTGCAATTCAAAGATGGTCCGCGACGAGATTCACGAGCGCTTCGGCTTGAGCCTCGAGAAGCTGCCGGTGATCTATAACGCCGTCGATAGCGACGTTTTCTCGCCCGAGCTCAGACAACATCGCGCCGCCGTGCGGCAAAAACTCGGCGTGCCGGATTCGGCAACGGTGTTCCTGCTCGTCGGTTCAGGATATGTGCGCAAAGGCGTGGCGACCGCGATCCGGGCACTGTCACGGCTGCCCAGCGATACCTATCTGGTCGTCGTTGGCCGCGATAAATCCGGACGACGCTACAAGCGACTCGCACAGCAGCTCGGCATCGCGCGCCGGGTGGCACTGCTGGGCGCGCTGGACGATCCCAAGCCCTTCTACGGAGCGGCGGATGCCTTCGTTCTGCCGACGCTGTACGATCCGTGCCCCAACGCGGCCCTGGAAGCGATGGCTTGCGGCTTGCCGGTTGTGACCAGCACCACGTCGGGAGCGGCCGAGCTGGTCATCGAACACGACGCAGGGCTGGTGTGCGAGGCGCGCGACGTCGATGCGCTGGCCCGGCACATGGTGACGCTGACCGATCCGGAGGCTCGTCGCCTATTGGGTGCGCGGGCGCGGGAAGCGGTGCTTCCGCTGACTCCGGCGTCGATGACATTGCAGCTGGTGCTGCTGTATCGCGATCTGATCGCCGCGGCGGTCGCAGTGAGGGACGGGGAAGAAAAGCCCGCTGCGCTATAATCACCGGCACTTCATTCATACGCCGGCAGCGAGGGCCAACTCGCGCGCATCCATCGGCTCAATCGGTTTCCCCAATCGGTTCCTCCATCGGTTCCCCATCGTCCTTGTGGCACCCAGTCTGACTCTTTACCGGCGCTTGCTGCGCTACGTCCGTCCCTATTGGTGGGCGTTTGCGCTAGCGATCCTCGGCATGGTCATCGTCGCCGCCGGCGACGTGGTCATGGCTTATATGGTGATGCCTATCATTCAGCGGCTGCAGCACCCGGACCCCGCAATGACGATTCAGTTGCCACTCGCGGTTGTCGCGGTCTTCCTTCTTCGCGGACTGGGCTCATTCATGTCCGAATACGGAATGGCATGGACCGGCCACCGGGTTGTCTTCGATCTTCGGCGGCAGATGATCGATCGGCTGCTTTCGCTTCCGACGCCGTATTACGACTCACAGTCGTCGGGGCGGCTGATCTCCAAGTTCACCTTCGATGCCTATCAGCTCGCTGCCGCTACCTCGTCGGCGATCGCGACCTCGATTCGCAGCGCGTTGACCATCGCCGGCAGCCTGGGACTCCTTTTCTGGCTCAACTGGCAGCTGACATTGATCTCGATCGTCGTCATGCCGTTGGTCGCGCTGGTGATTCGTTACTTCAGTCGCCGTCTGCGTCGAGTCGCGCGTGACGTACAGCAGCGCACCGGGTCGATCACCCACGTGCTGGAGGAAATCGTAGGCGCGCAGCGGGTCGTGAAAATTTTCAGCGGGCAGGATTACGAGCGCAAGCGCGCGGTCGCCGGAGCGAACAAGCTGCGGCAGTCGATGAGCAAGCAGTCGTCGGCAGACGCAGCCAGCTCGCCGCTGTTGCAGTTCGTCGGCGCCTGCGTAGTCGGGTTCATCGTCTATATTGCGCTCAGGCAAAGCGAGACCGGCGGCTTCGACGCGGCGCGTTTCACGGCTTACGTCATCGCACTGCTGACTCTTCTCGACCGGATGCGCTCGCTGTCGGGAGTCAATGCCAATATCCAGCGCGGCCTCGCGGCGGCGGAGAGCATTTTCGGATTTATCGACGAAAACCCGGAAGAGGACCGCGGCACCGTCGTCCTCGAGCGGGTGCGCGGCGAACTCACTTTCGACCGCGTCTCGCTTCGCTATGACGGCGCGGACAAGGACGCGCTGCGCGAGGTCAGCCTGGTGATCGCTCCCGGCGAGAGCGTCGGGCTGGTGGGGCCGTCCGGCGGCGGCAAGACCTCGCTGGTCAATCTGATCCCCCGTTTCTACCAGCCGACTTCCGGGCGGATCATGCTCGACGGCCGAGGCATCGACGAGCTCACGCTCGCCAACCTGCGCAGCCACATTGCGTTGGTGGGCCAGGACGTGACGCTTTTCAATGACACCGTCGCCGCGAACATCGCCTACGGCGCGATGTCCGATGCGACGCGCGATGCCGTCGAGCGCGCCGCGGTCGCTGCCCATGCACTGGACTTCATTCAAGCCTTGCCGAAAGGTTTCGAGACCCTCGTCGGCCAGCACGGCATTCGTTTGTCCGGCGGTCAGCGTCAGCGTATTGCGATCGCGCGTGCGATTCTGAAGAACGCGCCGATCCTGATCCTCGACGAGGCGACGTCGGCGCTCGACTCCGAGTCGGAGCGACATGTGCAGGCGGCGATGGATGCGCTCATGCGGGGACGCACCACCATCGTCATTGCCCACCGCCTATCCACCATCGAACGCGTCGACCGCATCGCGGTGCTCGATGCCGGGCGCATTGTCGAACACGGCACCCATGCGGACCTGATCGCTCGCGAAGGCATTTACGCCAAGCTTCATCGCATCCAGTTTGCAGCGGCGACGGCGCTCGCCTAGCAGGCGGACGCAGCGAATACGATCATGTGCGGCATCACGGGCTACGTAAGCACTGACCGGCGGGCATGGGAATCGTTGCCGAGCATGACCCAGGCTCTGGTGCACCGGGGCCCCGATGCCGACGGTTATTATCGCGACGGAGCGGTGGGTCTCGGTCATCGCCGACTCTCGGTCATCGACGTCGAAGGCAGCAAGCAGCCTCTGATCTCTCCTGATCAGGACATCGCGGTCATTTTCAACGGTGAGATATACAACTACCGCTCGCTGCGGCGGGAGCTCATGGATGCCGGCCATATTTTCGCGACCAACGGCGATGGCGAGGTGCTGGTTCACGGCTGGCGTCAATGGGGTCGCCAGGTACTCGAGAAGATCTCGGGCATGTTCGCGTTCGCGATATGGGATCGCAGGAGTGCCGAACTGTTCCTCGCCCGCGATCACCTCGGCGTAAAACCCCTGTACTACGCGTGGCACTCCGGATCATTCGTCTTTGGTTCCGAAATCAAGGCGCTGCTGCGGTTTCCGACCATGCCGCGCGATATCGATCTCGACGCCGTGGCGCTCTATCTCGAGTGTCAGTACATCCCGACGCCGTACAGCGTTTATGCCGCGATCCGCAAGCTTCCCGCCGGACATTGGCTGTCCTTCCAAGACCGAGCGTTGACGAGCGGGTCGTTTTGGCGTCCGTCGTACGCACCGAAGCACGCGCTTCAGGGAACGGCCGCGGTCGATGCGCTTTCCACCCGATTGTCTTCGTCTATCCAATCGATGCTCGTCGCCGATGTGCCGCTCGGCGCTTTCGTCAGCGGGGGCATCGATTCCAGCCTGATCGCGGCGCTCGCGATGCAGATCTCCGGCCGTGCGCTCGACACCTTCACCCTGGGTTTCAGGGGTAACGACGTCGGCAGCGAGCACGAGGAGGCAGCGCGCGTCGCGCGCCACATCGGCAGTAACCATCACTGCCTGATGCTGAGCCCTGAAGAGGTCTTGCCGGCCCTCGACCGATGGGGCGAAGTTTTTGACGAGCCCTTCGGCGACCAGGCGGCGCTGCCTACGATGCTCCTTGCGCAGCACGCCAGAAAAACCGTAACGGTCGTTCTTACCGGTGAAGGAGCCGACGAAGTCTTCGGCGGCTATAGCAACTATGGCAAACGCATCCGTGAAGATCGCTTGACCAGCGTGCTGGGCGCGCGCGGCTCCCCCATGCCTTTCCTGATCCGCCGGCTTCCGGCACGGATTGCGCGCGATCGAATCCTCAAGGCGGCAGCCGAGCCACGCTCCCGGCGATACGCGACGATCCCGAATATTTTCGACGCGCTCCTCCGACGCGAATACTTTACGGAAGCGTTTCGACGTTCTGTCTCGGCCAGCATCACCGATCGCGCGGAGCTGTTCTACAACGAGTGTGACTCACCGTCATACCTCGATCACCTGCTCAATATCGATGCTCGATTGTGGCTGCCCGATGATTTGCTGGCGAAGGTCGACCGATCGACGATGGCGCATTCCCTGGAAGCGCGGGTACCTTACCTGGATCACGATTTTTTCGGATGGTGCGCACGGTTGCAGCCCGCGGACAAGGTACGCGGCAAAGGACGCAAGCTGCTTCTGAAGCGACTCGCGGAGCGGCACCTCCCTCTCGACATCGTGCATCGCCCGAAGCAGGGATTCATGATGCCATTGCAGCGATGGCTGGGTCGCGAGCTGAAAGGCGATCTCGAACACGCGCTTGGCCCGTCGGGGTTGCAGCGGCGCGGATTGATTCGATCGGACGCGATAGAGCGCCTGCTCCGCGAACATTCCCTGAACGTTCACAACCACGCCATGCGGCTCTGGGTGTTGTTGATCCTCGAGCGCTGGTTTGCTCGGTACGAACCCTCCTTCTCGCTTTAGGCCTAGCGCACGTGCGGCCGCTCTCGATCGTCCACACCGAGAACTCCGCTGGCTGGGGAGGCCAGGAAATCCGCATTCTCACCGAAGCCCGCGGAATGCTGGAACGCGGCCATCGAGTAACCCTTCTGACGCCTCCCGAGACGCCGATCTATGGCGCAGCCGCGCGCTACGGCGTTCCGGCCGTTCCCCTTGGCATACGTCGAAAACAGCCTTCCGATCTTTGGGTCCTGCGCGCCTGGCTCTCGAGACACAGGCAGTCGATTGACGTCCTTAACACGCACAGTTCCACCGATAGCTGGCTTGGTGCCCTTTCATGCGCTTCGATGACCAATGCGCCGCCCATCGTCCGCACGCGGCACGTATCAACGCACATCAACAACAGCGCCGCGACGCGGTGGCTCTATTGTCGGGCAGCAGCCCACATCGTTACCGCTGGTGAGGCGGTCCGCCGCAGCCTTGCCGAGACCAATGCGGTCCCACTCGAGCGAATGACATCGGTTCCCACCGGCATCGATCTTCAGCAATTCGTGCCGGGCGATGCCATCGTCGCACGATCGAAGGTCGGTCTGCCGCAAAGGCCTACGCTGGGTATCGTCGCCACGCTGCGTGATTGGAAGGGCCACGAATACCTGTTCGAGGCGATTGCCCTCGAGCCAACAGCGTGGGCGGGCTGGAATATCGTAGTCGTTGGTGACGGGCCGCATCGCGCGAAGCTCGATGATCGAGTCGCGCAACTCGGGTTGGGGGACAACCTACGGTTCGTCGGTCAGCAGCACGATGTCGTGCCCTGGTTTCAGTCGTTCGATCTCTTCACGCTGCCGTCTTACGGAGAGGAAGGTGTGCCGCAAGCGATCATGCAGGCAATGGCATGTGCTATCGCCGTGGTCTCGACGCCGGTCGGCGCGATCGGCGAAGCGGTAGACGATACTGTCACCGGAATACTGGTCGAACCACGCTCGGCAAGCGCTCTCAGCGCCGGTCTCGCGCGTTTGCGCGACGACCCAGGATTGCGGGCGCGCTATTCACAGGCCGGGCGGGCTCGTGCCATTGGATTCTTTGGCATCGATCGAATGCTCGATGGCATGGAATCGGTCTTCCGACACGTCCTGGAGCCGTCCTGACATGTGCGGGATTGCGGGATATTTCGGCAGCCGAATGGTGGGTCCCGCTACTGTGGAGCACATGTTACGTGCCCTGCGGCAACGCGGTCCGGATGCCGAGCGCGTGCAGGCCTGGGATGCCGATTTTCGCGCGGCATCCTTGCCTGCCCCGAACGCATTGCTCAACACGCGTTTGGCAATCATCGATCCCCGGCGGGAAGCCGACCCGCCGATCGCGAACGACGCCGGCGATATCTGGATCACCTACAACGGCGAAGTCTACGACTGGGGTGCGGATGCCGCCGTGCTGAGGAAGGAAGGGTTTCAATTCCGTACTCGCTCCGATACCGAATTCATTCTGCATGCCTACGAACATTGGGGAATTGACTTCCTGCAACGGCTCCGCGGCATGTTCGCGATCGCGATCTGTGACCTTCGTCGCCGCGTCATTTTCGTGATCCGCGACCGTCTCGGCCTCAAACCGGTCGTGTATGTGCATCGAAAAGATGGATTCGCATTCGCATCGACGGTACGTGGGGTGCTTCCTTGGCTGCCTTCCGCGGCTCGTGCTTTCTCGCCGAGTGGCCTCGACGCGTATCTTGCTCATCGAACGATTCCGGCGCCGCGCTCCGCTTTCGCCAATATTTCACGGCTGCCTCCCGCACATTACTTACGCTACGATCTGACCACGGGTGATCTTTCGAGCATCGAGTATTGGCGCCCCGAACCGTTGCCGGAACCTTGGCTGCCTACCTTTGATACCGCGATTCGCGTACGTACCGTCGCCGACAGGCCGTTAGGGCTTTTCCTGTCGTCCGGCGTTGATTCAAGCGCCATTGCGTGCCGGCTCGCAGCGATGGGTTTTCAGGGCTTGCAGACCTTCACCGCTGCGTTCAGCGACACCTCATTCGACGAAAGCGCCGATGCCCGGCGAACAGCCCAGAGGCTCGGCCTCTCAAATCGCGCCATTCCGATGAATCAGCGGATCATTGACGATTTTGAGCGAATCATTGCCGACCTTGACGATCCGTTTGCCGATCCCTCGAGCGTGCCTACGTGGTATCTGTCCCGGGAAGCGACGCGACAGGTGAAAGTCGTGCTCGGTGGCGACGGCGGCGACGAGCTCTTTGCTGGCTACAAGCGGTACGCGAAGCACATGCGCACAGGCTGGCGGCATGGCCTGCGATTGCCGCGCGCGCGACCACCCGCCGGCGTTGGCGGAACGGTGTTGCGGCGCCTTGTCGAAGAATTGCGGCTCGACTGGACTTCGGCCTACGTGTTGCGGTTTTCCGGGTTTACGCCAGGTGAAAGGCTCTTTCTGCAACCCAATTACGACGTGCAGCCTCATTATTGGCGGATGCCGGCGGGCACTTCCGCCGTCACGCTCGAAACGCTGCTCGAGATCGATCGACTCAATTATCTGCCCGACTATATTCTGCGAAAGGCCGATCTCTGCACCATGGCCCACGGACTCGAGATGCGCGCGCCGTTTCTCGATCATTACTTCGTTGCTGCTGTGTTGGCTTTGCCGACTGCAATGCGCTTCACTACGCCCGCCAAGACAATTTTTGCGCCGGTGCTGGAACCGCTGGGCAGCGACGATCCTTTGATACGAAAAAAGCGGGGGTTCAATCCACCCATTGAAGGCTGGTTGAGGGAGGATCTCTCGCCGCGTCTAGGCGGCTTGGGCGGGCGCTTGCAAAATACGACATCAGGACAATTGGCCAGACACAGCATCGATGCTCTTATCGCCTCATGGACCAGCGGCGAGAATCGCCTTGCCGAACAAGTCCTGCAGCTGGTTATCCTGGACGAATCGCTCGCGCAACTCGCAAACCTTGCTCGTACTACGCAATATGAATAGTCGCGGTCCTTCCCGATGGCTGGTGCTCCCGCTCGCGGCAGGTCAGATCGCCGTCAGCGCGATCGGCCGACAGCGGATCGCACCGCAGGTCCCGGAGCGAGTGCTGATCGCACACGATCTTCTGCTAGGCGACACGATCATGTTGACCCCGCTCCTGGCGAAATGCCGCGAGCGCTGGCCGTCCGCGGATATCGTCATGACCTGTGCTCCTTCTTACTGCGGGCTGTACGCCATGCGTCCCTATGGAGTTCGCGTCTTGCCGTACGATCCGCGCGACCTGCAGTCGCTGCAGCGCCTGCGTGCCGAGGCGCCATTCGACCTTGCGCTCATCCCTGGCGATAATCGATATTCGTGGCTTGCGCGCGCACTTCGTGCACGCTGGGTAGTGGGCTTCTCGGGTGCCGATGCGCGTTACAAGGACTGGCCGATCGATGAGCTGCGCAGCTACCCCGACGTGCCCACGGCTTGGGCCGATCTCGCCGCCGGTCTGATCGACGGCCCGGCGCCGGCACGCTATCGCATGACCCACTGGCCGACGCCACCCGCGGCCGCCTTCGAAGCACCTGCTGAACCCTACTGCGTCATTCACGCCGGCGCGAGCAGCGCACTCAAGCGGTGGCCGGCAGACCGCTGGTCTGAGGTCGCGCGGCGGCTCGAAACGATGGATCTGCGCATCGTGCTCAGCGCCGGGCCGGGCGAGGTGCACCTCCTCGACGCAATCGATCCCGTTCGAGCATTTCCGCGTTTTGGCGGCAATCTGTCGCTCCCGCAGATGTGGCATCTTCTCGAACGCGCAAAGCTGCTGATCGCTCCGGACACGGGAATTGCGCACCTTGGGCGCCTCGTCGGGGTGCCGACGCTCGCGCTGTTTGGGCCCGGCTCAGCCTTGCTTTCCGGCGCCGGAGATTTCTGGCGCGACAGTCCTTTCACGGCCCTCACTATTCCGGACTTTCCGTGCCGAGATCAGACCATTACCATGCGGCGAGATGTGCGCTGGATTCGGCGCTGCGAGCGATTCCAGGGAACTGCGCCCGGTCAATGCCCGGAGGCACGCTGCATGTTGGCGCTCTCCACCGACGACGTTGGGCGCGCCGCCGTGCAGTTGCTTTCGACCCCCTCAAGTCACGCAAGGCCGGCTACCATCGGCGCGAGCGCCTAGGCGCGCACCTTAGCGTCTGCGCCGGGCGAATAGGGCGACCGCGGGCGCGGCCGCTGCCGGCGTCATGGTCGCGATCGGCTCCACGATGGGAACCGATGCGCCGCTCGGCGGGGCGTATTCGGGAATCCAGTTCTTGAGCCAGACGCGAACCTCGGCCTCTCCCGCCGCTCGATCGCGCTCCAGCCACGCGACCATTTGCTCGACCGCATCGCGATTGCCAGGACGTGCCTGGGCGATGCGCAGCTTGGGATGTGGCGTCGGCAACGTTGCTTCGCCCGTGGCAAGCGGCTCCTCGAAAAGTTTTTCTCCGGGTCTCAAGCCAGTGAACGCGATGCGAATGCGGTCGGGATCGGCGCCTGAAAGGCGGATCATGTCGCGTGCCAGATCGATGATTCTTACCGGGTCGCCCATGTCGAGCAGCAGCACCTCGCCGCCCTTCCCCATCAGCCCGGCCTGCAACAGGAGCTGCGTGGCCTCCGAAAGCGACATGAAATAACGGGTGATCGACGGATGCGTCACCGTTACCGGGCCGCCGCGCGCGATCTGTTCCCGGAAGCGGGGAATTACGCTACCAGTGCTGCCGAAAACATTGCCAAACCGAACGATGACGAACTGCGTCGTGCCGTTCTGCAGGCTCTGGCACACCATCTCCGCCATGCGCTTCGACGCCCCCATGACGTTGGTCGGATTGACGGCCTTGTCCGTTGACACCAGCACGAACTTCTCGACGCGCGCGGCAACCGCGGCGTGCGCGAGTACCCAAGTGCCCCACGCGTTATTGCGCACCGCTTGCCAGGCGTTCGTTTCCTCCATCAGCGGCACGTGCTTGTAGGCAGCGGCGTGAAACAGGACGCTGGGGCGTTCGCTGGCCAGCACCTGATCGATCAGCGCGACATGCTTGACATCGCCGACCAGGGTCGCCAGCGGCAGCCCGGGAAAATCGTCCTGCAAGGCCTGCTGGATTTGATAGAGCCCGAATTCGGACAGATCGAGCAGGACCAGCCGCGCCGGCCTGAAACGCGCGATCTGGCGGCAGAGCTCGGCACCGATCGATCCGCCGGCGCCGGTGACCATCACCACGCGCCCGCCGAGCCAGTCGCCGAGTCCGGCGCTGTCGAGCACCACCGGATCGCGGCCGAGCAGGTCGTCGAGCTCGACCTGCCGTATGGTCGTCAGCTGCGAGCGGCCGCTAATCAAATCGTCGTAGGAAGGAACCGTCAATGCTTCGACGCCGGCCGCTGCGCACAGCTCGGCCACGCGTCGGCGCACGCCGTGGGCGGCGGAAGGCAAGGCAAGGATCACGGTACGGACCCCGAAGCGCTTGGCCCACAACGGCAACTCGGCAATCGGGCCCAGGACGCTGATGTTGCGCAGTAGCCGGCCCTGCTTGGCCGGATTGTCATCGAGCAGGCCGGCGATGCGCCATTTGCGGCTGTGCGCGAGCTCCTTGGCGAGGTGTGCGCCGGCTTCGCCCGCGCCCAGAATCAGCACCGGCTCGCCCAGCGCGGCCAACGGGCTGTACAGCCGATGCTCTTTCCATACCCGGTAGGTAAAGCGGCTGCCCGCCATCAGCATGATCAGCACCGGCGGGTAAAGTATCAACACGCTGCGCGGCACGACCGAGGTCAGCCGTAGCATGACCAGGACGACCGGGACCGCGACCGCGCCCAGTCCGACCGCAAGCACGATGCGCTGGAGATCGGGCAGGCTGGCGAAGCGCCACAGCCCTCGGTACAGTCCGAACGCCAGGAAAATACCAGTCTGCAGCGGCAGCACCCAAGCCAGCGTCTGCAGCATGTCGGAGAGCTGCGGCTCGTGCAGCTCGAGGTTGTACCGGAGCCAGTACAGGCCGATCCAGGCGAGTCCCGCAGCAACCACATCGTGGCCGAAGGCCAGCCACGCTCTCCAGTTAGTACTCACTTTCATCAAGCGCCTTGCCCTTTGCGTCTTGCGTGCCAATAATGCCCAATCGCGCCGAACAATAGCGCCATGACTGCGCTCCAAAAAGCGAGCAGCGTGGGTCCCGAAGTTGGCGCTCGCGCCAGCGCGAGGAGTGCCGATGCAGCGATACCCAGCATCAAGGCTCCATAGAGCATAAGCGTTCCGCGATGGCCGAATCCAAGTTGAACAAGCTTCTGGTAAAAATGTTCCCGATGCGCTTCCCAGATTGTCGCACCACGCAACACGCGTAGCGCCAGAGTCACGCTGGCGTCAGCCACAAAGGGCAAAAAAACGAGCAGTGGAAACCAGCCCGGCCAGGTGCCCGCATACCAGCCGCTCATGCCAAACGTCGCGGCGACAAAGCCCAAGGGAACGGCTCCGACATCGCCCATGAAAAGCTTGGCCGGCGGGAAGTTCATTACCAGGCAGGGAGCGATTGCAGCGACCAGTGCCCAAAGGATCGGCGCGTCGCCGGCACCCGCCATCGATCCGGCCACAGCGTACGCTCCGAAACCGATCATGGCCATCGCAAGCGCGAGCCCATCACTCCCGTCCATGAAGTTGAACAAGTTTGCCATCCACACTATTGCAATTACCGCCGCGAAAAGATTGAGCGGCATCTTGCTCAGCCAGATCCATGCGCATGCCGCCATTGTTTGGACCAGCAGGCGCGTCCACGCCGGCGCTCCATAACGATCGTCCCAAAACGACACCAAGATGATCAGCAACAGCGGCGCGAGCCAGGGTTGCGGAGTTCCCAGCCAGACAGTGCCAACCAGCCATCCCGACCATACCGCCACCCCGGCTCCCCTGGGAACGGGGCGATGATGCAGCGAGCGAACGTTCGGATGAGCAGTAGGGAGTCGGCCCGGGCTTTTCAGCAGGAACAAGCCTATCGATGCGACCGCGGCGGCAAGCAGCGCCGGCAGTGCTGACAACGCGGGCGAGAGAGCGATCATCGGGGTCGGTTTGCGCTGAAGCACCGCCTTTCGCCGCGATTTTGTCGGCAAGCTGTTGTTTGTGCCCATTTTTCGGGCTGCTCACTATCACATCGCGAGCGGCCGCGACAGAGTGAATTATACCAACCCGAAGGCCCGAAATACGCTGCGGCAAATCCCTCTGTCTTGTTGCAATTAAGCAACAGGGTTGACGGGGGGTTTTGGGGTCGCGGGTTTTAGCTTGCCAATGGAATCGCCGCTTTGGCACAATTGAGTCAACTTCTCGTTTACCTCGTGGGAAGGTTTCCGACGGCAGGCGAATGCCCTTTCTGCCGCTTGCCAACTTAATCGTGTTAGAGGAGAAATTCCATGAATAAAAAGCTCGTGGTTCTTGCCGTCGCCGGCGCGTTCGCTTCGCCGCTGGCTGTGCAAGCGCAAACCGCGAACGTGACGCTGTACGGTCGCGCGAATATCGACCTGGAGTTCGTCAACGGCAAGACCTGCCAAAATGGTAATGCGGCGGGTGGTCAAGGTGGGGGCGCTGTTCTCAGATCGTGTTCGTCCCTGTCCAACGCTGCCGCGACGGACATGATCAGCAATCCGACCACGACGCGCGTAAGCAGCAACTCGTCGCGCTTCGGGATGCGCGGAACCGAAAGCCTGGGCGGTGGCCTGAATGCCATTTTCCAGCTCGAGTCGAACGTCAGCTGGGATAGCGGCAACTCATCGAGCTCGGGTATCGCCAGCCGCGAAACTTTCGCCGGCTTGCAAGGCAGCTGGGGCAAGTTCACGATGGGCAAGTTCCTGGCGCCCCAGGACGACCTGCATCCGATCTTCGGTAACGCGCCCACGCTGACGACGTCGATTCTGTCGACCGCCAACATCTGGGCCTTTGGCAACCTGAGCAAGGGTCAGGGTGGCTTCGACGCGCGCCTCGGCAACAGCCTGCGCTACGATTCACCGAACTATCAGGGCTTCACCGGCGCGTTCCAAGTTTCGGTGCGCGATGATTCGGGCAACACGACGCAGACACCGTTTGGCGGTGACAACGGCGACCATACCTCCTCCATGCGGCATGCCGTCGTGTACGGCGGGAACGTTATCTACTCCAACGGCCCGATCCAGGCCGGCGTTTCATTCGAGCGCAACCAGAAGGTACGCCAATACACGGCCGATGTTTTCGCGACCGCCGGCGTGCCCGGGACCAGTGCCGCGAATCCGTTTAACGCCAACGATACCGACTGGACGATCACCGGCGCGTACGACTTCGGCACCATCATGCAAGGCTTCGGCCTGCGCCTCGGCGCGGTCTACGAGCACACCAAGTACGACACGCCGACGGGCGACCTGAAGCGCGACTTCTGGGGCGTTTCGGGCACTATCCCCGCAGGTGGCGGCAAGTTCTACCTGTTCTACGGCAAGGCCGGGAACGGCAAGGGCGGCGCGGTCGATGGCGAGAATGTCGGCTATCTGGTCAAGGGCGGCGACACCGGCGCTACGCAGTATGAAGTGAGCTATAGCTACAACCTGTCGCCGCGGACCATGCTCAACGCAGGCTATGTCAAGCTCGCGAACGATTGCAAGGGGCCGTACACCTTCAACATCAACTCGTACCCGATCGCGGTGGGACAGGTGAATGCGGCCCCCGGCAGCGCTGGCGACTTCTGCAGCGGCCGGCCCGGCGGTTTCGTGTTAGGTTTCGTGCACCTGTTCTAAGACGTAGCAAAGCAAGTTCGATCCAACAGGATTTAAAGTGATCATACGGGCGTCCTTTGGACGCCCGTTTTTTTTGGGTGTCGTATGATTGGGAACATGAGGGCGGCGAATCGTCGAGAGAACGATCGCCTGCGTTCCCGCCTTCTGACAAACTGAAGCGCCCGATTGCGCGGTGACCTTGACCACTGACGACCTCATCACCGGTTTCGATCGTGCATTGCGCACGCTGACGAGGACGGTGACTTCGCAACGACCCAGCCCCGCGGAAGATCGTCCCGAGGGCCCGCTCACTCCCGAGGAGCGACGTCTTGCCGCTGGCTTGATGCGGGTCAATCACACCGGCGAGGTCTGCGCCCAGGCGCTCTACAGCGCGCAGGCGCTAGTCGCCCGCGATCCCGAGATCCGCCGCCGTTTCGCAGTGGCCGCACGCGAGGAGGAAGACCATCTGGCGTGGACGCAGCAGCGTCTTGTCGAGCTCGGTTCGAGGACCAGCTACGCGAATCCTTTGTGGTACGCCGGGTCGTTCGCGATCGGGCTCGCCGCCAGTATCGGCGGCGACCGCACAAACCTTGGATTTGTCGTCGAGACGGAACGGCAGGTCGAGGAGCACCTGACCGGGCATATGGCCGAGCTGCCCCAATCCGACGCGCGGAGCCGCGCCATCGTCTCCGCCATGCGCGACGACGAGGCACGGCACGGCGCTTCCGCGCGCGATGCCGGAGCAAGCGAGCTGCCCTGGCCGGTGCGCGCGCTGATGCGCGCTACGGCGAAGGTGATGACGATCACCGCGTATCGCGTCTAGGTTGGACCCACGGCCCGGCGTTACATTTCATGAATGTCCCGATCCCGACGGCGCGCAGTGGCGGGCGGCGCATGCGCGGCGCGGATGACCCGCGGAAATGCTCGATGCATCGCCGCTTCGCCACCCTGATGTTCGCCGTCACCGCTGCGGCAGCGGCCACGCACACGCACGCGCAGTTCGCCAATTTCAAGCTCTACGGCAGCCTCAATCTGGATTGGGAGTTGATCAGCGGCAGGCAGGCCGACGGGACCAACCCGACAGTGAGCCGCGTCAGCAGCAATTCTTCTCGCTTTGGTCTGCGCGGCGTCGAATACATAGGCGGCGGTTGGAATGCCATCTATCAGCTGGAATCCTCCGTGCAGGCCGACACCGGCGGCTCGTCGCTGGGAACGCGCGAGACTTTTGCCGGGCTGCAGGGCGAGTGGGGCACGTTCAAGCTCGGCAAGTTCCTCACGCCCTACGACGACATCCATCCCATATTCGGCAACGCGCCGACGCTGACGACATCGGTGCTTTCGACCGCTGCCCTGTGGGCGCAGGGATCGCTGACCAAGGGCCAGGGCGGCTTCGATGCCCGTCTGGGCAATTCGATTCGCTACGACTCGCCGAGCGTCAACGGCTTGATCGGTGAGCTCCAGTACTCGACGCGCGATGCTTCAGGCAACGCCGACGGACCCGCCGGTGACAACGGAGACCACGCTTCCGAGCTTCGGCATGCGAATGTCTTGAGCCTCGGCGGCTTCTACAACAACGGCCCGGTCGATCTCGGCATCGCCTACGAGAGAAATTACAAGGTTCGTGCAACCGGCAAGTACGACGACGCTTTTTCCGTCAGCGGTGGCTACGATTTCGGCGCGGCGAATAGCGCCTTCAACGTGCGCCTGGGCGGCATTTACGAGCGGCTCAAGTACGATACGCTCGGCGGCAACATCACACGCGATTTCTACGGGATCTCGGCGACGGTGCCCGCCGGCGGAGGACTGATTTATGCCTTTTGGGGTCGCGCCAACGACGGCAAGGGAAGCGCGCCCGACGGGACCCAGGTGGGCGCACTGGCAAAGGGGCCCGGAACCGCAAGCGAGCAGTGGGAGTTGAGCTATACCTATAACCTGTCGCTGAGAAGCCTGGTCTATGTCGGCTACGTCAGAATCGACAATCACGCCAACGCTGCCTACACCTTCAATATCAACGACTACGCGATCGCCCCCGGCGGCAAGCCGTCGGGGCTGGTGCTCGGCATGGCGCATTTCTTCTAGGCATCAAGCCTCGAACTCTCGGTTTACCCCATCGTCCTAGGACGGCCAGGCAGCTGATGGCGGAAGCTCGATTTGTTTCTTCCATGCACGCAACGCATCGATCCGCGCTTCGCGGATCTTTGCAGGCAGGTGCTCCGGGTCGGGGTTGTCTCGCGCGATTTCACCTGCGTCGACGGCCTTCACCACCGCCAGCGCCAGATTGAGCCATCGCGCCGGTGCGTAGCTCTCACCGGATCGGCCCGGTCTCGATAGCGCATCGGCGGCGCACGCTCGCAACAGCCAGGCGAGGCGCTCCGGGCGACGCAAGGCGTCGGTTGCCAACAGCAGATCGAGGAGCGTCGCTGGGCGCAGCTCCGAGGCACGGTGTACGGTTCCGTGATAGCGGGCCGTGAGCACCGCCAGCTCCCGACAATCGGCTGGAGCGCGCAGCCGATCGCTCATCGCTTCCACCAGGCGAACGCTTTTCCGCTCATGGGCGATGTGTCGCGGCCAATCCGCGCGCGCCGTTGCGCCCTTGCCCAGGTCGTGGGTGAGGACCGCATAGCGCGCCGGAAGCGCATCGCTGGCGGTGGCGGCGTAATCCAGCGCCTGCAGCAGGTGTACGCCGGTGTCGAGCTCCGGATGATGCGCCACCGGCTGCGGCACGCCGAACAGCGCGTCGACCTCGGGCAGCAGCAGCTTCAACGCGCCGCAGGATCGCAGCACGACGAAGAAGCGTGAGGGATGCGGCTCCATCAGCGCGCGGGAAAGCTCCTGCCACACTCGTTCCGGAACCAGCGTCGCGATCTCGCCACCGGCGGTAATCGAGCGCATCAGCGCCTCGGTCTCCGGCGCGACCGCGAAGCCGAACCGCGCCGCGAATCGCGCGACACGAAGCACGCGCAGCGGGTCTTCGGCGAACGCGGGGCTCACGTGGCGCAGAATGCCCGCAGAGAGGTCATGCTCGCCGTGGTACGGATCGATCAGCGTTCCCGCTGCGTCGCGCGCCATGGCATTGATGGTCAGATCGCGGCGGCCGAGATCTTCCTCGAGCGTCACGTCGGGCGCGACGTGAAAGGTAAAGCCGTGATAGCCGCGCCCGCTCTTGCGCTCGGTGCGCGCCAACGCGTATTCCTCGCCCGACTCCGGATGCAGAAAAACCGGGAAGTCGCGACCGACGGGACGGAACCCTTTAGCGATCATTTCTTCCGGTGTCGCACCCACGACCACGTAATCACGATCCGAAATCGGCCGACCGAGGAGCTCGTCGCGCACCGCGCCCCCCACACGATAGATTTTCATGAATGCGGGGGCAGGCGGCGTTTCACGTCGACGTCACGCTTAGGCCCCGGTGTGCTAAGTCGATCCGTTTTCAGCGACCGCTTTGCGCGCGAAACTCGTCGTAGCGAGATTTGACGGCGCCAGCCGCAAGGTATCCCGGCGCGACGGCTTCCAGCGCCGTGGGTGGAAACCCGAGGTGCGAGAAGGCGCTGCCGTCGCAGACATTGTCCCGCTCCATCGAAGCCAGGTTGTCACGGCTCATCAAAGGCCCGGGAAACCATTCCAGCACGCGCGCCTGGAGCCGTGACAGGCCGCGTCCCAGCGACAGGATCGGCCGCTTGTATCCGGTCAGCTCTCCGACATAGGCGACCAGCTCGCGCAGCGTATAGACCTTGGGTCCGCACAAGTTGTAGCGCTGCTGCAGCGCCGTATCATCGTCGGTCCCCGCTTCGAACGCACGCGCGACATCGCCGACGAACACCGGCTGAAACCGCGCGCCGGAAGATCCCAGCGGCAGCACGGGCATCATCCGCTCGAGCTTGGCGAAGAGGTTGAGAAACGAATCCTCCCGACCGAAGATCACCGATGGCCGGAAGATTGTCCATGCCAGACCCGAGGTTGCGACGATCGCTTCGGCTTCGCCCTTGGTCCGCAGATATCGGCTCGGCCCTTTCGGGTCGGCGTTAAGCGCGCTCATGTGAAGCAGGCGCGAGACGCCCGCCACGCCGCAGGCGGCGACGAGCTTGCGCGCGAGGTCGACGTGAACGCGGTCGAACTCGCCGCGGCGCGGCTCGTTCAGGATGCCGATCAGATTGACGACTACCGATGCGCGCCGCGCTAACCGCGCGAGCACCGCTTCGTCATGGACATCGACTTCGACGACATCGACGGTCGGGAGCAGGATCAGATGCTTGGCACGCTCGCGTTGCCGGGTCGGCACGACGACTCGCCGTCCGGCGGCGGCCAGGCGCGCAACCAGGTGCCGGCCGACGAAACCGCTGCCGCCCAGCACCAGCGTTGTCCTGTCATCCATGGCACTCATGGCGCCTCTTTCGGGCGATCTCCCGCGGGAATTGCCGCAACCTCGCTCGATGCGCCGTTCGAGCCTCTGGGCGTCACCACGCCGAGGCGCTCGCGCAGCGCGACGTACGGAAGTCCGAGCTGCGCCTGGTAGAACATCGCATTGGCCAGGACTTTTTTCACGTAGTCGCGGGTTTCGTTGAAAGGAATGGTCTCGGCGTAGATCGCGCCTTCCATTGACGTGGCGCCGCGCCACGCTTGAGCGCGCCCAGGGCCGGCATTGTACGCAGCTGTCGCGAGCACCGGCATGCCGTCGAGCCGATCGAGAACATGGCGCAGATAATAATTCCCCATTTGCGCATTGAGCTCCGGCTGATCGAGGGCGCTGACGCGGTAATCTGTTTGCCCGATCTGGCGCGCGACCCAACGCGCCGTCGCTGGCATCAGCTGCATCAACCCCACCGCGCCTGCGCTGGACATGATGTCGGCGACGAAACGGCTTTCCTGTCGCGCAAGGCCGAATGCCCACGCTTCATCGATCTGATACTCGCGCGCGGCGGCGCTGATCTCCGTTCGGTACGGTGTCGGATAGCGAAGCGAAAAATCATGCCGCCGCTGGGTGCGTTCTGCCGTATTGATCGACCGGTCGTACAAGCCGTTGCGGCGCGCAACCTCGGCGGCAAGGAGCAGCGTGTCGTCGTCGAGCGGGCGCACGATATACAGCCATTCGCGCTGCGCTTCGGGGCGCAGATCGAGTGCGGTCAGCCGGATCACGCGCTGGACGTCGTCCCTCGCGCCGAACGCCGCCAGCGCGGACGCATCCGCCGGCAGCGGCTCGCTCACCGGCATGACCGCCGCGCCCAGCGCTTCGGCAGCCAGGAATCCGTAAAAGTGATGCTCGGTGGCAAGGCTGCCATAGAGCCTGGTCGCATCGTCGCCCTTGCCCGCAACCGACAGTGCGCGCGCTTTCCAGTAGCGCCACGCGGGATCCAGCGCCCGCGCTTCAGGCATCGCGTCGATCGCCTGCGCCACGTCGTCCCAGGCGAGCGAACGAAGCGCCGCGCGTACCCGCCATATTTGCTGTTGCTCGTCTTGCGGCGCTCCCTCCGCCTCGCGATACCAGGCATTCGCCGACGGCAGCAGCTGCCGCGCCGCGTTGTACGCGACGAGCAGGTTGCCGTACCTGCGCTCGGGATCGGAAACGCGCGAGCGCCATTGCGTCCAGGCGTCGTGCGCCGATGCGGCGTCGCTTCGCGCGGCGCGATCCAGCGCGTAGAGCGCGAGCTCGCGAGCGCTCCTGGAAGACCAGCGAAAATCACCCTTGCCGAGCACCTGCGCAGGATTTCGTTCGACGCGTGCAACGTCGCGTGGCGCCGGGCGCTCCTCCGCCGGCAGCACATCCAGCAGGCGGATCGCCAGCCGGAAGCTGCCCGCTTCGTGCGCCTGGCGGAAACGCATCCAGACATCCTGCGATGTGAGCTTGCCGAGCGTTAGTAGCGCCGCAAACAAGGTTTGACACGACTCGGGCTGCTCTTGCCCGCTGAACCACAGCGGCCGCGCCAAATCGAGCGCGGCATCGCCTTCCCGGATCCGCTGCCACTGGATCGCGTAACAACCGAGCTCGGTGTCGTCGCCCGCGCGCCGGGGATACTCGGCGGCGAACAGCGTCCATTGCCCGCGCTTGGCCAGCGACTTCAGCCATTCGCCGCGCAGGCGATCGGCGAGCGGGCCGCCTTCGCGTCGGGTCAGGAAGCTCTGCACCCGTTCTGGATCGGCGTCGTCGAGTTTGAGCCGGAGCTGCCAGTATTCGACGTACGACTCGAGCAAATGCTCTTTGAGGCGGGGGGCAATCCGGTCCAGCCGCGCGGCATCGTTGGCATGGAACGCGTCGCGCGCGATCACAAAATCGGCGTCGGTCGGTTCGGCGCGCGCCGCAAAGACGGCCAAACCCGCGGCCATCGCCAGCGCCGTGGCGCTACGTCCGGTGAAGGTGAGCAATGTTCGAATCGACATCGTCGTCATTATCGCTCAAGGGCGATGATTTTCGGTCGCCGGCGGCGCGAATGCATGCATCGGGACCCGAAAGGCCGGCAACGCGTTCGCCGGGCGTATTCAGGGGCGATGGTAAAATCGGACGCTGAGGCGCGGCACGCGCGCAAACGTCTGCTTGCCAGAAAAAGGAAGGACCAGCATGCCTCGACGGAGACAGGCAACCCCGATCGGCATGGTCGGCGTTGTCATGGGCAGCGACAGCGATTGGGAGATCATGCAGCATGCGGTCCTCCAATTGACGGCTTTCGGCGTGCCGCACGAGGCGAAGGTCCTCTCCGCGCACCGCACGCCCGACGACGCCTTCGCCTATGCCGAAAGCGCTGCCTCGCGCGGGCTGGCCTGCATCATTGCCGGTGCCGGCGGCGCCGCGCACTTGGCCGGCGTGCTTGCCGCGAAGACCATGTTGCCGGTCCTGGGCGTCCCGATACCGTCGAAGTATTTGCGCGGCGAGGATTCGCTCTTGTCAACCGTGCAGATGCCAAAGGGCATCCCGGTGGCGACCTTCGCCATCGGCGAGGCGGGCGCGGCCAACGCCGCGCTATTCGCCGTCGCGTGGCTCGCGCGCAGCGACCCGTCGCTCTCTGCCAAGCTTGCCGACTTCCGCGCCAGGCAGACCAACGCGGCGCGCGCGATGACGCTGCCCCCAAAGAAGAGGTGAACCCCGCCCGAAAGTACCTGGATCACTTCCGTTTCGTTGCCTGGCGCTCGGCGCCTGCCGGGAGGCTCGCGACGCGCGTCATCTCGGCGTCGCTGAACTTGCAGCCCTGCGCGAGGTAATCGGCGGCCATCGCCGTCGCGTCGGCGCCCCAGAAGAGCTCGTCACCGATAGCCAGCGTCGGCACGCCGAAGACGCCGCGTGCGATGGCGTCGTCGGTGCTTTTTTTGAGCGCGTCCTTGACCTCGGGCGACGCGATGCGCTGTTGCGCGTCCGGTATGTTGAGCTCGCTCATCAGCTCCGCCCACTCGATGGGCAAATCCCCGAGACGGCCATCGCGCCAGACGAAACGGAAAATCCGCCGCACCGCCGAGGGCTCGCAATCCGCGGCGATCGCGAGCCGAAGCAGCGGCAGCGGATTGAACGGATGCGCGGCAGGAAACTTGAGCGGGATGCCAAGCTTGGCCGCCTGCCACACCACGAAGCGATAGGTAAAGCGCCGTTTGGAGGCGATCTCGGCGGGCCCCTTGTGGCCGTGGGCGTTGAGCAGGCCCGCGAAGAGCACCGGCCGATAGCGGATCCTGACCGAGCGCTCGAGCAGCGGCAGTTGCTCGCATTGCAGGTACGAAAATGGAGAGACGAAATCGAAATACCAGTCAGCGCTCGGCACGGTCCTCCAGTCGGGCCTCGATCGCAGCGCCGAAATTCAATCGTCGAGCGTCGAGCTCCGCGATCACGCCCCGCTTCTCGGTGGCCGAGAAATCGATCCACCCACTGATCTCCTCCAGCGTACGGAAGCATCCGCCGCACAAGCCGGTGACCGGATCGATGATGCACACGCTGGTGCAGGGAGAGGCGACGGATGCGGAATCGGCGCCGCGACTCATGCCGTACTCGCCGCGGCCAGCGGCTCCTTGGCGTCGAGGGCACGGGCCACGCGCGACGCCGGGCGGCGTCCGAGAAAGTCGCAAATGAAGCGTCCGGCAAGGCGAAGCCGGGTCATATCGACACCGGTCTCGATATCCAGTCCATTGAGCAGATACAAAACGTCTTCGCTCGCCACGTTGCCGGTCGCGCCTTTGGCGTAGGGGCAGCCTCCGAGGCCCGCAACGGAGCTGTCGAAGGTGGCGACGCCGAGCTCCATCGCAGCGTAGACATTGGCGAGCGCCTGGCCATAGGTATCGTGAAAATGCCCTGCGAGCTCCACGACGGGAACCGCCTCCGCGACTGAACGCACTAGCCGTTGCGTCTTGCCGGGAGTTCCGGTGCCTATGGTGTCGCCGAGCGAGACCTCGTCGCAACCCATCGCTTTGAGCGCCGCGGCGACATCGCGCACGACGGACGGCGCGATATCGCCCTCGTAAGGGCAGCCGAGAACGCAGGAGATATAACCGCGAACACGCACGCGATGCGCCTTTGCCGAGGCGGCGACCGGCTTCGCGCGTTCGAGACTTTCCGCGATGCTGCAGTTGATATTTTTTTGGGAAAAAGTCTCGGACGCGGCGACGAACACCGCCACTTCGTCGCAGCCGGCGGCCAGAGCCGCCTCGAAGCCCTTCGGGTTCGGCGTCAGGACCGGATAGCGCACGCCGCGCTGGCGGCGGATCCTCGCCATCACCTCGGCGTTGTCCGCCATCTGGGGCACCCATTTCGGCGAGACAAAGCTTGTCGCCTCGATGGCCGGCAAACCGGCGTCGGTCAGTCGGTCGATGAGACCGACCTTGATTTCGGTGGGCACCGGCGACTTCTCATTTTGAAGTCCGTCGCGCGGGCCGACCTCGACCATGGTGACGCGTTGCGGAAGTTTCATATTATTTAGTAAAAGCGCGCGCGGTCGACGACGCCGCTCACCGGCAAGCCCGACTCGAGCCGCCGAATCTTGGCGGCGATCTGAGCCACGGATGCTTCGATCCGCGTCACTGCAGAAACATGCGGTGTCACTGTGATGCGCGGATGATGCCAGAAAGCGTGCGCTGGTGGCAAAGGCTCCTCCTGAAAAACGTCGAGCGTCGCGCCATCGATCGCCCCCGATTCGATCAACGCCAGCAGATCCTCGTCGATCAAGAGCGCGCCGCGTGAAACGTTGACCACATAGGCACCCTGCGATAGTTGAGACAGCGTCGCGCGGTTGAGCATTCCCCGGGTCTCGGCGGTAAGCGGCAACATGCAAACGAGCACCCGGCAACGGCCAAGAAACTCGCCGAGCTCGGCGGTGCCCGCGAAACTTCGCAGGTCCGGGATTTGCTTGCGCGAGCGGCTCCAGCCGTCGATGGGGAACCCAAAGGGCGCCAACGCGGCCGCTACCGAAACGCCGAGGACACCCATGCCCAGTATGCCGATACGAAAGCCGCTCTTGTCGATGCGTTCCCTTGGCTGCCACAGCGCATCACGCTGCGACTGCGCGTAAGCCTCGAATTCCCGGTAGCGGCGCAGCACCGCGTGCACCACGTACTCGGCCATTTGCTCTGCCATGCCGGCGTCCTCGAGACGAATCAGCGGCACCGCTTGCAGCGACCGCGGTATCGAGTCCAGGCTATCGACGCCGGCGCCCAGATTAAAGATGGCCTTGGCGCTCGTGAGCTTTGCCAACAGCTCGGCCGGCGGCTTCCACACCAGCGCATAGTCGGCGCCGCCGGTCGCGCCCGTTGCGTCCTCAGGCCAAGTTTTGATGCGTGCTCCGGGCATTGCGCGCGACAAGGCGTCAAGCCAGGCAGCAGAGTTGCTGGCGGCGGTGTAGAACAAAAGCTTCACGCTAGGGTCGGCGTCGCGCCGCCGATCTCGGCGTCAGCGGCATCGACATCGATCAGGTCCACGCCTTCGCTCACCTGATCGCCCTGGCGGTAATGCACCGCGCTTACCGTACCAGTGGCCGGCGCGATGACGGTGTGTTCCATTTTCATCGCCTCGAGGATCAGCAGCGGTGCGCCCTTGGTGACCGCGTCACCGGCCTTGACCAGCACCGCCACGATCGTGCCCGACATCGGCGCGGTCAAGTGTCCGCCTCGATGCTCGTCGTCGGCCGCGTGCGCCAGTGGATCGACCAGCGTGAGTCTGTGCAGCTGTCCGTCGACGAACACGTAACGCTGGTCTCCGAGCGGCACCACGCTTGCGCCAAGACGCACGCCATCGAGCGTAATCGCCAGGCCATCGCCGCCGCTCCTGGTCGCGCTCGCCGCGAGATCCACTTCCGCCGCGCCCGTGGGGCCGGCGACGCTGACCAGGAAATCGCCGCCGAGCGTCCGCAAACGCACTACATGCGTCACGCCAAGCGCAAGGTAGGTGAGCGATATGACATGGCCGGCCGAGTTGAGCCACCATGGATCGAGAGCGTGCCATGGCGAAAAGCGATCTTGGGAGGCCTGCGCTCGCTCAGCCGCCTCGTCCTCGAGCCGCAGGAATTCACCGATTGCGGCGACCGCCAGAACTTGGGATGAGGGCGCGGCAGGTGGGGCCAGTAATTCCGCCTGATGGCGAGCGATGAGACCGGTATCCAAACGGGCGTTGGCGAAAGCCGGATGCGCCACCACACGCTGCAGGAATGCGATATTGGTCGTGACGCCGACAACCTGGTAGCTCGCCAGCGAACGGCTGAGCCGCCGCAGTGCGCTCGCGCGATCCTCACCCCAGACCACCAGCTTGGCGATCATCGGGTCGTAGAACTGGCTGATCTCGTCGCCGCTGCGCACGCCCGTATCGATGCGAACGAAATCTGACTCAAGAGGCGCCGCCAGATAGGCGACGCGCCCGATCGACGGCAGGAAACCGCGTTCGGGATCCTCGGCGTAAATGCGCGCCTCGATGGCGTGCCCGCAAAAGTTCAGCGCCTCCTGCATGCGCGGCAGCGGCTCGCCCGCCGCGACCCGCAACTGCCACTCGACCAGGTCGAGCCCGGTGATCATTTCGGTGACCGGATGTTCGACCTGCAAGCGGGTGTTCATCTCCATGAAGTGGAACAGCCCGGTGTTGCCGACGATGAACTCGACGGTACCGGCACCGACGTATCCGATCGCCTGCGCCGCCGCCACCGCCGCCGCGCCCATTTCGCTGCGCCGCTCATGCGTCATCCCGGGCGCAGGCGCTTCCTCGAGAATCTTTTGATGCCGGCGCTGGACCGAGCAGTCGCGCTCGAACAGATGCACGCAATGGCCATGCGTGTCCGCGAAAACCTGCATCTCGATGTGCCTTGGTTCGTCCAGATACTTTTCCAGCAGCATCTTGTCGTCGCCGAAGCTGGCTTTCGCCTCCCGCCGCGCCGAGGCCAGCGCCGCCGCAAAGTCCGCACGCCGTTCGACGGTGCGCATGCCCTTGCCGCCGCCTCCGGCGGATGCCTTGATCAGCACCGGGTAGCCAATGCCATCGGCCTCACGCGCCAGCAGCACGTCGTCCTGGTCGGAGCCGTGATAGCCGGGCACCAGGCGAACGCCGGCCTTGGCCATGATGCTTTTCGATTCCGATTTGGAACCCATCGCGCGAATGGCGGCGGGAGGAGGCCCGACGAAGACAAGCCCCGCCGCCGCGACCGCCGCGGCGAATGCCTCGTTCTCGGACAGAAAGCCGTAGCCGGGATGGATCGCCTGCGCGCCCGCTGACCTGGCGATTTGGATGATGCGATCGCCGCGCAAATAACTCTCACGCGGCGGCGCCGGCCCGAGACGATGTGCTTCGTCGCAAGCGGCGACGTGAAGTGCGCCGACATCGGCGTCCGAATACACCGCGATGGTCCGGATTCCCATGCGCCGCGCGGTGCGCGCGACGCGGCAGGCGATCTCGCCGCGATTGGCGATCAGAAGGCGATCAAACATCGGCTGATTTTCGCGTCGGCGAACCATTCGGCGCGCCGCCGTGAAGGACGCGCGAGATGCGCGCCGACATCGCCCGGATGAAGCGCCACAATTTCGGCAGCAGCCACAGCGATGCGACGATCAGCAGCGCCAGCACGAAGAAGAGCGCGACCGGATGCGCGAGCGCGAGATAGAGCAGCGTGCCGACCAGCAAATCCTCGCCGAACGACGCCGCCCAGTTCGACATCGGTTCGGGCGAGGTGTTGATCGCAAGCCGTGCGCCCGCCTTGGTGAAGTGACTTCCGGCGGCGAGCGTTCCGCCCAGGATCGCGGAGGCCAGCATCCACGCCGGCGGCGAATCGCCGAAGACGCTTGCCGCGAGGGCCGCGCCGGCCGGAATGCGAATCAAGGTGTGCACCAGATCCCACACCGAATCGAAGCCGGGAATCTTGTCGGCGAAGAACTCCGCGGCGACCATGAATCCGGAAGCGCAAAGGACCAGCGGATGCGATAGCACCCGCAGGTGCTGTGGGATCTCGAACCATCCTGCGAAACCGACCGCTCCGACGACGAACAGAACTGCGTAAAGCCGTATCCCGCTCGCCCAGCCGAGTGCCGCGGCAAGCGCGATGAGTTGCATGGTGTCGAGGTGTTCCATCTTCGAGCGTTCACTTATCCCGCGAAACCCAGGCGGGCTTGCGCTTGGCGAGGAATGCGGAGATGCCCTCCTTGGCTTCGGGCGTGGCGCGAACTCGCGCGATGCGCTTGGCGGTGTCGCCAATCACTGCCTGGTCGATCGGCCGCTGCGCGACGGCGTGGATCAGCAACTTCGCTTCCGACTGCGCCTGCGGACCGGCGTCGAGCAGTGAGGCAACGAGCCGGTCGACCGCAGCGTCGAGCTCCGCTTCGGGAACGAGCTCGTGCAACAGTCCCAGTCGGCGCGCCTCTTCGGCGCCGAAGCGCTCCGCGGAAAGAAAATAGCGCCGGGCGGCGCGTGCACCGATCGCCTCGATCACGTAAGGGCTGATCGCAGCCGGGATCAGGCCGAGACGCGTTTCCGACAGCGCGAACGTCGCGCCGGGTGCGCCGATCGCGATATCGCAGCAGGCGACGAGTCCGACGCCACCGCCGTATGCGGCACCGTGCACGCGGGCGACGGTCGGCTTGGACATGCCGTTCAATGCCGACAGCATTGCGGCGAGGCTGCTGGCATCGGCGAGATTCTCGGCCTGCGAGAAGCCTGCCATCTTCTTCATCCAGTTGAGATCGGCGCCGGCGCAGAAGCTTCTTCCCCGGCCTTCGAGCACTAGCACGCGAATGCCCGTATCCGCGTCGAGCGTCCGGACGACGTGAGTGAGCTCGGAGATCAAGGTCTCGTCGAAGGCGTTGTGAAGCTCGGGACGGTTGAGCGCCACGCGCGCGATCGCGCCGCTTACCGTTACTTCCAGTGTCGAACAGGTGGCTCCGGGATCCGCCATGGCTTTACATCCGGAATACGCCGAACCGGGTCGCCTCGACCGGTTTGTTCAACGCCGCCGAGATCGCGAGCCCGAGCACCTTGCGGGTGTCGGCGGGATCGATCACACCGTCATCCCACAGGCGTGCGCTGGCGTAGTACGGATGGCCTTCGCGTTCGTATTGCTCGCGGATCGGCGCCTTGAACGCGGCCTCTTCGTCGGCGCTCCAGGCGGCTCCCTTGGCCTCGATGGCGTCGCGGCGGATTGTCGCCAGCACAGTCGCCGCCTGTTCGCCTCCCATGACCGAGATGCGCGCATTGGGCCACATCCAGAGAAAGCGCGGATTGAACGCCCTGCCGCACATGCCATAGTTGCCAGCGCCGTAACTGCCGCCGATGATCACGGTGAACTTGGGCACCTTGGCGCAGGCCACCGCGGTGACGAGCTTCGCGCCATCCTTGGCGATGCCGCCCGCCTCGTACTTCTGTCCGACCATAAAGCCGGTGATGTTCTGGAGAAAGACCAGCGGTAGGTTGCGCTGACTGCAGAGCTCGATGAAGTGCGCGCCTTTGAGCGCGGATTCGGAGAACAGCACGCCGTTGTTGGCGACAATACCCACGGGATAACCCCACAGCCTCGCGAAGCCGGTGATCAGCGTTGTGCCGTAGCGGGCCTTGAATTCCTCGAAGTCGCTGCCGTCGACCAGGCGCGCGATGACCTCGCGCACGTCGTAGGGCTTCTTGATGTCCGCGTTGATAACGCCGTAGACCTCTTCGGACGGAAACAGCGGCTCGCGTGGCTCGGCAACGTCGAGCGTCAACGATTTCATGCAATTCAGGCGGCCGACGATCTGACGGGCGATCGCCAGCGCGTGGTGGTCGTTTTGCGCATAGTGATCGGCGACGCCGGAGATGCGGGTGTGCACGTCGGCACCGCCCAACTCCTCGGCGCTGACGATCTCGCCGGTCGCCGCCTTCACCAGCGGCGGCCCGGCCAGAAAGATCGTGCCGTGCTCACGGACGATGATCGACTCGTCCGACATCGCCGGCACGTACGCTCCGCCGGCGGTACAGGATCCCATCACCACGCTGATCTGCGGGATGCCCTCGGCCGACATCGTCGCCTGATTATAGAAAATGCGGCCGAAATGATCGCGGTCCGGAAAGACGTCGGTCTGATTGGGCAGGTTCGCGCCCCCGGAGTCGACCAGGTAAATGCAAGGCAAATTGTTCTCGCGGGCGATGTCCTGCGCGCGCAGGTGCTTCTTCACCGTCATCGGGTAATAGGTGCCGCCCTTCACGGTCGCGTCGTTGCAGATGATCACGCATTCGCGACCCGAGACCCGGCCGAGGCCGGTGATGATGCCGGCGGCGGCGATGCTATCGTCGTACATGCCGTACGCGGCAAATTGGGAGAACTCGAGAAACGGCGATCCCGTATCGAGCAGCGTGCGCACTCGCTCGCGCGGCAACAGCTTGCCGCGTCCCGTATGGCGCTCCCGCGCCACGGCACCGCCGCCTTGCTCGATCTCGGCGACACGGGCTTTGAGGTCCGCCACCAGGGCGCTCAACGCGTCACGGTTGCTCGCGAAGGCGGGACCGCGGGTGTCGAGGCGGGTTTCGATGACGGGCATGATTCGAGTTTCGGTTTAGGTATTCTCCACACCAGGTACCCTGGCTGGCCTTTCTGCCTGGCCTGCTAGCGGCGCTGCGTTGCTCGCTTCGTCCGCCTCGCTTACTTTGGTCGACATCTCACCATCCTCCCGTGGCCAGCCAGCGCTCGACCTGATCGAACCTGTCGATGCCCCAGAATGGCTCCCCGTCGACGATGATGAAAGGCGAGCCGAATACGCCGCGCGCAATGGCTTGGTCGTTGGCCTGCCTCAAAGCGTCCTTGACCGCGGGATCGTCGATGGCAGCCCGCGCGGCGGCAGCGTCGATGCCACATTTTGCGGCGACCGCGACCGCATTGTCAGGCATCGAAATGTCGACGTCGTCGACAAAGAACGCCCGGTAAAGCGCGTGAACGACGGCGGCGGCAAGCGCCGCGTCACGCTCTTTCTGCCACAGCACGATGCGCGCCGGCGCTTGGCTCGGTATCGGAAACTTCGACGGCATGCGGAAGTCGCTTACACCGTGAAAACGGGCGCTGCGCGGCATGTCGCGCCTGGAGTAGTCGCCTTTGAGCGGGACCATGGTCAGCGGCGCCGCGCCCGTTTGCTTGAAGATGATCCCGAGCAGGACCGGCTGCCAGTCGACGCTTCGGCCGTGCCTGGCGGCCATCGCCTCGACTTTTTCCGACGCAAGATAGCCGTAAGGCGAGGAAAAATCGAAATAGAAATCGATCGATGCGGGCATTTTTCTTCTTCGATTATCCGACCAGCGCACGACCGATGACCATCCGCTGAATGTCGCTGGTGCCTTCGTAGATCTGGCACACGCGCACGTCGCGGTAGATGCGCTCGACCGGAAAGTCGGTGACGTAGCCATAGCCGCCATGAATCTGAACCGCATCGGAGCAGACACGCTCGGCCATCTCCGACGCGAACAGCTTGGCCATCGACGCTTCCTTGAGGCACGGCTGTCCGGCGTCGCGCAGGCTCGCCGCGTGCCAGACCAGCTGACGCGCGGCCTCGAGCGCGGTTGCCATGTCGGCGAGCCGGAAACTTACCGCCTGATGATTGACGATAGGCTTGCCGAAGCTCGTTCGTTCGCGGGCGTAGGCGAGCGCCGCCTCGAATGCCGCTCTGGCCATGCCGATTGATTGCGCCGCGATGCCGATGCGCCCGGCCTCGAGATTGGAGAGCGCGATCCGGTAGCCTTCGCCTTTCCGTCCGAGCAGATTCGCCGCCGGAACGCGACAATTCGTGAACACGACTTGCGCGGTATCGGACGCGCGCTGGCCGAGCTTTTCCTCGATCCGGTCGGCGTTGTAGCCAGGCGCTCCGGTGTCGACGATGAACGCCGATATGCCCTTCTTGCCGGCGGATTTATCGGTCACCGCGAACACGATCGCAACGTCCGCAGTTTTGCCCGAAGTTATGAATTGCTTGACGCCGTTGAGCACGAAGTCTTCACCCACCCGCTCCGCGCGGGTGGTGATGGCGCCCGCGTCGGAGCCGGCGTGCGGCTCGGTGAGGCAAAAGCATCCGATCTTGGCGCCGCTTGCCAGCGGCTTAAGGTACTTTGTCTTCTGGTCGTTGTTGCCAAACGCGAAAATCGGTCCGCAGACTACCGAGTTCTGGACGCTGAGTATGGTCGACGTGGCGCCGTCGCCAGCGGCAATTTCCTCAAGCGCCACGGCGAGCGAGACGTAATCCAGTCCCGCGCCGCCGTACACCTCAGGTATGACGATGCCGCACGCGCCCAGGCCGGCCAGCTCGCGCAGCGCTTCGCGCGGGAAGATATGGTCGCGGTCCCATGCGCGGGCGTATGGAGCGAGCCGCTTTTGCGCAAAAGCGCGCATGGTGTCACGCACCATGCTTTGCGAATCGTTCAGCAGCATGCGCGGCCTTGTTTCACTGTCACCTTTCGGAGCCTGCGCTGAAACTCCCTCGCCGGGTGCTGCCGCGAGCATCCGCGGCCAATACGGGCGCCCGAATCATTTTCGCGTGTCGACTGCGAGGCGCAGCGCGATCCCGGCGAGAACGATGCCGAGCACCCAGCGCTGCAGCGTGGACCACAGCGGGCGACGCGCGAGCCATGCCGTAATCGCGCCTGCGGCAAGCACGAAACAGAGATCGCCGGCGGTGTTGATGGCAATCTGCAGGAACCCGAGCGTCAGGCCCTGAAGAAAAACGCTGCCGCGGGTCGCGTCGATGAACTGCGGAAAAAGCGCCAGATAGAACATGGCGACCTTGGGATTGAGCACACTGGTGAGCACTCCGATGCGAAACAATCGTGCCAGCGGATCCGCAGGCAGCGTCCGCGCCTGGAACAGGTCTCGGCCACCGGGCCTCAACGCGTCCCACGCGAGCCACAGCAGATAGGCAGCGCCCACGTAGCGCATCGCGTCGTAGAGTATCGGGACCGTCAGAAAAATAGCCGACAGTCCGAGCGCTGCGGCTACGACGTGAAACACAAATCCGAACGAAGTTCCTGCCAGGGATACGATGCCGGCGCGGCGACCCTGACACAGCGTCCGCGACACGAGGTAGAGCAGGTTGGGTCCGGGCGTGAGCGCCAGCAGCAAGCACGCCAGAGCGAACAACCCGAGACTCTGCGTCGAGGGCATCAGCGGCGGGTCTCGATCACCACGGAACCTCCTTGCCCGTGTAATCAAAAAAGTGACCGCTGACCCGCGCCCCCGCGCGTTCGATCACCGCGCGCATGCCGGCGACGCTTGTTCCGGCGTCGATATCGGCACCGGCTCCGCCCATGTCGGTCTTGACCCATCCGGGGTGAAGCGCAATCGCCGTTACGCCGCGCGAGGCGAGCTCCAGCGCGACCGCCTTGACCACGGCGTTAAGCGCCGCCTTGCTTGCTCGATAGAGGGCGCTGCCCGCGTTGTTCATCGCACCGATGCTTCCCATTCGACTCGACAGGTAGGCGATCCTGCCTCCCGGCCGCAGGTGATCGGCGAGTGCTGCGGAGATCCACATCGGCCCCAACACGTTGGTGCGCATGACATGATCGAAGTCGGCCTGCGTTACGGAGGTCAGCACCGGCGTGCGTGGACCGGTGACGCCGGCATTGCAAACGACGAGGTCGATGCTGGTCCCGGCCAATTGCCTGGACACGGCAGTCACATCGGCGGCTTGCGTCACGTCCAGCTTCATGACTTCGGCGCCGGCTCTGGCAAGCTCATGGGCGGCGCCGGGATCGCGGCAGCAGCCGATCACCCGCCACCCTTCCCGCAGGTACTGACGGCTGAATTCGAGGCCCAGCCCGCGATTCGCTCCGGTAATCAACGCCAGCGGCATGAGCTAGGGCCTGTTCGCCCTAGGCAAGCTCGATGGCGAGCGCAGTCGCCTCGCCGCCGCCGATGCACAGGCTCGCCATGCCGCGCTTCTTGCCCAACTTTCGCAGGGCCCCCATCAGCGTCACGACGATGCGCGCGCCCGAAGCTCCGATCGGATGTCCGAGCGCGCACGCGCCGCCATGGATATTGACCTTCTCCGCCGGCAGGTCGAATTCCTTCATCGCCGCCATCGTCACCACCGCAAACGCCTCGTTGATCTCATAGAGATCGACGTCCTTCGGTGCCCATCCGAGCTTGGCGTAAAGCTTCTTCATCGCGCCCACCGGGGCAGTCGTGAACCAGCCGGGTTCCTGCGCGTGCGTTGCGTGGTCGAGGATGATTGCGAGCGGTGCAAGTCCCTTTTTTTCCGCAAGCGAGCGGCGCATCAGAACCAGCGCCGCCGCCCCATCGGAAATCGAGCTCGAGTTCGCCGCGGTGACCGTGCCGTCCTTCCGGAAAGCGGGCTTGAGGCCGGGAATTTTTTCAGGGCTCGCCTTGCCCGGCTGTTCGTCCTTGTCGATGAGAAGCTCACCTTTGCGGCTGGCGACGGTCACCGGCGCGATCTCCCAACCAAACGAGCCGTCGTTGTTCGCCGCCAGCGCCCGCGACAGAGACCGCATCGCGAATTCATCCTGCGCCTCGCGGGTGAACTGAAACTTGTCCGCGCATTGTTCCGCAAAAAAGCCCATCAGCTTGCCCTTGTCGTAGGCATCCTCGAGCCCGTCGAGGAACATGTGGTCGCTGACGCTGCCGTGGCCCATGCGCATGCCGGAGCGCGCCTTGGACAGCAGGTAGGGCGCATTGCTCATGCTTTCCATGCCGCCCGCGACCATGATGTCGGCGCTTCCGGCGATGATCGCGTCGTGCGCGAGCATGGCCGCTTTCATCGCCGAGCCGCACATCTTGGATAGCGTCGTGCAATTGGTGGACAAGGGCAGGCCGGCCTTGATCGATGCCTGCCGCGCGGGTGCCTGTCCCTGGCCTGCCATGAGGCAGTTGCCGAAGATCAGCTCCTCGACTTCCGCGGGCTGGATGCCCGCGCGCTCGACCGCTGCCTTGATCGCGACGCCTCCCAGATCACTCGCTGCCAGCGTGGCGAAGTCGCCCTGGAAACCGCCCATCGGCGTTCGCGCGGCTCCGACAATGGCGATGGGATCATTTTGCAAGACGTTTCTCCTTGGTGTGGTCGACGCAAAGCGATCGGGCCCCTGCCGCCGTTCGTGGCGCCACTGAACCTACAGACACGTTGTCGCCGCGATCACGCGCCCCGGTCAGCCCTCGGCCGCGGTACCGGTGGCGCCCTTGCTGCGACTGCGTCGCGGCCGGCGGACAAGCTCTCCATTGCAGTTGGGACAGATGCCGTTGAGCGCGTTGGCGCAGGTCGCGCAGAAAGTACATTCGTAGCTGCAGATGAACGCGCCATCCTCGTCGGGCGCAAGCGGCCACGCACATCGCTCGCATCGTTGGCGCATTTCGAGAGCCATATCGTTCCTATTCGCCCCTGGTCGTCCAACCGCTACTTCGTCTCGTTGAACAGCTCGCGCCCGATCAGCATCCGCCTGATCTCGGACGTGCCGGCGCCGATCTCGTACAGCTTGGCATCGCGCCACAGGCGACCGGTCGCGTATTCGTTAATGTAACCGTTGCCGCCGAGCGCCTGAATCGCCTCACCCGCCATCCACGTCGCCTTCTCGGCTGCGTACAGTATCGCACCCGCGGCGTCTTTGCGCGCCATCTCGCCGCGATCGCAGGCCTGCGCCACCGCGTAAACGTACGCCTTGCAGGCATTCATCGTCGCGTACATGTCGGCGACTTTGCCCTGCATGAGCTGAAACTCGCCGATGGGCTGACCGAACTGCTGACGCTCGTGCACGTACGGCAGCACGATGTCCATGCAGGCGTCCATGATCCCGAGCGGCCCGCCGGCAAGCACGGCCCGTTCGTAGTCCAGCCCGCTCATCAGCACGTTGACGCCGCGTCCTTCCTCCGAGAGTACGTTGTCTTCCGGAACCTCGCAATCCTGGAATACCAGCTCGCAAGTATTCGATCCGCGCATGCCGAGCTTGTCGAGCTTTTGCGCGGTCGTGAATCCCCTCATGCCCTTTTCGATCAGGAACGCGGTGATGCCGCGCGGGCCCGCCGCGCTGTCCGTTTTGGCATAGACGACCAGCGTGTCCGCGTCGGGCCCGTTGGTAATCCACATCTTGTTGCCGTTGAGCACAAAGTGGTCGCCGCGGCGATCCGCGCGCAGACGCATCGATACGACATCCGAGCCAGCGCCGGGTTCGCTCATGGCCAATGCCCCGACGTGTTCGCCGGAAACGAGCTTCGGCAGATATTTTTTCTTTTGCGCGACGCTGCCGTTGCGCCGGATCTGGTTGACGCAGAGGTTCGAATGCGCGCCGTACGACAATCCAACCGACGCCGATGCACGGCTGATCTCCTCCATCGCGATCACGTGCGCTAGATAGCCCATCGCGGTTCCGCCGTACTCCTCTTCGACGGTGATGCCGAGCAGCCCGATGTCACCCATGCGCCGCCAGAGCTCGGGTGGAAACCGGTTCTCCCGGTCGATGTCTGCCGCCCGGGGCGCGATGTCGTCGGCCGCGAATTGCTGCACGGTCGCGCGCAGCATGTCGATCGTCTCGCCGAGATGAAAGTTGAGCGACGGGAAATTGAGCATGGCCGCTCCGGTCAACGATCCGGCGTGCCGGCCATGACCATCAGCGTCTGTTGCATGATGGCGCACAGCGTGCGCTTGCCCGCGCGCTCGGCGTAGACTTCGCCACGCGTGATCGCGAGAGTCCTGCCGGGTTTCACGACCTCCGCCTCCGCAATCAAGCGCTCGCCGACGGCGGGCGCGATCAGATTCAGCTTGTATTCGACGGTCAGCACACTCGCATCCGCCGGAAACAGCGTGAAGCCCGCGTAGCCGCCGGCGGAGTCGGCGATGGCGCTGACGATCCCCGCGTGGATGTATCCGTGCTGCTGTGTGAGGTCATCTCGATAAGGCAGCTCGACGCAACAATAACCGGGTCCAAGCCTGCCGAGGCGTGCCCCGATCAGCCGCATCGCGCCCTGCCGATCGAAGCTCGAGCGAACCCGTCGCTCGAAGTCCGGATCGGGAGGCACTCGCTCTCTACTGGCGCCCGGAAAGGATGCAAGCATGGCTAGGAATGGAAAGAGGTCTTTGGGGACTCTACCTTACGTTTACGTAAACGTCAACTTATGGAACTGGAAGCGTCAGGCGCTCCCATTCGCACCAACCCGCAGCCGCTTCCTGCACTGCCGTTCCAGCGCGTCGATCTCCGCGAGGACGATCGCGATGTCCTCCTTCTGCTGATTGAGCATGGCGCGGCGTTGGGCAAGCACCTGCAGGAATTTGACCAGTTGCGCCCGCTCTCCCTTGGTCGCCTCGTAAAGGTCGAGCAGCTCCCGGATCTCGGACAACGAAAGGCCGAGTCGCTTGCCGCGCAGAATCAGCTTGATGCGCACTCGCTCGCGCTCGGCATAGACGCGCCTCTTTCCCGCGCGTCGCGGAGAAAGCAGGCCTTCACCCTCGTAGAAGCGGATAGCGCGCGTGGTGAGTGCGAATTCCTTGGCGAGCTCGGAAATGCTGTAGGTGACGGGTTCCGACGGGGACGCAGATGGCATGGTAGCGGTGCAAAACGATGAAACCTGGAGAATCAACATACCATAACCGTGTTGTATGAAAAGGCGGGGCTACGCTTGACATGGCCCGGCGATTGAAAGACGATGCTGCGTCGCACAAGGCGCGGCGCTCGCGCTTTCCCGCGTTCCCAGCCGATGGTCTCGCAGTGAACGCCACGATCTCCTCGACTCTCGAGTTTCCCTTTTCGGCGCCGCCCTGTGGTGGGGCAAGCCACGAGGTCGCACCGGGCGTCCTGTGGCTGCGCATGCCGCTGCCCTTCGCGCTCGATCACATCAACCTTTGGTTGCTGGCCGATGGCGATGGCTGGACGCAAATCGACACCGGCTACGGCGACGCACCTACGCGTACGCTGTGGAATTCGCAGTTCGCGACGACGCTCGACGCTCGTTCGATCACCCGCGTGATCGCAACGCATTACCATCCCGACCACCTCGGCAACGCAGCTTGGCTGTGTCAGCGTTTTGGGTGCACCGTCGCGATGCCTCAGGCGGAATACCTGACCGCGCACGCGATCGCCGAGGAGCATAGCGGCTTCGGCGTCGCCGCCATTGCGGCACTGTTTCGCGCTCATGGCATGATCGCCGACCATGTCGCGGCGCTCGAGAAGCGAGGCAACCAGTACCGACGCGGCGTTCCCGAGCTGCCCTTTTCTTTCCTACGGCTCCAGGCGCACGACGAAATTTCCATCGGAACCAACCGCTGGCAGGTCATTCCCGGCCATGGACACTCGCCGGAACACGCCTCGCTCTATTGCAAATCGCTGAGCGTCTGCATTTCCGGCGACATGCTACTGCCCAGAATCAGCACCAATGTCAGCGTCTGGCCGGTCGAGCCCGACGGTGATCCGCTGGCGCGCTTTCTCGATTCGCTTACGGCCTTCGCCGGCCTTCCGGCGGATACGCTCATCCTTCCTTCGCACGGTCTGCCGTTTGTCGGCGCCGGTACGCGTGTCGAGCAGCTGCGCGCGCACCATGACGCGCGGTTGGCCGAGCTGGTCGTGGCGGCGGACGAGCCACGCTCGGCAGCCGAATTCGTTCCGGTGCTCTTCCGCCGCGAGCTCGACTTGCAGCAGCGCTTTTTCGCGATGGGCGAGGCGATCGCCCACCTCAACCACCTCTGGCGTGCGGGGCGGCTCGTCCGAGACCTCACGGGTGACGGCACGATCCTTTTTGTGCGACCCTGATTGCCCAACGACCACGAATATCGAAGGCTATTGAATGTCCGCTCCTGAAACTACCCCTTCCGACACGCGCAACTACGATCCCATAGCGCTCACCGAATCCTTTGCCAGCGCGGCGGACAAAAGCGCCAAGCTTCTCGGTGATTTCCTGGCGCGGCAAGCGGCCGGCGGGCATTCGCTGGTCGCCGACGAGTTTGGCCTCACCAAGGCATTCCTCGAGGTCGCGGCCAAGATGCTGTCGAATCCCTACCGCCTGGCCGAAACGCAGATGAACCTTTTGTGGGATTACTCGGCGCTCTGGCAGTCCTCGATGCTCAAGCTCATGGGCCAGTCACCGGCGCCGGTCGCGGAACCTGCACAAAGCGACAAGCGATTTCGCCATGAAGACTGGCAGGAGCATTTCCTGTTCGACTACGTGAAGCAATCCTATTTGCTCACGGCGCGCTGGCTGCACGACGCGGTCGCCAGCGTCGAGGGGCTCGACCAGCGAACCCAGAAAAAGGTCGACTTTTTTACCCGTCAATATATCGACGCACTGGCGCCTTCGAACTTCGCGCTCACCAATCCGGAGGTGTTTCGCGAGACCATTTCCACAGGCGGGCAAAACCTGGTCAAGGGGCTCAATAATCTCCTCGACGATATCGAGCGCGGCAATGGCAAGCTCAGAATTTCGATGACCGATAGCAAGGCATTCGAGCTCGGCGTTAACATCGCGACAACGCCGGGCAAGGTCGTGTTCCAGAACGACCTCATGCAGCTCATTCAGTACGAGCCGGTGACAAAAAAAGTCCACAAGCGACCGCTCTTGATCATTCCGCCCTGGATCAACAAGTACTACATCCTCGATCTGCGCGAAAAGAATTCGCTCATCAAATGGTGCCTCGAGCGCGGCCTGACGGTGTTCGTCATTTCCTGGGTCAATCCCGACGAACGCCTGGCCGGCAAGGATTTCGTCGACTACATGCTCGAGGGCCCGCTTGCTGCCATCGACGCCATCGAGAAGGCGACCGGCGAGAAAGAGGTCAACGCGCTCGGATATTGCCTGGGCGGAACGCTCTTGGCAGCGACGCTGGGCCATCTCGCCGCGAAGAAGAAGCCGCGCATCGCCAGCGCGAGCTTTATGGCCACGCTCATCGACTTCACCGGCGCGGGCGAGCTCGAGGTATTCATCGACGAGGAGCAGGTAGAGGCGCTCGAAAAACGCATGCAGGATCGCGGCTTTCTCGAGGGATCGGCGATGGCGAACACCTTCAACATGCTGCGCAGCAACGACCTGATATGGTCGTTCGTCATCAATAACTACCTCATGGGCCGGGACCCGTTTCCCTTCGATCTTCTGCACTGGAACTGCGACTCGACGCGGATGCCCGCGAAAATGCACAGCTTTTATTTGCGCAATATGTACATGAAGAACGCGCTCAAGACGCCCAACGGGCTAACCCTCGCGGACACGCCCATCGACCTCGGCACGGTTGCCGTGCCGACGTATTTCGTTTCGGCGATGGAGGATCACATCGCGCCGTGGAAGACCACCTATGCCGGACCGCCACTTTTCGGCGGCAAGTCGCGCTTCGTCCTCTCCGGGTCCGGCCACATCGCCGGAATGATCAATCCACCGTCGGCCAGGAAGTACGGCTACTGGACCAACGAGGCGCTGCCTGTCAGTGCCGACCAATGGCTCAAAGGCGCCAAGCAGCACGAAGGCTCGTGGTGGGAGGACTGGATTGCCTGGCTCGGCCCGAAACTGGGTGGCAAAGTCACGGCTCGCGAGCCCGGCAAGGGAGCCGGCAAGACGAAACAGAGCACGATCGAACCGGCGCCGGGCAGCTATGCAAGGCTGCGCACCGACACGGCGTGACTCAAGTCTGTGCCACCATGTCCCCGCTGTGAACCTCATCGTGGTGCCTATTGTCGTAATCCCAGCTCGATCGGCTTTGCGATAGTCGACGATGCAAACCTCTTTTGAGGAGATGACGATGAGACACCTGTTGGAACTCGCCTGCGTACTGTTGGCGCTAGCGCTCTGGACGGTCGCCGCGATAGCGCAGAATCCGTCGAGCACGGCGCCGGGAACGCCCGCCCCTCTGTCGGCCGGCTGTCCGACCTGCGGCGTGGTCGAATCGATTCGCTACGTCGAGAAAAAGGGCACAGGCAGCGGCGTCGGGGCGATCGCCGGCGGGGTCCTCGGCGGAGTGCTCGGCCATCAGATCGGCTCGGGACGCGGTAACACCGCCGCCACCATCGTCGGCGCAGGGGCCGGCGCATATGCCGGCAACGAGGTCGAGAAAAACGCGAAAAAGACATCCTACTATGTCGTCGCGGTACACCTCGACAACGGGCGCAGGCAGACGGTCACTCAGGGCGCGAGGCCCGGGGTGCGAGAAGGAGATCGGGTCAAGATCGTCGGTGGCAATCGGCTTGCGCTAGTCGCAAACTGATTTCCCTTGATGGCACGACGGCTTTGCCGCGCGAGTTCGTGCGCGCTCTTCGGACGGTTTTGCCTTCTTTGCCTCAGGTGGCCTCAGTCTGGCTCAGTCTGCACTACAATCTGGTCAAAACCGCTGGTTGAGAAAATCACTCCGAGGAGACGCCCATGAGGTCGATGAAACGGACGCTGCTGACGTCAGCGCTGGCGGCAGGGATTTCGCTGGTGCACGGACCAGCGTCGGCGCAGTTCAATCAATTCTTTTTCTTCGGCGACAGCCTCACCGACGCTGGCGTCTATGGCGCGCGCTTCACGGTTAACCCCGGCCTGGTCTGGGCGCAGGATCTCGGCAACCGCTACGGCATTACCGTAACGCCATCGACGCAGGGTGGCATCGACTTCGCCCAGGGCGGCGCCCGCGTGACCCAGCCGTCGCCCCTGATTCCGACCGGCGCGCCGCAACGCTCACTATCGGTTCAGATCGACGAGTTGCTGCACGCGACACCGACCCTCAATCCCAACGCGGTATACGCGGTTTGGATCGGCGCCAACGACATCTTTGTCAACGTCACCGCCGCCGGTGCGGGCTTGATCTCGGCCGGCCAGCTGCAAGCCAGCATCACTACGGCCGCGACTGACACGCTGGCGCAGATCGCGCGGCTGCGCGATGCTGGAGCGAAACGGATCATGGTGTTCAATCTTCCGGACATCGGCCAGACTCCGCTCGGCAAATCCACACCGACCGCGCCATTCTCAGCCCTTTCCGGACTTTTCAATTCGACCCTGCAGGCGGGACTCACCTCGCTGAAGGTCGACATCATTCCGATGAACATGTTCGGGCTGTTCAACGAAGTAATCGCCAATCCGGCGTCGTTCGGGCTGATCAATGTCACAACGCCGGCGTGCATCCCGGCGAGCGCGCTTAACTGCACGGCGGCAACGCTGGTCGCGGCCAACGCGGGGCAGACGTTTGCCTTCGCCGATGGAGTGCATCCGACGCCGGCGGGACATCAGATCATTGCCGACTACGCGGCCGCTATCATCGAGGCGCCGCAGAAAATCGGTCTGCTCGCAGAAGCACCGCTGCAGGTCGAGCAAGCCAACTTCCGCGCCATCGACGATCGCATGTGGTCGGGACTCAACACGCCCCGTCCACAGAATAAATTCGACGCCTACGCGGTGTACGACTATGGGAACTATGACCATAGCGGCGACACCGGTGGCAGCGACAATCAGCTGAACAGCGTTGTCGTCGGCGTGGATATGAAGATTTCCGACCAGATGCTCGCGGGAATAGCATTTGGATATACCGAAGACAAGGGATCGTTCGGCAATGGTGGCGGCGGCTTCAAGCTCAACGAGGCGTCGATGACCGCCTACGTGGGCTACGGTTCCGGCCCGTGGTACGTCGGTGCAAGCCTCGGTGGCGGCGACCTGGATTTCCGCAATATTCGACGTAACTTCGCGCTCGGCGCAGGCAATCGCACGGAAAGCGGCGATACGCGCGGGACACACTTGATGGGCCGGGTCTTTGGCGGCTACTGGTTCAATGCTTCCGGAGCGTGGATCCATGGCCCCTTCGCCCGCTTGACCTATCAGCAAGCCAAGGTCGACGCCTGGTCCGAGTCGGGGACCAGCAGCAGCGCGATGACCTTCGGTAATCAGAAGCGCGACGCGCTCATGTCGAGTCTGGGCTGGCAGGTGAGCGGCAGCATCGGCCCTCTGCGGCCATTCGGGCGTGTCACCTGGGAAAAGGATTACAACAACGACGACCGGAGCGTGCGCGCCGGACTGGTTTCGATGCCCGGGACTTTCTCGATACCCGTGTTCAAGGCTGACGACAATTATTTCCTGTTCAACGTCGGCGCGAGTGCCGATCTGGGCAGCAAGCTTGTTGGGTTCATCAGTGTCGGCGCGACCGCCAGCAAGAATGATGGCAACTATCAGGCGGTCACCGTGGGCGTCCGCATGCCCCTGTAGGGGACGGCTCAAACCAGGAAGCCTCGCCGGGCTCCTACCCGCTGTTCGTGACACGCAAACCGACTCTTGCCGGCTGGTAGTTGCTTGCGCGGCTTTTTCTTGACTTGTCTTCGACCTGCTGCGATGGCGATCAGGCCTGCCCAGCTCGTGGCTTTCGCGGAGCGCGGGCAAATACGAGATCAAAGAGCGGCCGCGGCAAGGCTCGCAGCAACCCCGCCGCCCACGCCATTTGCCACGGGAATACGTAGAAACGGCGCCCGCGACTGATCGCACGCACCACCAGCCGTGCTGCGTCGTCAGCGGACAGCATGAACGGCATCGGATACGGATTCTTTTCGGTCATCGGCGTAGCGATGTATCCAGGGCAAAGCGTGATCACTTCGACCTCGGAACCTGCAAGCTCGACGCGCAGGCTTTCCAAATAGCTGATCGCCGCGGCCTTGGACGCGGAGTAGGCGCCTGCGCCTGGCAGGCCGCGAAAGCCGGCGATGCTGGAAACTCCGACCAGCTTGCCGCTCTTCTTGGCGGCCAACGCGGGCAAGAACGGCTGAAAAGTATGCACCATGCCCAACACGTTGGTGTCGAGTACGGTGCGAAAAGCCTCGTTATCGTCTTCACGGGCAGTCAATGTGGCGATCGACACTCCGGCGTTGGCCACGACGACGTCCGGCGTCCCGAAGCGGGCCATAAAATCGTGAGCGGCGGCGCGAAGCGAGGAAGCATCGCGCACGTCGCCCGGATAGACGAAGCAGGTTGCCGGCGTCAACGTTCCGGCCAATTGTCGCAGCGAATCGGCACGCCGGGCATAGAGCCCCAGTACTGCGCCTTCAGCGGCGTAGCGGCGCGCCAGCGCCGAGCCGAGACCGGAGGAAGCGCCGGTCAGGAAGACTTTCACCGGCGATTGTATTTTTGGGCTACCGCGTGGTGCGCGCGAACAGGTCAGCCACGGGCGCGCTCTGCGCGCGCTTTCGCGACCAAGGCGTCGAGTGCAGCCGGTATGGCAGGATGTCCGCCGATGCGATCGGAAGAGGTCAGGAATTTGCCGTCGACGATCATCGTCGGCACCGCCTGGATGTTGTACTCCTGGGCAAGCACCAACGCCCGCTTAAGCTTGCTGTCAACGCCAAAGGAACTGTAAATCTCGGCTGCCTTGGCGCGATCGACGCCTTTGCTGGCTACCCAGTCGAGAAACGCCTTGTCCTGGTAGAGCGGGAGGTTGGCAACGTGGATCGCCTTGAACACTTCCGGCGACAGGCGCAGGTCCTCTCCCATCGCCTCAAGCGTGTAATAGACCTTGGCCAGCGGCTTCCAACGGTCCTGGAACATCACCGGAACGCGCACGAACTGGACGTCGGCAGGCGCCGTCTTGGCCCAGCTTTGCAAATAGGGCTCGAGGTCGTTGCAGTGCGGACAGCCATAGGAAAAGAACTCAATGACCTCGATCTTCTTTCCTTTTTCCGCCGGTTGAACGCTCTTGAGCCGCGTGTACTGCTTGCCCTCGACCAAGTCAGCCGAGCTCGCGCTGGAAAACGCCAGCACCGCGAGCGTGCCGACAAAAAGCATGGCCAGTCTTTTCATTGCTGCTCCTGCATTTTCATTGCTGCTCCTGCAAAAAGGGACTGATACTCAACGCCCATTGGGCCGTGGCCGCTGACCGGAGTTCCCGCAGAAGGTGGAACGCGAGCCCATAGCGCACTAGGGATTCTTGATCACCGCAACGTCGAATCCGCTCTTACCAAGATCGGCTTTGATGCGATTGAGCTCGTCGGTATTGTCGTAGGGGCCGAGACGAACCCGGTAACGCACCGACTTGTCGGGAAGCGCGGCCATTTGCACGGACGCTTCCCACCCCGAAAGCGCGAGCCGCGCCTTGAGGTTTTCCGCGTCGGATTCGCTCGCGAAGGCGCCGGCCTGGAGCCACAGGCGATCGACGGGCTTGGTCTGCGTCTCCGGCGCTTTTGGAGGCTTGGGCTCCTCGGCGCCAGGCAGGATCTTGTAAAAGTCGAATCGCGGTTTCTCCGGTGTTGACGTCGCCGGAACGGTTTCCGGCTTGCCGTTGCGAACGATTTCCCTTTGCACTCCCGGCGCAGCGGGAGAGCCGGTGAGCCCCGATTTACCGAGAAAATAGGCGATTGCCGCAGCAACCGCGAGCCCCAGTACCAGACCCACAAAGATGCCGAGCAAGGTTCCCCCGCGCATCGTGCTTGGCGTGCCGCAGCGGGTGGATCGCAGTCGATCTCGATCGTTCATGTTGCTTTCTTCGATCACATTTTTACCGGCGCGCTTACGCCCAGGACCGCGAGCCCGTTTCGAACAACCTGGCCGGTTGCGACGACCAGCGCGAGGCGCGCTTGACGCAACGCAATGTCATCGACCAGAAACTGCTCCGCATTATAGTAGCTGTGAAATTCTGCCGCCAATTCCTTCAGATAGAAGGTTATTAGGTGCGGTGCCAGCTCGCGGGCTGCCATCGCGAGCTCGTCCGGAAAGTCCGCGAGGCGGCGCAGCAAGGCGCTCTCGTACGCACTGGAAAGCGGCGAGAGATCCACGTTGCGCAAGCTATCGGCGGCAGCGTCGAGCGAAATTCCCGCCTTTTCCAGCACGCTGCAGACTCGCGCGTGGGCGTACTGCACGTAATAGACCGGGTTTTCCTCGCTTCGCGCTCGTGCGAGATCGATGTCGAAGGTCAGTTGCGAATCGGACTTGCGCAGCAAGAAGAAAAAGCGCACCGCATCGCGGCCGACTTCGTCGATGAGCTCGCGAAGCGTGAGGGTGGTCCCGGCACGCTTGCTCAGCTTGACTTCTTCCCCGCCGCGCATCACCAGAACCATCTGATGCAGCACGTATTCGGGGTAACCAGTAGGAATGCCGAGGTCGAGCGCCTGCAATCCCGCGCGGACGCGCGAAAGCGAGCCGCCGTGATCGGCGCCCAGCTCGGTAATCGCGCGTCTGAAGCCGCGCTCCCACTTGGTCACGTGATAGGCGATATCGGGTACGAAATAGGTGTAACTCCCGTCCGACTTGCGCATCACGCGATCCTTGTCGTCCCCGTAGTCGGTGGTCTTCAGCCACAGCGCGCCGTCCTGCTCGTACGCTCTGCCCGCGGCGATCAGCGCCCGGACGGTCTTGTCGACCAGTCCGTCGGAATAAAGTGACGATTCCAGAAAATACTGGTCGAAGCGGACCCCGAAAGCCGAGAGGTCGGCGTCCTGCTCGCGGCGCATCGTGGCCACGGCAAAGTTCCGGATCGAGTCCAGGTCGTCGCCAGCGTGATCGGCTGGATGTTCCGCGAGGTAGGCGCGCGCAATCTCGCGTACGTACTCGCCCTGGTAACCTTCGGCGGGAAATGGCGCGCTTGCGCCCACCGCCTCGCGAACGCGCGCCTGCACCGACAGTGCGAGATTCACGATCTGCGCACCGGCATCGTTGTAATAGTATTCCCGATGGACGCGGTGGCCCTGTGACTCCACCAATCGCGCGATTGCATCGCCGACCGCCGCGGCGCGCCCGTGGCCCACATGCAGCGGGCCGGTCGGATTTGCGGAAACGAATTCGACGATCGCTCTGGTTCCTTCCGCCGTCGCGACTGACCCGAACGCGTCGCGCTGGTCGAGAATCCGGGCGATCACCTCGCGGCGTGCGCCGTCGGAGAGAAATACGTTAATGAATCCCGCTCCAGCCATCTCAACGCGCGCCACCCGCTGCGAAGGCTCGAGCGCGGCGATCAACGCCGCCGCGAGTTCACTTGGCTTGCGCTTGAGAGTCTTGGCTAGCTGCAGCGCGACGTTGCTTGAATAATCGCCGTACTGCGCCTGTTTCGGACGCTCGAGTGCAATCGGCGGCGAGTGTCCCGGAGCGACGCGCGCAAGGCCGGCGGAGAGCCATTGTGCGAGCTGTGACTTGAGGTCGGTCAAGGAATTCGCCGCGAGCGGCGGCGTTTGACAAGGCGTTGGAGTATAACGCGCCGCAAGCGGGGAGCCTCGATCCCCTTCATGCAAAGCTCAAGGGATCCACGTCGATGCTCCAGCGGACCCGTCGCTCCGCCAGTTGCTCGAGCTCGGCGCGCCAGAGCGGAAGAAAAGTCTGCAAGGAGCGCCGGTCATTGCTTTGAACGAGCACCTGGCCGCGCTCCATCCCGGCGCGGCGCGCGAGCCCGGCGGGGACCGGCGGGTAAAGTTGGCAGCGACATGCGCTCGCGGCGATGACGGCGTGGCCGCGCTGCGCCGCAGCGTCCAGAAAAGACATCATCGGCCCGCGTGTTTTTGCTTCCGCGGCAAGTAAGGCAAGATACGCGAACGGGGGCAGGCCGAGACCTCGGCGCTCGGCGAGCAGGGCTCCAGCATAACGATCGTAATCGTGGCCGATCAGCGCCTTGTACAGCGGATGATCGGGAAAGTCGGTTTGCACCAGCACTTCACCGACCATCTCGCCGCGGCCGGCGCGGCCGGCAACCTGTTCGAGCAGCGCAAAGAGACGCTCCGTGGCGCGAAATTCCGCACTGTAGAGCGCATTGTCGGCACCGAGCACACCGACCAGCGTCATCCGGGGAAAGTCATGCCCCTTGGCGAGCATTTGCGTACCGACAAGGATATCGACCTCGCCCGCCGCGATGGCATCGCGCATGGCGACGAATGATCCTTTTCGGCGCGTGCTGTCGCGATCGACGCGCAACACGCGCGCGCCTGGAAAAAGCTCGGCAAGCGCACGCTCGAGCCGCTGCGTGCCGAAGCCCAGGGGCAGCAGATCCTGGTTGCCACAATCGGGGCACGATGGCGGGAGCGCGGCAGCGTGTCCGCAGTGGTGACAACGCAGCCTCGCATCGTCCCGGTGGACAACAAGGCGCGCGCTGCACCTCGGACACATCGCTTTCCAGCCGCACACCGCGCACAGCAGCGACGGCGCGAAGCCGCGCCGGTTGATGAAAAGCAAGGCCTGTTCGTGCTTCGCGAGACGAGCCGCAATAGCTTGTTGCAGCGCCGGCGCGATGCCTTCGATGTTGCCCCGATCCCGACTCCGCACCAGGTGCACGGTGGGAAGGCCACTATGCGCGGTCGCGCGCCGCGGCAATCTGAGCCATAGATATCGGCCCCGTTTAGCTTGCGCGTAGCTTTCGAGGGAAGGCGTGGCGCTGCCGAGGATAATGGGCACGCCGCGCAACTGCGCCCGAAAGATTGCGACATCGCGCGCGTGATAGCGGACTCCGTCCTGCTGTTTGAAGGAGGCATCGTGTTCTTCATCCACGACGATCAGTCCGAGGCGCGACAAGGGCGCGAACACCGCCAAACGCGTTCCGATGAGAAGCTGAATTTCTCCTCGTGCCGCGGCCAGCCAGCGTCTCCTGCGCTCGAGAGCTCCGAGCCGGCTGTGCAGCGCGCCAACACGAAGGGCGGGCAACGCAGCCGCGATACGCTGTTCGAGCTGCGGCGTCAGATTGATTTCCGGCACCAGCAAGAGCGCCTGCCTGCCCGCGTCGATCACGCGTGCGGCGGCGGCGACATAGACCTCGGTCTTGCCGCTGCCGGTGACACCCTGCAGCAGCGATGGCCGGAATGCCAAAGGCTCGGCGATTGCGGCGTCGAGTGCCGCGCGCTGGTCGGGATTCAGCGTTGGCGCAGGCGTGTGCGTGCCGCTGAGGACGACTTCCATCACCGGCTCGACCCATCCCTCACGTCGCCATTTTCCGAAAAACCGCCAGACGCCCGCGCCGAGCTTCCGCAATTCGTCGGCGGCGACGCCTTCGGCCGCATGGAGCATACCGATCGCGCTGCTGAGCGCGGCTCCCCTCTCATTATGCTGATCGACGAGATTCGCCTGGCCAGCGGGCGTCAGGCGATACACGCGCGCCAGCGGTGCTCGACTACCACCGCCTTGCGCGAGCGGCGGCAGCATTTGCGCAAGACACAAGCCAATCGGTTCCTGATAGTAAGTCGAAACAAAGTTTGCCAATTCGCGGAGATCGGTCGGAAGGGGCGGAATATCGGACAACACCTCGTCGACCGGCATCAATCGCTCGGGCGCTACCTCGCTGCTTTCGACGACCTCGACGGCCACACCATGCAAGCGTCGGCGGCCAAGCCGAACGACCAGCACACTGCCTGGATCCGGCGCCAGCCCCGCGGGCAACCAATAATCGAACAGCTGACGCGCTGCGACCGGCAACGCGACGCGAATGATGGCCACGATCAGCGTCCCGGGATCCTGGAGCGAAGGCGCGCACCGTAGGCGCCATTTTTTGTGGCTTCCTGAATCATCATACGAACTTCAGCATTGCGCTCCAAGTTGTTCTTTTTCCAGCACTCCTCGGACGCCATACATCCCATGTGGATAGATCTGTGCATAACTGAAACACAATCGGACCAGCCCACCGGCTGACGGTCGGTGGCCTGCGGGGGAGGTCGCAAACAGAGCTAAAATACCCAATATGCTCAATGAGTTGGAGCGCGCCTACTGGGGGAACCGGATGCGCGGGTTCGGCCGACGACATCCGTCTACGACTGTGCATAACTAGTGCACGAGGCCCCGTCTTTCAGAATTTTGTCAAGGCCTCGGAGACCGAGCACCGGCGCGGGTTTCGGCTTCGTTGGCATCGAGTCCAGTGGGCGCGGCGCGTTGCACGCGAGATTCGGCATGGACCGTGGCGACCAACGCAGCGACGTTTTCCGGCGCAGTCGCCGGCAGGATCCCGTGGCCAAGATTGAAAATGTGCCCCGGCTGCGGTCCTGCAGCCCGAATGATGTCGAGCGCGGCCTTTTGCGTCGCTTCAGGAGTCGTCAACAGAACCATCGGGTCGAGGTTGCCTTGCAACGCAACGCGAGCTCCCGCCTGCCTGCGCGCAACGCCGATATCCGTCGTCCAGTCGAGTCCCACGGCATCGCAGCCGCACGCGGCGATGCGGTCCAGCCATTGACCGCCGCCCTTGGTGAAAACGATCGTGGGGACCAGGCAGTTTTGATCGCGGAGGCGCTTGAGGACAGTCTTGATGTAGGACAGCGAAAAGCTATCGTACGCGTCGGAGGTGAGCAGGCCGCCCCAGGTATCGAAAATCATCAGCACGTCGGCGCCATGGGCGACCTGCTGCGCAAGATACCCGACAACCGCCTCGGCGTTGATCGTCAGGACGCGGTGGAGAAGATCGGGCCGGGCATAGAGCATGCGCCGTACTCTGGCGAAATCGGCGCTGCCCATCCCCTCGATCATGTAGCACGCGAGCGTGAATGGGCTGCCGGCGAAACCGATCAAGGGCACGCTTCCGTCCAATGCGAGCTTAATCGATGCGACCGCGTCATAGACGTATCGGAGGCGGGAAGGATCCGGCACCGTCAGCCTCGAGATCGCCGCTTCGTCGACCAGCGGCCGCTCGAATCGTGGCCCTTCGCCCTCCATAACCGAGAGTCCCAGTCCCATCGCATGCGGCACCGTGAGGATGTCGGAGAAAACGATGGCCGCGTCGAGCGGAAAACGCGCCAGCGGCTGAAGGGTTACTTCGGTCGCGAGGGCAGGGTTGGTGCAAAGCTTCATGAAGCTGCCGGCGCGTGCGCGCGTCGCATTGTATTCGGGCAAATAGCGGCCCGCCTGGCGCATCAGCCACACAGGGGTGTGCTGGGTCGGCTCACGCTTAAGCGCGCGCAGGAGCGTGTCGTTTTTCAAGAGGCTCATTGGTGGGTCGCGAGGCGGCGGACTGGCGCCGACTCGCTATTTTCAGTGAGCTGGCAGCAAGGCTCGGCCGCAAAGGCGTTCGAGAATCGCCAGCGGCGAGCTTTGCGGGTCGTAGAGACGGGAAACAGGAACGTGGATCGTCTGCTCGAGCATGTGCTGGCCTGAAACGGCAGCGTGCATTACCTGATCGGAAAAACACAGCCAGGTCGTTCCCGGCCTGAAACGGACCAGTTGCTGCCCGCAGTGCTTCTGGTAATCGAGGTCCGCCTTGGCGCAGTCGTGTAGTCCCAGCATCAGGTGATCGTATTCGCTGCGTACGCCTTTGGTGACGTGCAGCAGCGCCAGCATCGCCCGCGAACCGGGGAGCGGCCGACGTATCCGCGGCAGGAAGGTTCTGGCCACCGCCTCGAAGCTTTCGCCGATCCGCCAGACGCGATCTTCGCCGGAGCTGACATTCGAGAATACACGCAGAATGCGCTCGCCATGGTTCGGTCGCGATGGAAAAGCGTCGATGTGAAGCCGCGAGTCGTCTTTTCGCCATGAAACCGCACGTCCGACCGCGGGCAGCGGACGGAAACTGGTGCGGGCCCGGGTGACGTGCGCAGCGTAGCGGGGAAACAACGCGGTGACCAAGTCCGCCGCGTTCGCCGCGAAGCGCCCGATCATCCGCCCGAGCGCCGCCAGATCTTCGGGTGCACCCGCCGCTCCTTTGAGAGCGACGCCATCGAAGCTGATGTTCTTGGCCCTGCCATCAGCCCATCGCGGCGACAGAAAACGTGCCTCGTCGGGATTGAGTCGGAAGGCGAGATGCGGGAGGGTCAGAATTCCGCCGCCTTCCAAAGTGGCGACCGCCGTTCGTTGCGCGTCCGGCGTGAGCAGAGGCTTCCAGCTGGCGAGGTCGAGCGAGACGACGGTTGTCACTCGACGTTAGCGCGGCAACTCGGACACGCCCATCAGAAATTCATCGACCGCACGCGCGCATTGACGCCCCTCGCGGATCGCCCATACGACCAGCGATTGTCCGCGTCGCGTGTCGCCGGCGGCAAAGACCTTCGAGACCGAGGTGCGATAAGTGTCGGTGTCCGCGTTGACGTTGCCGCGCGCGTCGTACGCGACCCCGAGCGCGTCGAGCATTCCCCGATGCACCGGGTGCATGTAGCCCATCGCGAACAATACGAGATCGGCTTTGAGCACGAATTCGGTGTTCGGCACATCGTGCAGCTTGCCGTCTCTGAACTCGACGCGGCTCGCGACCAGCTTCGTGACTCTTCCGCCCTCGCCTTTGAATGCCTTGGTCTGCACGGCCCAGTCCCGCTCGCATCCTTCTTCGTGCGACGAGGAGGTCCGGAGCTTCATCGGCCAGTAGGGCCACACCAGCGGCTTGTTTTCATGCTCGGGAGGCTGGGGCAGCAGCTCGAATTGGGTAACCGACAGCGCTCCCTGACGATTCGAGGTGCCGACGCAGTCGGATCCGGTATCGCCGCCGCCGATGACCACTACATGTTTGCCCGACGCGGTGAGCGGTGGGACGTTCGAATCGCCGGCCACGCGTCGGTTCTGAAGCGGCAGGAAGTCCATTGCAAAATAAACGCCATCGAGCTCGCGCCCGGGCACGTCGAGATCGCGCGGATGCTCCGATCCTGCCGAGAGCACGACGGCATCGTATTCCGCGACCAGCTGCCGCGCGTCAACGCCGTTGACGCCGGTTTCACCCACGTGCCGGTTGACCTGGAATTCGACGCCTTCGAGCTGCATTTGCTGCACACGCCGGTCGATATGCTGCTTGCCCATTTTGAAGTCCGGAATGCCGTAACGCAGCAAGCCGCCGATGCGGTCGTTCTTTTCGAATAGCACTACGTCGTGGCCGGCGCGCGCGAGTTGCTGCGCACACGCCATTCCCGCCGGGCCCGATCCGATGACAGCCACCCGTTTCCCGGTCTTGGTCGCAGGCGGAAGGGGCACGACCCAGCCTTCTTCCCAGCCCTTGTCGATGATGAAGTGCTCGATCGACTTGATGCCGACCGGATCGTCGTTGATGTTCAGCGTGCAGGCTGCCTCGCAAGGAGCGGGGCACACCCGTCCGGTGAACTCGGGAAAATTATTGGTCGAATGCAGCACGTCGAGCGCCTGACGCCACTGATGCCGATAGACCAGATCGTTCCAGTCCGGGATGATGTTGTTGATAGGGCAGCCGGACTGGCAAAACGGAATGCCGCAATCCATGCAGCGCGCTCCCTGCGCCGCCGCCTTGTCGTCCTCAAGCGTCAGGATGAATTCCCGATAGCTCCTGACGCGCTCCTCTACCGGAAGCGCGACCTCGGCAACGCGTGAGAGCTCGAGGAAGCCGGTAACCTTGCCCATTACCGCCCCGTCTCCGGCAATCGCCGGCGGAACGTGATACGGCACCCGCCAAATGCGTTTGCGCGCAGCGTCACGCGACCTCGCGCTGCTTGGCCGGTGGTGTCGCCACCAATCCCGCGGCTTGTCTTTCGTGCAGCTCGGAGAGCGCGCGCTTATATTCGTTCGGGAACACCTTGACGAACTTGCCGCGTATCGTGTCCCAGTCGTCGAGCAGCGAAAGCGCCCGGGTGCTGCCGGTGAACCGCAAATGCCTTTCGATCAACTCGCGCAGCAGCGTCGCGTCGGCAGCTCCCACGTGGCGCAGCCGGCCCTTGCCTGCCGCAGCAAGCTCCCGCTCCAATTTCGCCTGATCAACATCTTCCAGCACCGGCTCGAGGGACACCATCGAAAGATTGCACCGTCGCGCGAACGTGCCATCGTCGTCGTAGACAAAAGCGACCCCGCCGCTCATCCCCGCTGCGAAATTGCGCCCGGTTCGGCCGAGAACCACCACGGTGCCGCCGGTCATGTACTCGCAGCAATGGTCTCCTGCCCCCTCGACTACCGCCGTTGCACCGGAGTTGCGTACGCAAAAGCGCTCGCCGGCGACACCGCGGAAGTATGCTTCGCCCTCGATCGCACCGTACATCACGGTGTTGCCGATCACGATGTTGTCCTCCGGCCGCGCCGGCGACTCGGGGTCGGGATACACCACGATGCGGCCGCCGGACAATCCTTTGCCGACGTAATCGTTAGTCGCCCCCTGGAGCTCGAAAGTAATGCCGCGGGCGAGGAAGGCGCCGAAGCTCTGGCCTGCCGTTCCGCTGAACGCGACGTGCAGCGTGTCGTCCGGCAGGCCCGCGTGGCCATAGCGGCGGGCGACGACGCCGGAGAGCATCGCGCCCACCGAGCGATTGGCGTTGCGGATGCGGTGCTCCAGACGCACCGGCCGGCGCTCCTCGATGGCGAGCTTCGACTCCGCGATAAGCTCATGATCGAGCGCGCGCGTGAGCCCGTGGTCCTGCTCTTCGCAGTGATATCGCGCGACTTCCGCGGGCACTTTCGGCTGATAGAAAACCCGCGCGAAGTCGAGTCCTCGCGCTTTCCAATGCTCGATGCCGTCGCGCATGTCGAGCAGGTCGGAGCGTCCGATTAAATCGTTGAACTGTCGAATACCGAGCTTGGCCATGATCTCGCGTACTTCCTCGGCGACGAAGAAGAAGTAGTTGACGACGTGCTCGGGCGATCCGTCGAACTTCTTCCGCAGCTCCGGGTCCTGCGTCGCGATGCCCACCGGGCAAGTATTGAGATGACACTTGCGCATCATGATGCAGCCTTCGGCCACCAGCGGAGCGGTCGCGAACCCGAACTCGTCGGCGCCGAGCAAGGCGCCGATGGCGACATCGCGTCCGGTCTTCATCTGGCCATCGACCTGAACCGCGATGCGGCCGCGGAGCCGATTCAGCACCAGGGTCTGCTGCGTTTCCGCGAGACCAAGCTCCCACGGCGTTCCCGCATGCTTGATCGACGACTCCGGAGACGCTCCCGTTCCGCCGTCGTGGCCGGCAATGGTGACGTGATCCGACTTGGCCTTGGCCACACCCGCGGCAACGGTTCCCACGCCAACTTCGGAGACCAGCTTGACGCTGATCGACGCCTGCGGATTCGCGTTCTTCAAATCATGAATCAGCTGCGCAAGATCCTCGATCGAGTAGATGTCGTGATGCGGAGGCGGCGAGATCAACCCGACGCCCGGCACCGAAAACCGTAACCGGGCGATGTATTCGGACACCTTGTGCCCGGGAAGCTGCCCTCCCTCGCCCGGCTTGGCGCCCTGCGCCATCTTGATCTGCAGCTGGTCGGCGTTAACAAGGTACTCCGCCGTGACACCGAACCGCGCAGATGCTACCTGCTTGATCTTCGAGCGCAGCGAGTCACCCTCGCGCAACGGTACATCGACGACGACGCTGTCGATGCGCGACTTGAGCGTCTCGCCCTTGGCGACCAGCGGATAGCGCCGCGCGTCCTCGCCGCCTTCGCCGGTGTTGGATTTGCCGCCGATGCGATTCATCGCCACCGCCAGCGTGGTGTGCGCCTCGGTGGAGATCGAGCCGAGACTCATCGCACCGGTCGCGAAGCGCTTGACGATCTCCGACGCCGGCTCGACTTCATCGATCGGGATCGGCTTCGGCGCAAATCTGAATTCGAACATCCCTCGAAGGGTCATCATCCGCCGGGTCTGGTCGTTGATCAGCTTGGCGTAATCGCGGTAGGTCGAATGGCTGTTGGAGCGCGCAGCGTGCTGCAGCTTGGCAATCGATTCTGGCGTCCACATGTGCTCCTCGCCGCGCGAGCGATACTGGTATTCGCCGCCGGCATCGAGCGCATCACGCAATACCGGGTCGTCTCCGAACGCGAGCTGATGCATCCGGAACGCTTCGTCGGCAACCTCGAACAAGCCGATGCCCTGGATGTTGCTCGCGGTGCCGGTGAAATATTTGTCGATCAGCGAGCTGGAGAGGCCCACCGCTTCGAAGATCTGCGCGCCGCAGTAGGACTGATAGGTCGAAATGCCCATCTTCGACATCACCTTGTAGAGGCCTTTACAGATCGCCTTGACGAAGTGTTTCGCCGAGTCGCCCGGCGTCAGTTGCGGAAGCAACTCGTGCAGATGTTCCACGGTCTCCAGTGCCAGGTACGGATGGATCGCTTCGGCGCCGTAGCCCGCGAGCAGGGCAAAATGATGAACTTCGCGCGCCGAGCCCGTTTCGACGACCAGCCCGGTGCTCGTACGAAGCCCGTTGCGGACCAGGTGCTGATGCACCGCCGCGGTCGCCAGAAGCGCAGGGATCGGCATCAATTGCGCCGAAGCCTTGCGGTCGGAGACGATCAAGATGTTGTAGCCGAGCCTGGTGGCATCTTCCGCGTGCGCACACAGGCTCGCCAGCGCCGCTTCCATCCCGGCCGCGCCCCAGGCAGCCGGGTAGCAGATGTCGAGCTCGAGCGAGCGAAAAGTCGCGCCGGTGAAAAGCCCGATGTGGCGTATCTTTTCCATTTCCTCCGCGGTAAGGATCGGCTTTTGCGCTTCGAGGCGCATCGGCGGATCGGTTTCGTCGATACCGAGCAGATTCGGGCGCGGCCCGATGAAGGTGACCAGCGACATGACCAGCTCTTCACGGATCGGGTCGATCGGCGGATTGGTGACCTGAGCAAACAATTGCTTGAAGTAGCTGTAGAGAATCTTGGGCCGATTGGAGAGCACCGGCAAAGCCGCGTCGTTGCCCATCGATCCGATCGCCTCCTCGCCGTTTTCAGCCATCGGCGCGAGGATGATCTTCAAGTCTTCCTGGGTATAGCCAAAGACCTGCTGCCGATCGAGCAGCGGTACATCCGAGCGTTGAGGCGGCGCCGGATCGGGTAGCGCACCGAGGGCAATTCGCGAGCGGTCGATCCATTCGCGATACGGTTTCGCTGTCGCCAGCGTGTGCTTGAGCTCGTCATCGTCGATGATGCGGCCCTGCTCGGTGTCGACCAACAGCATCTTGCCAGGTTGCAGCCGCCACTTCTTGACGATCTTGCGTTCGGGAATATCGAGCACGCCGACTTCCGACGCCAGAATCACATAGTCATCGTCGGTGACGATGTAGCGCGCCGGCCGCAGCCCGTTGCGATCGAGCGTCGCGCCGATTTGCCGGCCATCGGTAAAAGCCATGGCGGCGGGTCCATCCCACGGTTCCATCAGCGCCGCGTTGTACTCGTAGAATGCGCGACGATCGTCGTCCATCAGCGGATTCCCGGCCCACGCTTCGGGGATCATGAGCATCATGGCGTGGGCCAGCGGATAGCCGCCCATCAGCAGCAGTTCCAGCGCATTGTCGAACGACGCGGAGTCGGATTGTCCGTCGTAGATCAGCGGCCAGACTTTGTCCAGGTCCGCGCCGAGCACCGTGCTCGAAATCGCCTGCTGCCGTGCGCGGATCCAGTTGACATTGCCGCGCAGGGTGTTGATCTCACCGTTGTGACAGACCAGCCGGAACGGATGCGCGAGGTCCCAGGTCGGGAAGGTGTTGGTCGAGAAACGCTGGTGCACCATGGCCAGCGCCGAGACCATCGTCGTGTCGCGGAGGTCGAGGTAGTATTCGCCGACCTGGTGGGCGAGCAGCATGCCTTTGTAGACGACCGTGCGCGTCGACATCGATGAGACATAGAATCCCTTGCCGTGGCGAAGCTTGAGCGCCTGCACCGCGTGCCCGGATTTCTTGCGGATAATGTAGAGCTTGCGTTCGAGTGCATCCTGGTCGAGCGCATTCGAGCCGCGGGCGATGAATACCTGACGCACCACCGGCTCGACTTCCTTGGTCCGCTCGGACAAGCCTGAGTTGTCCGTGGGCACGTCGCGCCAACCGAGAAGAATCTGCCCTTCGCTTACGACGGCGCGCTCGATTTCCTGCTCGCATGCCATGCGCGAAGCCGGTTCCTTGGGCAGAAAAACCATCCCGACGCCGTACTGCCCTACCGCCGGGAGCGTCATCCCCTGCCGCCCGCAAGCGCGCCGAAGAAACGCGTCGGGAAGCTGAATCAAGATGCCGGCGCCGTCGCCTTGTAGCGGATCGGCACCCGTTGCACCCCGATGCGTCAGATTTTTGAGTATTTGCAGCCCTTGGGCGACGATCGTATGGTTTTTTTCGCCTTTGATGTGGGCGATGAAGCCCAGCCCACAGGCGTCGTGCTCGTTCACCGGGTCGTACAAACCTTGACGTGTGGGCGGCAGCCAGGGGATACCGATTGTCTTCTGGTCCACGAGGTCCTCGCTACTCGAGCTTGTCTGCGCATCGCGCCTGCCATTCAGAGGCGCGAAACCCCTCAGCCATGAAAGGCGCGTGTATCCGGTCATACTAGCGAGATTGTTGCATCGCGGCAACCAATTGGACCCGGACAGCGATCCCGTATGCTCCGGCCGCCAAAATAACTTGCGTTGGCTCTAAACTTGCGCTTTAATCTGAACAAAGTAGCGTATATGCTTGTCGCAACGTCCAAATCGATAAGCTTCAAGAAAACCTTTAGGACATCATCATCAGGGATTTCTCCATGGCGTCGAATGTGATGAACAGCAACTGGCTGCGGCCAACCCTTGCGTTGTGCGCGCTGGCCGGACTGCTTGCGCTGGGAGGCTGCGGCGGTGGCAGCGGAGCTCCGAACAATCCTTTCGCTGCCAAGCCGGTCACACCGGGCCCCTTGTTCGTTTTGCCTCCGACCGCCGTGGTCTATTCGCATACGCCCGCAACACTGCAGGTTAGTGGCGGCGCACTTCCCTATCAGGTGTTCTCGAGCAATTCGGCGGTCCTTCCCGTAGCGCAAAACGTCGACACCGGCGTGGTCGTGCTCGTTCCGGGAGACGTGGCCGCGGATACCCCGGTCATCATCACGGTGCAAGACGCGATTGGCCAGACCGCGACCTCGGCGGTGACGGTCCGTCCCGCACCGTTGTTCAACACGCTGACCGTGGTCCCGAGCCGCACCGTGTGCGGCACCAACGCGGTATGTTCCGGCGACACTGCGACCGCGACGGTGCAAGTCACCGGTGTGGCCGGCGCAGGCATACCCAATCGTCAGGTCAAGTTCGACGTCGTGCAGGGCGCGTTCGGGATTCAGAGCAGCAATCCGGGGCAGCCGCTCGTTTCTTCGCTCACGGTGGTGTCCGACGCCACCGGCGTAGCTCGCGTCGTATTGCAGGCAACAGTAAACGTCCCAACGCAGCCGGCGCAAATACGCGCCACAGACCTGACCACCAACAACTCGGTGACGGCTTCCTTCACCATCGTCCAGCAAACCGACGGCTCGGCCATCCTGTCGGTGGTCCCGCCAACTGCAACCATTACCGGGACCTTCGTCAATCAGTGCTCAGTTGGCTTCCGTGTCGATTACTTCATCTATGGCGGCACACCGCCGTATACCGTCTCGTCGACCTTCCCAACGGCCGTGGGAATTGTCAATTCACCGGTCTTATTCTCGGGCGGAGCGTTCGAGGCCGTTACCAATGGCACTTGTGTGAATCCAGTGACATTTACCATCGTCGATGCGACCGGTCGCCAGACCACGGCTACACTGATCAACGCGCCGGGTACCCAGGTGATCCCGCCGCCGACACCACCGCCGGCGCTGGTGATCACCCCCACAGCCGCCAAACCGCCAATATGTGTGAATGGAACTAATGTCGGATTTGTTCTCACCGGGGGTACGCCGCCGTATAACGTTGCCGTGGCGCCCGCCGGGACGACGGCGAACACTGCGTCGATCGCTCCGCAAGTGATATCCACGAACGGCGGCGGCACGACAGTGACGCTCAACACTCCAGGACCAGGCTTTAGCGCCGCAGTTTCAGCCGTTGATTCCAGCTCTCCACAGAAAAGCGTGTCAGCAACCATTACCTGTCCGTAGGGCGCGGGCAAGCAGGTAAAAAAACGGCGCCAAACGGCGCCGTTTTTTTGAAGTCACGGATCAGCGAGAAGCTCGATCAATTCTGTTTCCGAAATATCGCCTCGAGTCGTCGCCCGCCCCAGCGCTTCGAGCAGCACCAAGCGCAGCTTGCCTGCCTGGACCTTCTTGTCTCGCGCAATCAGTTCGAGATAACGCTCGGCACTCAGCGCCGGCGGATCGATCGGCAACCCGAACCGAGACAGAAGTTGCCGTAGCCGCACGTTGTCTATGGCCGGGAACCCGGCCACGCGAACCGAAAGCTCCCCAGCAAGCACCATTCCCGCGGCGACGGCTTCGCCGTGCAGCCAGGTGCCATACCCGGTGCCAACTTCGATTGCATGTCCGAAGGTGTGCCCGAAATTCAGTAATGCGCGTTCACCCGTTTCGCGCTCGTCGGCCGCGACAATTTCCGCTTTGAGCCGGCAGCTCTCGTGGATCGCCTGTGCCAGCGTTGCCTCGTCGCGCCTGAGCAGTGGATCGACGTTGGACTCGAGCCAGGCAAAGAGCTGTGGCGAGCGAATTGCGCCGTATTTCACCACCTCTGCCAGACCGGATGCGTACTCGCGATCGGGCAAGGTAGAGAGTGTCGCGCTGTCGATGATGACGGCCGAGGGCTGATAAAAGGCGCCGATCATATTCTTGCCCAGCGGATGATTCACTGCGGTCTTGCCGCCGACCGAGGAATCGACTTGCGCCAGCAGGGTAGTCGGGATCTGCACCAGGGGCATACCGCGCTGATATGTCGCGGCGGCGAATCCCGCGAGATCGCCGATCACCCCGCCTCCCAGCGCAATCAACGTCGTCGAGCGCTCGGCCTTGAGCTCCAGCAACCGGGTATGGACGTCGTAGAGTGTGGCCCAATCCTTGTGGGCTTCGCCGTCGGGCACGACGATGACGTCGTGATGCATGTCCGCGCGCTCGAGCCCCTTTTGCAGCCGATCAAGATGATGTGCCGCGACGACCGGGTTGGTGACGATGATCGCCCGACCTGACCGCATGTTCGGCAGCAGGTGGCCGATTTCGGCCAGTAGCGCCGCGCCAATATGAATGGGGTAGCTCCGCTCGGCCAGAGCAACCACCAGCGTGCGCGTCGGTGCCGTGCGCGGCGTCGTCATTACGCCCGCGCCGCGGCGCGAAGCTGCTGCTCGAGTCGCTGGGCCAGCCGGATGACCTGCTCCTGGTCCGATTCAATGACGAAATCCGCGGTTTCCCGGTAGAGGGGATCGCGCGCCGCATACAGATCTTTCAAGCGCTGAAAGGGATCGGGGGCCTGCAGAAGCGGGCGATGCTTGCTGCGACGCGTGCGTTCCCACAACGTTTCCGGCGTCGCATGCAGATAGAGTACGGTCCCGTTTTGCTTGAGACGTTCGCGATTGACGGTTCGGAGCACCGCGCCGCCGCCGGTGGCCAGCACGGCGTTGATGTTCTCCACGTACTCGGCAATCACGGCCTCTTCCCGATCGCGAAAGCCGGGCTCGCCTTCAAGCTCGAAAATGACCGCAATCGATACGCCCAGGCGCCGCTCGAGCTCGACGTCGGCGTCGTAGAAGCGCTTGTCGAGCCGTTTGGCGAGCAGTCGACCGAGCGTCGACTTGCCGCTACCCGGCATGCCGATCAGAAATAAATTGCCCCGATGCATCTGCATCAGGGCATTTTATTGCAATCCTCGGGACGGCGCGAGCTTGTGTACTAGCGAACCGCCGTGATCGATTCCTTGACGACTCGCGGGGTCAGGAAAATGAGCAACTCGGTCTTTTCAACGGCCTTGTTGGTCGTCTTGAAAAGATAACCAACGACGGGCAAGTCGCCCAGGAATGGAAGCTTGGTGACGTCGTTGTTGACCGTTTCTTCGTAGATGCCGCCGATCACCGCGGTATCTCCATTGTTGACGGCAATCTGCGTGATGACATTCTTGGTGTCGATTGCGGGCACCGTAAAGCCGCCACCGAGGTTGACCAGCTGTCCGACCGAGTCCTTACGAATTTCCACGGTCATGATGACCCGGTTGTCCGGGGTGATTTGCGGTGTCACGTCCAGTCTGAGCACAGCCTTCTTGAACTGCACGGTCGCGGGACTATTGGCGGAGCCCGGGGTGACGTATGGAATCTCGGTCCCCTGTTCGATGCTCGCCTTTTGATTGTCCGCAGTCACGACGCGCGGGCTGGAGACGACCTTGCCGCGACTGTCGGCTTCGAGCGCGGACAGCTCGAGATTGATCAGGTTGCCGCTGCCCAGGTTGATCAGCGTCAGCGCAACCTGTCCCGCCGGATTGGGAACCGGCAAATTGACATTCAACTGCGGCGAGTCGGAATATCCCGCGGTGGCGAGTCCCGAAGCGAGCTCATATGGCGTCTGTGTGCGTGTGTCGCGGGTAAGCGTGTTTCCCGACGTGGTTACTACCGGTTGGGTGTTGAGGCTACCGCCGATCCCGCCCGCGTACCGCTTGTTGAGCGTGAAGCCGGTCTGCATTCCAAAGCGAACGCCGAGCTGGCGGCTGAATTTGTCGTCGGCAACGACTATACGGCTCTCGATGACGACCTGGCGCACCGGATTATCGACCTGACGGATGATCCTCCGCACCTCTTCGAGCCGGGAGGCCGTGTCGGATACGAACAAGAGGTTGCTGCGCGGGTCGAGGATCGCAACGCCTCGCTTCGAGATGATCGAGCCCTGGCCGCCGGTGTTGCCTCCACCGCCCTGCCCGCCGGCACCGCTGCGGTTGCTCGAGATGAGATTGAGCAGATCCTGTGCCTTGATGTAGTTGAGCTGGAACGACTCCGTCACCAGTGGCTCAAGTTCGCTGATCTGCTGCTGGGATTCGAGCTGCTGCTTTTCCTTGAGCGCAAGCTCCTCGCGTGGCGCGATCAGAACGACGTTGCCGTTCTTGCGCATGTCGAGGCCCTTGGTCTGCATGATGATGTCCAGCGCCTGATCCCAGGGAATGTCCTTGAGCCGTAGCGTCAGGCTGCCGGTCACGGTATCGCTGGTGATGATATTCAGGCCGGTGAAATCGGCGATCACCTGCAGTACTGCCCGTACTTCGACGTTCTGGAAGTTGAGCGACAATTTCTCGCCCTTGTAGCCGGCGCGCGTGCCTTGGGTCAGCTTGTTCGGGTCTTCCTGAATGGGCTTGATCTCGACAATGAACCGATTGTCGGTCTGGTAAGCCGAGTGTTCCCACAGTCCCTTCGGTTCGATCACTATGCGCGCATTTCCACCCTGCGAGAATGTATCGACGGTAACCACCGGAGTTGCGAAGTCGCCCACGTCCAGCCGCCGCTCGAGATTGCGCGGCACCGTGGTCTTGATGAAATCGACGATCAACGCTTTGCCCTGCTGCCGGATATCGATTCCGGTCGTGCTGTCGGATAATTCGACGACAACGCGCCCTTCGCCATTCTTGCCGCGCCGGAAATCGACGTCGCGCAGCACGTGCGTGGCCTCGCCCGGCCGCGCTTCGGCGAACCTGGAGACCGTCGGTGTACCTGCCGCCAAGCCAGCCTGCTCGGTCAGCGTCACCAACACGGTATTGCCCTCGATCTGTGTATCGAAGGTCTGCGGCTTGTTGAGATTGAACACCACGCGGGTGCGGTTTCCCGCCTGAACCACGTTCACGCTGCGCAACGCTGCGTCACCGACCTCTTGCGCCGAGCGACCGAGGCCGTTGCCGGTCTCGGGAAAATCGAGCGCGATGCGCGGCGGATTGTTGATCGCGAATCCGGCCGGCGGATTGGCAAGCGGGGCCTTCAAGGTAAACTTGACGACCGTGCGCCCGGAGCTTCCCTTGGACACGGTCAGCGCTTCGATGCTGTTCCCGGCCTGCGCGAGCGCCTGGCCGATTCCCAGCATGACGAGCGCGGCCCCGAGGGTGGCGGCGACTCCCCAGACGCGCCAACGCGGTAGATTCAATGTAGTGGATGGCACCGGGCTCATTTGCGTCGCTCCTGTCTTTGGTCCGCCTCCGCGAGCTGGATGGTGCTCGATCGCTCCGTCCAGTCGCCGGCGCCGTCCTGCACCAGTTCCTTGAGCTTGATTTCGGCATCTTCAATGCCTACAACCACGCCGAAATTCTGCCCCATATAGTTGCCGACCTTCACCTGATAGACGTCCCTGTCGGTCGTGCGCACCAGCGCAAATCTGCTCTTGCCGCGTTGCAACGTGCCAACCATCGCCAACGATTCCAACGGGAAAGCTTCCAGCGGCTCCTTGCGGCGATTCAGGTCCGGAGCGAGCTTGCTGGCGCCCTTTAGCGGTTCGATCTTGCGCGGACGAAACGGATCGGGCAGGTCGAACGCGTTATACGCAAAAGGCTCGTACGGCTTTACCTGCGGCAACGGGTCGAGCTTGCCCTTGACGCCTTTGCCCTGCTCCTGCATCCACGCTTTCAGGTCCTCGTGTTGACCGCCGCAACCAGCGATAGAGATGGCTACGACGACACACATGGCCACTCGCGCGATCATTTTTTGCCCTTGTCCTTCGCGTCTTTCGCCGACTTGCGCTGTTTAGCGACTTCTTCCTCGTCGAGGTAGCGGAAGGTCTTGGCCGTCGCTTCCATGATCAGCGTGCCCTTGTCGTTGACGATGCCGACATCGTTCAGGGTCACGATTCGCGGCAGCTGAGCGACATCGCTGGCAAACGCTCCCATGTCGTGATAATTGCCGGTGATACGGACACTGATTGGCAGCTCGGCATAAAAATCGGCCATCCGCTCCTGTGTCGCCGGTCTGAATAATTCGAATTGCAGGCCGCGCCCGAGCCCGGCCTGGTTGATGTCGGTCAGCAGCGCGTCCATTTCGGATTTGTTGGGCAGTTGCTTCAACAGAGCGCCGAAAGATTGCTCGATTTCCTTGAGCTGCTGCACATAGAGATCGAGATTGACCGCCTTGGCTTTTTTGGATGCGTACGCCTCTCGCAGCTTGATCTCCTCGTCCTGGGCCTTGTCGAGCGCCTCGAACTGATCGCGCCAGTCAAAAAAAGCTCCGGCCACGAGGATTAGGAAGAACAGCACCCCGAGAATCATGATCTTGGGAAGCAGCGGCCAATTTCCGGCATCGCGGATATTCAGCCGGCGAATATCGTCGAGCGTCATACCTTGCCCCCCTTGGCCGCCGGCGCGCCTGGCGCTTTTCCGGGTGCGCCTGGAGCGTTCGGGTCGCCCAGCCGTTTCACTTGCAGGTTGAGGGTGAACTCATTGATCTTTTGCTTGTCCAGCGGCACCGATTTGATCTCCACGAGCTCCGGCGAGGCAAGCCAAGGCGAGCTTTCGATGTTGCGCATCAGCGTCGAGACCCGGGCGTTGGACTGCGCGTAGCCGACCAGCGTCACCTTGCCCCCGGTCTGTTTCACGGATTTGAGATAGAGCCCGTCGGGGAGCTGCCGCACCAGTTGGTCGAGCAGGTGCACCGCTTCGGTACGGTTGGCTTGCAGCGTCTCGACGATCTGCTTGCGCGCCAGCAGCGCCTGCGTCTGCTCGCGCAGCTTGTCGATTTCCTTGATCTGCTCGTCGAGCTTCGCGATCTCTTCCTGGAGCAGCTTGTTGCGGCTACCCTGATTGTCGATGCGCGCGGCGATCACCACGTGAACCAAGCCGACGACCGCGATGCCCAAGACGGCAAGTCCGATCGCCATCGAGATGAACTGACGCTGGCGCGCGTGACGCTTTTGCTCGCGGTGAGGCAGTAGGTTAATGCGGACCATGGCTACTCGAAGCCCCTCAGGGCCAAGCCGCACGCGATAAGCAGCAGCGGCGCGTCGGTGGCGAGCTGGCGCGGGCGGATACGGTCGGAGCCGGCCATGCTAGCGAACGGGTTGGCAACGATGGTGCTGACCCCTGCCCGCTTGGCCACCAGTTCGTCCAGGCCCGGCAGCAGCGCACAGCCGCCGGCGAGTACGACCTGATCCACCTGGCTGTAGGAAGTCGAGGTGAAAAAGAACTGCAGCGCGCGCGTCACCTCCAGCGCGAGGGTTTCCATGAACGGCTGTAGCACATCGGCGTCATAATTCTCCGGCAGACCGGCATTTTTCTTCGCCGATTCGGCTTCTTCCGGTGATAAATTGAACGCTCGCTGGATATCGTGTGTAAGCTGGTTGCCGCCAAATGCCTGATCCCGCGAAAACAGGATCTGATTGTTGCGCAGGACGTAAAAATGCATGACATGGGCGCCGATGTCGACCAAGGCGATGTTCTGGTCGCGGCCATTTGCCGGAAGCGACGGCGAGATCAGCACGAACGCTTCCTCGGTGGCGTAAGACTCGACGTCCATGACCCGCGGCTTGAGCCCCGCCGCATCGGCGATCGCCACGCGGTCCTCGACCTTCTCCTTGCGCGAGGCCGCGATCAGGACTTCAACTTCCTCGGGATTGTTGGGCGCCGGTCCGAGGATCTGGAAATCGAGATTGACCTCGTCGAGCGCAAAGGGGATGTACTGGTTCGCCTCGGCCTCGACCTGGAGCTCCAACTCTTCCTCGCTCTGGCCCGCCGGAACGATGATTTTCTTGGTAATCACCATCGCCGTCGGCAACGCCATGGCGATGTTGCGATTGCGGCTGCCAAGGCGCTTGTGTGCCCTGCGCAGCGCTTCGGCCACCTGATCCAGGTTGGCGATATTGCCGTCGGTGACCACATCCTTGGGAAGCGGTTCGATGGCGTAGCGCTCGAGTCGATAGGCGCCCCTCCCCGTTTCGGAGAGTTCCACCAGCTTCAGCGCAGACGAGCTAATATCGACGCCGATCAGCGGCGGCGATTTCGTCTGCAGAAAAGCAAACGCGGAATCGAGTTTTTCCTTGAGCATGGGAACTTTAGACCGATTACATATAAACTACTTTAAATAGTAGCAGCAAGTATAAAGCATGTAAAACTCTTTTTTTCAACTTTATTTTGACGTCTAACCCTGCATATAATCGGGACTCCTGCCCCGTTGTCCGGTAACTTTCATTCACCCATGCTAAAACGCTGGCTCATCTATCTGGCCTCCGTCCTGTTTGGGTTGGCCCTGGTCGGCGCCCTGCTGGCGGCGTTCGTCTTTGCGCTTCTTTATCCCACATTACCGTCGCTTGAGACCCTGACCGACTATCAGCCCAAAATCCCGCTGCGGATCCTCTCGGCGGAAGGGGCGTTGCTGGGAGAATTCGGCGAGGAGCGACGGGCGATCGTCAAGATCAAAGAGGTGCCGGATCTGATGCGGCAGGCGATCCTCGCCGCCGAAGACGAGCGGTTCTACCAGCACGGCGGCGTTGACTATCTTTCGGTCCTTCGGGCGGCTCTGGCCAACGCCACCAGCGGGACCCAGCAAGGCGCCGGGACCATCACCATGCAGGTTGCGCGCAACTTTTTCCTAACCAGAGAGCGAACGCTTACTCGCAAACTCCGCGAGGTCCTGCTTGCCTACAAGATCGAGAACAACTTGTCCAAAGACGAGATACTGGAGCTTTACGTCAACCAGATCTTTCTCGGCCAACGCGCCTACGGCTTTGCGGCGGCCTCGCAAATCTATTTCGGAAAGCCGCTGTCCCAAGTCAGCGTCGCGGAAGCCGCGATGCTGGCGGGATTGCCAAAGGCTCCATCGGCATACAACCCTGTCGCGAACCCGAAACGTGCTCAGTTACGCCAGTTCTATGTCCTCCGACGTATGCACGATTTGCATTTCATCAACGATGAGCAATTCAAGCAGGCTCAGGAGGCGCCCCTCGTCGTCCGGCAGACGCTCAAGGACAACACGGCGCATGCTGAATTTATCGCCGAAATGGTCCGCCTGGCGATGGTCGAAGCCTATGGCGAGGAGAGCTATACGCGTGGCCTAACCGTCCATACAACCATCCGCAAAGCGGACCAGGACGCTGCGTACGCTGCCGTTCGCCGAGGGGTGTTCGACTACGATCGGCGCCACGGTTATCGGGGCCCCGAGGCCTTTATCAGCCTTCCCTCGGACGCGGACCAGCTCGAGGACGCGCTCGACCGCGCCTTCGAGGACACGACCGACGGCGAAAACCTGGTCGCCGCGATCGTACTGGAGGCGACGCCTGCCGAGGTCAAGGCGGTGCAAAGCGACGGCGAGGTGGTCGCTATCACCGGGGACGGACTCAAATTTGCCGCGCGTGCGCTTGGCGACAAGGTCCCCTCCGCGATACGCATTCGCCGCGGCGCGTTAATCCGAGTCGGCCAGGACGACAAAAGCCGTTGGCAGATCGTCCAGATGCCCCAGGTCGAGGCTGCGTTCGTATCGTTACGCCCCAGCGACGGAATGATTTATTCGCTGGTAGGCGGATTCGATTTCGACCGCAGCAAGTTCAATCATGTGACACAGGCATTTCGACAACCCGGATCCGCTTTCAAGCCGTTCATCTACTCGGCCGCGCTGGAAAAGGGATTCAGCCCGGCGACGGTGGTCAACGACGCGCCGCTGTACTTCGATTCGGGCCAGACCGGGGGCGAAGCATGGGAGCCGAAAAATTACGACGGCAAGTTCGAGGGGCCGATGCGGCTGCGCAACGCGCTAATGCGTTCGAAGAATCTGGTGACGGTGCGGGTCATGCAGGCAATCGGCCCGAAGTATGCGCAGGACTACATCGCGCGTTTCGGATTTGATCCCAAGCTGCACCCGCCTTATCTGCCGATGGCATTGGGAGCAGGCGCGGCGACACCAATGCAGATGGTCGGCGCGTATTCGGTGTTCGCTAATGGCGGCTACCGCATAGTCCCCTATCTTGTCGCGCGTGTCGTCGACGCTCGAGGAAACGTCCTTTCAAAAGCCGAACCTGCGGTAGCAGGCGAGACCGCGGAGAGAGCGATCGATCCCCGCAACGCATTCATCATGACCACCATGCTGCGCGACGTCGTCCGTGCCGGAACGGGTGCCAGGGCCATGCAGCTCGGGCGGCAGGATCTCGCTGGCAAAACGGGCACCACCAACGAAAGCGTCGATGCGTGGTTCTGCGGCTTCAATGCGTCGATGGTCGGTGTCGCCTGGATCGGCTACGACCAGCCAAAGACGCTGGGGCCCCAGGAGACGGGTGCCGCGGCGGCGCTGCCGATTTGGATGGCATTCATGAGCAAAGTCTTGAAAGGCGTTCCCGAGGTGCCCCTTAAACCGCCCGAGGGCATCGTCGTTGCGCGCATCAATCCGGAGACTGGCATGCGCGAAGCCGAAGGCAGCGGCATCCCTGAATACTTCTACGCCGAGTTCACTCCGCGTCGGGATGAAACTGCCGCGGCGCAGGGCAGGGAATCTCCACGGGAAATCCGCAATCAGCTCTTTTGACCTCTGGTGATCCCGTGTCTCGTCCGGACTCGTTGGCCACTCAGCGCACCCGGGCGCGCATCGCCCAGGCGACCGCACGGCTGATCGCCGAACACGGCCTCACCGACTGGACCGCTGCGAAAAGAAAGGCCTGCCGCGAGCTCGGATTGCCCGAGCGGGCGACTCTTCCCGCGAACGACGAGGTCGAGCAGGCGTTGCATGATTACAACACACTTTTCAGGCACCGCTCGCAGCCACTTTCGCTTCGAATGCAGCGCCAAGCAGCGCTGAGGTGGATGGATGAGCTTTCCCGTTGGCATCCGGTGCTGATCGGCGGCGCCGCAGCGGGATGGGCAACGGAGCACAGCGACGTTCACCTCGAGCTCGAGGCCGAAGATCCCAAGGACGTCGAACTTGCGCTGATCAACGCCGGTGTGGAGTACGCGGCGGCGACGGCGACTGACTCGTTGTCTCGCGTTGAATTGCGACTCGCCGGCGACAACGGCGGAATCCGGCTGTCCATCCTCACGCCGCTGCAGCGTCGCAATCGGCCGCGCCGTGACGACGCGCGGCTGTCGCCGGCCGAATTGCGATCACTGCTCGGGGACTAGCGCTCGTCCTTGAGCCAGCGTGCGGCAGCGATCGCAAAATAGGTGAGAATCGCGTCCGCGCCGGCCCGCTTGAAGGCCATGAGCGCTTCCAAGGCGCATGCCCGTTCGTCCAGCCACCCGTTGCCCGCCGCAGCCTTGAGCATCGCGTACTCGCCGCTGACTTGATACACCGCCGTGGGCACGCCAAAAGTGTCCTTGACCCGGCGCACGATATCCAGATACGGCAGACCGGGTTTCACCATGATCATGTCGGCGCCTTCCTGCAGATCGAGATAGACCTCCCATAGCGCTTCGTCGGTGTTGGCGGGATCCATCTGGTAGGTGTGCTTGCCGCCGCTGCCGAGGTTCGCCGCGGAGCCCACGGCATCGCGGAAGGGCCCATAGAAGCTCGACGCATATTTGGCCGAATACGCCAGAATGCGTGGCTTATCGAAGCCCGCTTGGTCGAGCGCGGATCGCAGCGCGCCGACGCGACCGTCCATCATGTCCGAAGGCGCGAGTATGTCGACGCCGGCCTCGGCGTGGCATAGCGCTTGGCGGGTCAAGGCGACGACTGTCGGGTCGTTGGACACGTAGCCGGTGTCGTCGAGCAAGCCGTCCTGGCCGTGGCTGGTGTACGGATCGAGGGCGACGTCGGTCATGATCCCCAACGCCGGAAAGCGGGCCTTCAAGGCCCGGATGGCGCTCGGTACCAGGCCCTTGGCATCCCAGGCCGCTTTCGCGTCCAGCGATTTGCGAGAGGCCTCGATGACCGGGAACAGCGCCATCGCAGGAATGCCCAACTCGATACAGCTCTCGGCATCGCGGAATAAGAGGTCGACGCTCTTGCGCGATACGCCGGGCAGCGACGCCACCTGCTCTTCGCGGTTGCTGCCGTCGAGAACGAAGACCGGGTAGATGAAATCGGCGCTCGAAAGCGCGGATTCGCGCATCAGGCGGCGCGAAAATTCGTCGCGACGCATGCGGCGCGGGCGCCGCGCTGGAAACTTTCCGACGAAGTTCATGGCTTTGCTCAGGTGGCCCTCAGGCGGCCCTCAATTAGCCCGTGGAATCACGGAGAAGCCGGATCGTAGCGCGCGGTCAAGCTTCGGAGCAACCGTGCAGCGCCGCTGTGACTGTTTCCGCAGTCAAAAAAGGGGGCTGCACAACGGCGCGGAACTTTTTGCAAAAGGCCGAAGTCTTATTTGCGGACGGTTATACGTCTCCCGCTTCCCTCCCTGAGCGGGTGTCCTTCGGTTGCGTGAACTCACCGGCCGAAGGGCGTTCTTAGGGCCCCGTGTCACTCCCCTTGATGGCGGGGCCTTTCTTTTTTCTTTAACGGATGCGCTACCTTGCGCCATCCGCGGGTTGCGGTGTCATGTGTCGCCCGCCGGCTCGCTGCTCACAGCGCTAGCCACGGCGCGATGGCGGCCTCCGCTTCGGCAAGCCCGGATCGCGGCATTGCTGAGAACAACTGCACGCTGGTTTGCGCCGAGTAGATGCCGTAATCCTCGACCAGCGCGCGGCGCACGCTTTCCAGCATTCTCCGCTGCGGCCCGGTGGAAAGCTTGTCCGACTTGGTCATGAGTATGTGCAGCGACCGGCCCGTCGGTAGGAACCACTCGATCATCCGCCGATCCAATTCGGTCAGCGGGTGGCGCGCGTCCATCACCAGCACCAGTCCGGCGAGAACCTCACGTTGGGCGAGATAGCGGGCGATAAACTCCTGCCAGTGGCGCCGCATCTCGAGTGGCACCTTCGCGTAGCCATATCCCGGCAGATCCGCGAGCAGCGCGCCGGATTTCAAACGAAAGAAGTTGATGTGCTGCGTGCGCCCCGGCGTCTTGCTGACGAATGCAAGCTGGGTGTGATTCGCCAGCGCGTTGATCGCGGACGACTTGCCAGCGTTGGATCGTCCCGCAAAGGCGATCTCGGGCGCTCCCTCCGCCGGCAGTTGAGACCAGTCTGCGGCGGTAGTGAGAAATTCGGCATGATGAAACGGGTGTGCGCCACGCGCGCTCGCGCCTGGGTCCGCGCGAGCCACATTCGGTACAATATGATCTTTGCGTCGTTTGCCGTCTTGTGAACGCATAGGCCGAGGTTGCCACCGGTGATGGTCAATCAGTGAAGCGGGCTGCGAGACCCCCGGTGACAGGGAGTAAATAAAATGAAATACCGGTTGCTGATCGCGGCCAAGCTGGTCGCGTTGAGCGTGTTTACCTTTTTGGCTTCACTTGCGGCAGGCGCGGAAGGGGCGGTTCAGAGTCCGGCTCCCAAGCCCGATCTCGCGACAGCGAAGCAGATCGTAGATAGGCTATGCGCCGCATGTCACGGCGCCGACGGCAACAGCGTGAGCCCGGCGAATCCCAGTCTTGCGGGGCAGCACGCCGAGTATATTACCCTGCAATTGATGCATTTCCAGAGTGGAATTCGCGCGAACGCGGTGATGCAGGCGATGGTGGCAAAGCTGACACCGGAAGACATGCAGGCGCTCGGAATCTTTTTCGCTCAGCAAAGAGCCAAGCCCTCGGCGGCGAAAGATCGGGAGCTGGTCGCCGCCGGACAAAAGATCTTCCGCGGCGGCAATGCGAACAGCGGATTGCCTGCCTGTGCCGCGTGTCATTCCCCCGATGGAGCAGGCATACCGAAGCGATATCCGCGCGTAGGCGGCCAATATGCCGACTATACCTTGGCGCAACTGAAGGCGTTCAAGGCGGGAGAGCGTGGAGCGGACAAGGACGGCAAGGACGTCAACGGGAAAGTGATGGTTCAGATCGCGTCCAAAATGAGCGAGCGCGAAATGCAGGCGGTGGCGGAGTTCACCTCAGGCTTGCACTGACTTAAAGTGCGTCGCGGCGGACGGATGGCTTGAAGCGCCGATCTTTTGCCTGCGACACCGAAGGCTGCCCGAACCACCGCCCTTTTTATTGCCGTCCAGAGGCCCGCCCATGGCCCCGAGCATCGCCTCGCTGCACGTATATCCCGTCAAGAGTTGCCGCGGAATTACGCTTGAGACTTCGCCGGTTGGCGAGCGCGGCCTGGCCTTCGACCGTGAATGGATGATCGTCGACGGCGACGGCCGATTCGTCACTCAGCGTGACGTTCCGCGGCTGGCGCTGGTCGAGCCGTCGCTGACCACCGCCGCGCTGGAGCTTAAGGCGCCGGGCAGCGGTCGATTGGGCGTGCCGCTTGAGCTAGACGGGGCAGCCCGGCCGGTAACCGTATGGCGCGACAGCTTTCCGGCCGTCGATCAAGGTGACGAGGCGGCGGCCTGGTTGTCGTCAGCCCTGCAGCGTCCGCTCCGGCTTGTCCGCTTCGACTCCGCGGTTCGGCGGTATTGCAACGAGACCTATGCGGGCAAAGGGGGCGCGCACACGGCATTTGCGGACGCTTACCCGCTGCTGATCCTGTCCGAGGCATCGCTTGCAGATCTCAACTCGCGTCTCGAAGAACCGCTGCCGATGAATCGATTCCGTCCCAACGTGGTGTTGTCCGGTATCGATGCCTACGATGAGGATCACATCGAAGAGATTCGCGTTGGCGGCCTCGCGTTCAGGCTGGTCAAGCATTGCACACGCTGCCAGATTACGACGACGGACCAGAGCACCGCCGTGGTCGGTATGGAGCCGCTTTCGACGCTGGCGCGCTACCGGATGAACATCGAGCTTGGAGGCGTGACCTTCGGCATGAACGCGATCGTCGCTGCCGGTGCCGGCCTTGCGATCCATCGCGGAGATAGGGCGAGCTGCGCTTTCAGGTTCTGAGTTGCCTTCCGGCCCGGGCGTCGCCGCAGCTCGGCCAAACTAAGCCAAGCAGGCATGAAGCATTTCGTCCCACGGCGGCAGAGCGAAACCGAAGGTGTCCGCAAACTTGCCGCTGGCGAGCACCGAGCGGCGCGGCCGGCGCGCGGCGGTTGGATATTCCGCACTGGTGATCGGCACCACACGCGGGCGATCCGCGCCCGCAAAAATCGCGCGCGCAAAATCAAACCAGCTGGTGCTGCCGCTGGCGCTTAAATGATAGAGCCCGGCGCGCTCGGCGAGCTCCGAGCCGCCGCGTCCCACGAGCACCGCGGTCGCATCCGCCAAGGACCGTGTCCAGTTCGGTGTGCCGATTTGATCTCTTACAACTCGCAGCTCTTCGCGCTCCGCGGCAAGTCTTCGCATGGTCGTCAGGAAATTCTGGCCGCGAAGCCCGTAGACCCAGCTGGTACGCAGCACCAGACTTGACCCCCCGACTGCGGCGATCGCGCGCTCTCCGCCAAGCTTGCTGCGACCGTAGGCGTTGATTGGGTGGGGCACGGCTTGCTCGTCGTACGGAGCCGTGGCTTCGCCGTCGAAGACGTAGTCCGTTGAGTAGTGAATGAAGAGAGCGCCGGCGCGTTTGGCTTCCTCGGCGAGAATGCCGGGGGCCCGGGTATTGATCGCGTCAGCCTGGCCGGGCTCGCTTTCCGCGCGATCGACCGCGGTATAGGCGGCGGCGTTGACGATCAGCCGCGGTCGCGCGCCGCGTACCGCGGCCACCACCGCGTCCACGTCAGCCAGATCGAGCGCGGCACGGTCCAGCGCAACGACCTCGCCGCACGCGGGCAGCACGCGCGCGAGCTCGAAACCCAGTTGTCCCGCCGCCCCGATCAGCAGAATCCTCGGTCGTGTCACGGATACGCGTCAGCGAGCGAGAATGGGGTCCCGGCCGCGTCCCTGGCGGCAAGCGTCGGCGCTTGCTGCAGCGGCCACGCGATGCCGAGCGTGGAATCATTCCACAGCAGACTGCGCTCGAATTCCGGATACCAGTAATCCGTGGTCTTGTAGAGGAACTCCGCCGTTTCCGAAAGCACGAGAAAACCGTGCGCAAACCCCGGCGGAATCCACAGCATCTGCTTGTCGTGAGCAGTCAGCGTCATGCCCATCGAACGACCGAACGTCGGCGAGCTTCGCCTCATATCGACCGCGACGTCGTACACCTCGCCCGATATGACCCTGACCAGCTTGCCTTGCGCGTGCTCGATCTGATAATGCAATCCGCGCAGCACGCCGCGCGCGGAGCGGGAGTGATTATCCTGAACGAACTCGACATCGATCCCGGCCTGGGCCAACACCCGGCGATTGTAGCTTTCGAAAAAAAAGCCGCGAGCGTCTGCGAAAACGCGAGGCTCGATCAGCAGCACATCGGCGAGTGCCGTTGGCGTGAGCTTCATCGACACTACCGCTCGTCAGCGCACCAGCGGCTCGCGCAGCAAGGCGAGCAGGTAACGGCCGTACGCGTTCTTGGCCATGGCGTTGCCGAGCAGTTCCAGTCTGGCTGCGTCGATATAACCCAAGCGGTATGCAATCTCCTCCGGACACGCGATTTTCAGGCCCTGTCTTCGCTCTATGGTGGCGATGTACTGGCCGGCTTCGAGCAGCGATTCGTGGGTGCCGGTGTCGAGCCACGCCATGCCCCGTCCCATCACCTCCACCGCCAGCTCGCCATCGTCGAGGTAGACTTTATTGACGTCGGTGATCTCGAGCTCACCGCGCGCGGAAGGTTTGAGTGACGCCGCGACCTCGAGCACCCGGTTGTCGTAAAAATACAGTCCTGTAACCGCGTACCGCGATTTGGGTTGTGCCGGTTTTTCTTCGAGACTGAGCACTCGGCCAGCGGTGTCGAACTCGGCAACGCCATACCGCTCGGGGTCGGCCACGGGATAGGCGAAAATGGTGGCGCCTTCACCGCGAGCGGCGGCACGCTCGAGCATCGGCTGCAGATCGTTGCCATAGAAAATATTGTCGCCTAGCACCAGCGCAGGAGCGTCGCCGCCGATGAACGAGCGCCCGATGAGAAATGCCTGCGCAAGTCCATCCGGCGACGGCTGGACGGCATACCGCAGGTTAACGCCCCAGCGCGCTCCGTCGCCCAGCAGTTGCGCGAATCGCGGTGTATCGTCCGGGGTCGAGATCAGCAGGATGTCGCGAATGCCCGCCAGCATCAGCGTCGACAAGGGATAGTAGATCATCGGCTTGTCGTAAACCGGCAGCAGCTGTTTTGAGATTACCTGCGTCACCGGGTAGAGCCGGGTCCCTGAGCCGCCAGCGAGGATGATGCCTTTGCGCATCTCACGCGACCTCGGCCGCGTAGTTGAGCGAGATCCAGCTCTTGTACTCGCCGCTGGTGACCGCGGCCAGCCATCCGGCATTGTCGAGATACCAGGCAATAGTGCGCTTGATCCCCGACTCGAACGTCTCGCTCGGCTCCCATCCCAGCTCGCGGCGTATCTTCGACGCATCGATTGCGTAGCGGCGGTCGTGGCCCGCGCGGTCCTTGACAAACGTGATCAGCGATTCGGCATCGCATCCCGGCTTCTGCTCACCGAGAACACGGCAAAGCGTCCGCACAACGTCGATGTTAGCTATCTCGGCGTTGCCGCCGACGTTATAGGTCTCGCCCGGGCGTCCCCGTTCCAATACCGTTCGGATCGCCGCGCAATGATCGCCGACGTAGAGCCAGTCGCGCACGTTCCCACCGTCGCCATAGACAGGCAGCGGCTTGCCGGCGAGCGCGTTGTACAGCATCAGCGGAATTAGTTTTTCCGGGAACTGTCGCGGACCGTAGTTGTTCGAGCAGTTGGTCGTCAGTGTCGGAAGGCCGTAGGTATGATGGTAGGAGCGCACCAGATGATCCGCCGATGCCTTCGACGCGGAGTAGGGGCTGTTGGGTGCATAGGAAGTTGTCTCCGAGAACGGAGGGGCCCACGGCTCGAGCGAGCCGTAGACCTCGTCAGTCGAGATGTGCACGAAGCGAAATTGCGCGAGCTCGTCGCCGGTCAGCGCATTCCAATAGTCTCGCGCGGCATCGAGCAGCGCAAATGTGCCGACAATATTGGTGGCGATAAATTCGGCGGGCCTGTGGATCGAGCGATCGACGTGGCTCTCGGCTGCGAAGTTGACGATGGCCCGCGGCCGGTAAGCGCTCAGCAAATGCAGCACCAGGTTTCGATCACCGATGTCGCCGCGGACGAATATGTGTCGCGCATCGTGCTTGAGCGAGGCGAGATTGCCGAGATTGCCGGCGTAGGTCAGCTTGTCCAGGTTGATGACCGGCTCGTCGTTGCAGTCGAGCCAGTCGAGAACGAAATTGGCACCGATGAACCCGGCACCTCCGGTCACCAAAATCATGCGGGCTCCATGCGCCGCGGACACTCGCGCGCATTTTTCTCAAGGGCGGCATATTATCATGCGCGCTCAAGCCGATTCGCCTTCGCCGTAGTACTCGCGATACCACTGCACGAAGCGGGCGAGCCCGACACGCAACGGAGTCGACGGTGCGAATCCGGTGGCTGCGGCGAGTCGCTCGATCGACGCAAACGTCGCGGGCACGTCCCCTGGTTGCAGCGGCTCGTACTCCCTGATTGCACGCACGCCGAGGAGGCGCTCCAGCTCGCCGACGAAGATTTCGAGCTCCACGGCGGTGTGGTTCCCGATGTTGTAGATCGCGCTGGGAGCGACGTTCGAGGTCGCTGCTACCGGCGGCCGCGACAGGACGCGCACGATACCCTCGACAATGTCGTCGATATAGGTAAAGTCGCGCTGCATCCTGCCGTAGTTGAAGACCTTGATCGGCCGACCCTCGAGCATGGCGCGCGTGAACAGCATCGGCGACATGTCCGGCCGCCCCCAGGGTCCGTAAACGGTGAAAAAGCGCAGGCCGGTCGCCGGCATGCGGTAGAGATGGCTGTAGCTGTGCGCCATCAACTCGTTGGCTTTTTTCGTCGCGGCGTACAGGCTCACCGGATGATCGACGTTCTGGTCTTCGCTGAACGGAAGCGTGTGATTTGCTCCATAAACGCTCGAGCTGGATGCGTAGACCAGATGTTCGACGCCACCGTGACGACAGCCTTCGAGGACGGCGCCGAAGGCGTCGACGTTGTTGCGAAGGTACGCCGCGGGGTTGACCAGCGAGTAACGCACGCCCGGCTGCGCCGCCATGTGCGCGACATGGGTGACCTGCGCACTGCGGAAAAAAGCCGCGGTCGCCGTCGCATCGGCGAGATCGAGCGCCTCGCAGCGAACGCCGAGTCTCAGGAGCCGTGCCGCCCGCGCGTGCTTGAGCGCGACGTCGTAATATGGGTCGAAGCTGTCGACCGCGACCACCTCGGCGCCATCCTCCCGCAGGCGATACGCAAGGTGCATACCGATGAAGCCAGCCGCGCCTGTAACCAGGACCTTCATGAGCTCCGCCCTCGCTTGGCCTGTTCGAGCGCGCGCAGCTTCGCGTACTTTGAAAAGCTGTTGAAGCAGCCGATCGAAATGTGAACGAGGCCGGCGACACCGTCGAGAAAGCCGCGGCGCAGGACGTAGAAACGGAGGAATCGGAAAATTGGCGAAACGATAAGCCGGGCCGCGGAAAAACGCTCGCCCCGCGCAAACAACGCCTCTGCCTGAAGCGTCGTGTACCGGTTCTGTTTGGCGAGATAGGCCTCGAGCGAGTCGCCCGAGGTATGCAGCAGGTCGCCGCTCAGACGGCCCACCTTTCCATCAAAGAGCACGTGTTCGTGCACCGCGTCTTCGCTCCATCGCGCATGGCGGCGATCGAACAGCCGCAGGTTCCAGTCGGGATAGCCCTCGCCGTGCCCCAGCCATTTGCCAAGAAAACGGTTTCGCCGCGGCATTTCGTACGCGTTGAATCGCGCATGCTGTAGCGTCGAACGAATGGAACGCGCCAACTCCGGCGAGACGCATTCATCCGCGTCCAGGCAGAGCACCCAGTCGTTTGCCGCCTGGGCGACGGCGAAGTTCTTCTGCGGCCCGAAGCCCAGCCAGGCCTGCTCGATCACCAGCGCGCCACAGCTCGCCGCAATTTGTGCGGTATCATCGCCACTGCCCGAGTCGACGACGATCATTTGTGACGCAAATCGTGCCGAGCTCAGGCACTCGGCGAGACTGGCGCCGGCGTCGCGAGTGATCACCACCAAGGTCAGGGCAAGCGGGGGGAGCGGATCGGACATCGCGTCAAGCGTGAAGGCGCCTCGGTCTTTGCTTTCCGCGCAGAGGTTCACCTCAGAAGTCACGATACGGCCGGAATGCGCTGCTTATTCTACGTTCAAACCTGGCCGTGATCCAGCCAACCGCAACCGAAGATCAAGCCGTGTCCGGAACGTTTGGTCGCAGCGCTACGAACGCTCCGCGATGAGCAGCGTATTGATCGTCCGTCCGTCATCGCTTGGCGATATCGTGCACGCATTGCCGGTGGTGCACGACATCAGGCAACACCGCGCCGGCATGAGCATCGATTGGGTGGCGGAGGAAATGTTTGTCGAGCTGGTCGCGTTGAATCGCGAAGTACGTGCTGTGATCCCGGTGTCTTTGCGACGGTGGCGACACGCGCTGCTGGCGCGCGCGACCTGGCATGAAGTCGCTGCATTTCGCCGTGCGCTCAGGGCACGGCGTTACGACGTCGTGCTGGACCTCCAGGAACAGGTCAAGGGCGCCTTGATCGGCGCTCTCGCGCGTGGCGCGGTGCATGGGCCAGACCGCGCGAGCATCCGCGAGCCTGCCGCAACGCTCGCTTATCGACGCAAGCACCGCATCCCGCCACGCCAGCATCTGATCGATCGCTGCCGTGAGCTCGCTGGCAAGGCTCTAGGATACGAGCCCGTCGGCCCGCCTTGCTTCGAGCTGTCGGTCGCACCGTCAGACAAGCTTCCGCCGGCTCCGTTCGTTGTATTCGTTCACTCCACCAGCCGCGCCGACAAACTCTGGCCGGAACCATACTGGCGGTCGCTGATCGTGCATTTCGCGAACACGGGAATGACCGTGCTGCTGCCGGCGGGAAATGCCGCCGAGGCCGCGCGCAGTGAGCGCCTCTCGCACGGCATCGCAGGCGCTCGCGTTATCGCGCGACAGAGATTGTCGGAGACCGCTTCACTCCTTGCAGGCGCTGATCTTGTCTGTGGCGTGGATACCGGACTCGTTCACCTTGCCGCCGCGCTTGGCGTGCCGACCATTGCCTTGTTCGTTGCCACCGATTCCGAATTGGCAGGCGTCGCGCGCGCCGGCGGGCACGCCCGCGATATTGGCGGTAACGGAGTGGTGCCATCGCCCGAAGAGGTCGCCGCCGCCGCCGGCGGAATCATGCACCGCACTTTGGCTTGACCCAAGCGAGCAATGTGGAAGCTGCCAGGGCACTCTACACGCTGATCGGTACCGCTCTTTTGCCGCTGCTTCCGTTTCGGTTGTGGTGGCGAGGCCTGCGCGAGCCGCTCTATCGGAGCGCTATCGGCGAACGCTTCGGGCGCTATCGCTCCGGCAATTTCTCGGCGCCTGTGCTCTGGGTGCATGCCGTTTCCGTCGGCGAGACGAGGGCCACGCTGCCGCTGGTGCAACGCATGAAGGCCACCTATCCCGAAGCGACGATCCTGCTCACCCATATGACCGCGTCCGGACGTGCGGCGGGACGCGAGCTGTTCGGCGACGGTGTCGTCCAGGCATGGCTGCCCTACGACGTTCCGTTCGCCGTCAATCGCTTTCTTGCGCATTTTCGCCCGGCCGCGGGCTTCCTGGTCGAGACCGAGCTGTGGCCCAATCTCATCGGAGAGGCGCATCGTCAGGACGTGCCGGTGTTTCTGGTCAATGCGCGCATGTCGGAACGCTCTGCGGAAGGCTACGCCCGATTTTCATCGCTGACCCGCCCGATGCTGCGACAATTGCGCGGCGTGGCGGCGCAATCGCCCGCCGACGCAGCGCGTCTTTCCAAGCTTGGCGCGACGGCGCCGATCGTCACCGGCAACCTGAAGTACGACGTCAGCATCCCCGACAACGCGCTGATGCTCGGCGCGGAATTAAGGTTGCGATTTGGCGCGTCTCGTCCCGTCTGGATGGCAGCCAGCACCCGCGACGGGGAGGAAGCGCTCATACTCGACGCCGTCGTGCGCGCGCCGATGCCGCCAGGCTCGCTGCTGGTCATCGTGCCCCGACATCCGCATCGCTTCGCGGTCGTCGCCGAGCTCTTGCGCTCGCGCGGCGTGCCATTCGTCCGCCGCAGCGAAAATAGGTCGGTGCCCGCGGATATCGGTGTCGTGCTCGGCGATTCGATGGGAGAAATGTCGGCCTATTACGCCGCGACCGACGTGGCTTTTGTCGGCGGCAGCCTTCTGCCGCTGGGCGGGCAGAATCTGATCGAGCCGATCGCGCTCGGCATACCGGTGCTGATCGGACCGCACACCTTCAATTTTGCCGCAGCAACGGCCGGCGCGATTGCCGCGGGCGCCGCTCGCCTCGTCGCCGACGCCGATGAAATGGCCCGCGTGGTTTGCGAGCTTCTATCCGACGCAGCGCGCCGCAGGGCGATGGGTGATGCCGCACGAACATTCCACGCCGCGCACCAAGGTGCCGCGCAAAGACTCTGGAGCTGGCTGCAGCCGCAGCTCGCCGTAGCGATCGTCGGCGCTCCGCGAAATCCTGGGACTAGGCTCCCAGATCGCGATTGACCTGCTCCACATCGACATCGCTCAGCGTACCGACTGCCTGTTTGAGCTTCAGGTCGTTGATCACGAAATTATAGTAGGACTGCGCCAGATTGAACCGCGTCTGAAATACCTGCTGCTGCTGGTTCAATACGTCGAGATTGGTTCGCACGCCCACTTCGAGACCGAGCTTGTTGGAATCGTACGATACCTGGGCCGAAGCGAGCGCCTGCTCGAACGCCTTGACCTGTGCGACGCCGCTGGTGACACCCGAAAACGAGGTCTGCGCGAGTAGTTGCGCATTGCGGCGCGCGGTCTCCAGATCCTGGCGGGCCTTTTCCTGATTCGCGATCGCTTGGCGAACGCGGGAACTGATCGCACCACCCTGATAGATCGGAACGTTCAGCTGCAAACCAATCAGGCCCAAGCGCGAGTCGTTGGCGAAATTGCTGCTGACCGAGGTCGAGGCCGCGCCACCGGCGTAGCCCTGATTGAAGCTCGCGACCAGGTCCACCGTCGGATAGTGCCCGGCCTGCTGCCGGTCGACTTCGAGCGTCGCGATATCGAGATTGGCCTGTGCGATACGCACCTGGTAATTCTCGCTGATCGCTTTTTGCACCCACGGCTCGAGCGTGTTGGGGACCGGCAACTGGGGCTGAAATTTCCCGGTGAATCTCTTCAGGTCCCCTGGCGCGCGGCCGATGATAGCGCGCAGCGCCGCGAGCTTGTTGTCCAGATCGTTTTGGGCCGAGATCTCCTGGGCAACGATCTGATCGTACTTGGCCTGAGCATCGTTGGTATCGGTGATGGTTGCCGTGCCGACTTCGAAGTTGCGCTTGGCCTGGGCCAGATTCTCGCTGACCGCCGCCTTCTGGCTTTCGGTCAGCTCGATGTTGAACCGCGCCAGCAGCACATCCAGGTACGCCTGGATCACGCGGATAATGAGATCCTGCTGCGACGACGCGAGGATGTAATCGCCCTGTCCGACCTGCTGCCTGGCTTGATTCAGCGAAATCGAGTTCTGCGGCCGGTACAACGGTTGGCTGGCCGAGACGGTGTAGGCGTAATTGGGAAATCGCTCGCGAAACGTAATGGTCGGATCGCTGTGCAGTTTTTCATGGAAGTCCTGCTCGGTGGCGTTCGCCACGAGATTGACCGCCGGCAGCAATCCGGCGCGGGCCTGCGGCACGAGCTCCTGTGTCGCCCCCCACGTAGCCCGAGCCGACGCGAGCACCGGGTCGCTGGCGAGAGCGTCGCGATAGATCTGGATCAGGTCTTCCGCGGCTGCGCCGGAGAGTGAGGCCGACATCGCCGTTGCGATCAAGATCGTAAACGTGCGTTTCAGCATCTTCTGGGATCCCATCAGAGTAACGGCAACGCCGGCGTGGCGACGCAAGCCTGCCCGGACTCGAGGGTCGCGCGCGACCGCCACAGCGGCCCTCGGGGCAAGTACATCGGCTACGGCGGTCAAAACACGAACCGCCGGGGCTGCGCCGCGTTTTGCAGCGGGGCGATGACCGTTTCAAAAAGATCTTGACTGAGGATCGCGCCCGGCGCTTCCCAGCGCATCATGCGCGCGCTCATCGCCGGTGCGTCGCCGACGACGGCAAAAATGCGCCCGCCCGGCCTGAGCTGTTCAAGCCAGGCATCGGAGAGCACTGGCGTCGAACCGGTGAGCACGATCGCTTCGTACTGCTCGCTGCCCCAGCCACGGGCGCCGTCTCCGACCGCCAGTTTGACGTTGCGTATGCCCGCACGCGCGAGCCTCGGTCGCGCCTCGAGAACGAATCTTTCATGGATATCGACGCTGGTGACCACGCCGCAGCTACGCGCGAGAAGCGCGGTCAGGTAACCGCTTCCGGTGCCGATCTCCAGCGCCGCCTCGTTCGCCTTGAGGTCGAGCTCCTGCAGCACGCGCGCCTCCATCTTCGGCGTCCACATCCGCTCGCCTTCGCCGATCGGGATTTCAAGGTCCGCAAACGCGAGCGAGCGATAGGCGAGCGGAACGAAGTCTTCGCGCCGCACCTGGAATAGCAGGTCGAGCACCTCCTGGTCAAGAACCTCCCAGGTGCGTATCTGCTGCTCCACCATATTGAAACGCGCTTGTTCGAAGTCCATCTCTGCCTCGTGATCACACGGAACTTTAGCGACCTGCGCCGGCCCGATACCGTCGTCGCGCGAGCTTGGAGCGAGACCCGCGCGGGTTTGTGTTCAGGCCCCGCTTGGGCTATCGATTATTGATTCTTGCCGGACATTCCATTATCGCACGTCAATCGCCCACGGCCAGCGCAGCGGCGCGTGCGGTGGCCGCGGCATGCCTCGCTCGCCGTAACTTTCGCCATTCGGTCAGCCGATCAAGGTAGGTGTAGATGACCGGCACGACGACGAGCGTGAGCAGCGTCGAGGTGACAACACCACCGATGATCGCGCGCCCCATCGGCGCCTGCGTCTCGCCGCTCTCGCCTAAGCCCAGCGCCAGCGGCAACATGCCGAAGATCATCGCCGCGGTTGTCATCAGGATGGGGCGCAGGCGCACTTGTCCTGCGGTCAGCAGCGCGTCGTGTAATGCCGCTCCACCCCGTCGCGACCGGTTGGCGAAATCGACCAACAGGATCGCGTTCTTGGTGACCAGCCCCATGAGCATCACGAACCCGATCATCGAAAGGATGTTGAGCGTGGTTCCCGTCAGCAGCAACGCGAGGAGCACGCCGATCAGGGTGAACGGGAGCGATGCCATGATCGCAAGCGGCTGGGTGAAGCTCGCGAACTGCGAGGCGAGCACGAGATAGATGAAGATGATCGCGAGCCCAAGCGAGGCCACGAGCGCGGCTGCCGATTCGGCGGTATCTTCCTGCTGCCCGGCAATGGCGAACCGATATCCCGGCGGAAGCGTGGTCGCCTTGACGATCTTCTCGACGTCGTCGCCGACGTTGCCGGCGGGGCGTCCCTCCGCGTTGGCATAGAGCGCAACGCGTCGCTGCAGATCCTGCCGTTTGATGATTTGCGGGCTCGTCGTCTCGACGATCTCTGCCACCTGGCGCAGCGGCACCATGCGCAACTCACCGTCGGGTCCGCGCTTGTTGGTCGAGATATACAGATTGCCGAGGTCCGAGGAGAGCCTCCGGCCGTCCCTCGGCAACTGTACGTTCACTTCGTAGTTCTGCCCGTCGGGTGCGAGCCAGTAGGTGACGGTTTGGCCCGCCAGCAGCGGGCGCACGGTGGCGCCGACCTGCTGCACCGAAATACCCAGATCCGCCGCCGCGTCGTTGTAGAGCCGGATCGAGAGCGCTGGATTGGCCGCTTTCTCCGACGTCTCCATGTCCGCGATTCCCGGAACCTTGGCGACCTTTTCCGCAAACGCGTTGATCAGCTGCTTCAGCGTGTCGGGGTCGGGGCCCAGCAGGTTGACCCAGATCGGCCGATCATAGCCCAGAGCCAGCTCGATGCCGGGAATCGGCCGCAGCGCTTGCCGGATGGCGCGCTCGAGATCCTTCTGCGAGCGGGCGCGAGTGCCGCGGTCGGTCAGCCGGAGGTTGACTCGGGCGTAATTGCGGCCGTCCTGCGTCCCGATGGTCGTCATCGCCAGAACGATCTCGGGAAAGCGTTTCAGCACTTCCTCGACCTCGCGCACCTTGCCATCGGTGAATTCGAGGCTCGTGCCTACCGGCGTGTTGAGACGCAGGGAAATGAAGCTTTCGTCGACCTGCGGCGAAAACTCCTTGCCGATAAGCGGAAGGAGCGCGAAGCTGCCGAAGAAGATGAGCACCGCGGTCCACAGCACGATGCCACGGTGACTGATCGTCGCCCAGCGCGGCTTGAGCGCTCCGAAACTGCGCGTTCGCAGCGCGCGCCACACCCCGATGACCGGCACGTACACCCGGCGCTTGTCCTCAGCGATCGCCCATTCGAGCATCCGCCCGTACACGCCGTGCACCCACTCGATGACGCCTTCTACACGGTTCATGAAGCGGCCCAGCCACGGCACGCGCGAGAAGCGCGACCCGGGCGGATCGCGCCAGACCGACGAGAGCATCGGATCGAGGGTGAAGCTCACGAACAGGGACACCAGCACGGCGACGGCCACTGTCAAACCGAACTGGAAAAAGAACTGGCCGATGAGGCCCTTCATGAACGCGATCGGCACGAACACGGCGACGATCGCGAACGTCGTCGCCATCACGGCAAGACCGATTTCGTCGGTCCCTTCGCGCGCTGCCGCGACGTGGCTCTTGCCCATGCCAAGGTGGCGCACGATGTTCTCGCGCACCACGATGGCGTCGTCGATGAGAAGCCCGATACACAGCGATAGCGCCATCAGCGTCATCATGTTGAGCGTGAAGCCAAATGCGTACAACGCGATGAAGGTCGCGATGACCGAGATCGGCAGCGTGAGGCCGGTGATGATCGTGCTGCGCCAGGAATGCAGGAACAGGAAAACGATCAGCACCGTGAGCAGCGCACCCTCGAGAATCGTGCTCTTGACACGGTCCACGCTTTTCTGGACCTGATCTGCCTGGGAATAGACGACGCGCACTTCGACGTCCGCCGGCAGGCGCGCCTTGAGGGATTCGAGCGCGTCGCCAACGCCGCGGCCGGTCTCGATGATGTTGGCGTCCTGGGCCTTGCGGATATCGAGGGTGATCGACGGGCGCCCGTTGATGCGGGAGATCGAATCGAGCTCCTTCTCGCCGTCGATCACGTCGGCGACCTGGCTCAGGTAGACGGGGCCGCCACCCTGTTGCGCGACGATAATGCGGCTGAATTGCACGGGGTCCTTGATCTTGCCTTCGACCCTCACCACCGAATCGTTCTGCCCGCGGGTGATACGGCCGGCCGGGACGTCCTGATTGGCGTTCTGCACCGCGGTCATCACCTGATCGACGCCGATGCCGAGCGACGTCAGGGCGGAGGGCTTGATCTGAATGAGAATCTGCCGCGTCACGCGCCCGTTGACGTCGACCTGCGCGACGCCGGGGATGTTTTCGAGCGCCTTGACGATGGTCTGATCGGTAAGCGAGGTCAGTTCGCGCAGCTCGACCGTCGGCGAAAGTACCGCGAGCGACACGGCCGGCCGGTTGTCCTCGATGTCCACCCGTAGGACCTGCGGGTCCTTGACGTCGCGCGGGAATCCCGACCGTATCAGCGCAATTTTGTCGCGGGCGTCCTGAATCGCGCGGGTGACGTCTGTGCCGAGACGGAACTCGACGAAAACCTGGCTTTGCCCTTCGCGCGAGTTCGAATAGATCCGCTTGACGCCCGACACCGTGTTGACGGCGTATTCGATCGGCTTGCTCACGTCCGTCTCGACGACTTCAGGCGAAGCTCCCGGATAGACGGTCAGGACCTGGACATAGGGCAGCGTGACGTCGGGCATCTGCTCGACGCGCAGCCGCGCGTACGCGAACAGGCCGAGCACCACGATCCCGACCATAACCATGGTCGCGAACACCGGGTTGTTAATGGAAACTCGGGTGACCCACATGGCCCTACCCTCCCAGTCTTCGCCGTCAGCCCGCGCCAGGGGCCTTCGGCGAGGTTGCGGCGCGAACCAGTGCCGGGGCGCCTGCCTTCAGGTTGTCGAAGGGCGCGGCCAGGACCGGGATGCCCGGTGAGAGTGCGTTCTTGATCTCGACCCGGCCCGCCGCGTCATCGCGCCCGCCAACGGTGACAATGCGGCGCGCGAGCTTGGCGTTCTCGATGGTCCAGATGAAGGTCTGCCCTACCTCGGTACGAATCGCCACCGAAGGCAGCGTCGGCACCGGCGCCCCAGCGGCCAGCGTGACCCTGCCCGTCCCGAACATACCGCCGCGCAGCGCCGCGTCCGGGTTCGGGATGTGGATGAACACCAGGATCGCCCGGGTGCCGGCTTCTGTCGTCGGGTTGATGCGATCGATCGTGCCCGTAAAGCGGCGATCGCCGAAGCCGTCGATCGCCAGCGCCACTTTCATGCCCACTGCGAGCGCCGGCGTGTCGTTGGCCGGAACCATCGCCTGCAGCTCCATCTCCGCCAGATCGACGATGGTGACGAGTGGCGCATCGAAGTTTACCTTCTCGCCAGGCTGGACGTGACGCTTGGCAACGGTTCCGGAAAGAGGTGCCGTCACGACTGCGTCGCGTAGCGCGTTCTTCGCCAACTGAGCCTGCGCCTCGATCGACTTGAGCGTGCCCTGAGTGACCGACAGGTTGCTCTCCGCGCTGTCGTAGGCGGTCTGCGAGATGAAGTTCTGCTTGAGCAGCAGCTGGTTCTGCGCCCGCGTCTTCTCGGCCAGCACGAGTTGGGCGCGGCTCGCCTCCAGCGCGCCGATGCGGTCGGTGAGCTTCGCTTCGAGATCGGCGGTATCGAAGCGCACGATCACCTGTCCGGCCTTCACGGCCTGACCCTCACGAACCGTGACCTGCCGAATCTCGCCCGAGACCTTCGATTTGACCGTGGTCTGATCGACCGGCTGCAGGGTGCCAGAAAGCGGGAGCCAGCGCGTGAGCGTCGCCGGCTCGACGAAAGCCAAGTCCGCCGCCGCGAACTCGAGCGTGACGGTGGCAGCCTTGTCCGCGGCTTCGGCTGCCGCGCGCTTGCTGGCGCGGAGGCCGACGCCGCCCGCGAGCCCGCCCACGACCAGTATTGCGATCAGGACGCCGATGTTGCGGCGTCGTGTGAACCAGCCTGCCATGGCGTGTATTTCTCCGAAAAGGCAAGACGTCGAAGGGCTAGACGTCCGACGGCAATCCTGCGGCTCGCGCGGCGCCTCTCCCCGCGCCCCTCAAGTTAGATGCGCCCAGCAAGACGAGCGGATTCAGCAAAGGGGCGAGTCTAGGCTTGCAGCCAGCTCCTGAACAAGTACCCGCCGACGAAATGTCGTCCGCGGGGCCGCACACGCTGCCATCGCCGACGAACCGTTCTCCACTGCTCGGCCGAGGAGGAGCGCAATTGACATGACGTCGCCGGGGAGCAATAATCTTTTGTTGCGCCCCTTTTTTCTGTCCCTTATTTCTGTCATTACCCATTTCCGGAGGAAATTCATGATACTCAACCGCTCGCTCGGTTTGACCATCGTCGCCGCAGCGTTGGTGACCGCTTACGGCTGCGGTAAAGAGGAGCCGAAGAAAGTAGAAGCCCCCGCAACCGCGGCCGCACCAGCAATGCCCGAGGCGACAGTCAAGATCGGCCACGTCGGACCTACCACCGGGCCGCAGGCGCACCTCGGCAAGGATAACGAGAACGGTGCCCGCCTGGCGATCGATGACGCCAACGCCAAGAACATCGTCATCGACGGCAAGAAGATCAAGTTCGAGCTGGTCGCCGAAGACGATCAGGCGGATCCCAAGCAAGGCACGACCGTGGCACAGAAGCTGGTCGACGCCAAGGTCGCCGGCGTGGTCGGCCACCTCAATTCGGGCACGACGATTCCCGCCTCGAAGCTCTATAGCGACGCGGGCATTCCGCAAATCTCGCCGTCGGCCACCAATCCGAAGTACACGCTGCAAGGGTTCAAGACTGCCTTCCGGGTCATGGCCAACGACGTGCAGCAGGGAAGCGTGATCGGCAAGGAATCCGTCACCACGCTCGGCGCCAAGAAGATCGCGATCATCGACGACAAGACCGCTTATGGCGCGGGCCTGGCCGAAGAAACCGAGAAGGCGGCGAAAGAGGCGGGCGGGACCATCGTTGCGCACGAGTTCACCAACGACAAGGCGACCGACTTCAAGGCGATCCTGACCAAGATCAAGGCCAAGAACCCCGACATCATCATGTATGGCGGGATGGACGCGCAGGGCGGCCCGATGGTCAAGCAGATGAAGGAACTCGGCATCAAGGCCAAGTACATCGCCGGCGACGGCGTCTGCTCGGCGGAATGGCCCAAGCTCGCCGGCGGCGCCGCCGAAGGCCAGTACTGCACCCAGGCCGGTGTGCCGCCGGAGAACATGGCCAACGCCAAGGACTTCGTGACCCGGTTCACTGGCAAGTACGGCCCGATCCAGGTCTACGCGCCGTATTCCTATGACGCCACCATGACCTTGATCGCCGCCATGCAGAAGGCCAACTCGACCGATCCCGCCAAGTACCTGCCGGAGCTTGCCAAGATCTCCTACGACGGCGTCACGGCCAAGATCGAGTTCGACGAGCACGGCGACACCAAGAACGGCGCGATTACCCTCTATCAGGTGAAGGACGGCAAGCTGATGCCGATGGCGATGAACGTCGGCGGCAAGACCGAGAAGGTCGGCGACGCTCCACCCGCGTCGAGTATGCAATCCGATACAAAGGCTCCGGCGAATACGATGAAATCGGACATGAAGGCGCCGGATACCATGAAATCGGACACGAAGGCCGGCGACACCATGAAGAAGGACAACAAGGGCCAGTAGGCCTCGCTATTGTTTCCTGACGTTCCTTGAAACGGCGCTCTGCGGGCGCCGTTTTTTTGTGACCGCGGTCGAGAATCGGGCGCGGGGATTGCCGTGGGCCCGAGCGCAGTGGAGAATTCGTCGAGGCTAGTGTGCACACTGAGGTGCACACCCAAGGCGCAGCCGCGCCACCGGAGGCGCCGTGGACACATTTCTGCAGCAGATCATCAACGGCCTGACCCTGGGCAGCGTCTATGCTCTGGTCGCGCTGGGCTACACCATGGTCTACGGCATCATCGGCCTGATCAACTTTGCCCACGGCGAAGTGGTGATGATCGGCGCGATGGTCTCGCTGTCGGTGATCACGGCGCTCCTCGGCGCGCACGTGCAGCTGCCGTCGGTCATCATCATCCTCGCCGGCCTCATCGTTGCCGTCCTGGTATGCATGACGCTCGCCTACGGCATGGAGAAAATCGCCTACCGTCCGCTGCGCAAGGCGCCTCGGCTCGCGCCGTTGATCACCGCCATCGGCATGTCCATCATCCTGCAGAACCTGGCGCTGATGATCTGGGGCCGCAACTATCTGACCTTCCCGACCCTGATCGAGCCTACGCCGCACAACATCCTCGGGGCGTCAATGACCGATTTGCAGATGCTGATCGTGGCGCTCGCGGCGCTGCTCATGGCCGGACTGGTCTTTGTCGTCCAGCGCACGCGCTTAGGGATGGCCATGCGCGCCACGGCGCAAAACCCGCAGGTGGCGGGGCTCATGGGCATCGACATCAACGTCGTCATTTCCGCGGCGTTCGTGATCGGCGCCGCGCTGGCGGCGGTGGCAGGGCTGATGGTGATGACCTATTACGGGATCGCTCATTACTACATGGGCTTCCTGCTCGGTCTCAAGGCCTTTACAGCGGCGGTGCTCGGCGGCATCGGCAACCTCGCCGGCGCGATGCTCGGAGGCATCCTGCTCGGCATCATCGAAGCGCTCGGCGCGGGCTATATCGGCGACGTTTCGAACATCTGCGGATTTCCGCTGCTCGGCGACACGCTGCAGGAGAAATGCGCCGCAAACGACGGCCAGTTGAGCCTGTTCGGCAGCAACTATCAGGATGTGTTCGCATTTTTCGTGCTGATCCTGGTGCTCATCTTCCGGCCCTCGGGTTTGCTCGGCGAGCGCGTGGCGGACCGCGCATGAACCGGCCGCGGGCGAAATCGATTCCGCCGAAGGTCTGGGTGGGCGTCGTGCTGCTCGCGCTAGCGCTGGCGCTGCTGCCCTTCGTCGCGGCGTTCGCCGGCCAGGCCTGGGTTCGCATTCTCAACTTCGCGATGATCTACACCATGCTCGCGCTGGGATTGAACATCGTGGTCGGTTTCGCGGGCTTGCTCGATCTCGGGTACATCGCCTTTTACGCCGTCGGCGCGTACATCTATGCGTTGCTGGCGTCACCGCACTTCGGCATTCATCTTCCCTTCTGGGTGATTCTCCCCTTGAGTGCGGGTATCGCCTGCGCTTTCGGCGTGCTGCTCGGCGCACCCACGCTGAAACTTCGCGGCGACTATCTCGCCATCGTAACGCTCGGCTTTGGCGAGATCATCCGCATCTTCCTGAACAACCTCAATGCTCCTCTCAACATCACCAACGGCCCGCAGGGCGTCAACCTGATCGATCCGTTTCGCATCGGCGGCTTC
>DASXBW010000097.1:0-33408 GCA_036491495.1 Casimicrobiaceae bacterium
AGCTCCCTATTTTCTGGAGCGCCTCGGACACTTCGAGCCACTCCGCTTCCAGTCGGGCGAGCTGCCAAGTGAGATCGCCTTGGCGGGCGATGGTGTCGCGAAGCGCGTGCTTGCCTTCTTCGCCGTAAGCATCGGGCTTGGCGAGCCAAGCGTCGATCGCCTGCCGCTCCACGCCGATCGCCTCCAGCTCCTTCTCGATTTGCGCCAGCTTGTCGGCAAGCGGTTTACGCAGCGCGTACATCTGCTGACGCGCGGTGGCCTCTGCGCGCTTTTGTGTCCGCCGGTCCGTCACGGGCGGCGCGCCGCCCGCGTGAGCGACGCTCGCGTCCTCCTGCGTGCGTCCGGTCAGCACCCAGCGCCGATAATCGTCCAGATCGCCATCGAAAAGCGAGACCGAGCCTTCGGCGACCAGCCACAACTCGTCTGCGGTCGCGCGCAGAAGGTGCCGGTCGTGCGCGACGACAATCAAGGCACCGGTATAGTCCTGCAGCGCCTCGGTCAGCGCTTCGCGCATGTCGATGTCGAGGTGGTTGGTCGGCTCGTCGAGCAGAAGCAGGTTGGGTTTTTGCCGGGCGAGAAGCGCGAGCGTGAGGCGCGCCTTCTCGCCACCCGAGAAATCGCGTACCGGCGAGCTCGCCCGTTCGCCGCGAAAGTCGAAGCTGCCGAGAAAATCGCGCAGCGCCTGATCGCGCGTTGCCGGCTCGAGGCGCTGCATGTGCCACATCGTCGACTCGTCGAGCCGCAGTTGCTCGACCTGGTGCTGCGCAAAATAGCCGATGCGCAAGCCATTGGCGGCGAGTCGCGAACCCGATTGAGGCTCGAGCTCCCCTGCGATCGCACGCAGCAGCGTCGATTTTCCGGCGCCGTTCGGGCCGAGAAGGCCGATGCGCTCGCCGGCCAGAATCGCCCAATCGACGTTCTCGAGCACCGGCGCACCGCCATAGCCGAGACTGACATGCTCGAGCTTCAGCAACTGCCGCGCGGCCGTGGGGTGTGCCTTCAGCTCGAATGAAAAAGGGCTGTCGACGTGTGCGGCCGCGATCATTTCCATGCGCTCAAGCGTCTTGATGCGACTCTGGGCCTGCTTCGCCTTGGTTGCCTTGGCGCGAAACCGGTCGATGTACGAGCGCAGATGGGCGATTTGTCGTTGCTGCTTGACGTACGCCGATTGCTGCAGCGCCAGCGCCTGCGCGCGCTCGCGTTCGAACTGGGCATAATTGCCCGTGTAATGACGAAGCTTGCGCTGGTCGAGGTGCACGATCTCGGTCACCACCGCATCCAGAAAATCTCGGTCATGGGTGACCAGCAACAGCGTGCCAGGATAATGCTCGAGCCAGTCCTCAAGCCACAGCACGGCGTCGAGATCGAGGTGATTGGTGGGCTCGTCGAGCAGCAAGAGGTCGGAGCGGCACATCAGCGCCTGCGCCAGGTTGAGGCGCATCCTCCAGCCGCCTGAGAACGTCGTTACTGGATTGTCGTGCCGCTCGGCGGGAAAGCCGAGGCCTGACAGCAGCGTCGACGCTCGCGCACGGGCGCTGTATCCATCGATGATCTCGAAGTGATGGTGCAATTCGGCAAGATGCTCGCCGCTCGTATGCGCGTCGGCCGCTTCGTCAGCCTGTGCAACAGCCAGCGCGCGCTCGATCGTGCGCAACTCTCTGTCGCCGTCGAGCACGTAGTCGATCGCGTTTCCCGCAGCCGGCGCGGTTTCCTGGGCGACGTGCGCGATCACCCATCCCGACGGCATCGAAAGCTCGCCCTTGTCCTGCGACAGCTCACCTCGCAGCAGCGCGAACAGGCTCGATTTGCCGCTGCCGTTGGCGCCGATCAACCCGACCTTGTGGCCGGGATGCACGGTAAGCGAAGCATCGTCGAGCAGCAGCTTTACGCCGCGCGAGAGCGAGAGATTCGAAATTCGAAGCATGGTCGAAGCGCCGGCCGGCGGAATCAGCTGCGACTGCGATCAGTAAAGATCGTAGTCGTAATCGATGATCAATGGGGCGTGATCGGAGAATCGGCGGTTGGTGTAAATCGCGGCCGCCCGCGCGGTGGCGGCGATGCCCGGGGTCGCGATCTGATAGTCGATGCGCCAGCCGACGTTCTTGGCCCAAGCCTGCCCGCGGTTCGACCACCAGGTGTACTGATCGGGCCCCTGGTTGAGGCGACGGAACACGTCGACGAAGCCGAGCTCGTCGAACACGCGCGTCAGCCATGCCCTTTCCTCGGGCAGAAAGCCTGAATTCTTCTGATTGCTGCGCCAGTTCTTCAGATCGATGGGCTGGTGCGCGATGTTCCAGTCGCCACAGAGGATCACTTCGCGGCCCGCGTCGCGAAGACGCAGCAAATGAGGAAGAAACTCGGCCAGAAATCTGAATTTGGCGAGCTGTCTTTCCGGCGAGCTGGAGCCCGACGGCAAATACACGCTGATGACGCTCAAATGCCCGAAGTCAGCCTCGACGTAACGCCCCTCGGCATCGAACTCGACGCTGCCGAAACCGACCTGCACCGACGCCGGACGTTTGGCATACAGCGCGACGCCGCTGTAGCCGCGCTTGGCGGCGGTATGAAACGACGCATGCGACTTGCGCGGCGCGGCGAGCGCTCTGGGCACATCGTCGACATGCGCCTTGATCTCCTGCAGACACACGACGTCCCAGGGTTCGATACGCGCAAGCCAGCGCGCGAAACCCTTGCGCTCCGCGGAGCGGATACCGTTGACGTTAACCGTGACAATACGCATCGAGCAGCCAGGAGCGAAGTGTGCTAAGTCAGGAGTTCCGAAGATGAAGGAGCGGATGAAAACGGCCATCAGGCAAGGCGCAAGGCCGAAAGCTTACCGCTTGGTACGGTGAGGCCGACACGACGCCAAATGACGCACATGACGGCCGCGCATTGAGCAATGAGGCCGCGAACTATCGCGAGCTGCTGACTCAGCGCACTGGAACGCTCGCGAGCGCGGATTCTACCTGATCGCGCGCGCTTTCACGCCGTTCCCGCCACCGTGGCAGGCGCCGCGTCATCGATATCTGGCGCGGTATACTTCGGTCGCTCGGACAGCCTTTAGCCACGCCGCTTCATGACCGACTTCCGCCAGGATTTTCTCGAATTTGCGTTGGCACGCGACGTGCTTCGATTTGGTCAGTTCGTGACCAAGGCGGGACGGCAAACTCCCTATTTTTTCAACGCAGGCCTGTTCAACGACGGAGAAAGCCTGCGCCGGCTTGGCGATTTTTATGCCCGGGCGTATCTAACGTCGGGCGTGCAATGCGATCAACTGTTCGGCCCCGCCTATAAAGGGATCACGCTGGCCGCGGCGGCGGCTATCGCGTTGGCTGAAAAAGGGCACAATCTGCCGTACAGCTACAACCGCAAGGAGGCCAAGGATCACGGAGAAGGAGGAGTCATTGTCGGAGCGGCGCTTGCGGGGCGGGTCTTGATCATCGACGACGTTATCACCGACGGCGGGGCAAAGCGCGAGTCGATCGAGCTTATCCGCGCCCAGGGCGCTACGCCGGCGGCGGTGCTGATCGCATTCGACCGCATGGAACGCGGACGAGGAGAGCGGTCGGCGGTACAGGAATTGCAACAGGAGTTTGCTATACCGGTGATGGCGATTGCCACGCTAGACGACCTCTTGGCAATGCTGGGGCGTAAGGTGGGGCTCTCGCGCCACCGGACGGCTGTCATGGCGTACCGGGAGCAATACGGCGCGTCAGGGTGACAGTTCTTTAGAGTACAACCGGAACTGGGCAAGGGGCCGGCGATGCATATGATCAATAACCAAGCGTTTAGATGGAGCGCTGCGGCGTGTTTCGCGGCGTGGCTCGCCCTGGGCGCGCTGCCGACCATGGCCGCCGGGGTCTACAAGTGGACCGACGATCAAGGCATCGTTCACTACAGCGACCAGATGCCGGCGGATGCCGTCAACAAGGGTGGCGCGGTGTTCGATAAGCAGGGCCGACAGATCAAGAAAATCGATGCGACGCTGACGCCGGCGCAGGCCAAAGCCAAGGAGGCCGAAGACGAGCGCCAGCGCCTGATCGCCAAGGCGCAGGAAGACAAGTCGCGGCGGGACATTGCCCTGACGCACTCCTACACCAGCGAAGAAGAGATCGACTTCGCGCGCAGCCGCGCGCTGCTGGCCGTCGAAAGCCAGCTCAAATCGGCAGAAACCTACGTTGCCGACCTGACCAAGCGCCAGCAGGAGTTGAAGAAGGACAAGCTCGCCTACGGCACCAAGCCGGTTCCGGCCACGCTCGAGAACGAGCTGACGGGGCTCGACGAAGAGCTTGCGCGCCAGGACAAGGTGCTGGCGCAAAGGCGGGCGGAAATTTCGGCGATCAATGCCAAGTACGAGAGCGACAAGCAGCGCTGGCGCGAAATCAGGACCGACCAGGGAAAGCCCCCGGTCCCAGCGGCCGCGGGCACGCCGCCGGCGCCACCGAGCAAAAGCGCGACGAGCACAGTGACCAAGTAAGCGTGCTGCAGTAGCAGTTGCGCGACTAGAAGGGCGGCCCGCGGGTCGCCCTTGTCGTTTTCAGCGCTGCCCGGGTCGGTGCCACGCGTCGATGCGATAATCACCGCCCTTGTCTTTTCCAGCCGGCAGCAAAATGGCGCAATACGTCTACAGCATGAACCGGGTCGGCAAGATCGTGCCGCCCAAGCGGGTAATCCTGAAGGACATCTCGCTGTCCTTCTTTCCCGGTGCCAAGATCGGCGTATTGGGCGTCAACGGCTCCGGCAAATCGAGCCTCTTGCGCATCATGGCGGGCGAGGACAAGGAGTACGAAGGCGAGGCGGTGCCGATGCCGAACATGCGCATCGGTTACCTGCCGCAGGAACCGCAACTCGCACCTGACAAGACGGTGCGCGAAACGATCGAAGAGGGCTTGGGCGAGATATTCGACGCCAAGCAGAAGCTCGAGGATATCTACGCCGCCTACGCCGAACCTGACGCCGACTTCGACAAGCTCGCCGCCGAACAGGCCAGATACGAAGCGATCATCGCTGCCGCGGGTGCGGACACCGACGTACAAATGGAAATCGCCGCCGACGCGCTCCGGCTGGCGCCGTGGGAGGCGAAGATCGGCAAGTTGTCGGGCGGTGAAAAACGACGCGTCGCGCTCTGCCGCTTGCTCCTGTCCAGGCCCGACATGCTGCTGCTCGACGAGCCAACCAACCACCTGGACGCCGAAAGCGTCGAATGGCTCGAGCAGTTCCTGCTGCGATTTCCCGGAACGGTGATGGCAGTCACGCACGATCGCTACTTTCTCGACAACGCCGCCGAATGGATACTCGAGCTCGATCGCGGGCACGGCATTCCCTGGAAAGGCAACTACAGTTCCTGGCTCGAGCAAAAGGAAGCACGCCTGCAGATCGAAGCGAAGCAGGAGTCGGCGCGCATCAAGGCGATGCACACCGAGCTCGAATGGGTGCGTACCAACCCCAAGGGCCGGCAGGCGAAAAGCAAGGCGCGCATTGCGCGGTTCGAGGAGCTCTCCAGTCACGAGCACCAGAAGCGCAACGAGACGCAGGAAATCTTCATTCCCGTCGCCGAGCGGCTCGGCAATCAGGTGATCGAATTTCACGGCGTCAGCAAAGGCTATGGCGAGCGGCTCTTGATCGACAACTTGAGCTTCAGCGTCCCGCCCGGCGCGATCGTGGGCGTCATCGGGCCCAATGGCGCGGGCAAATCGACCTTGTTCCGGATGATTACCGGCGCCGAAAAACCGGACAAGGGAAAGATCATCATCGGCTCGACCGCCAAGCTTGCCGTGGTCGATCAGTCGCGCGAGGCTCTTCCCGACGGCAAGACCGCCTGGGAAGCGGTCTCGGGGGGGCTCGATATTCTCACGGTCGGCAAATTCGAAATGCCGTCGCGCGCTTATCTGGGGCGCTTCAATTTCAAGGGTGTCGACCAGCAGAAGAACGTCGGCCAGCTATCGGGTGGCGAGCGTGGCCGACTGCATCTGGCGATCACGCTGTTGAAGGGCGGCAACGTGCTGTTGCTCGACGAGCCCTCGAACGATCTCGATGTCGAGACGCTGCGCGCCCTCGAAGACGCACTGCTCGAGTTTGCCGGCAGCGTGATGGTCATCTCACACGACCGCTGGTTCCTCGATCGCATCGCCACGCACATTCTCGCGTTCGAGGGCGATTCGCAGGTCAATTTTTTCGAAGGGAACTACCAGGAATACGAAGCCGACAAGAAAAAGCGGCTGGGCGAAGAGGGCGCGCGGCCGCATCGGATACGCTACAAAGCGCTCATGTCGTAGGGTGATGGCGTGGCTGGGCGGACGCGGGGTGGAGCGTTACGAAAGTACGCGCCACTTCAACATCGTCATTCCCGCGGCCTTTAGTCCCCGCGAAAGCGGGGAGGGAATCCAGCGTCTTTTTCACAAACGCCACTGGGTCCCCGCTTTCGCGGGGACGACGAGCGTTTTGCGGAAAAACCGTCACCCACTGCGGTAATTCCAGGTACAACTACCCAGCAAGCTTGCGCTTGAGCATCGCGTTGACCTGCGCCGGGTTGGCTTTGCCCTTGGTCGCGGCCATCACCTTGCCGACAAGCGAGTTGAACGCTTTTTGCTTTCCGGCCTGATATTCGGCGACGATCCCGGGATTCGCGGCGAGCACGTCATCGACAATTTTCTCGATTGCGCCGCTGTCGGAGATCTGGCGCAGACCCTTGGCGGCGATGATGGCGTCGGCGTCGCGGGCAATTTCGCCGGTCCACATCGCGTCGAGAACTTCTTTGGCGATACTTCCTGAAATCGTGTTGTCTTGAAAGCGCGCGAGCAGTTGGGCGAATTGATTGGGTCGCACCGGTGCCTGTTCGATCTCGATTCCGTCGCGGTTTAGTCTGGCCGAGATCTCGCCAAGGATCCAGTTTGCCGCAGTCTTGCCGCTTAGGTGCACGCCGATGGGCGCCTGCAGCGTCGACTCGAAATAACGCGCCATCTCCCTGCTCACGGTCAACTGAACGGCGTCCGCCATCGGGACACCGTAGTCGGCGACGAATCGATCTGCCACCGACTCCGGTAGCTCCGGCATCTCGGCGCGGACCCTCTCAAGCCAAGCGTCGTCGATCACCAGCGGCGGCAGATCCGGATCGGGAAAGTAGCGGTAATCGTGCGCGTCTTCCTTGCTGCGCATCGAGCGTGTCTCGTTCCGGTCAGGGTCGTACAGTCGCGTTTCCTGCACCATTTTGCCGCCATCCTCGATCAGTTCGGTCTGGCGACGGACTTCGAACTCGATCGCCTGGTGCATGAAGCGAAAGCTGTTGAGGTTCTTGATCTCGCATCGCGTACCGAGCCTGGCATCCCCGGCACGGCGCACCGACACGTTGGCATCGCATCGGAAGCTGCCTTCCTGCATGTTGCCGTCGCAGATGCCGATCCACTTGACGAGGGAATGGAGCGTCTTGGCATAGGCAACCGCTTCTTCCGAGCTTCGCAACTCCGGCTCGGAGACGATCTCCAGCAAGGGCGTGCCGGCGCGGTTCAAGTCGATGCCGGTCATGCCGCGAAAGTCTTCATGAAGCGACTTGCCGGCGTCCTCTTCGAGATGCGCGCGGGTCAGAGCGACCTTGAACGCGCCACGCGTGGGCGAAACGATCGCAATCGAGCCGCCCTGCACAACCGGAATCTCGTACTGCGATATTTGATAGCCCTTCGGCAGATCGGGATAGAAGTAATTCTTGCGAGCGAACACGCTGCGCTTGTTGATCGTGCCGCCAACCGCGAGGCCGAATCGGATCGCACGCTCGACGGCGCCCTTGTTCAGTACCGGCAGGACGCCGGGCAGCGCAATGTCGACCGCGGACGCCTGGCTGTTCGGTACCGTTCCGAAGGCGCTGGATGCGCCCGAAAAGATCTTCGATGCGGTCGAGAGCTGGGTGTGGGTCTCGATCCCGATGACGACCTCCCACTTCATGGCGCGAAGCCCGCGGGAACGCGCCGATGCCAGTCGGTCGTCTGCTGATAGCGATGCGCGACATTCAGAATTAATGCCTCGGCGAAGGCATTGCCCTGGATCTGCAAGCCGATCGGCAGTCCTTTGCCATCGAAGCCGCAGGGAATGGAAATGGCTGGCGTGCCGGTGAGGTTGCTCGCGATGGTAAAGATGTCGTTCAGGTACATCTTGACCGGGTCATCGGTATTGTCGCCCAAACAGAACGCCGTCGTCGGCGAGGTCGGGCCGACGATCACGTCGCAACTCCGGTACGCGCGCTGGAAGTCGTCGGCGATCAGCCGCCGCACCTGCTGCGCCTTCAGGTAGTACGCATCGTAATACCCATGCGAGAGCACGTAGGTCCCGACCAGGATGCGGCGCTTCACCTCGGCGCCGAAGCCTTCGGCGCGCGTTTTCTTGTACATGTCCGTCAGGTCGTCGTATTTCGCCGCGCGATGGCCGTAACGCACACCGTCGAAGCGCGCCAGGTTGGACGACGCTTCGGCCGGCGAGATCACGTAGTACACCGGCAGCGAATATTCGACGTTGGGGAGGCTCAACTCGACGCTGGTCGCGCCAAGGCCTCTGAAGGAGGCGATCGCGGCCTCGATCGCGTTCGCGATCTCAGGCTCGGTGCCAGCACCGAAATATTCGCGCGGCAAGCCGATCCGAACGCCGGCAAGCGGCTTCGCTCCCGCATTCGCGCTCAGTAGCCGCGTGTAATCCTCATTCGGGCGATCGAGACTGGTCGAATCGCGCACATCGTGGCCGGCCATGGCGTTGAGCAGCAGCGCGCAGTCCTCGGCGGTCTGGCCGAACGCGCCGGGAGTGTCGAGGCTCGACGCGAAAGCGACCAGCCCGTAGCGCGAACAAACGCCATACGTCGGCTTCAGCCCGCAGATCCCGGACAGGGCGGCAGGTTGCCGGATCGAGCCCCCCGTGTCGGTGCCGGTCGCTGCGGGTACCAGTCGCGCTGCAACGGCCGCGGCCGAGCCCCCTGAGCTTCCGCCCGCGACGCAGGTCGTGTTCCACGGATTTCTGACCGGCCCGAAATACGAGTTCTCGTTGGACGAGCCCATCGCAAACTCGTCCATGTTGGTCTTGCCGAGGAGCACCATGCCGGCTTGCGCAAGCCTCTCGGCGACAAACGCGCTGTACGGCGCAATGAAGTTCTCCAGCATTCTGGAGCCGCACGTCGTGCGCAGCCCTTCGGTCATGATTACGTCCTTGTGCGCGAGCGGGATGCCGGTCAGCGGCGACGCGGTTCCCGCGGCGATGCGCGCGTCGGCGACCTTGGCCCGGGCCAGCGCTCCTTCATCATCGACGGTGAGAAACGCGTTCAGGGTTCGATTCGCGGCGTCGATACGCTCGAGGAGCGCCCCCGTGAGCTCGACGCTGGACAGACGTCGTGCGTTCAAGGCGCGCGAGAGCTCGGCGACGGAAGCAGTAATCACGAAGGACAATCAATCAACGTTGATGGGGACACGCGGAAGATACCGGAGCCGCGGTCAATCGCGGGGCGAACTCACCCGATGAAGCGTTTCATTCGATCACTCTCGGCACCAGATACAATCCGTCCTCGACGGCGGGCGCATTGCGCTGATAGAGGTCCCGCTTGTCAGCGTGAGGGTCGTTCTCGGTCACGCGGTCCTCGCGCAGAGGCAACATCACATCCTGCGCGTGCGACATCGGCACGATGCCGGTGGTATCGACCGCGCGCATGCGCTCGATCATCCGGAACACACCCTCGAGCTTGTTTTGGACATCGACGGCCTCGGCGGCGGTGATCTCGATCCGTGCTAGGTGCGCAGCGCGTTGAACGTCGTCGACGGAAAGAGCCATGATCAGGAGGAAAACGGTGCAGAAACAAGGCTGAGAGGGTATCATAATCGCTTGTCATAAGTGTGCAGGCCGCGACCCGACGGCCTTCCAAACCGAAAGTCTCCATGTTCGAAATGTTCAAAGGCTACTTTTCCAGCGATCTTGCGATCGACTTGGGAACAGCCAATACGCTGATTTATGTACGCGGCAAAGGCATCGTGTTGAACGAGCCGTCGGTGGTGTCAATCCGCCAGGAAGGCGGTCCCAACGGCAAGCGCGTGATTCAGGAAGTAGGCCTTGCGGCAAAGCAGATGCTCGGTCGCACGCCGGGCAACATCACGGCCATTCGTCCGATGAAGGATGGCGTCATCGCCGACTTCACCGTCACCGAGCAGATGTTGAAGCAGTTCATCAAGAAAGTGCTCGACTCCAAGCTTTTTTCCCCCAGCCCTCGCATCATCATCTGCGTCCCATGCGGCTCGACACAGGTGGAACGGCGCGCGATCCGCGAATCGGCGCTGGGCGCCGGCGCGTCGAAGGTGTACCTGATCGAGGAACCGATGGCCGCGGCGATCGGCGCCGACCTGCCGATATCGGAAGCAACCGGCTCGATGGTCGTCGACATTGGTGGCGGCACCACCGAAGTCGGCGTGATCTCGCTCGGCGGCATGGTGTACTCGGGCAGCGTGCGCGTCGGCGGCGACAAATTCGACGAGGCGATCGTCAACTACATACGACGCAATTACGGCATGCTGATCGGTGAAACCACGGCGGAAATGATCAAGAAAACCATCGGCTCCGCGTTTCCCGGCTCGGAAGTGAAGGAAATGGAAGTCAAGGGCCGCAATCTTGCCGAAGGCATTCCACGCAGCTTTACCGTGTCTTCGAACGAGATCCTCGAGGCGTTGACCGATCCGCTGAACAGCATCGTCTCGGCGGTGAAGAGCGCGTTGGAGCGCACGCCGCCCGAGCTTGGCGCAGACATTGCCGAGCGTGGCATGGTGCTCACCGGGGGCGGTGCGCTGCTGCGCGACGTCGACCGTCTGCTGATGGAAGAGACGGGTTTGCCGGTGATCGTAGCCGATGATCCGTTGACCTGTGTTGTGCGTGGTTGCGGCAGGGCGCTCGAGAACATGGAAAAGCTGTCCGGCATCTTCACCTCGGATTAGAGGCCCGAGCTCCAAGCTCTCGCCGACGCGACCGGTCGCTGATCCATGCGCCACATTTCGATCGAGCCGCCACCATTCTTTCATCGCGGTCCCTCTCCTCTTACGCGGCTCGCATTTTTCGGGCTGCTGTCGCTGGCGCTGCTGTTCGCGGATACGCGCTACCGCTACCTCGAGAACTTGAGGCAGGCGGTCGCTGTGGCGCTCTACCCGGTGCAACGCGCGGTGCTGTTGCCGGGCGAGGCGTTTGCCTACCTCGGCGCGTACTTCACCTCGCAGCGCACGCTCGCCAGTGATAACGCCGCAGTGAAACAGCAGCTTTTGGCGCAGGCTCCCGCGGTGCAAGGCTTCCCCTTGCTCGAGCAGGAGAATGCGCGGCTGCGGGCCTTGCTCAAGATGGCGGCGCGGTTCCCGGAGGCCGCCACGGCGGCCGAGGTGCTCTATTCCGGGCGAGACCCGTTTTCGCAGAAGCTGTTCGTCGACAAGGGTGATGTCGCGGGGGTGCAGATCGGCCAGGCGGTGATCGACGAGATCGGCGTCGTCGGCCAGGTCACGCGAGTCTTTCCGTACATGTCCGAAGTGACGCTGGTAACCGACAAGGATCATGCGGTGCCGATTAAAGTAGAGCGCAGCGGCTTGCGCAGCGTCATGTACGGCGCAGGGACGGGACGGCTGCCGGAGCTGCGCTTTCTTTCGCCCAATACCAATGCCGAGATCCAGCCCGGCGACCGGCTCGTCACCTCCGGCATCGATGGAACCTATCCTGCCGGGCTCGCCGTGGCCGAGGTAACATCGGTCGACCGCGAAACGGGACAGGTCTTCGCCCGCGTGACCTGCAAACCACTCGCCGGAGTCGAACGCGACGGTCAGGTATTGATCTTGAGCCGCGCCGCGGTATCGTTGTCGCGTCCCGACGAGCCCTCGGAGGCCGATGCGCCTCGCAAGGGTCGCGGAAGACGGCGGGGCTGAAGAACGATGGCGCAACTCTCGCCCTTTGCCGCCGCAGGCCCGGAGGAAATTCTTCTCCCGGCCAAGCCGTGGTTTGTCTTGTTTACGCTGGTTTGCGGTTTGGTGGCGAACACTTTTCCGGTATCCGGCGTGGCCCTGTTGCTCAAGCCCGATTTTCTGGCGCTAATGCTTCTCTACTGGTGCATCCAGGAGCCGCGTCTGATCGGTGTCGGCATAGCCTGGTGCGTGGGACTGCTGATGGATGTCACCGACGCGACCGTTTTCGGGCAGCATGCGTTGGCCTACGCGGTGCTCGCCTATGCCGCTGAGTATTTTCGCCGGCGCGTGCTGCGATTTCCACTGTGGCAGCAAGCGGTGCAGGTCGCGGTTCTGCTCCTTGCGTGCTCGGCGCTGGTGCTGGTAATCCGCGTGGTCGGCGGCGCACCCACGCCGCGATGGACCTACGCCGTCGGGCCATTGGTCGGAGCGCTCCTGTGGCCGCTCATAACGGTCCTGCTGCAGGGGCCGCAACGGCCGCGGCGCCCGGCGGAAAGATAGGGCAGCTTCGATGCGCCGACTCTTTACCAACCGCGATCGTCCGAGCATGATCAGCGGCCCGGAGCTGAGGGACCCGCAGCGCGAGCTGTTGCATTTTCGCAGGCGGCTGTTGATCGCGGGCGCGATGGTGATCGTCGCGTTCGGCGGTCTCCTCGGCCGTTTTGTCTATCTCCAGCTGTTCCAGCATCAGCATTATCAAACGCTCGCGGAAAGCAATCGCATCGCCATCGTGCCGATCGTTCCCAACCGTGGCGTGATGACCGACCGCAACGGCGTCGTGCTGGCGCAGAGCTATTCCGCCTACACGCTCGAAGTTATGCCGTCGCGGGTCAAGAATCTCGACGAGACCATCGATGGGCTGGCCACCATCGTCGATGTTCAGGCGCGGGATCGCAAACGATTCAAGCGGCTGCTCGAGGAGTCGAAGAACTTCGAGAGCCTGCCGCTGCGAACGCGGCTGACCGACGAGGAGGTCGCGCGATTTGCAGTCAATCGCTACCGTTTTCCGGGTGTTGAGATCAAGGCGCGCCTGTTCCGCCAGTATCCTTTCGGCGAGGTCGCCTCGCACGTGACCGGCTACATCAGCCGCATCAACGATAAAGACGTCGAGCGCATCGACTCCTGGAACGAAACCGCCAACTACAAGGGGTCCGATTACATTGGCAAAGTCGGCGTCGAGCTCGCCTACGAGCGCGAGCTGCATGGCACCACCGGATGGGAAGAAGTCGAGGTCGACGCCGGCGGCCGCGCCGTTCGCACGCTGTCGCGCACGCCGCCCATTTCCGGCAACAACCTGAAGCTCGCGCTGGATATCAGGCTGCAGCAGGCCGCCGAGGCGGCGTTTGGCGACCGGCGAGGCGCGCTGGTCGCGATCGAGCCGGCGACCGGTGACGTGCTCGCGTTCGTCTCCAAGCCGGGGTTCGATCCCAATCTTTTCGTCGACGGCATCGACCCGGCGAACTGGGAATTGCTCAACGATTCTCCCGACAAGCCGCTTTTGAATCGGCCGCTGCGCGGCGCCTATCCTCCCGGCTCGAGCATCAAGCCCTACCTTGCGCTGGCGGCGCTGACATCGGGCAAGCGCACGGCGGCGCAAACGATCTTCGACCCCGGCTTCTACCAGATAGCCGGAGCCGCGCATCGATTCCGCGACGACAAGCCAGGAGGGCACGGCTACGTCGACATGTTCAAGTCGATCGTCGTCTCCTGCGACACCTATTACTACATGCTCGCCGGCGAAACCGACATCGACGACACCCACGCCTTCCTGTCGCAGTTCAGCTTCGGGCGCAAGACGGGCATCGATATCGAGGGCGAGCTTCTCGGCGTGCTGCCGTCGCGCGCGTGGAAGCGCGAACGATTCAAGGACAAGTGGTATCTCGGCGACTCGATTTCGGCGGGCATCGGGCAGGGCTATAACGCGTTCACGCCGATCCAGCAGGCGCAAGCCATCGCGATCATCGCCAACGACGGCGTCGCGCTCGCTCCGCACCTGGTCAAGAGCGTCGAAAACGTCAAGGACGGCACCGTACGACAGATCGCGCTGCAACCCACCCAAGCGCTCCACGTCAAGCCCGAGCACCTGGCGGTAATCAAGAACGCACTCGTCGGCGTTCCGCGCGAAGGGACCAGCGCGCAGGCATTCGTCGGCACCAAATATGTCTCGGCGGGCAAGACCGGCACCTCGCAGGTCTATTCACTCAAGGGAGAAAAGTACTCAAAGCAGGTCGACGAGCGTCTTCGCGATCATGCCTGGTACATCGCCTATGCTCCCGCCGATCAGCCCAGGATCGCGATCGCGGTGCTGGTCGAGAACGGCGGATTCGGTGCGCAGGCCGCGGCGCCGATTACGCGAGCCATATTCGATTACTACCTTCTCGGGCAGAAGCCGCGCGCTCCTGCGCCGCCCGGCACCGGACCGCGCGAGCCGGAAGACGAAAGCGACTAGGGGTCCGCTAGCGCTCAAGCCAATGGGAAAATTCTTCGCACTGCTGGCCAGGATCTGGGAAGTGCTAGTGCGCCGCGTGGACAGCTACCTCATGGCGGCAGCGCTGGCGATCGTCGGCATCGGGCTCATCACGTTGTTTTCCGCGTCGGACCAGAGCATTTCGCGCGTCACGAGCCAGGTTATGTCACTGGGATTCGCGTTGTTGCTGATGTGGGTGGTGGCGAACATTGCCCCGCGTCAATTGGCGCGGGCGGCCCTGCCGCTGTACATCGTGGGGGTGCTGCTGCTGATCGCGGTGGCGGTAGGCGGGACCGTGGTCAATGGATCGCGCCGCTGGCTCAATTTCGGCTTTGCCCGCTTTCAGCCTTCCGAGCTGATGAAGATCGCACTCCCGCTGATGCTTGCCTGGTATTTTCAGAAGCACGAGACGCGCGTTCGCTTCCGCGATTTCATCCTCGCCGTGGTGCTCATCGCCGCGCCGGTCTGGCTGATCAAGCGCGAGCCCGATCTGGGAACCGCGCTGATGATCGGCGCGTCCGGTTTTTACGTGCTCTACCTTGCGGGTCTGTCGTGGAAGATCATGCTCGGCCTCCTGGTCGCGGCGGCCGCGGCAGCACCGCTGGTCTGGCCGCACCTGCACGATTATCAGCAGGAACGGATACTGACCTTCCTCGACCCTGCGCGCGATCCTCTGGGATCGGGATATCACAGCACGCAGGCGTCGATCGCGCTCGGCTCCGGCGGCGTTATCGGCAAAGGCTGGCTCAACGGCACGCAGACGCACCTCGATTTCCTGCCGGAGCGGCACACCGACTTCATCTTTGCCGTGTTCGGGGAGGAGTTCGGGTTGATCGGAAGCGCGTTGCTGCTTGTTCTGTACCTGCTGCTGATCGGGCGCGCATTCGTGATCACGATAAACGCCTCGACGCTCTTCGCGCGGCTCACCGCAGGTGCGATCACGCTTATGTTCTTCAGCTATGCATTCGTCAACATGGCGATGGTCAGCGGGCTGCTTCCGATCGTCGGCGTTCCGCTGCCGCTGATTTCCTTCGGCGGCAGCGCGCTGGTGAGCCTGTTCATCGGTCTGGGCATCTTGATGAGCGTGCAGGCGAATCGCAAGCTCGTCAAAACATAGGAAGCCTCCGGGGCGCCTTGGCGTCGTCGTATACCGGCCGCTAGGCGTACCAGACGCGATAGGTGGCGATGCCCAGCAGGACGACGGCCCAGTAGCCAACCAGCGTCCATCGCATCATCGTCTTCCAGCCGCGCAAGTGCAGGCTGCGCACAACGTATAATCCGCGACAATATGTCGGTGACGCCCTACGGTCAAAATGCGCGGCGGCACGCGCATCGCTGGCTGCTGTGGCCGCTGATTGCGCTCGTCGCAACAGTGCTTCTGGCGTGCACGTCGACCAGCCGTCGCGAAACGCCGTCCCTTCCGGCTATCGACGACACCCCCAAGCGCGGCGGCTATTACAAGGATGACGGCCCGGGTGCTAATCCACCGCCCAATCTCGAGGCGATTCCCGACGCCACGCCGCAGCTCGAGTCGCTCCATCGTTTCGCCAATCGCCCCTACGCTGTTTTCGGGCGCGACTATGTTCCGGCGACCACGCTGCGTCCCTACAAGGAGCGCGGCATCGCCTCGTGGTACGGGCGCAAATTCCACAACAGCAAGACCGCGACCGGCGAGACCTACGACATGTACGGCATGACCGCGGCGCATCCAACATTGCCGCTGCCTTCCTACGCGCGCGTGACCAATGTCGCCACCGGGCAAAGCGTCATCGTGCGCGTGAATGACCGCGGTCCGTTTCATCCGGGCCGCGTCATCGACCTTTCATTTGCGGCCGCCTATCGGCTTGGCATCGCGCAAAAGGGCAGCGGCGAAGTCGACGTCGAAAGCATCCTGCCCGCTGCGGCGCCACCGGTCATTGCCACGACACCTCTGCCGCTGGTCGCCGCGGTCGACGCCGCGCCGGCGGCAGCGGTTCCGATCGGACAGGAAGCGGGCGGCTATGTGGTGCAACTCGGCGCCTTCGCCAACAATGCCAACGCTCAAAACTTCGTCGCCCATCTGGCGAACCAAACGACAGGTCCGGCCGTCGAAGCCAAGGTGCGCCAGATTGACGGCCTGTTTCGTGTCTTTGTAGGACCATACCCGACGCGAGAGGATGCGCGCCGCGCTCTCGACGGCCTGCGTGACACCGCGGGTCTCGAGGGAACCGTGAAGGCTCCGTCGTTTGCTCCCTGATCAGCGACTGACCCGATTTCATATTCGCGTTCGTTATAATTGTCCGGACGTCCTCGCGTACGCCACGTGGTTGATGTGACGACGCTAATCGATTGCTCGTTCTCTGGACTCTCATGACCCGTTCTCTATCCCGCGCGGCTTGGGCTCTGGCGTTGCTCTGTTTGCTGATCGCAGGCGTAGCCCGCGCCCAGCTCACGATCGAAATCGTCGGTGGCGGCGCGACCACCATCCCGATCGCCATTGTGCCTTTCGCGAGCGACGCGTACCCGTTGAGCACGACCGCCGTTGTCAGCGCCGACCTTGCGCGAAGCGGCCTGTTCAAAGTGGTCGACGCGGGCGGAGTCGTTCCGCGCCCGGCGCGGGCCGAGGAGGTGCGCTACGGCGATTGGACCTCGCGTGGCGCCGACGCTGTCGTGGTCGGGAGCATGGCGCCGCAGCAGGACGGCCGGATCGAAGTGCGTTTCGCGCTGCTCGATACGGTCAAGCAAGCCCAACTCGCGGCCGTTACTTACGTCGTCCCGCCGGCGCAACTTCGTGCGACCGCGCACCGGATTGCCGACACCATCTATGAAAAGCTGACCGGCGATGTCGGCGTGTTCAGCACTCGCATCGCCTACATCGCCAAGCAGGGGCCGCGCTACGAGCTGCTCGTCGCCGAGGCGGACGGCTTCAACCCGCAATCGATCGTGAGCTCCAACGAGCCGCTGCTCTCTCCGGTCTGGTCGCCGGACGGCACTCGCATCGCCTACGTATCGCTCGAAAACAAGAAGCCGATCGTGTACGTGCAAACCCTGGCGACGGGCGGACGGCAGGTCGTCGCCAATTTCCGCGGCAGCAACAGCGCGCCGGCCTGGTCGCCGGACAGCTCGCGTCTGGCGGTCACGCTGACCAAGGACGGCGGATCGCAGCTCTACCTGATGAACGCGGACGGCAGCGGCGTGCAGCGGCTCACGAGCTCCGCCGGAATCGACACCGAGGCGAACTTTGCGGCCGACGGCCGGTCGATATTGTTTACCTCGGACCGTGGCGGCAGCCCGCAGATCTACCGGCTGACCGTCGGCAGCGGCGCGATCGAGCGGATGACCTACGACGGCAGCTACAACGTTTCGCCACGGAATCTTCCCGATGGCCGAGGGTTCGTGTTCGTGCGCCGCGACGGCGGGCGATTCAACATTGCGTTGCAGGATTTCGCGACGCGGCAGGTGCAGATCCTGACCCAGGGCTCGCTCGACGAATCGCCGAGCGTCGCACCCAACGGCAAACTGATCATCTACGCGTCGGAGACTGGGGGCCGTGGTATATTGGCCGCAGTCTCCAGCGACGGCCGTGTCAAGCAGCGATTGACCGCGGCCGCGAGCGACGTGCGCGAGCCCGCGTGGGGCCCGCTTCTCAAGTGAGCGGGGCGCGCCCCTGGCCCACCATCGCTACCTTTCGCCAATCTCAGGAGGTCAACATGCAATATTCGGTCCAGAAACTATTGATCAGCGCATTGTTCGCGAGCTTGCTCGCCGCATGCAGCACGACGCCGACCACCGATTCGGCGGCGCCGGTCGAGGACCGCAACGTGGGCTCCGGAACTTCGGGCGCGGCCACGTCGGGTACCACCACCGGCAATGTCACCGGCACTGCCTCCGGTAGTCAATCGAATCGACTGCGCGATCCGAGCAGCATTCTTTCCAAGCGTAACGTCTATTTCGACTTCGACAGCTACGCGGTCAAGGACGACTACAAGCCGCTGATCGACGCGCACGCCCGCTACCTGCAGGGCGACAAAGGCGCGCGGATGACGATCCAGGGCAACACCGACGAGCGGGGCAGCCGTGAGTACAACATCGCCCTCGGCCAGCGCCGCGCCGACGCGGTGAAGAAGATGATGCTGCTGCTGGGAGCGACGGATGCGCAGATCGAAACCGTGAGCTTCGGCAGTGAAAAGCCGCGCAATCCCGGCCACGACGAAGGCGCGTGGACCGAGAATCGCCGCGACGACTTCGTCTATCGGGGCGAATAGCGCGTGGCGCGTTTCGGCGCTCCGGCAGCGCTGGCGTTCCTGCTCGTCGTTGAGCTGGCAACCGCGCCGTCGCGAGCGGCGATATTCGACGACGACGAGGCGCGCAAGCGGATCGAGGCGCTTCGCGGTCGCGTCGACCAGATCGAGCGCTCGCTGGCGCAGCGCCTGGATGCGCTGGAGACGAAGAACGCGGGGGTTGTCGATCTGTTCAAGGACGTCGAGCAGATCAAGGCCGACATCGCCAAGCTGCGCGGACAATACGAAGTGCTGACCTACGAGCTGGAGCAGGCGCAAAAGCGGCAGCGCGATCTCTACCTCGATCTGGACAGTCGTCTGCGCAAGCTCGAGGGCGGACCGGGGGCCGCGGGTGCAACGCCGGGGGCGACCGAGGCGCCGCCTGCGACGACAGGCGGCGCGGGGCCGACGCCCGTTACCGGAACGCAAGCGCGTCCCGGAGACGTAGCCGCCGAGCAGCGCGCGTACGATGCCGCGCTTGACCTGTTCAAGAGCGGCAATTATTCCGCGGCGACGGCGAGCTTCCAGGCGTTCGCGCGCACCTATCCGCGAAGCCCCCTGGCGCCTTCGGCGATGTATTGGGCCGGCAACGCACAGTACGCGCAAAAGGATTTCCGCAACGCCATCGCGACCCAGCGCCAGTTGCTCGCTGCGTTCCCCGATAGCCAGAAAGTGCCCGACGCGCTGCTCAACATCGCGAGCGCCCAGATTGAGCTCGGCGACAACGGCGGCGCAAGGAAGACGTTCCAGGAAATCGTCGCCAAGTATCCGACCTCGGAGGCGGCCGGCAAGGCACGCCAGCGGCTGACGGGCCGTTAGCGCTCGGGTCGACGCGCATGAGGTCGTTTTCGGCGCGGCTCATCAGTTGGCAGGAACATGCGGGCCGGCGCGATCTGCCGTGGCAGAACACGCGCGACGCGTACCGCATCTGGGTTTCCGAAATCATGCTGCAGCAGACGCAGGTGGCGACGGTGATGCCGTACTACCGGCGTTTCCTGGGTGTCTTCCCCGACGTTCAATCGCTCGCCGCGGCTTCGATCGACGCAGTGCTGCAGTCGTGGAGCGGATTGGGCTACTACCGTCGCGCGCATCTGTTGCATCGCGCCGCGCAAGAAGTCGTCGGCCGCCATGGCGGCGTTTTTCCGCGCGATGCCGCGGCGCTTGCGACGCTGCCGGGTGTCGGCCGCTCTACCGCTGCCGCGATTGCCGCCTTTGCCGGTGGCGAGCGCGGCGCGATTCTCGACGGCAACGTCAAGCGGGTGCTGGCGCGGCACCAGGGTGTCGAGGGCCACGCCGGCGATCCCGCCGTCCTGCGAGCGCTCTGGTCGCGAGCCGAGGATTTACTGCCGCGTGCGGGGATCGAACCGTATACGCAGGCGCTGATGGACCTTGGCGCGATGGTGTGCGTGCGCTCGACGCCGGACTGTGCGCGCTGCCCGGTCGCCGCCGACTGCGTCGCGCGGCGAGAGAATCGCATCGGCGAGCTGCCTCTGTCGCGCCCTCGAAAACCGCTGCCGCAGCGCGAAGTCGCCGTCCTCCTGATTGAACGCGGGGGCGAGATTCTGCTCGAGCGTCGGCCTCCGACCGGCATCTGGGCCGGCCTCTGGAGCCTTCCGGAAGTCGCGTGCGCCACCGATGTCGTCGCATACTGCCGCGATCGCTTCGGCGCCGAGGTTGCGGCGGGTGCGGCCTTGATGCCGATCGAGCACGCGTTCACGCATTTTCGATTGCGATTGACGCCGTTGCCATGCAGTGTCGCGCATTGGCCGGCGCGGATGGAGGACTCGGGTCACGGCGCTTGTGTGTGGCTGCCGTTGCCGGAAGCAACCGGTGCGGCGCTGCCCGCCCCGATCAAGCGACTCTTGCGCGGCTTAGGCGCTCAGCACGCTACTGCCTGAACGATCGCAGGTCGCTGGGAAGGAGCGCGTCGGAGCGTTCCTTGTATTCCCGGCGAAAGGCAAGGAGCTCCTTGGCCGCGTCTTCGTTTTTGCCTTCCGCGATCAAACGCCGGATGCGCTTGATCCACTCATCGGGCGCGAGCGGCGCCATATCCTTGCGACGTTCGGCGGTGACCTTGTCCGTCATGGCGGCGGCTCTTTTTTCCAGCGCCGCGGCGTCCTTCGCCGGCGCGGGTTCCGCATCGCCCGTGCCTGCGCTCGCCATGCTGCCGGATAGAGCGCCGCTCGCCGACGACTGCGCCGCGAGCTTGCCCGCGGCGACCGCAGGAGCGGGTGGGGGCGCGCTTGCCGCTGCGGATGCCGGTTCTCTGGCGGCCATCGGTGGCGGAGCGTTGCTTACGGCGGACTGAGCCGGCGCCGGGCTCGCGGGAAATGGCTGGAGCTCGTTGCGCGCCGCTGCTGAAGCCGGCGGAATCGAGGCGGCGGCATTGGGGCGCGCAGCTGGCGATGCCGCTGCGCTCTCGGCCTTCTGCTTCAAGTCCTGGTCGCGTTCGGACGCCTCTTCCGCGCGCTGCGGCGGCGCCTGCTGATGCGAGTCAAACGCCTTTTTTTCCTGAATCTGCGCGCGGGGCGGAGTGGCCAAACTGTCGGAGCGTTGGCGGGCAAGCCCGCCGCGATCGTCTTCGCCGCCTGCGTCGAGGCGCCGCTCCTTGGCCGTCGATTTATTTACGGGCGCAGCCGCCCCGTCCCGCGTCTCGCCTTTAGGCGGGGCCGCGAAACTGTCCGAGCGGCTGCGGGCAAGCACACCGCGATCGTTTTCGTCGTCGCCCGCGCCGCGGCCCTGCTCCTTGGCGGTGGGTTTGCTCGCATCGCGCAGTGCTTCTGGCGCAGCCACGAGGCTCGGCGCCTCGCGCTGCGGTTGGTTGGCACTCGGCTTGTCGCTGTCCGGTTTGACGTCGCGCGGCGCGACGTCGGTCGCGGCATTGTTCGCGGCGGTCATCGCGGTCGGTGTCACCCGCTCGGGCGGCGTCATCTGAACGATGCCGACCGCGATGGCTGCCACGGTAGCTGCGGCGGCAAGCGGCCACCAGCGCGGCGCCGCGCCGAAGCCACCAGGCCTCGCCCCAATTTCCCGCCTCGCGGCGGCGCGAATCGCGTCGTCGAGGGCCGCGGGCGGCTGCTCGCGGCTCGCGGCGCGCCAGGCCGCGTCGAGTTTGCGGTCGATCTCGCTCATGACTTGCTCATCGCTTAGCTATCGCTCACTTGGCGTTCAGTTATCCATCCGTTTCGCTCGCTCATCGCTCGACTTCACGAAGGTCGGACAAATCGTTTCGCAATTTGTTTACCGCGTAACGCAGTCGGCTCTTGACCGTTTCGACGCCGACCCCGGTCAACTCTGCGATCTCATTGAGCGAGAGTCCTGCCTCCTGCTGCAGGAGAAAAGCATCGCGCTGCAGCGGCGGCAACGACGCGACGGCGCCTTTCAGGCGCTCTCCAAGCTCGCGATTTTCGGCGCGGGTCTCCGGTTCCAGGCTGCGGGCGGCAGGGAGCGCAGCGACCGCTTCCTCGTGTGCCTCGTCATCCGCGGAGACAAGCCGGACCTGGCCACTCGCGCGGTAATGGTCGATCAACCGGTTGTGCGCGAGACGGTAGAGATAAGTCGAGAACTTCGCCGATGGCGTGTAGCTCCCGCGAGCTCGGATCAGATTCATCCACACATCCTGGAAAAGTTCATCGACCGCCACACCCTGCCGGCATTGGCGCAGCAGATAACGATAGACGCCGCCTTTGTGGCGAGCGTACAGAGCATCGAACGCCGCCGCGTCTCCGGCGGCGTACGCGAGCATCAAGTCTTCGTCGCTGGTCGCGGCGGAGGCGGGCATGGCCCGCCCAGTATGCGAGCAGGCCTATGGAGTGGCAAGCGTGGCCCCGCGGCGTTGGAGCCGCGCTCGGGTTAACGCGGCGGCGGCGCGAAATGCCCCCAGTCGGGGAACGGCTCGGGCCTTGCTCTGGCAATCGGCGTCCTGCCCACCGGCACACCCTGCGCGAGCAGATTCTCGTAGGAATCGTAGTAGATCGCGATCGTCTCCGTCGGCGTGTCGCTCGCGCGTTGGAAGTCGGTGTACTGCGCGTACGAGGTTTCGCTTCGCCCATAGCCGGTGCCGATCTGTGACCTCTTCTCGACCACCGCTCCCGAATCCGCACTTTCCCGCGACGATCCAGACGCCGCCGGTGACGCTGGGCGATCGGCCTCGTCGCGCGCCGCCTCTTGCCTTTCGAGCTTGCCTCCGAATTGCTGCACGACCCGCGGCCTCTCGCGGAAGACCGCCACGCCGATGACGCCGACGTTGTCGGGGCGGCCGGTCCGCGTGGCGTAGGAATTCGCGAGCGTGGTGAAAAAGAAGGCTGCCGTACGCGACTGACTCGTGCGCCAGCCGGCGATCTCGAAGCTCCCATGGGCATCGAGCACATAACCGGATTGCGACGGCGACGCAGTGTCGCCGGTGATGACATTGACGCCATCGACGCTCATGACCGCGAGCGCGCGCCCACCGCCGCCGTTGTGCACGCGAATCGCATATTCGTTGCCGGGTTTGCCGACCACGTACCGGCGGCCCTCATGGGTATAGATGGGCAGTACCCGGCCATCGGTGCGATCGATGATGTCGACGCTGACTCGTTCCGTCGGCCAATGCGCTTGCGCGGCGCCAGCGACGGCCATCGCGCTCATCGCACCCACGAACGCGGCGATCGCCGCACTGTATCTCCATTTCGATTGCATGGCTTGTCCCTTCGATCGCGACAAGAGCGTCGCTCACAAGCCTTAAACGGACGGGCAGTTCGAACGGGGTTACGCAAAAGGACGCGAGAGGCACATGAGATAATTGCGCGATGCAGAATCTCAATCATCTGCCGGACGAAGTTGCCTGGCTGGCCTTCGCGCTTGCGCTGGTGTTCGGTGCGGTCGCCAATCGCGCCAATTTCTGCACCATGGGGGCGATCACCGATGTCGTCCATGTCGGCGACTGGCGGCGCATGCGCATGTGGCTGTTAGCGATTGCGGTCGCGATTGCCGGTGCAACCCTGCTCGAAAGCACGGCAACGGTGGACCTTTCGAAGACGATCTACACGACGGCCAAGGTTTCGTGGTTGTCACACATTGTCGGCGGCCTGCTGTTCGGATTCGGTATGACGCTCGCTTCGGGTTGCGGCAGCAAGACGCTGATCCGGATAGGAGGGGGCAATCTCAAATCGCTCATCGTGCTGATCGTGCTTGCGGTTTCGGCGTACATGACCTTGAAGGGGCTGTTCGCCGTCTGGCGGGTTAATGCGCTCGACGTTTTTCGTTTCGATACCGCGACGCTGGGCGCTTCTCGCTCGGACCTGCCCAGCGTTGTGGCGGCACTCGTCGGAGGCGGTACCTTGGTCACGCTCGGTCTGCCCCTCGCGGTCGCGGCGATTTTCGCGCTTTGGGCACTTGGCAGCCCTGATTTCCGCGCCAGTCGCGAAATGATCGCCGGCGGCGTAGTCATCGGCGCGGTGGTCGTGGGCGGCTGGTACGTTTCCGGGCATATCGGCCACCTTGCCGAAGATCCCCGCACCTTGGAGGAGGCGTTCCTGGCCACCAATTCGGGCAAAGCCGAGTCGTTTTCGTTCGTCGCGCCGGTTGCCTATCTCCTGGAACTCCTTATGCTATGGAGCGATCAATCCAAGATTGTGACCTTTGGCGTTGCAGGGGTATTAGGTATGCTGCTGGGATCGGGTGCCGTGGCGCTGGCGACGCGGACCTTCCGCTGGGAAGGCTTTGCCTCAGTCGAAGACCTCGTCAACCATATCGTCGGCGGAGTGTTAATGGGTTTTGGAGGGGTCACAGCGCTCGGCTGCACGATCGGCCAGGGCCTGACCGGTTTGTCGACCCTGGCGATAGGATCGGTTATTGCTTCGTTGTCGATCGTGGCGGGTTGCGTGGCGGCATTGAAATACCAGTATTGGCGCATCGGGCAGGCTTAGAAGGCAGTGCAATGATTGTTTACGACCTGATCTGTACGCATCAGCACCGGTTCGAGGGTTGGTTTGCCTCGGCCGACGATTTCGCGCGGCAGAGCGAGGGCACACTGGTGCGTTGCCCGATTTGCGACGATGCGGTGATCGAGCGCCGCCCTTCGGTGAACGTGCAGGTGGGCCGCGCGACGGCGCCCACCGCCGAGCGGGAAGAGGCGCCGGCGCTCCAGATCCAGCCGGAGGGCGAAACGCTCAAGGCCTTGCGGCAGCTCATTGCCCATAGCGATAACGTCGGCGCGGGATTTGCCGAGGAAGCTCGCAAGATTCACTACGAGGAAGTGCCCAAGCGCTCGATACGAGGTCAGGCGACCCGCGAGGAAGCGGCCGAATTGCGCGACGAAGGCATCGATTTCCTGTCCCTCCCGAGTGCGCTTACGCGCGACCTCAACTAGCGATCGAATTTCTGACGCCGTGCACGTCCAGTCTTCTTTGCGCGGCGGTTGCTGATTAGCTATAATCCGCGCCCCCAGGGGGCCGTTAGCTCAGTTGGTAGAGCAGCGGACTTTTAATCCGTTGGTCACTGGTTCAAGTCCAGTACGGCCTACCAGTGGACGATAGACGGCGAACGGGGGGGCTGAACGTTTGCCGGCGGATGCGGCGGACTTGTAAGAACCCATTGCTTCACCGCAATCTGAGCTCCGCTTGTGCCCTCGCAGGATAGAGTCGGTACCGATGATCGCGCGTGTCGGCTTCATCCTGAGTCAACCACCAAACGCCGCAAGCAAACCCAGGTGTCTCGCTCTCCCGCCACATGAGGCCGACGAAAGGCGGCAAGGGCTTGCACCGGCTGTTCGAACTCGCCATTTTCGTCAAGGGCGCCGACGGAGCGCTGGAGACCATAGGCGGCTTGCTGATTCTATTCGTGCCGCTGCGTTCGCTCGATACCGTCGTCCGGTGGCTCGTGGCGCACGAGTTAAGCGAATCCCACGACTGGCTCGCCGATGCAGCGGAGCATTTGCTCGAAAGCTTATCGCTCGACACCAAGCTGTTTGCCAGCATCTATCTCGTTGGTCACGGACTGGTCAAGATTTTTCTGGTCTACGCGCTGTGGCGCGAGAAGCTTTGGGCCTTTCCCGCCGCGTTGTGGTTCATCGCGCTGTTCGTCGTCTATCAGCTCTACCGCTATACCCATACCCACTCCCCCGCGCTCCTGATCTTCGCGTTGCTCGATGTGTTCGTCGGCTGGTTCATCTGGCGCGAATATCTGGCGCGCAAAGCCGGTCTGCAACCCGCGAGGTGAAGCGAACTGAGGTGAACTGAGGTTGCCCGCACTCGCCGGCGCCGCGTATAATCCGCGCCTTCGCCCGGAGTGTCTGCGGGTGATGCGCCGGTCCTGAAGTTCGCAGTCGCGGGTCGTTAGCTCAGCTGGTAGAGCAGCGGACTCTTAATCCGTTGGTCGTAGGTTCGATCCCTACACGGCCCACCAACACCGCGGGTTTCGGCGATAGTGGATACCAACACGGCCAAATAAATATTTAACAGCGGCCGATTTATTTAACAGCGTCAGTGAACACTACCGCTGACAGTCGCATGAATGCGGGGACTTGAGCGGGTCTTCTCGCGAGCAACGGATTGAACGGTTGCACAATGAATTCTATTCATGACCGGGCTGCGAAAAACCGCTCGTGAAACGTCGCACCGCGCGACATTCAGGTGCACCTGATTCCGTCGGACTTTGGCTTGCCGCTCGGCGGTGTCGGGGAGCCCAAGTACCGCCGATTGCGCCGCGCTGTGCAACAGCGATCTTCGCCGCGACCGGCAGCGGATCCGCAGGCTCTCGATCGCCGATCAGTTCGAGGCCTGACGCGCTGGATGGACTCATCGAGATGGATAAGGATCCCGCAGCCAATGATTTCCCGCAGTTCCCGCACATCAGAGGTACTGCACTGTACGGCGCCGCATGTAGAGAGCAAACAGGTCCGGGTTCAGGACACGCAGTTGCTCGCGCTGTACGGTCAGCGTCCGCCAATTCCCGTGTCGTTCGAGGTCGAGGATGTACAACAGCAGACGCGCAGCGTGGGCGGGCGACGAGTCCGGAAACTCTACGTTGTCCAGCTCCTTGCCCACCGCGGGATGCTCGAGCAGGTACCACGCAGGGAACCACGCGGGCAGTTGAGCCTCTTCGAGGGTTTCCCACTCGCACGCGCGCTCGAACGCCTGCCAGTCTCGATCGAGCAGCTCATCGCCCAACTCGGCAAGGGTCGACGCGAGCCGCTGTGGGACGTGCCAGGCCAGAACGAAGAGTGCAGACCGCGCCGCACCAAGCCCGCGCTGCCGATAACGCGCGACGCACAGCCAATGCAACGCGTCCGAAGTCTGGTTGGCGCGCGGGATAGCGTACGCCGCTTCCTCTGCGTCTGCCCACTCGCCGCAGCGCAGACACAACCACGCACGATGGGCCATGGGACGCGTCACTTCGTAGGCAAGTCCGCGCGCCACCTCGGCCAAGTCGTGAAAGAAGGCGCCAACGAAGGCTTGAGCGGCTGTTCCCAGCCCTTGCTGGGCGGCGGGCGCAATCTCATCCTCGAGCCACGCCACCGTGCCGGCAATCGCCGCCGGATCGGCGGCAGGTCGGCGCCATTCACCGAGTGCGCGGGTGAGCACGTCGAGGGCAGGTAGGCTCGGATAATCGGGCGCCTCGCAGCGCAGCGTGGCGAGGCTGCTCGCAGCGAGGCTCGCATCGCGCGCCGAGAGGGCGGCGATGGTTTGGTTGGCGAGCATGACCGCCCGTGAGTCAATGAAAAGGTCGAGTTGGACGTTCATAGCATCGGACGCGTCATGGACCGCGGCTATCTCGACTTCGCCCGCCTGTGCCGCTTCCACGAGCCCGGTAGCTTCTTTGTGACCCGCGCCAAGGTTCCGGGGATTAGGCGAACTACATTGCTGATCAATGTCGAGTCGCGCCCGTGGGTGTCGAGCTAATTACCGACACAATCCCTTCGGTGTCGATCGTCTTCAACGCCTCGGCCAATGCGGCACGGTCAGTTGCAAAGGAGTCGTCCCAAACCGTCGAAGTCCCGAATGCATCGACTACCTCGAGCAGCCAGGCGCCGTTGCCATCGTCGTAGATTTCGATCTCGACGGCTGTTCCGTCGCGCACGACGCGCTGACTCAACGGCGAGCGAACCGGATAACGCTCGGCTTCCGTCGCAGTATGCTCCGCTGGAGTCAAATCAAATGGGTTGATTTCATTTGTGGCGTCCTGGGCACCCTCAGTCGCGCCGTGGCAGCGCTTGTATTTTTTGCCTGAAGCGCACGGACACGGGTCGTTACGTCCGACCTTCACCGCGCGGCGTAGCGGCTCGCGTCGGCCAATGACGCCTGGCACCTCGCCACGCGCTATTTGCAGTCTGCGCTGCTCCACCCAATAACGGTGGATGTTACGAACCGAGCTGGCCAGGGAGTCCGCATATGCCTGATGCTCGTCAATACTGTCCTGCCGCCGCTTCAATTGATCCCAGCCGTCCTCCGTCCCATACAGCATGATCACCGTAAACCATTCAGGGTGTTGTGCCATCAAGGGTGTCCACGCCGCCCGGTCGATAGCGATGCATTTGTAGTATCCGGTGCACCATTCGTCGATTACGGAAACCATTCTGCCGCTCGATTCACTCTCGAGGACGAGGGGCTCGTACTCGTCGAGCGCATTGTTGAGCGCATCATTGATGCTGTTCCAGTACCGAATGATCAACCCGACGACGTGCTTCGATTCTGCGGCATTCGCAAAAGTTGGCGACTCCTCGCCATTCTCCGCATCCCAAATCCAGCGCAACATGAAAGTCGGCATCATCAGGTTGGGCCCCGAAGCGAGCGCAGTGATAAAGCCGTCCATCATCGAGATGTCCATCGCTTCTTCTGGGGCCGAATCGCTGCTCAGAAAATTATCGAGCTGCTCGATCTCCTCGTCAGTCAGCGGCTGCGCGAATAATCCGTCGGCTTTCATCTATTCTCCACCACAAGCCCGTCAGCACGCGCACGTTTAACCATGTCGCAGGTGCGCATCGCGATGCCTGATGCTGGCGTATATTCCCACGTCGCCGCCCGAAGGGCCGCTCATGTACGCTGCTCGCCCGTCGATTCCGATGGCCGCGACCATGTTGTCGGAAACTATGCTCTATCTGCTCTCCACTTTACAGGACGTCGTCGACCTTAATACCCAGGGAGCGCAGCTTCTGGTTGTCCGCTTTCGGGAAGATTTTTACCGGGCATCTGACCTTCAGAGTTTGGCCGACGACGGCCAATCCGTATGGCGGCCACCGGCCGGCGGTAGCGCCCCGGTTAGCGGCCACTACCGTCCCGCCACTGAGCGGCGTTGAGGCGCTCGAGCGCTGCACAGTATCGGGCACGTAATGCTTCCGGACTGTCCTTCAGTTCGAGAAGATCATAAATCTGCTCCGCCACCAAAGAGCCGATTGCGTGGACCGCGTCGTGTCTTGAGAGCCCTTCCTTCATCAAACGCGCGAGGGCCCGTACAGCCGGCTCGTCGTCCGCGGCAAGCTGGTTCTCGACAGCCACGTGAATCGTCGCGTGGAGCGTGCAATTTGGCAAATCGATTCTGGCGCGGCGATGATAGCGCTCGACTCGATCGAGTCTCTCCTGTTCGTCCACGTCGAGCCACTCAGCCGGATCAGGTGCCTGTAACGGGTCGTAGCGATTCATGACGCTCGCGCCGAACAGCTCTGCCGAGCGACCACCAAGGTGACCGGCCTCCGGTGCAACTGCCTGTTCGATTTCTGCATCCTCGTCATCAAAATACGGCGGCTCGCCGCCAAGTTCCTCGAAGGTGATGCCATACGGTGCACCAGCCGATGTGTATCCGGCGATGAACGCAAAGGTCTCGTCCGAATTGGGAGGGAGCTGTTCGAGTCTGGCCTGCGATCGCAATTCCTGGCGACGTTTTCTCTCGGTGGTTCGGGCCTCGATCGCTGCCTTCATTCGGCTCTCCCGTTCTGCGTCGATTGTCACCCCGAGTATGCGCAGTTCTATGACAGCACAAAGCGGGTCGACGGCAAACCAATTCGCATAGCCTGCAACAATGTCTTTTCCTTTGTATTGCTCCACCCAGCGGGTGACCCTGGCAGCACTGAGCCGTCCGCGTCGTGTCATTCGCTTTCGCCTTGGAGCTTGGCGGGTTTTCTTCTTGCGCGCCATGGAGATGATAATCCTCGGCTTCGACCCTCGGCATCAACTGCCGTCGTTGGACTTCAACGACGGCAAGCGGCCGAACTGCCAAGATGATCATGCGCCATTATTTAAGTCACGCTGTTATTCGAACAAGAACCACCCGCATGGGGCTGCCTCAACGGCGGCGTGACCAATATCCTGGACGCCGGCTTGTGTGTGCGAGTGCGAGGATCACGATCTCTTCGCGCTTGATCTGATACGGAACAGCGAACGGAAAGCGATCCAGCACGGCGAATCGGCGGTCCGGCCGATTTCGCCACTGCGGTGCTGCTTCGGGAAACTGGAGCATCGTCTCCAGCACGGCATCAAGCTCGTCTTCGAGCTCGGCTCCGAGCCCGACACGGCACGACTCGTAATAGTCGACCTCGTGATCGATCTCAGCGACCGCGAGTCGGTGGATCCGGACCTTCAACGACGCGCGCGAGCGGCTCTGCGTTGACGGACGTGAGCACGGTACTCATCGAGAGACATCGTCTCAGCGGCGCCGATGTCGACCTCGGCACCGCGGCGCTCAATCTCGGCGTCCCACGCTTCCGCCGCGCCTGGATCGGGCTCGCCATCGAGGCTGCGAATGAGCTCCACGGCCAGCCGCGCGCGCTCCTCGGCCGGGAGGCGAAGAATGTCGGCAAGGATGTCGCTCGCTCCCATCAGATCATTTTAGCAGCGCGGGCGTCGCGAGCACGCGGTTAAAGATCGACCCCTTCAGGTGGACTCCGGCCCGGCGAAATCGAACTCGCATGGGGACCGCGTGTTGCAGACTCAAACTGTTAAATATTTTTCGGCATCCTTAGTATATGCGCGGCTCCCAGAGGCGCTATCTCGTCCTAATATTAATCACCCAACCTGTGAAAGTCGATGAACAATCAATAGGATAGGAGAGTTTCTGGCGTGGACTCTTAATCCGTTGGTCGCAGGTTCGATCCCTGCACGGCCTACCAAATCTTTCAAAGGGTTAGCTTAACGGCTGGCCCTTTGTCTTTTTGGAACGTGACAAAAACGTGCCAATTCGATCACTTTCGGTCACGGCCGCGCTCGATTCTCGTCGCTGCAGCCGCCAGATGCAGGTCGTGGAAGCGGAAATCCGTAATGCCGGCTTTGCGTGTTGCCTGCTTCCAAGCGCTGTTGGTCAATTCCCAAGCGATTGGTTCGCCGCGATACGTGAAGCAGAACACCGGATGCTTGCCCCGCTCAGCTTCCAGCACTTCCACTGCATCTCGATTCAACGGAACGCCTCGCGGCGTGCCATTCTTGGTCTGGTCCAACCAGGCGGTACTCCGCTTCACATCCACCCGACCCCATTCCAAGCCAGTAATCTCTCGCGCCCGGCAGCCAGTCGCCAAGGCAAAGCGAATCAGCACCTTCATGTGCGGTGCTGTTACCTCGACCAGGCGATCCGCTTCCGCTTGCGTCAACCAGCGATCACGTTCGTGCTCGCCAGATAACAAGCGGATCTTCGGAATGATCTCGATAGGACAGGTTTCCAAGGTTGTTGAGCGAGGCGGAAATGCCCCACCGATCACCCAGCTCACGCTTGATCGCCAAGCTCTCCTCATACAGCTTCTGGGCGGTTGCAAAGTCGCCTTGCTCGGAGGCCACGTTGGCCAAGTTGTTCACCGAGGCGGCAATGCCCCGCCGGTTGCCTAGCTGCTGCGAGATCGCCAGGCTTTCCTCGTACCGTGCCCGGGCGGCGGGATAGTCGCATTGGTGCCGCGCCAATACGCCCGCCCCGATGAGCGCATTCGCCCGGACCTCCTTAGACTGCTCGCCCGGTGCGGCAGCGAGCGGTCCAGAGAACCAGCCGCGACCTTCCTCAAAATACCCGCGCACAAGCCAGAACCGCCAGATCGCACCCACCAGCCGCAGTCCATCTGCGGCATCCCCGGCTGCTGTGCACGACCACGCCAAGGCCGACCGAATGTTGTCGTGCTCGGTCTCCAGCCGGTCGAGCCAAGCCGGTTGCTCCGCGCCCATCAACTTCGATTCAGCCTCCTCTGCCATCTTGGCGAAGTGCGCTAGATGCCGCGCACACCCGCGCGCATCCTCGCTGCTCTCACGCAACCGGTCGCTCGCATACTGCCGCACCGTCTCCAGCATTCGGTAGCGGGTTGCGCCGCGATGATCCTCGGCGAGCATCAGGCTCTTGTCGACGAGCGAGGTGAGAAGGTCGAGCACTTCCCCTTCCTCAATAATTTCGCCGCTGCAGACCTGCTCCGCCGCTTCCAAAGTCCAGCCACCGGCAAAGACTGACAGTCGATCGAGCAGCGCCCTCTCGGCGTCACTCAGCACCTCGTAGCTCCAGTCGATCAGGGCGCGAAGCGTCTGCTGGCGCGGCAGCGCCGTGCGCGAACCGCCGGTGAGCAGGCGGAACCGCTGATCGAGCCGTTGATTCACCTCTTCAATCGACATCGACCGCAGTCGAGCCGCCGCCAGTTCGATGGCGAGCGGGATGCCATCGAGGTGGTGGCAAATGCTGGCGACAGCTGGTGCATTGGCATTGTTCACCTGAAACGACGACTTAACGGCAAGTGCACGGTCGATTAATAGTTGCACCGCCGCATACTGTGTCAGCGCCTCGACACTGGCGTTCGACTTCGGGTCAGGAGTCGCCAGCGACGGCACCCGGTAGGTGGACTCACCCGGGACGCGCAGCGCCTCGCGGCTGGTGACCAGAATGCGAACGTTCGCGCAGGCAGCAAGCAGCGATTGGCACAATTGGGCCGATGCTACGATCAGGTGCTCGCAGTTGTCCAAGAGCAGCAGCAGCTCCTTGTTCTTTGTTTCCTTGGTCAACGTCTCTGTGATCGCGACCCCCGGCTGTTCCTTGATCCCGAGCAGCGTTGCCACGGTCTGCGCTACCAGTCGCTGATCCGTCAGCGGGGCCAGCTCCACGAACTAGACGCCGTCGGCAAAGTCGCAGTTCGCGCCAGCTTGCAACGAAAGCCTCGTCTTTCCCGCCCCGCCTGAGCCGGTGAGGGTGACCAGTCGCGCGGACTGGAGCAGGGTCTTGACCTCCTGCATTTCCCGGTCACGGCCGACGAAACTGGTCGACTGTATCGGGAGGTTATGCGCACGGGCGTCGAGGCTCTTGAGCGGTGGGAACTCGGCCGGCAGCCCCGGCGCAACCATCTGGTACACGCGCTCCGGGCGAATAAGGTCTTTCAGCCGCCGCTCGCCCATGTCGCGCAGCGTAACCCCGGCAGAAAGAGCGTCGCGGACCAGTTCCTGCGTTGCCAGCGAGAGCAGAGCTTGCCCGCCATATCCGGCCCCGAGCAGTCTCGCCACACGGTTCAGCGGTTGGCCGACGTAATCGTTGTCGTGCACCTCGGCCGCGCCAGTGTGGAGTGCCATGCGGACACTGATGCGCGCGGATTCCGGCCACGATTCCTGCGTCAAGGCCCGCTGGGCCGCAAGGGCGGCCATAACTGCGCTCGATGCCGTGGGGAACGCGGCGCAGAACGCATCGCCCATCGTCTTGAAGACGTAACCATCGTTTTTTTCGATGGCCCCGCGTAGCAGCGCGTTATGGCGAGCCAGCGCCAGCTCCATCGCCGCAGGGCTCTGCTGCCAGAGTTTGGTGCTGCCCTCGATGTCGG
>DASXBW010000098.1:0-49495 GCA_036491495.1 Casimicrobiaceae bacterium
GACGTCCGAATTGGCGCAGCGGATCGGCAATGCGCTTGGCGTGCCAGCGCGGTTATTTCATCTGCCCGCCGCTTTGTTGCGTGCCGGTGCCGCGCTCGCGGGCAGGCACGCAGTCGCCGCGCGTTTGCTCGGATCGCTGGAAGTCGACGCGCAGCAATTTCGCGACCTCGCCGGATGGTCGCAGCCGTATACGCTGGACGAGGGCCTCGCGGCGACGGCTGCGTGGTGGCGGCTAAGGCATGCGCTGTGAGCAGCGAGCCGCTCGCTCGCTGCCGCTATAATCCGGTCCTTTGCAACTGAGATCGCAATGACCGATCGCCGAGGCGGCCGCCGCGCCGACCAATTGCGCCCGCTTTCGATCACGCGTCATTACGCGCGACACGCGGAAGGCTCGGCGCTGATCGATTGCGGCGAGACGCGGGTCCTGTGCACGGCCTCGGTCGAGGAAGGCGTGCCGCCATTCCTCAAGGGTAAGGGCCGCGGCTGGCTAACCGCCGAATACGGGATGCTGCCGCGCGCGACCAACACCCGCATGCGTCGCGAAGCCGCCGAAGGCAAGCAAAGCGGCCGCACCCAGGAAATCCAGCGCCTCATCGGCCGCAGCCTGCGCGCGATCGCGGATCTCTCGCAATGGGGTGAACGCACCATCCGCATCGATTGCGACGTGCTGCAGGCCGACGGCGGAACGCGCTGCGCATCGATCACCGGCGCCTGCGTGGCACTTTACGACGCGGTCGCATGGTGCAAGGCGCAGGGCTTACTCAGCGCGGAGACGCCGGCGCTGCGGAATTTCGTCGCCGCGGTGTCGGTCGGCATTGTCGACGGGGTTGCGATGCTCGATCTCGATTATGGCGAAGATTCGAGTTGCGACACCGACATGAACGTGGTCATGACCGGCGCAGGCGGCTTCGTCGAAATCCAGGGTACCGCGGAAGGCGCGACCTTTTCGCGATCGGAAATGGACACCCTGGTCGCGCTGGCCGAGGGCGGCATCGGTGAATTGATCGGAGCGCAAAAAAAGTCGCTGGGCATGACATGAGGATGGCGCAAAGGCCGGTCGCCGCGGCGCTGTCGACGCCCGGACCATGATCCCGCGACTCGTGCTCGCCTCGGGCAATAGCGGCAAGCTGCGGGAATTCCGGCGCCTGTTGACACCACTGGGAATCGAAGTGATCGCTCAAGCCGAGCTCGGCATCGCCGAAACCGGCGAACCTCATCATACGTTTGTCGAAAACGCCCTTACCAAGGCGCGTCACGCCAGCAGCTTGGCGCATCTGCCCGCGCTCGCCGATGACTCAGGCATATGTGTCGACGCGCTGGACGGCGCGCCCGGCGTGCAGTCGGCGCGCTTCGCAGGAGATCCTCCGTCCGACGCGCGCAACAACGCCAAGCTGGTCGAAAAGCTCGCGGGTATCGCTGATCGCCGCGCGCATTATTACTGCATGCTCGCGCTCATGCGTTATGGCGACGACCCCGAGCCGATACTCGCCGAGGGCCGGTGGGATGGAACGATCATTGATCTGCCGCGCGGGACCGGCGGTTTCGGTTACGACCCGCATTTTCTCGATGCCGAGACGGGTCTTACCGGTGCCGAGCTCCCTCTCGAGAAGAAGAACGAGCTTTCGCATCGCGGCAAAGCGATCCGATCGCTGGTCGCTCGCCTGGAATCGATGCGATGAGCATCGTGCTCAAGCCTACCCTCGCCGCGCCGCGATTCGACGCTCTGCCGCCGCTCGCGCTTTACATACACGTTCCGTGGTGTCTTAAGAAATGCCCCTACTGCGATTTCAACTCGCACGAGCGCCGCGGCGAGGTTCCCGAGGCGCGCTATGTCGCGGCACTGATGAGCGACCTGGAATTTGCGCTGCCTTCGATCTGGGGACGCCGCGTCGTCAGCGCGTTCATGGGCGGCGGGACTCCCAGTCTTTTTTCGCCGGAGTCGATCGACGCCATTCTTGCGGGCGTGCGCGCGCGCGTCCCGATGCTGCCCGATGCAGAAATAACGCTGGAAGCGAACCCCGGAACATTCGAGCGGGCGAAGTTCGCGGCGTTCAAGGCCGCGGGCATCAACCGGCTCTCACTTGGCGTGCAGAGCTTCGACCCGCGGTTTCTCGGCGCGCTCGGACGCGTTCACGACGAGCGCGAAGCCCGGGCGGCGGCGCTTGCCGCGCTCGAAATCTTCGGCAACGTCAATCTGGACCTGATCTATGCACTGCCGGGCCAGACGCTTGCCGACGCGCGCGCCGACGTCGCGGCCGCACTGAACATCGCGCCGCCGCATCTCTCCTTTTATCATCTGACGATCGAGCCGAACACCTTGTTCCATCGTCATCCGCCCAAGCTTCCGGACGATGAGCTGTCCGCGGATATCGGGGACTTGGTCGATACGGAGCTGGGCGCGTCCGGATACGTCCACTATGAAACCTCGGCGCACGCCCGTCCCGGCTCCGAGTGCCGGCACAACCTGAACTATTGGCGATTCGGCGATTATCTGGGGATCGGCGCCGGAGCGCATTCGAAGATCTCTTTTCCCAGCCGTGTCGTGCGGCAGGTCCGCTACAAGAAGCCTGAGCAATACATGGAGCGGGCGGAGCAGGGAGCGCCGTTGGTCGAGGAGCACGAAGTATCGCGCGCGGAAATCGGCTTCGAGTTCATGCTCAACGCGCTGCGGCTTGCCGACGGAGTACCGGTGGGATTGTTCCGCGAGCGAACCGGATTCCCGCTGACGCTGGTCGAAAAGGAGCTCGGGGAAGCCGAGAAACGCGGCCTGCTCGAGCGTGACCACATGAACCTTCGAGCATCACCCTTGGGACGCCGGTTTCTCAATGATCTGCAGGCGCTCTTCCTGCCGCGAGAGCGTGCGACACCGTACCGTGGTCCGGCAAAGATCGTCGCCTTCGATCGTGGGCAGCCGTGAGGCGGTTCGTCCGGACATGAAGCGCGCCAAGCAGCGAGGACCACTCAAACCGCGCAACCCCATCGCGCGCTCCCCGCTGCTCGGCAAGGGTGGCCCGCATGGCAAGTCGACCGCGGCGAAACGGCGACAGGCGCAAGTCGAATTGCTGAAGCTTGCCCGCGATCCGGAACCCGAGACATGATCGCATGAGCCTCTCGCGCCGCGATCTCGAAGAGGGCCGTATGCGTGCGATCTATATGGCCACGGTCGATCCCCATCGAGCGCTGTCGGATGAGGCGCTGGCGGCCTCTCTTGCGGCAACCCTTGCCAAGAAACCTGCAGGATCCGGATGGTGGGTGTTCGCTTACGGATCGCTGTTGTGGAACCCGCTGTTTCCGTTTGCCGACGCGAAACCCGCGCTGCTCACTGGCCTGCATCGCCGTTTCTGTCTCTGGTCGCTGGGAACGCGCGGAACCATCGAAGTACCTGGCCTGGTGCTCGGCCTGGATCGCGGAGGATCGTGCCGCGGCGTGGCGTATCGGCTGCCCGCACGCTGCGCTCGGGCCGAGCTTGCGCTGCTGTGGCGGCGCGAAATGGTCGTCGGCTCATACAAGCCGCGCTGGTTGCAAGTGAAGCTGAATCCGGCGGGACATTCGCAGACCGCGCTTGCCTTTGTGGTGGATCGCGCGCATCCGCAATATGCGGGCGGGTTGACAGTGGCAAGGCAGGCGAAAGTTCTCGCGGCCGCGCAGGGTGTATTCGGATCGTCGGCGGATTACCTCGAGCGCGCACGGGTCGCCCTGGTCACCCACGGCATCGTCGACCCTTATCTGGAAAGGCTCGCAGTGGCGGTCGCGCGCCTGCGTCGACCGTTGGCGCTGCAACGCGCTGCGGAAATCGGCCTGATGGATGCACGCGAATAAATCCGCATCTACTGCGCCAGTTTACAAAGCCACATGACGCCCGCCATCGACGTTGATCGTCTCTCCCGTCACATAGGTCGCCTCGGCCAGCAGAAAATGCACGGCCTTGGCGATGTCCTCGGGCGTGCCCTCGCGCTTGAGCGGCGTATGCGAGATGATGCGCTGGCGGGAAAGCTCGTCGAAGGTCTCGTCGTCAGGCCACAGAATCGGGCCCGGCGCGACGGCGTTGACCCGGACCTCCGGCGCGAGCTCGCGCGCGAGTGAACGCGTCAGTCCCACCAGCCCGGCCTTGGCGACGCTGTACACGACGTAATTCTTGAGCGGGCGCTCGGCGTGGATGTCGGTGATGTTGACGATCGCTCCCAGCGTTTTTTTCAGGGCCGGCGCCGCGGCCTGGGCAAGAAAAAGCGGCGCGCGCAAATTGGTCCCGATCAGGTCTTCCCACGCCGCGGCGGTGATCTCCCCCACGGGCGTCTGGAAAAACGACGAGGCATTGTTGACCAGCGCGTCGAGACGGCCGAAGCTCTGCACCGTCTGCTCCACCATCGCCGGCAGCTTGGCGATGTCCAGTAAATCGGCCTGGATCAGCGCCACCGAATCTTTGCGCTGATGATTGAGCTCGGCCTGCAGCAACCGGGCTTCGCCTGCCGAGACCCGGTAGTGCAACATCAGATTGGCCCCGGCGGAATGCAGACGCCGGCAGGTCGCGGCGCCGACACGCTTGGCTCCTCCAGTGATCAGCACGACTTTGCCCTGCACGCGTCGCTCCAGCTACACTTTGGACAACTATAAAGCCTAACACATCGATGGCACACACTCCATCAAGCCACGATCGCGTGGACGTACCACTACCAACGCATGAAGCGCTGGCGCACAGCGCTCGCGTCGTCGCGCATATCGAGCGAATGATCGCGACGTCTGGCGGATGGATTTCGTTCGCCGATTACATGGGCGCGGCGCTCTACGCGCCGGGGCTTGGTTATTACGTTGCCGGCGCACGCAAATTCGGTGTCGCCGGAGATTTTGTGACGGCGCCGGAATTGACGCCGCTGTTCGGCGAAGCTCTCGCGGCACCGATCGCAGCGGTGCTCGCGCAACTGCCCGCCAGCTCGGTGATCGAGCTCGGCCCGGGAACGGGGCGGCTTGTCGCTGATGTCCTTTCCGCGCTCGCCTCACGCGACGCGCTGCCCGAACGATATTGCCTGCTGGAAGTGAGTCCCGACCTGCGCGAGCGTCAGCGCGAGCACCTGCGCGATCGCGTGCCCGATCTGTTGCCGCGCGTCGAGTGGATCGACGTCCTTCCCCCGCACTGGCGCGGCGCGCTGCTGGCCAACGAAATGCTCGACGCCGTGCCACCGCATCTGATCGCGCGGCAGGACGGCGCATGGTTCGAGCGCGGCGTGGAGATCGGTACCGGCGGCGAATTTCGATTCGCCGATCGGCCGCTCGCGAACGGTGCCCTCCGCGACGCGGCGAGGGCGCGCTTTCCCGATCATGGCGACTATGCGAGCGAGATCAATCCGGCAGCGCAGGCCCTGGTGCGAAGTCTTGCGCTGCGTTGCGATGCCGGCGCGCTCTTGATTGTCGACTACGGATTCCCGGCAAGCGAGTATTACCATCCGCAGCGCAACCGCGGCACGGTGATGACGCATTATCGTCATCGCACGGTGGACGATCCGTTCTTCCTGCCAGGGCTTGCGGATTTGACGGCGCATGTCGACTTCAGCGCCATCGCGCATGCCGGCGTTGCCGGAGACATGTCCCTCGCGGGCTATGCGACGCAGGCGCGGTTCCTGATCAATTGCGGCATCGTCGATGCTCTGGCGCGCCGCGGCGACCCGCAATCCGCGGCTTACCTGCGCGAAGCGGCTGCGGTGCAGAAGCTGCTCTCGCCCGCCGAGATGGGAGAGCTGTTCAAGGCGCTGGCTATGACTAAGGACATCGACGTGGATCTGATCGGATTCCAGGACGGAGATCAGAGCCACCGACTCTAGTACGACAACTTGGAAGTACGCGAACATATTCCGTCGTCCCCGCGAATGACGGCGAACGAATAAGAATAGCGCGCGTTGCCGCTGGCGCATGTGAATGCTACCCTGCCGCGTAATGCGCCAGTGAACCAAGCCGAGGGCCATGGGCTATCTCTTGCTATCGATCTTGCTTATCGTCGTCGGCGCCACGGTGGCATGCGGATGGGTTGTTCATTTCATCCTGTCTGCGGCCGGAGTCGGGCGGGTATGGCGGGTGCTACTGTCGTGGATCGCGTCGATGCTGCCGGTTTCGCTTGCCGTGACCACGAGTGGCAGTCCGTTTCTCTCCGGAGACGTGTTGGTATCGAGTCTGGCCTTTTCCGGATTTTGGGTCATTCTCCTGCTGTTTCTTGAGTGGCGGCGCGGTCGCAAAGCTGTTCCGGATTGATTCCAAGGCGCATGGGCGGCAGCCCGGCTTGCTCTTTTTTGGAGGTGAGCGTGGGACCGCTGACAGGATGCAAAATCGTCGAAATGGCGGGTATCGGCCCGGCGCCGTTCTGCGCCATGATGCTCGCCGACATGGGCGCCGAGGTGATTCGCGTCGATCGCACCCATCGCGCGAACGATGTCGAGTTTCTGAGCAAAGGGCGCCAGGGCGCAACGCTGCGCGGGCGGCGGACGCTTGCCGTCGACCTGAAGCAAGCCGGCGCCGCGGATGCGCTGCTCGGCATCATCGATCACGCCGACGCGCTGATCGAAGGCTTTCGCCCCGGCGTCATGGAGCGTCTCGGGCTCGGTCCGGAGATTTGCCTGCAACGAAACCAGAGGCTCGTCTACGGACGCGTCACCGGCTGGGGACAAGACGGTCCGCTCGCTCAAGCTCCCGGACACGACATCAACTACATCGCGATCACCGGCGCGCTTTCATGCATCGGCCGCGCCGGCGAAGCGCCGGTGCCTCCGCTCAATCTTGTCGGCGATTTTGGCGGCGGTGGCATGCTGCTCGCGTTCGGCATCGTTTGCGCGCTGCTCGAGGCTCGCTCGTCAGGACGCGGGCAGGTCATCGACGCGGCAATGGTCGACGGCGCCGCATTGCTCATGGCCAACATCTTCAGCCGCAGGGCGGCCGGCGTGTGGAGCTGCGAGCGCGGCAAAAACGCGCTCGACGGCGGCGCTCATTGGTACGGCGTTTATGAATGCGCGGACGGCAAGTACGTGAGCATCGGCGCCATTGAACCGCAGTTCTATAGTGCGCTTCTGGAAAAATGCGGGATTGACGACTCGGCGCTATGCTCGCAATGGCAACGCGAGGAGTGGCCGGCCCTGCGCGAAAAGCTGGCGCGCATTTTTCTGACCAGGACCCGTGCCGATTGGTGCGCGTTGCTCGAGGGAAGCGACGCCTGCTTCGCGCCGGTGCTCGACCTGGACGAAGCTGCGGGACACGCGCAAAACCGCGCTCGGTCGACCTTCGTCGAGACCGACGGCGTGGCCGAGCCCGCGCCGGCGCCGCGGTTCAGCCGCACCGTGGCGGAAGTTCGCGAATCGCATCCGTTGTTCGATGCCGAGGGTGAAGCGATGCTGGGCCGCTGGGGTGTCGACAGCCAGCGAATTCAGGCCCTTCGACGAGCCGCCGACAGCGGCACGGGCGACGATTTGCGTTAGTGCTCGCCTTACTTCGTCAAGCAGGCCAAACGCCGCGCAGATTGACGACGCGGCCGGCGCTAGCAGTGCTGCCCGAGGAGCCGCTTCAATGCCGCGATGTCGAGCAATTTGATGGAGCGCCCCTGCACCTGGATCAGTCCCTCTTGCTGAAAGCGGGAAAAGAGCCGGCTTACGGTTTCGAGCTTCAGCCCGAGATAGCTGCCGATTTCCTCGCGGGTCATGCGCAGCACAAACTCCGTCGACGAGTAGCCGCGCTCGCGATACCGCTGCGACAAGTTGAGGAGGAACGCGGCAAGCCGCTCTTCGGCGCGCATGCTGCCAAGCAACAGCATGGCGTTCTGGGAGCGGCCAATCTCCCGCGACAGAGCCTGGTAGAGGTTGCGCTGCAGCGGCGCGACGCTGCGCGTAAGATCCCCGAGCTCGTCAAAAGGCAATACGCAACATTCGGTATCTTCCAGCGCAACGGCCTGGCAGCCATGGCGCTCGGTGCCGATGCCGTCCATACCGATCACATCGCCCAACATGTGATAGCCCGCCACCTGCTCGCGACCGTCCTCGGCCAGCACCGTTGTCTTGCACGAGCCCGTCCTGATCGCGTACAGCGCGGTAAACGAATCGCCGGCACGGTAGAGCAATTCGCCTTTCTTCAGTCGCACGCGTTTCGTTATCAGTTCGTCGAGTTGCCGCAGAGCATCCTGCTCCAGACCGATCGGCAGGCAGAGCTCACGCATGCTGCAGTTGCTGCAGCGCGTCTTAAGCGCGTGAAACGAAAGCACGCCCGATGTTGCGGGTGCTGCGGACATGGGGCGGTCGGCGGGGAAGGCCATGGGCGGGGGGAGTCTTGGGCTCGCGCGATCCATCCACAGGAAGCCAGCGTTGAGTGTACTTCCAAACTGCCGTATTGAACAGGACGCATCGCAGCCCCTCAAGAGTGAACCTCGCGGGGATTGGCCGGCCGTGTGACACAATTTGCTGCGATGAGTCCCGCTCATAATCGAGTCGCGCCAGGTCCGCAAGACCCGCTAACCTATATTCGGGTGTCGATCGCCGCCGCGATCGCTACGATCGGTCTCAAGTTTGGCGCATACGCTCTGACGCACTCGGTGGGGCTGTTATCGGATGCGATCGAGGCGTTTGTGAATCTGGCGGCGGCCCTGGGCGCGCTGTGGGCCTTGACCGCCGCGGCGCGCCCGCCCGACGAGCGGTACCACTTTGGCCAGGCGAAGGCAGAGTACTTCTCATCCGGTTTCGAGGGGGCGCTCATCATTGTTGCCGCGGCGGCGATTGCCTACACTGCCGTTGAGCGCCTTTTTTATCCGGTAGCTATCTCGCTCGGAATCGCTGGGCCGCTGCTTTCCGCCGTCGCATCGGCAATCAATCTCGGTGCTGCCCTCTGGATCCTGAAAGGAGCTCGGATTCACCGGTCTATTACCTTGGAGGCCGACGCGAAACACCTGCTGTCCGATGTTTGGACGTCGGTGGGCGTGCTGGCTGGTTTTGCCATGGTCGCCATCACGGGCTTGGGGTGGCTGGATTCGGTCGTTGCACTTGGCGTGGCGCTGCATATTACGTTCACGGGCTGGCGACTGGTCCAGCGCTCCGCGTCCGGTCTACTCGATGAGGCGCTCGACCCAAAGGCTGAAGCGTCCATAAAGCAGGTCCTCGACCGTCATCGCTCGGCGAGAGTCGACTTCCACGCGGTCAGGACACGTCGATCGGGCCAGCGAGCGTTTGTCAGCCTGCATATGGTCGTTCCGCCTACCTGGACCGTGAGGATGGCGCACGAGCTTGCCAATACCGTCGAGCGCGAGATCATCGACAGTGTGTCCTTTGCGAGCGTCATCACTCATATCGAACCCAACGACGACCCAGGAGCTTTCACAGACGCAAACGAACCGTAGCGCCAATGGGGATGTGCGCATCCGGGTTGGTCAGTCCTTCATTGCAAACAAGGCAACGCGGTCAACTGCACGGGACCGGTTTAATCACTGGTCAGCGCATGACCAGGACCGGGATCTGGCTATGGGTCAGGACCTTGTGCGTTTCGCTGCCGAGGACGAGGCCCGCCACGCCCCGGCGGCCATGCGAGGCCATGCAGATAAGATCGCATTTTTTCTTCTTGGCGACCGCGAGGATCTGCTTATGGATATCGTCGCTCTCCACAAGCGCAGTGTCCAACTCAACTCTGGCGGCGCTGGCGAGATGCTTCATGACAGCGAAGATCTTTCCGGCTTCTTCTTCATGGTGCCTCAGGTGCGCTTCGGCCAGGATTTCTTCCGCGGGCCCATAGGTGCCGTAAGGGCCGCCGGCGAATTTGGGATAGATATGCAGTGCGATCACGTTCGCGCCGGTGATTTTCGCCAGCAGGATTGCTTGCTGCTCGGCTTTCTGCGACAACTTTGAACCGTCCGTTGGCACTAGAATGGTATTGAACATCGTCATCTTCCTTCGTATTTGTCAATCGTGTCGGCAAAACTCGCGTCGTCCTCAATCTCTGATCATCGCGTCGTGCTCGACCTCTGCTGATCGCACCAGAAATCAACAATGAGCATCAGAAATCTCGAGCACCTTTTCCGGCCGCAATCCATCGCGGTCATCGGCGCGTCCGAGACTCCGCGCAGCGTCGGTGCAACGGTGCTGCACAATCTCATCGAAGAAAAATTTGCCGGGGCCATCATGCCGGTAAACCCGAAGCATGGCGAGCTGGCGGGCATCAAGGTCTACCCGACCGTGCCAAGCTTGCCCACCGTACCGGAGCTCGCCGTCATTTGCACCCCTCCCGCGACAGTGCCGGGCTTGATCGGCGAGCTTGGCGCGCGCGGCACCAAAGCCGCTATTGTGATCACGGCCGGGCTCGGTATGACCGAGGACTCGCAAGGCAGGACGCTGAAGGAGGCGATGCTTGCTGCCGCCAGGCCCCATCTGTTGCGCATCCTGGGTCCCAACTGCGTCGGCCTTCTCGTCCCCGGCCTTGGGCTCAACGCGAGCTTTGCCCACACCAGCGCCGTGCCGGGGAAGATTGCGTTCGTGTCGCAATCGGGCGCGCTGGTTACTGCCGTGCTCGATTGGGCCAAGTCGCGCGGTATCGGCTTCTCGAAGTTCATTTCTCTGGGCGATAGCTCGGATGTCGACGCGGGCGACGTCCTCGATTACCTCGGAAGCGACGCCGAGACCCATTCGATCCTTCTCTATCTCGAATCGATCAGCGCGGCGCGCAAGTTCATGTCCGCGGCGCGGGCCGCGGCGCGGAACAAGCCGGTGATCGTGGTCAAGGCCGGACGGATGGCCGAAGGGGCGAAGGCGGCGGCCTCCCATACCGGCGCACTCGCCGGCTCTGACGATGTCTACGATGCGGCGATTCGCCGGGCCGGGATGCTGCGCGTGAGCTCCACGGAGGACCTGTTCGATGCCGTGGAAACGCTGGCGCGGACACGGCCCCTGTTCGGTGACCGCCTCGCGATCCTGACCAACGGAGGCGGTCCCGGGGTCATGGCGACCGACGCTTTGATTCTTGGCCAAGGTCGGCTGGCGGAGCCCTCGCAGGAGACGCTGCACAAGCTCGACGCGGTTCTCCCGGCGACTTGGTCTCGCGGCAACCCGGTGGACATCATCGGCGATGCGCCGACTGAGCGATATGCGCAAAGTTTGCAAATCCTCTTCGAGGATCCGCAGTGCGATGCCGTCTTGTTCATTCATGCGCCCACTGCAATAGTCGAAAGTTCGGAGATCGCAGCCGCGGTGGCGCCGGCAATAGCGAAGGCTCCGCGAAATGTGCTCGCTTGCTGGATGGGTGGCGATGCGGTGAAGCAGGCTCGGGCGATCTTCGCGCGAGCGGGCATTCCGACCTACGACACGCCCGAAGAGGCGGTGCGCGCATTTCTGCAGGTCGTGCAATATCGCCGCAACCAGGACTTGCTGATGGAGGTTCCCCCTTCGCGATCGAGCGAGTTCGTGCACGATCGCGAAAAGGCGCAGGCCGTGGTGGCGGGCGCCGTGGCCGAGGGACGAGCGATGCTCTCCGAGCCGGAGGCCAAGGCCGTGCTCGCAGCCTACAGTGTTCCAGTAGTCGATACACGGATCGCGAGGACGATCGAGGAGGCGGTGAAAGTCGCGGCGGAAATCGGGTTTCCCGTGGCCCTCAAGATTCTGTCGCCCGATATCACGCACAAGTCGGATGTCGGCGGCGTCGCCCTGGACCTCGAGAATCCGCAAGCGGTTGACGACGCCGCGAAGGCGATGCAGAAACGCTTGCAGGAGTACCGGCCCAATGCACGCTTGCAGGGTTTCACCGTGCAATCCATGGCGCGTCGGCCCACCGCGCAGGAACTCATCGTCGGCACGACGACGGATGCAGCGTTCGGCCCGGTCATTCTCTTCGGCCAGGGAGGCACGGCCGTAGAAGTCGTGGCCGACCGCGCGGTCGGCCTGCCCCCTCTCAATACGGTGCTCGCACGCGAGCTCATCTCGCGCACGCGCGTCTCCAAACTGCTCGCCGGCTATCGTGACCGGCCGCCCGCAGACATGACCGCGATCAGTCGCACGCTGATCCAGTTGTCGCATTTGATCGCCGACATTCCCCAGATCGTCGAGCTCGACATCAACCCGCTCTTGGCCGACGACCAAGGCGTCCTTGCGCTCGATGCGCGCATGCGCGTCGCGCCCTTTGCCGCGAGCGGAGTCGATCGGTTCGCCATTCGGCCCTACCCCGAGGAGCTCGAGGAGTGGATCTTTTGGCAGGGGCGGCAGGTGTTGCTGCGGCCGATCAAGCCCGAAGACGGCTCGCAGCATGTCGAATTCTTCAATGCGCTCGATCCGGAGGATGTCCGCTATCGAGTCTTCATGCGCATACGTGAGCTTCAGCGTCCTCAGCTCGCGCGCCTGACGCAGATCGACTACGATCGGGAAATGGCGTTCATCGCCACCAGCGAACGCGAACCCGGTCACTTCGAGACACTGGGCGTGGCGCGGGCGATCGCGGATCCGGACAACATCAGTGCGGAATTTGCGATCATCGTGCGATCCGATCTCAAGGGAAAGGGGCTCGGGCCCGTTCTTTTCGGGAAGCTCATCGCCTACTGCCGCAGCCGTGGAACCAAGGAGCTCGTGGGCGAAGCGCTGATGGACAACCAGCGTATAAAAGGCTTGGTCCGCGGCTTCGGCGGCTCGATAGCCTTGTCAGAGCATGGCACCGTACGCTTGCGGTTCGACCTGACCTCGTCGGGAACTCCGTCATGACCCAACCTCGCCGGAGCATCATCACTTCATGTCGCGAATGCGAAGGGAGTATGCGACTTGATTCACAATGACATCGCCAACGCAGGCATTATCGGAAGGTCCAAAGCCGAAATGCTTCCATCGCTTCCTCAATGCACTCGCGCGATGCCCGACTGGACTCATCACGTCCGCGTCGACCATATCCGCGGTCGCGTGCTGGTCGTTCTCGCGCCCATCATCGCCCTTCTGACGGCGACCGGGGCTCTCGTCCTGGCCGCCTTGTTTCTGGACTCGTATCGTGCGGAGATGTTCAGCGCCGCGGCCGCCGTCGTCGTCATCGCGCTGTTCCTGTCCGTCTTCCTGTTGTACCGCCAGGTCAGGCGGCGCCAGGCTGTGGGTCGCGCGCTCCGGGATGTCGAGGCACGCGTCAGCGATATCGTCGAGTCGGCGATGGATCCGGTGATCGCGGTGAATCAGGATCAGCGCGTGGTCCTGTTCAACGCCGCGGCGGAGAAAGCGTTTCTCTGGCCACGGGCCGCCATCCTCGGCGAGCCACTCGACAAGCTCATTCCGCAACGGTTTTGCTCTGCACATCGCGCGTACATTGAGCGCTTCGGCGATACCGGCGTGACTTCGCGCCGCATGGGCAGCCAGAAGGTCTTAATGGCCTTGCGCGCCGACGGCGAGGAGTTTCCCATCGAAGCTTCCATCTCCCAACATACGGAAGACGGCAAGAAGCTGTTCACGGTGATCCTGCGCGACATAACCGAGCGCGTACGCGCGGATTTGCTGCTCGCGCGCGGTGAAGCGCGGCTGCGCGGTATCCTCGATTCGGCGATGGATGCGATCATCACCATCGACGAAAGCCAGCACATCGTAATATTCAATGCGGCGGCAGAGGTGATGTTCGGCTGCCCCAAGGAGGAAGCCCTGGGTGCACCGTTGCTGTGGTTCATCCCCGAGCGCTTCCGCGCCGTGCACGGCGATCACGTTCGTAACTTTGGGGAGACTGGCACGGCGTCGCGGCGCATGGGAGCACAGCGCATCGTCACCGGAGTTCGCCGCAATGGCGAAGAGTTCCCGATCGACGCGTCGATCTCGCAGGTCGCTGAGCGCGGCAGCAAGTTCTATACCGTGATTCTGCGCGACGTCACCGCTCGTGTGCGCGCGGAGGAAGCTCTGCGCCGCTCGAAGGAAGAGCTGCAGGAGCTTGGGGCTGCCGCGCATGAGGCGCGCGAGCAGGAGAAGAGCCGCATCGCACGCGAGCTGCACGACGAACTGGCGCAGGCGTTGACGGCGCTGCAGATGGATGTAGCCTGGTGCAAGGAAAAGCTGCCCGCCGGACAAGGTAGCTTCGCGCAAAAACTGGATCGGATGGAAACGCTGCTCGACACTACGGTTACCGCGACGCGACGCATCGCCGCCGACCTGCGGCCGCTTATGCTCGACGATCTCGGCTTGCTGCCGGCTGTTGAATGGCTGGTGGAGAATTTCACGCAACGCACGGGTGTGCCATGTGAGCTGGCCGTCAGCACGTCCGACTTGAGGTTGAACAAGGCAAATTCGACCGCGGTCTTTCGCATCGTCCAGGAATCGCTGGCCAATGTCGCCAAGCATGCCCAAGCGTCCCGTGCCGAGGTTTCGATCGAGCAAAACGGATCTGGGGTGACGATCAGCGTGCGCGACGACGGGCTTGGGTTCTCCCCGCAGGATCCACGCAAGCCGAATTCGTTCGGTCTCGTGGGCCTGCGCGAGCGCGCGTACCTGCTCGGTGGCGAGGTGGCTTTCATCAGTGCTCCGGGCCGCGGAACTAACATCGAAGTGCGGCTTCCCGTGTCGTCGATGCCATTTTTGCCATGATCCGCGTCGTCATCGCCGACGACCACACCATCGTTCGCGAGGGGCTCAAGCAGCTGCTGCTCGCGGCAGGCGACCTCGATGTCGTGGGCGAGGCGCGCGACGGACACGAAGTGCTGCAACACGTGCGCGCGGACGATTTCGATGTCCTGCTTCTCGACATCTCCATGCCCGGCAAGAGCGGCATAGAGCTGATCAGGCAGGTCAAGATCGAGAAACCCAAGCTGCGCGTTCTCGTGCTCAGCATGCACCAGGAGCACCAGTATGCGGTGCGCGCCATCAAGGCCGGCGCGTCGGGTTATTTGACCAAGGACAGCGCCACTACCCAGCTCGTCTCGGCGATACGCAAAGTCAGCGCGGGCGGCGCGTTCATCAGTGCCGAGGTCGCCGAAGCGCTGGCGTTGAGCGCGATGCCGCGATCGGAAGGGCCGCCGCATACTACTTTGTCGGACCGCGAATACCAGGTGTTTCGAATGCTCGCCGTGGGCACGACCGTCTCCGACATCGCGGCAGAGCTCAATCTCTCGGTCAAGACCGTGAGCACGCACAAGGCGCGCCTGCTGGAGAAGATCGGCGTCGCCAACCAGACCGAGCTTGTCCACTACGCGCTGAAATACCGCCTCATCGACGACCCCAACGCGCCCGCCTAGCACTCGTAGTCGCGGGTAGTCGAGAGCGTGGCCTTCCACTGGCGGGGGGCTACTTTCGTTGGCGGCGTCCCCATTCGGTGTTCCTTACGCGTTCACGTACCGCCTCATCGACGACCACCGCAGCTGCCTAGCGTATCGCGGCATGTAGGGCGATTCCTACCCTTCGAATCGGAGGACACCGACAGCCGTTATCAGCGGCTGCCGATACGGTCGGGGCACACGCACGGCGATACTGAGTGCCATGAAGACACACTGTGCAACCCGGGCCGTGAAAGTGTTCATCGTCGAAGACTCGGCAACGATTCGCGAACGCCTGACCGAGTTAATGGACGAGGTCGATGGCGCTGCTGTCGTTGGGTCTGCGGACACACCATCGGACGCGATCGCCGGCATTTTGAACACACGGCCCGATTGTGTCGTCCTCGACTATCAATTGCTTGGCGGGACCGGCATCGACGTTCTTCGCGCAGTGCATCCAAAGGTGTCGGGCATCGTCTTCGTTGTGTTGACCAATCACGCAAACCCGCAATACCGCCGTCTCTGCCAGGAAGCCGGGGCGAGTTGGTTCTTCGACAAGAGCACGGAATTCAAGAAGATCAAGAATGTCATCGCCGGGCTTGCTCCGGTGACCGAGTAACAGGCCGCAAATAGCCCGAACGCATCAAAGGAGAAGCCATGGAAGCTGTTGCCTTCGCCGTCCAAACCGCAATGCCGGCAAAAGTTGGGCCTTTTCGGACAAGGGGCGTCTTGCGGGACGTCAGCCGCGCACCGACCTGCTCGACATGCAAGCTGCGTGAGGGATGCCTTTCAGGCGGACTGGAAGCGGATGAGGTGGTCGATCTAGAGAAGATCGTCGCGGCGCCCATGCGCGTTGCCAAAGGTGAAACGCTGTACCGTTCCGGTAGTCGTTTTACGGGGCTTTACGCCATTCGACTGGGCTCTTTCAAGACCGTCCTCCTCGCGGACGACGGATACGAGCAGGTCGCCGGCTACCACATGCCCGGCGAAATTCTTGGAACGGACGGCATCGTGGTGGGCCTGCACGACAGCGAAGCGGTTGCGCTCGAAGACTCCGAAGTTTGTGCGATCTCGTTTGACCGTCTTGAAAAACTTGCTCGCGACCGGGAAGCGGTCCAACAGAATCTGCACCGCGCTCTTGCACGCGAGATCGTGCGCGAACGCAAGATCATGCTGATGCTGGGCACGATGAGGGCTGAGCAACGTCTGGCGGCTTTTCTGATCGATCTGTCGCAGAGGTATCGCGCGCGGGGCTATTCGTCGTCCGAGTTTGTGCTGCGCATGACGCGTGAGGAAATCGGCAGCTATCTCGGTCTGAAGCTGGAAACTGTCAGTCGCCTCTTCTCGCGCTTCCAGCGCGAGGCCCTGCTTCAGGTGCAGGGTCGCGTCGTGAAGCTGCTCGATCCCGTCACGATGAAGCAGCTTGGGTCGCTGAGCTCCTGAGTCCGTATTGGATACATGTACACTCGCTGGCGTACGTAAGGATGGCATAACGGCATGCACGCGATGGTGCTGCGCTCCGCTCGGACCGCGCTCCAATTCACCTACCTGGACGATCCGCATCCTGGCGAGGGCCAAGTCGCGGTCAAAGTTCACGCCTGTGGCGTGTGCCGCACCGATCTGCACGTTGTCGACGGCGAATTGCCGTACGCGCGCTCGCCCGTCATTCCAGGTCACGAGATCGTGGGCACGGTGGCTGGCGTCGGTGATGGCGTCACCGCTCTCGCGGTGGGTGATCGCATCGGTATCCCATGGCTGGGTTCGACTTGCGGCACGTGTCGATACTGTCGCGCGGGACAAGAAAATCTGTGCGATGCGCCCGAATTCACCGGTTGCACGATCGATGGCGGCTACGCCGAATACGCTGTGGCCGACAGCCGCTATTGCTTCCGTCTACCGGCTGGGTTTTCGGATATCGAACTCGCGCCGTGGCTATGCGCGGGGCTCATCGGTTATCGAGCGCTGCGCAAGGCCGGTGATGCTCGACGCCTGGGCATCTACGGGTTCGGGGCTGCCGCCCACATCATCGCGCAGCTCGCGCGTTACGAAGGCCGCGAAATGTTCGCATTTACGCGCCCCGGCGACATTACCGCGCAGTCTTTCGCCCGAGATCTTGGCGCCATATGGGCGGGCGGCAGCGACCAGGATGCGCCCGAGGAGCTTGACGCCGCTATCCTGCTAGCGCCGGTGGGCGCACTTGTTCCCAAAGCGCTGCGCGACGTCGTCAAGGGTGGCATTGTCGTATGCGGTGGCATTCACATGAGCGACATTCCCCAATTTCCCTATGACATCCTGTGGGGGGAACGACGTGTCTGCTCCGTTGCGAATCTCACCCGCCAAGACGGACGCGATTTCATCAAGCTCGCGCAAGAAGTGCCGGTGCGCACGTCGGTAACGCCGTTTCCTCTGGCGCTTGCGAACGAGGCATTGACGGCACTGCGCGAAGGCGCCGTCAGCGGCGCTGCGGTGTTGACGATGACCTAAAATAGACAACACGGGTTGCCATGTTGAGAGGATCCCGAATGAAGGTTCGCGAGCACATGAGTGCAACACCGCGCCAGCGTGTTAGGCACGTGGTCAGCCGCTGGTCGGGCGCGATGCGTCGACTGCCCCTATGGCTATTCGCCGCCTGCATCGGTGGCGCGATTACGGTCGCGGCCCAGCCGGCACCGAGCGGCGCGCGCGGCGAGCTTCTCTATTCCACTCATTGCATTGGCTGCCACACGACGCAGGTGCATTGGCGCGACCACAGGCTGGCGACCGACTGGGCGAGTCTTAGGGCGCAGGTGCTGCGGTGGCAGGGGAATACGGGGCTTGCATGGAGCGACGACGACGTCCTCGCCGTCACTCGTTATCTGAACGATCTCTACTATCGCTTCCCCGCGCCGGGCACCCCGGTCGCTCTGCGGGCGTCGCTGCGCACGTCGCCCGGGTGGCCGTTAGCTCCCATGGATCGCTGAGAGCAATAGGCCGCGCACGGCGGTCGACAAAATCTGGTTGACCACCGTCGCAAATCGGTCGATTTTTCGATGCATGACCGTCTTTGCCCGCTTTGCATAGTCCCAAATGGTTGCCGCCGATCCGCGCTGATCCTTCCGTTCACGGGATTGGGGCGCTACTTCGGCTTCCAGCCACCGCCCGTTGAGTTTTTCGTGATGCTCGCGGCATTGGTGGTCGCCTATCTCGGCATCGTCGAAGTCGCAAAGCGCATCTTCTACCACCATCTGACGACCAAACCGAAATGAATCGCGGCGCTCCAGAACCGCTCGGCCTGAGCAGCAAAGTGGCGACGGCTCGCCTAGCGAACGATTGCTATAACGAACTCCCCTCGGCCAAGCCGCGAAGCCTCTGGGCGATTGCCTGGGAAGTGGTGCGCGAACCGATGTTTCTCCTGCTCATCGGCGCTTCCGCAATCTATGTGGTGCTGGGGGACATCCGGGAAGCGCTGGTCCTTTTTGCGTCGGTGTTCGTGGTGATGGGTATCACCTTCTACCAGGAACGCAAGACAGAGCGCGCGCTGGAGGCCCTGCGTGAGCTCTCGAGCCCCCGCGCCCACATATTGCGCGATGGGGAATGGCAGTTCGTTCCAGGGCGGGAAGTGGTGGTCGGCGACCTTGTGATGATCAAGGAGGGCGACCGTGTGCCTGCCGACGCGGCACTGCTCAAATCCAGCAATCTGATGGCCGACGAATCACTTCTCACCGGCGAATCGATGCCGGTGCGCAAGCGCGCGAGCGCGACCGAGCCGGCGCCGGCGCGGCCAGGAGGCGACGATCTGCCTTTTGTCTACTCGGGAACGCTGCTCACCCAGGGGCAGGGCGTCGCGCGCGTCGTGGCCACCGGCGTGCACACCGAGATCGGCAAGATCGGCAAGGCGTTGCAGGCACTGGTGCCGGAATTAAGCGGCATCCAGCGCGAAACTCGGCGAGCGGTGCTCATCTTCGCGGCGATTGGCTTGGCGCTATGCGTGCTCGTTACGGTTCTCTACGGCCTCAATCGTGGCGACTGGCTCAATGGGCTGCTCGCCGGGATCACCCTGGCGATGGCAAATCTGCCAGAGGAATTCCCGGTTGTGCTCACTGTATTCCTGGCGCTCGGCGCGTGGCGAATTTCGCAACAGGGCGTGCTGACCCGGCGCGCGCCGGCGATCGAGACATTGGGGTCGACCACCGTGTTATGCGTGGACAAGACCGGCACGCTTACCCAGAACCGCATGGCCGTGCAGCGCCTCTGGGTGGTGGGGGAAGAAGAAATCGATCTGCAGGCTCCCGAGGACAAGTTCCTGCCGGAGCTCATCGAATTGAGCGTATTGGCGAGCGAACGGGAGCCCTTCGATCCCATGGAGAAGGCTTACCACCGGATCGCGCACGAGCGCGTGCCGGCGGCGCTCGAGAAGCTCGCTGCGTGGACGCTCGCGCGCACCTATCCGTTGTCACCCGAACAGTTGTCCGTCGCCCATATCTGGCAACCGCAAGGCAGCAACGGATACGTCGTGGCTGCCAAAGGCGCCCCGGAGGCGATCGCGAAGCTGTGCGTTCTCGACGGGGCCCAACGCGCGGCCATCCATGCACAAGTTGCCAAGATGGCATGCGACGGCCTGCGCGTGCTGGCCGTCGCAAGAGGCTCGCTATCGCGGACCGGCGAGAACCATCATCCATGGCCGTCGTCGCAGAGCGAGCTGCGGCTGCATTTCGTCGGACTCACCGGATTTGCCGATCCCATTCGGCCCACCGTACGGGCGGCCATAAGGGAATGCTACGCCGCGGGGATACGCACCGTGATGATCACCGGTGACTACCCCGGTACCGCGCAAGCCATTGCGCGCCAGATCGGCCTCGCGGATCCCGAAACCGTCGTGACCGGGCCCGAGCTGGACATCATGTCCGAAGCGCAGCTGCGCGAGCGGGTTGCGCAAGCCAACATCTTCGCCCGCGTGGTGCCCGAGCAGAAGCTGCGGCTGGTGCAGGCGTTCAAGGCCAACGGCGAGATCGTCGCGATGACGGGAGATGGCGTCAATGACGCGCCCGCCTTGAAGGCGGCCCATATCGGAGTCGCCATGGGCAAGCGCGGATCTGACGTGGCGCGCGAGGCCGCATCGCTGGTGCTGCTCGAGGATGATTTCGCTTCCATGGTGGAAGCAGTAAAACTTGGCCGGCGCATCTTCGACAACATCCAGAAGGCCATGTGCTACATCGTCGCCGTGCACGTACCCACCGCAGGAATGGCCTTGCTGCCGCTGCTCTTCGGCTGGCCACTGGTGTTCTATCCAGTGCACATTGTGTTTCTGGAATTCGTAATCGACCCGGCGTGCTCGGTCGCGTTCGAGGCGGAGCCGCCAGAGAAAAACGTGATGCGCCGACCGCCACGGCCGACAACGTCACGCCTTTTCAATGGCTGGATGATCGCCTCCAGCGTCATGCAGGGCGCTAGCGTGTTGGTTGCAGTAGCGCTGCTGTACGCGCTGGTCCTTGCTGCTGGAACGGCGGAGCCGCAGGCGCGTGCCATGGCGTTTGCCGCCATAGTAATCGGCAACGTGGGGCTAATCCTTTCCAATCGCTCCCGTCGGGCGACGCTGCTCGAAACGCTACGCCGCCCGAACCCCGCGCTCTGGTGGATCGTCGGCGGAGCGTTGCTCGGCCTTGCGCTCGCGCTTTACGTTGAGCCGATGCTGGATATTTTCCGGTTCGCGCCGCTGAGCTGGTCTCAACTACTGATGAGCATAGCTGCCGCAGCGGTCGGTTTAGCGTGGCCGGAGCTTTACAAATGGCTTCGCCCACATACCGTCCGGTCGCAAAGAGCTTCCGTGCGCGCTTCGTCGAATTGAAGACTGGAGGGAAATTCCATAGCGCATCCTCCGATGCCGCCGGATGCTGACTTGCACCTTGACGAGGATCAATGACAACCTGGTCAACTCCTCTACTATCGCCATATGCCCTTCAGAGCCGACCCGTCGGGCGCCGGCGACCGAGAGACAAGACGCGAGAGGGTCTCATGCCGATCACCGAGTTCCGTATTCTGACGTAGTCGACGTCACGAGACCTTGACGCGCGCGTGAAACGCGCCCGATCGACGCCGAACAACTCAACAATGCGCCAAAACCTGAAACGTGCTCGACTTTCGGTTGTTCCGCGCACGTCGGCCGCAACTCCTGCGAAGACGAAGGCCGCCGCGACGCGAGGAGCCCCGCCGAGCACTGCGGCTTTGACGCCGGCCTTCCTGCGCGACTCCTACGCGGCGACCGCGTTCGCGGAGGTGCTAGACCGTTCGCTGCACGCCGCAATGGCGCGATTTACCGTGGGCGTGTCGCCGATGACATTGATCGGCGCCTACGCGGACTGGGCGTCGCATCTGGCTTATTCTCCCGGCAAGCAACTGCAGCTCGCGGAGAAGGCCGTGCGGAAGTGGTTGCGGCTCGTGACCTACGTCAACCATCGCGGGTTGGCCGCAGATGGTTGCGAACCCTGCATCGAGCCGCTGCCGCAGGACAAGCGTTTCCTCGGCGAGGCATGGGGGAGGTTCCCATACGACCTGATCTACCAGTCCTTCCTCCTCACCCAGCAGTGGTGGCACAACGCAACGACCGGTGTTCATGGCGTGAACGCGCAGAACGAGAAGATCGTCGCGTTCGGGACACGGCAGTGGCTCGATGTGTTTTCGCCGTCGAACCATCTGCTCGGTAATCCCGAAGTCGTGGAGCGCACGGCGCGTGAAATGGGTATGAACCTCGTTCGTGGCGCGCAGAATTTCGTCGAGGATTGGGAGAGGCTTGCGTCGGGCCGCAGGCCAGTAGGGACCGAGGCGTTTCGCGTCGGGCATGACGTGGCGGCGACCCCCGGCAAAGTCGTTTACCGCAACCGCTTGATCGAGCTCATTCAGTACGCCCCGGCAACTGCCGACGTGCGACCCGAGCCGATGCTTATCGTTCCGGCATGGATCATGAAGTACTACATCCTCGACTTGAGCCCCTACAACTCGCTGGTGAGATACCTGACGGAGCAGGGCTACACGGTCTTCATGATCTCGTGGAAGAATCCGGGGCCGGGAGACCGCGATCTGTCGATGGAGGACTATCGCACGCTCGGAGTGATGGCGGCGCTGGACGCAGTGTCGGCGATCGTGCCGAGCCGGAAAACCCATGCAGTCGGCTACTGCATCGGCGGCACCTTGCTCGCGATCGCCGCGGCAGCGATGGCGCGCGACGGCAACGATCGGCTCAAGTCAGCGACGCTCTTTGCCGCACAGACCGACTTCACCGAGGCGGGCGAGCTGAAGCTTTTCATCAACGAGAGCCAGCTCGCGTTTCTCGAGGATGTCATGTGGGAGCAGGGCTTTCTCGACAGCCGGCAAATGGCCGGAACGTTCCAGATGCTGCGCTCGAACGATCTCATCTGGTCGCGCATGGTCCGCACCTACCTCATGGGCGAGCGGGAGGCGATGACCGACCTCAACGCCTGGAACGCCGACGCCACGCGCCTGCCGTATCGACAGCACGCCGAATACCTGCGTCGGTTGTTCCTCGACAACGATCTTGCGGAGGGACGCTATCCCGCGGGCGGGCAGCCGGTCGCGCTTTCTGACATTCGTGCGCCGATTTTCAGTGTCGGAACGGAGTCGGATCACGTCGCGCCGTGGCGGTCAGTCTACAAGTGCAATCTGCTTACCGATACCGAAGTGACTTTTCTGCTGACCAGTGGCGGCCACAATGCGGGCATCGTGTCCGAGCCGGGCCATGCCCACAGGCACTACCGGGTCGCGACCAAAAGCGCGGATGACCGCTATGTCGACCCCGAGGTCTGGCTGACAACGACGCCAATCTCAGAGGGCTCGTGGTGGCCCGAGTGGGTCGCGTGGCTCGACGCTCGTTCCGGTGCTCGCGGCGCGCCGCCGAAGATGGGTGCAGGCGCGGATCCATACGCACCATTGAGCGACGCGCCTGGCAGCTATGTGCTGGAGCAGTGAGCCAAACAGCCGGCTCGCGAATTCTCACCTCGTCGCCACGCCCCAGCGGACCGAGACGATTCGACCGCCGTGCAGCCCGACCTGTCGTTGACGTACATCAATACCGCTCGCCAGCGCCAGCCTAGAATAAAATGGAGTTGCAAAGAGGCGGCAAGCGCCAAGCGCGCTGAAGCGCCCTGACGAGTTGCCCCTTGCGCAACGGAATAGCCGGTGCGCTTGAGTATGCCGCGCTCCGGCACGATGCGTAATCATGTTGGAGAGCTTCCATGGTAAACATCACCCGTTTCGATCCGCTTAGCGATCTCGTCAGCTTCGCGCCGTTTAGCAATTTCGAAGACTTCTTCCGCGTTCCGCGGATGAGGTCTTTGGTTCGTGGCCTTCCCACTGAGCCGGAGATCAAGATGGACGTCGCCGAGGACGACAAGGCCTACCACGTGAAAGCCGAAGTTCCTGGCGTAAAGAAAGAGGATATCCACGTCGCGGTCGAAGGCAATCAGGTATCGATCACCGCCGAAGTCAAGAAAGAAAAGGAAGAGAAGAAAGGGACAACGGTCCTGCGCAGCGAGCGCTACTACGGCACGCAGTCGCGCAGCTTTGCGCTGATGCATGACGTCGATCAGGATAAGGCCGAAGCCAAATTCCAGGACGGGATCCTCGAGCTTACACTGCCGAAGAAAACCAATGGCGGCGCGGTGAAGCAGATTATGGTGAATTAGAACGGCAAGGCGCGCCTGCTTCGGTGGGCGCGCCGCCTAGGCTTTGGACACGCGACGGGGTGGGTTTCCCGCGCGACGCGTAATATTGATTTTTTCGCGGCAAGTCCTCATATCCCGCTTGCAGAGAATCAACACTGGCGATGCAACGGATACCGCAAGACTGAGCCGCCGCTGTTGCAAGCACTTTCACTAACCGAGAAATGCTATGAACCGACCCACGCTGTCACCAACAAACCCTTCCCCAGCTGGGACTGTGACGCGATATCGCGATCGCATCTTCGACGACAAGAAGCACGACCCTTATCAGGCGAATGGCAAATACCGGGAACCCACGATGTGTCCCGATTGCAACGCGGTCTTTCATTGCGGACGCTGGCAGTGGGCTGGAGCGCCCCAGGGCGCGCACAAGGCACGCTGTCCGGCGTGTCTGCGCACGCGCGACAAGCTGGCGGCGGGGTCCGTGACCGTCTCCGGTGCATTCTTCAAGGCGCATCGTGACGAGGTGCTGGCGCTCGTCCATCACGTTGCCGCTCGCGAGCGGGAGGAGCGTCCGCTGCACCGGGTCATGCAAACCGACGAGGCTCTCGATCAGGTCGTCGTCACGACCACCGATATCCATTTGCCGCAGCGTATCGGCGAGGCGCTCAAGCGCGCCTATGACGGCGATTTCAAGCTCCGCTACGGCCACGACGAGTATACGGTGCGCGTCGATTGGCAGCGCTGATTCACGGGAACATAAACATATAATGTAAACGCCGCTGCAGATCACCATCCGGCACATGGCGTACTCGCACGCGCTTACCACGCGCGTATGCCTCCGTGACGGGCGGCAAGGCGACGATCGTGGCGGTCGACCAGGAGTAGCGTGAGCTGACATGGATGTGTACGCATCTCAACAAGGTGAAGCAAATGACTGAGGAAACTGCAATGGATTACGGCGAGGTGAAGAACGCGAGTCGGGACAAGCTGATGAATGATGTCAAAGCCGTCGTCGCCGACGCCGAAGCCTATCTCGACGCTTCGGTCGGGCAGACTGGCGCAGCATATGCGGCTGCCCGGAAGAAACTTGAAGCAACGCTGGATGCCGTAAGGGCGCAGGCTGCGGAAGCCGGTCGAGTGGCGGCCGAGAAAGCGCGTGCGGCGGCACGGGCGACCGACACGTATGTGCACGAGAAGCCATGGGAGTCCATCGCCATGGGTGTGGGTGTCGGTTTGCTGCTGGGATTGTTGTTGGCTCGTCGCTGAAGCGCGCCGAGACGGGATGGCGCACCGCCCGATGGTCCTGGACGCGAAAGGCGAAGACACGCGCTCACGCCGGCTGCGACGCACGCAATCGGCCGATGATGATCGGCGCCATCGGATTACTTGCACGGAGAAGGTGTGAAGCTCATTTGGCTTGCTCTCGCCGCCACATTCTTTTTAATTGGTAGTGCCCGAGCCCAGGCGCCTCAGATCCTGCTGCAGCAATACAAGTGCTATATCTGCCACGCGGACGATGAATCCAAAACGGGACCTGCGTACACCGATGTGGCGACCCGGTACAGGGGTAACCCGCAGGCGGTCGCGATTCTCACCGCCGCGATCAGAAAAGGCGCCCATGGCAGTGGACCGTGGCACATGCCGCCGCATCCCGAAGTATCCCAGGCCGACGCGAAGCGGATGGTGTACTACATTCTTTCGCTGAAAAAGTAGCTGCGTCGCAGCCGCAAGGCCGGGCGATGTGATGTTCTAAGCCTGCGAAACGAGACTTCGGCTCGGAGGAGCAGCGGACAGGCGCACGGACTATTTCGTATCGCTTCCGGATGCGCCTTTGCGTTGGAGCGAGCCTGCCAGCACGGCGATATCGGCCTCGGAAAGGGTTTCCTTCTCCAGCAGCTTGCGTGCGCCCTCCTCTAGAATCCCGCGGTTGCGCGACAGAATAGAGACGGCGCTGGCGAAAGCCCGACCCGAGATCTCGCGCACCGCTCGGTCGATCTCCTTGGCGGTCTCTTCGCTGTATCGGCGCTCGGCTGGAGGACCCGCGGATGTTTGCAGAAACGGCGACGGATCCTCCTGATACGACAGATTGCCGAGCTTCTCTTCCATGCCGTAGCGCATCACCATGCTGCGGGCGATGTCCGTAACTTTCACCAGATCGTCGGCGGCGCCTGTCGAAAGGTGGCCGTAGATGACGTGCTCGGCTGCGCGGCCGCCCAGGAGCACGGCCATCTTGTTCTCCAATTCCTCGCGGCTCATCAGAAAGCGGTCCTCGGTCGGACGCTGGATGGTGTAGCCCAGCGCCCCGATGCCACGGGGAATGATCGAGACCTTGTGCACCGGGTCCGTTCCCGGCAGCGCCAGGGCGACCAGCGCGTGTCCCATTTCGTGGTGCGCCACGATCTCGCGTTCCTTGCGGTTCAGGATGCGGCTCTTCTTCTCCAGGCCGGCGACGATGCGCTCGATCGCCACGGTGAAGTCGTCGAGCGCGACCGCCTCGGCACCGCGCCGGGTCGCGACCAGCGTAGCTTCGTTCACCAGATTGGCGATGTCGGCCCCGGTGAACCCGGGAGTCAGCGCCGCAATCTTGTCGGGATCGACATCGGCGGCGAGCCGCACCTTTTTCAGGTGAACCTTGAGGATCTGGGCGCGGCCGATCTTGTCGGGGCGGTCGACCAGCACCTGGCGATCGAAGCGCCCGGCGCGCAACAGCGCAGGGTCGAGAATCTCCGGCCGGTTCGTCGCCGCGAGCAGGATCAAGCCCGTGGCAGGGTCGAAGCCGTCCATCTCGACGAGGAGCTGGTTCAGCGTCTGCTCCTTTTCGTCGTGACCGCCGACCCCGTAGGCGCCACGGGCGCGGCCCAACGCGTCGAGCTCGTCGATGAAGATGATGGCCGGCGCCCGCTTGCGCGCCTGCTCGAAAAGATCGCGCACGCGCGCCGCGCCGACGCCGACGAACATCTCGACGAACTCTGAGCCGTTGATCGAGAAGAATGGCACGCCCGCCTCGCCAGCGACCGCGCGCGCAAGCAAGGTCTTGCCGGTTCCCGGTGGCCCAACCAGCAGCACGCCCTTGGGGATGTGGCCCCCGAGCCGGCTGTACCGCTGCGGATCCTTGAGAAAGCCGACCACTTCGCGCAGCTCTTCCTTCGCCTCGTCGACGCCGGCGACGTCGTCGAACGTCACCTTGGTGTCGGTTTCCATGTAAACCCTGGCCTTGCTCTTGCCTATCGACAGGAAACCGGCACCGAGGCCACCCTGGCCGGCCATGCGCTTGGCCAGAAACGTCCAGATCAAGAAGAAGACGAGCGCCGGTGCGACCCACGACAGGATGTCCCGGAAAAGCGATGATTCGATGACGCCCGAGAACTGGACGTTGTACTGCGCGAGTTCCTTCGCCAGCTCCGGGTCGACCCGCGTCGTCACGAAGCCGGTGCGCCCCCCGGGCTTGGGGTCTTTGTACGTTCCCTGGATCGCATTGGTCGAGATCGCGATGTCCTTGATCCGCCCATCCTTCAGGTCCTGCTGGAACTGGCTGTACGCGATCGGCTCCACCTGCCGCGCGGCAACCCAGATCTCGCGCAGCCAGAAGACGCCGAGTATCGCCATGATCAGGTACCAGATGTTGAAATAGGTCTGCTTTTCCATGACGTTCTCCGGCCTGGTGCCGCCTTCAACACTACCACTTCGACGCCTTCGCGGTGGGGCAGCGGAGCAGAGGGAGTGGTTCCCTGACGCGAGATTGACCTTCGTCAAAGGCCAAACCGCTATCAGCGTCAGAATCCCATCATGCTGACGAGTATTCAGGACCGTTGCGAAAAGCTTGGCCTGTCGGCAATGGCCGCGCCCGACGCGGTTGCAAGCCTGGCTGTCCAGGCAAGACTCGTCTCGGCATTGCGCGATGCGATTTCCGGCGCGGGGGGCAGGCACGTCTTCCTGATCGAGACGCACATTTCCTACGTCCTGCTGACCGGACAATTCGCATACAAGATCAAGAAGGCGGTGGAGCTGGGTTTTCTGGACTTCCGCAGCCTCGCCGCGCGACGCCTCGATTGCGAAGAAGAGCTGCGGCTCAACCGTCGTCTGGCGCCCAAGCTCTATCTCGACGTGATCGAGATCACAGGCAGCGTAGAAGCGCCAGTCCTCGGTGGCGCCGGCCCGGTCATCGAATACGCGGTGAAGATGCGGGAGTTCTCGCAGGAGGCGCTGGCAAGCCGGGCGCTTGCCCGCGGCGAGCTGTCCGCGGCCCACATCGATGCGCTGGCCGCCAGGGTCGCTGCATTCCACCGGACGGCGTGCGTGGCTGCCATCGGCGGACCCTTCGGCACGCCGGAAAAAGTGCTTAGCACGGCGCTGCAGAACTTCGTTCAGATCAGACCACTTCTGGACACTCACGCGGAGGTCGCCGACCTCGATGCGCTTGCCGCGTGGACGGAGCGCCAGCACGCCGCCTGCGCGGCGTCGATGATCCGACGTCGTGGCGAGGGCTATGTGCGCGAATGTCACGGCGACCTCCACCTCGGGAACATCGCATTCTTCGAGCACGAGCTGACGATCTTCGATTGCATCGAGTTTAGCCAAGGGATGCGCTGGATCGACGTCATGAGCGAGGTTGCGTTCGCGGCGATGGACCTTCGCGACCGCGGCTGGCCGGATTTCGCACATCGCTTCCTCAATGACTACCTCGAGATCACCGGAGACTACGATGGCTTGAGCGTGCTGCGCTTCTACCTCGTCTATCGGGCGATGGTGCGCGCCAAGGTCGCCCGGCTGCGCGCCGTGCAGCTCGGACCTGACGATGCGAAGGCCGCTGCGTTGGGCGATTACTGCGGCTACCTGGACATCGCCAGGCATTACGCGCAACCGCCTCGTCCGGCGATTGTCATCACCCATGGTCTCGCCGGCAGCGGCAAGACGACCCTGTCACAGGCGCTGCTGGAAATGATCGGCGCGGTGCGCATCCGGACCGACGTCGAGCGCAAGCGCTTTCACGGCCTCCCCGCCGCCGCGCGTGAACGTTCCGCCATCGACGCGGGTCTTTACGCGCCCGAGGCGACGCGGCAAACCTATCTGCGAGCGTTGGAGTTGGCGCGAGCCGCGACGGCCGCGGGGTGGAGGGTGATCGTCGATGCCGCGTTTCTCAAGCGCTGGCAACGCCGCTTGTTTCGTGACTTGGCCTCGGAGCTGGGCATTCCGTTCATCGTGGTCACGTTTGTTGCGGAGGACGCGACCCTGCGCGAGCGCATCATGCAGCGCCTGGATGACGCGCACGAGGCGTCGGATGCCGACCTCGCAGTCCTCGAGCACCAGTTGCGCACGCAGGAACCGCTCGCGCCCGACGAACTTGGCGATACCGTCGTTTATGAGGCGCAGGCGCCGCTAGGCAAGGCGCTTGTCCAGGCACATTGGCGTGGAGTCTTCGACCGGCTTGCCGCTGCGCCGTCCGAGGTCGCTGCGAAATTTGTCTCATAGTGGGTCGCGGAACTGACGCACCACACGTACTCGCCATTTCAGCGGCTCAATCGGCTCGAACGATGATCTGGAGCAAAGCGGCTTTGAGCTTTTGGGACTAGCCTATGACTTGGGTCATAACGCTTTAATACATCAATGGACACTGCCAATCGGGAACGGCGCCCCTTGTGGCAGCGGCTGATCTTGCCGGTGGTCGGGGCGCTGATGATTATCGTCAGCGCGTTCGGGCTGATCGTACCGATCATCCCGGGAGTATTGCTATTCGCTATCGGGTTTCCGCTGCTCTTCTGTTTTCATCAGACCAGCGAAGATTGGGCGATCGGAATCGAACACCGGTGGTACGGATGGCTCAAGCGGCTTTTCGTTCGAAAGACGCCGACGACTCGTCAGGGCAACTCGCGGGGCGAGTAAGCGCGCGCCGCTCATAACGAGTCGGCGGCGCCAGCGAGACTAAATCTTTGGCCGAATTGTCGCGGCAGCTGCGCTGTTATGCCTGACCCGATCCAGCAAGCCACCGCTTGATCTGCGCGTAGACTTCCGGTCGGCTGAGCAGGTCGAGGTGGTTGATGCCACGGGCGACCCACTGTCGCGACTCGTCGAAGTTCAAGGCGAGCCTCTGATTCGTGTGGCGGCCGAGCGCGCTGGCCAGCGGCACGATGCCGTCGCCAATCAACTTGTCGGTGAGATCGCCCGCTGTCTTGCCGGTGGTCGCGGCGATTGCGTAGCACGCAATGCCTTCCGGGAGCGGCACTGCCACGCGAAAGTCTTTGCTGTGCTCAAAGCGATCGCGCTCCTTCCAGTCTTCGTCCAACAGACTTCCGAAACGCAGATCGGTGATGCCCGTGCTCCGGATCTTGCCCAAGCGAGCCAGCGGAGCGGAGTAGGCGCTCGAGCCGAGCAGCATGTCCACCCAGTGGCCGCCCCGCTCGAGCGGCGCTCCGTGATGCGGCGTGCCAAGGAAAACAAGTTTGTCGACACGCCGCACCCATTCGTGGCGCGCCAGCGCGCCGTAATGACAGGCGCTGCGGACCACGAGCCCACCCATGCTGTGCCCGATGAGCACGAGCTCGGTCAACGGCACCGGCCAGCGTTGCACCAGGGTCTCGAGCAGCTCGGCGAACGCTTGCCCGTTGGTGGAGATGTGGAGGCCGCTGTTGTAGTGCAGATAGACCGGCGTGTACGCGAGGTCGCGCGCCAGCGCGGCGCCGTGATCGTGTCCCTTGCGCATCCACTGCGGATCGTTCATGCACAAGCCGTGCAGCAGCACCACCAGCTTGCCGCCGGCTTGCGGGATCGCCGCGGCCAGCGGCGCGCCTTCGCCCGGCAACGCGATACCACCCCGACGCAGCGCCATGGTGATCGCCAACGGGTTGCTCGACGCCGCGAGGTAGTCGCCGAGCACGCCGTTCAGCGCGGCGAGCAGCGCCTCGCGCCCAGGCCAGGTGCTCCGTTCGCCGAGCAAAGGCTCGAGCCGAGCCAGCAGCTTGTCGAGCCCGTGGCCGACCAGGCCGACCACGCCGCGGATGCTCCGGTAAACCAAGCCCGTGATCCCGATCGTCCGACCTCGCTTCGGCTTGGCGAGTATTCCCGGGACGCTGGCGATGTTGTAATGCATCGCCTCGACCAGATCGACGATACCGGCGATGCCGTCGATGGTCAGCCGGTTGAGCCCGCGAAGATCGGCAGCGGCTACCCGGAGCCTCTTGGCCATGGCCTCTTGCTTGCTTCGCTCCCTTGGGGACCCCTGAGGCAAGCTCTCGACCAGCGGGGCACTACGATTTGCTGCCTCGCGCGCCTTTTCGTCGCGCCGCACTCGGATGGCGCACCAGCAGGACGGGCACCCGCGTCGCGCGCACGACACCTTCGGCATCGCTGCCCAGCACCAGTCGGGTGATGCCGCGGCGGCCGTGGGTCCCTAGCACGATCAAATCGGCGCGGCACTTTTTTGCCTGTTCGATGATTACGTCGGCGACCGCATGACCCACCGTTTCGCCGAGCACGGCCTGACATTTTATCGCTTGTTTCTTCACCTCTTTCTCGGCCTTGGCCAGAGTCTTCTTGCCCTCTTGGCGCAGAGCGGCAAGGAATTCATTGATGTATGCAGGAGTGACATACATGGTCCCGTCGAAGGCCTGTGTCACGATCATTTCGTCGACGACGTGAAGCAGGCAAAGCGTTGCGCCTTGGTCCTTCGCTATCTTGATGGCTTCACGCAAACCGAGGTTCGAAGTCGGACTGCCGTCGATCGGAACGAGGATTCTGCGGAACATGGTATCTCTCTCCTTCGTTGGTGATGTTTGCACCTGTGGCGTTGAATACTTGCACCGCCGCATCGACAGTGCGCACGGCGCCTCAATGGGACATCAGCACGGGCACGGTCATCGACTGGAGCATGGTGCGTGTTACTCCACCCAGAACGAGATCGCGAAGTCGGGTATGCGCATAGGCGCCCATGACGATCAGGTCGGTGCCTAGATCGGCGGCCCGCGAGAGCAGAAAATTGCCGACGCTGATGTCCGCGATGTCGTCATCATGGATCCGGGCGTCGATGCCATGGGAACCCAGATACGCGGCAAGGCGTGATCTCGAGGGAGCGTCAGCGGTGGTCTCTTCTGCGCCAGCGCAGATCGACATTACGGTGACCTGTCGCGCCTTGGCCAGGATCGGCATCGCATCGGCAATCGCGCGCGACGCCTCGCGCCCTGCGTCCCACGCGACCAGCACGTTTTGACCGAGCGTGGCGCGCGCGCCAACGTAAGGCACGATCAGCGTGGGCCGCCCGGCGGCCAGCACCACGGTCTCGGCAAGCTGCGCAATGAAGACGGAGTCTGCGCTGCCCGGGTCGCCTTGGCCGATGACGGTCAGATCCGCGCAACGGGCATGGGCAACCGCGGTGTCGATGGGGGAGCCCGCCGGCGCACGCCACTCGATCGCCGTCAACCCGGCAGCCGAGGCTGCTTGTCGAAATAGCGTCTCGGCCTGTTGTTGCGCGTCGCCTGTCTGGTGGAAACGCCGCTCAACGACCTCAGCCGGGAGCAGGGCGGTTAGCGACGGGCTCAATTCCGGTGTTGGCACGACGTACATGCCTACGAGCTCGGATCGAAAATCGGTAGCGAGCCGGATCGCGACGCCCAGGCGTTGCGCCGAGCGTTGGCTGTCGTCGAGGTGGACGAGAATCGTCTTGAGCATCATGTTGCCTTTGGTGGAAGGACCCGTTGTGGGTTTCGGTATTTTGCGATCCGGACCTAATCTATCCGGTGGCGTGCAGGCTGGCATTGAGCGAAGTCAATGGCCCGGCGATGTTGACCGACGAATCTTGCCGAATCTTCCCTCGATCGCTTGGCGAGCAAGAGGTTGACGTTGCCTCAGCACCTTGAAGCAAAGGAAGTCGTCACCCCGCCACGAGGCGAAGCGGACCGCGCTGAAATCGACGAATGGTCGGCCGCGATGCGAGAACGGGGCGAACGTGGAACTCGTCGCACGTTCCACCGGCATGCCATATCAAAAATTGGCGCGTATTGAAAGGGGATTCGTTGACTTAGATTAAGAAAGTCTCGAATCTTTGGTGTATAAAAATCAAGTACCGGATTCTCAATTGTTGAGACCGGTTCGGAATGTGTCGTTAACCCGAAGAAGCGGGGTGACCCGATGTTCGATTCCCCTTTTGAATTTTGCCCGGCGTGCAAAGCGTATGTCGTTCTCGATCAGACGCTGCTGGAATGTGCTCGCGAGCACCGCTGCCATGACGTGTCGAAATGTACGCTCCAAAAGTTTTTCACCGGTATCGAGTTTGCTGAGACGAAAATCATCCTCCATCACGAAATGCCCGTACCGATGTCCCGTTAGGCGTCGCTGTGTCGAAACGTCGGACGATGCGCTGAACCCTGCTCGCCCATGACTTTTGTCGGTCAGGCGGTTGGGATGAAGGGTCCACAGCTCTGCGGCATTGGCCGTCGCTAATCAGAGAGCTCCAAACACAGAGAAACGCCCCAGTGCTCGATACCTTGCGCCGGATCACGCAGGAGCTTAACAGTGCGGCAAGTCTGGACACCGCGCTCGATATTGTCGTGCATCGGGTCAAGGAATGTTTGGCTGTCGACGTGTGCTCCGTCTATCTGGTCGACGCGTCCGGCGCGAGCTGTATCCTGATGGCGACCGATGGACTGGATCCCAAGGCAGTCGGTCGGATCCAGTTCGGGCATCGCGAAGGCCTGGTCGGCGTGGTTGTCGAATCGGGACAGCCGTTGACCACGACGAATGCGCAGCAACATCCGCGATTTCGCTATTTTCCCGAGTACGGCGAGGAGGCATACCACGCCTTCCTTGGCGTGCCGATCATTCGTTACCGACGAGTGCTGGGCGTTCTCGCCGTGCGGCAAACGAACGACCGTACTTTCGCCGAGGCCGATGAAGCCTTCCTCCTGACTGTCGCGGGCGAACTCGCGGGCCTGATCCATTCCGCGACAGCCGGAGCGCGTGGGCACTCAGGCCCGGCAACGACGCACGCGCCGAAAGTGCTCACCGGTATCAAAGCTGCGCCCGGAGCTGGCATCGGGGTGGCGGTGTTGCCGTCTCCGGCCGCCGAATTGGAGTCTGTGCCCGATCGCGGTATTGACGATCCACAGGCCGAGGAGGCTGTGTTCGGGCAGGCGGTGGCCGCAGTGCGGCTCGAGTTGCGGGCGAGCGGCGAACGCATGGCCGCCAGGGTGCCGGCAGAGGCGCATGCCATGTTCCAGGTCTACGCAGCGCTGCTCGACGACGAGAAGATGTTCGAGGACACCGTCGAGCGCATTCGGGCGGGGAACTGGGCGCCTGGCGCGTTAAGGACGACCATTGCGGACCATGCCCGGGGATTCGAAAAGATGGACGACCCTTATTTGAGGGCCCGCGCTGAAGACATTCGCGGATTGGGTCGCCGCGTGCTGCTTCGCCTGCAGTCGCGCACCGTGTCGCCACGGCAATATCCGGAGCATTGCGTGCTCGTTGGCGAGGAAATCAGCATCGCCCGGATCGCCGATGTGCCGATCGACCAGCTTGCGGGGATCGTTTGCACCCGCGGCTCGCCTTTTTCGCATGCAGCTATCCTGGCGCGTACCTTGCGCATCCCTGCGGTGATGGATATCGGCAACGTGCCGATCGCACAATTGGATGGCCATCATCTTCTGGTTGACGGCTACCAGGGGCGCGTTTTCATCGAGCCTACGCCCGTCGTGCTCGAGGAGTTCGAGCGGCTGATGAAGCGTGAGACGGAGCTGGCCAAGGTGCTCGAAGCGCTCCGCGACTTGCCCGCAGAAACGCCGGACGGTGCACGCATATCGTTGCAGGCCAATGCGGGCCTCCTTTCCGATCTTGTCCCCGCCATTGATGTCGGCGCCGAAGGAATTGGGCTGTATCGCACTGAATTTACCTTTATGGTGCGCGACGCGTTCCCCGACGAGGAGGCGCAAACGCAAGTCTACGGTGAAGTGCTGGCTGCATTCGCGCCGCGGCCGGTGACCATGCGCACGTTGGACGTGGGCGGCGACAAGGCCTTGCCTTACTTTCCGGTGGCCGAGGACAACGCCTTGCTCGGCTGGCGTGGGATCCGTCTGACGCTCGACAACCCGGGGATCTTTCTCATCCAGCTGCGCGCGATGCTGAGGGCTAACGCCAAGCATGGGAACCTGCAGCTGCTTTTGCCGATGATCAGCACCTGCAGGGAGGTGGACCAGGCGCGCGAGTTGATGAAGCGCGCGTACAGCGAACTGGTGCAGGCAGGCCAACCCGCGCTCCAACCATCCGTGGGCGTCATGCTCGAAGTGCCGGCAGCGATTCTCCAGATCGACGATCTGGCCAAGCGCGTGGACTTCTTCTCGATTGGCACCAACGATCTGACCCAATACCTGTTGGCGGTGGACCGCACCAACGCGCGTGTCGCGGGCCACTACGATAGCCTGCATCCGTCCGTGCTCCGGGCGATCGATTACGCCGTCGGCCGGGCCCGAGATCTCGGCAAGCCACTCAGCGTATGCGGCGAAATGGCTGGCGAGCCTGCTTCGGCGGTCCTGCTGATGGGTATGGGAGTCGAGTCGTTGAGCATGGCGTCGCCGAGTCTCCCGCGCGTCAAGCAGGCAATTCGAACGTTTACGCGGCAGCACGCCCGAGAGCTATCGGCCGAGGCTCTGCGCACCGAAGATGCGGCCGCAGTTCATCGAATCCTTGCTGACGCATTCGATCGAGCGGGCTTGAGTTCGCTGCTCACGCCGCAAGTATCGAGGGCCTAGACTCACGAGGAATTCAACCGGCGTGTCTGCACGCATGGTGGCAGGTCGGCGCTATGTGATCCGGCAGCGCATCGAACCGTCGCGTTGCGGCCTGCGCCGTTTTTGATGGGGGTCAATGCAAACTATTCCCAGCGGCCCAAAATGCAAGGCGCAGGAGACATTTTTTCAAATGCACCACAACGACAGACGCGAGGCAAACATGTTGCGAAAGAAAGCAAGGAGAACAACCCACCGCAAGTCCGCCACCAAGCGGACCGGACAGCATCCGCGTGCGCCCGGTGCCAAGACAAGGGGCGCGAGCGTGAACGAAGCTTCGGTCGCGACGCGGGAGGCGTGGAGCGCGATGAAGGAAGCTGTCAGGTCAAGCAGGGCTCAGCCGGTGGCCGCTGCGCGAGCAACGGGAAAAGCGGTGCGTAATGTCGCTCGGTCGGGGGCAACACAGACCAGCGCTGCAGCCGCGACAATTGCCCGGGCAGCGGATGAAGTGCTGATATCCGCCATGAGTGAGGCAACAAAGGCGGCGCAAGCGGCCCGCGAGGCGGCCAAAGAGGTTGAGAGGTCGGTCACCAGGGCGCTGAAGGCGATCAAGGATGCTCTGCAAAAGCGCGCGCGAGTAGCCGTCAATGAGGCGACGCGACAGCGCCGAAGTGCGGCGCTCAAAAAGGATCCGCGAAAGCATCCGCGTGCCCAGCGCAAGTAGTCTTCTCTGCCGGCGGACGACCGCCGGTAACCGCTTTGGTACACGCCGCAGCCGCCACTGGGTGTAACAGCGACTCTGTCTGCGGCGGGCCGCACCATATCGAGGGGAAGCGAGATCGCGCGTGCGATCAGCGCTGCGCTTGTCCACCGGGGATGAACTGCTAGAGGGCCTGCGCCGCGCGATGCCGCGGTAGTCGCGAACCCTCCAGTTCGCTGCGCCGGTCGTGCAAGGAAGCGCTGCGAGAACTTCAAACGCTGCCCGAACGGGGCGAAGGTTCACTACCGTGCCTGGCTCCTGGCGAGTATTCTTCCGTCTATGGCATTTGCTCGAATCGCTGCCTCGCTGTTCGCGCCGGCGAAGGGTGGGTGCACTATGGTGCCCCGCCCGAACCGGAGACATTGCTCAAGGAATACGGGGAGGGTGGTTACACCACTTCCGAACATCGCGTCATGACGCGAGAATTCGGAGCCGACGGGCGTGAAGCGCTCTGACGCGCCTCCGGGTTGTCACTTGCACAGTTGAGGAATAACACGACGAGCCGGATTGCGTTCATCCGCGTATGTCTGCAGTGCTGGCGGGGATCTTCTTCATCGTGGTACTGACATTGCCAGGGATGCGCGGCGAATCTGCTGGGCGCGACCGACTGTAACGTCGTAATGGTCTTGCCGAATAGCTTTGCATTCCAGATTGGAGACGCATCATGGCTGAAGAGCAACTGCGCACTGCCGCGCTCGAATATCACGAGTTCCCCACGCCCGGAAAGATTTCGGTCATGCCTACAAAGGCCCTCGCCAACCAGCGCGACCTGTCGCTCGCTTACACGCCAGGGGTGGCCTACACCTGCACTGCGATCCAGAAGGATCCGCACGAGGCGGCGCGATACACCTCCCGTGCCAACCTCGTTGCCGTGATCACCAACGGCACCGCGGTACTCGGGTTGGGAAACATCGGAGCGCTCGCCGGCAAGCCAGTCATGGAAGGCAAAGCGTGTCTGTTCAAGAAATTTGCCGGCATCGACGTGTTCGACATCGAAGTCGCGGAAACCGATCCGGAAAAGGTCGTCCAGATCGTTGCGGCGCTCGAGCCCACTTTCGGCGGTATCAATCTGGAAGATATCAAGGCGCCGGGGTGCTTCTACATCGAAAGGAAGCTCCGCGAGCGGATGAAGATTCCGGTATTCCATGACGATCAGCACGGGACTGCCATCGTTGCTGCAGCGGCCTTGATGAACGGGCTCAAGGTCGTCGGAAAGGACATCGGCAAAGTCAAATTGGTCTGCTCCGGCGCAGGTGCCGCGGCGTTGGCATGCCTGGACCTGCAGGTGAGCCTGGGGCTCAGCAGACAGAATATCTTTGTTACTGACAGCAAGGGGGTCGTGCGCCATGGCCGCAAGGAGACCATGGACCCCGACAAGGAGCGCTACGCACAGGACACCAAGGCACAAAGTCTGGACGAGGTCATCGATGGCGCGGACATCTTTCTGGGTCTATCGACAGCGGGGGTCCTGACACCCGAGATGGTCAAGAAGATGGCGGACCAGCCGATCATCCTGGCGATGGCCAACCCCGAGCCGGAGATTCGGCCGGAGCTCGCAAAGCAGGCTCGGCCGGACTGTTTGATCGGCACCGGCAGGTCGGATTACCCGAACCAGGTCAATAACTCGCTTTGCTTCCCGTTCATTTTCCGCGGTGCGCTGGACTGCGGCGCGAGCACCATCAACGAAGCAATGAAGCTCGCCGCGGTGCGCGCATTGGCCGAACTGGCACAGGCCGAGCCGTCCGATATCGTGGCACTGGCTTATGGCGAGCCGACGCCGGCCTTCGGTCCGGACTACTTGATCCCCCGCGCGTTCGATCCCCGACTGATCACCAGTCTCGCGCCTGCCGTGGCAAAGGCGGCGATGGATAGCGGCGTCGCCACCCGGCCGATCAAGGATTTCGACGCGTACCGCAACCAGCTCAGCCGGTTCGTTTATCAGTCCGGCACCACGATGGCGCCGGTCTTCGCTGCCGCCAAACGTGCGCCCAAGCGCGTCGTGTACGCCGAAGGCGAGGATGAGCGCATACTGCGCGCCGCGCAGGTCGCAGTTGACGAAGGACTCGCACGGCCGGTGTTCGTGGGTCGCACCGATATCATCGCTGCGCGCATCGCCAAGATCGGTCTCAGGCTCAAGCTCGGCGAAAACTGTGAGGGCGTAAATATTCTCGACGACCCGCGCTACCGAGATTACTGGCTCGATTATTACCAACTCGTGAGGCGCAAAGGCGTGTCGCGTGCGCAGGCGATGGAAGACATGCGCAGCCGCCCGACGCTTATCGGCGCCATGCTGGTTCGACGCGGCGACGCGGATGCGATGCTGTGCGGGACCTCAGGCAACGACCCGGATCACCTGAAGTACATCCGCAATGTCATCGGCATGCGCGCGGGGGTGAAGACACTCGCGGCGATGCAGGTGCTGATACTGCCTGGTCGACAGCTCTTCATCTGCGACACGCATGTGAATCACGACCCCGACGCCGAACAGATCGCCGAAATGACGCTGCTTGCCGCGGAGGAGGTCCGGCGCTTCGGGCTCGAACCGAGTGTAGCGCTGCTGTCGCACTCGAGCTCCGGGAGCTCGGATGCGCCGTCCGCACAGAAGATGCGCGATGCCCTGGCGCTCATACTCGGCAAGGCGCCGGACCTTGCCGTGGAAGGCGAGATGCGCGCGGACTCCGCGCTGTCCAAGACCATCCGCGACAACGAGTTTCCGGATTCGCGTCTTACCACCGATGCCAATCTGCTAATCATGCCAAACCTTGATGCCGCGAATATCACGTATAACGCGTTACGAGCGACCGCAGGTGGTGGCATTACAGTCGGGGGGATCCTTCTCGGCGCGGCCAAGCCGGTACACATCATGACACCGTCCTCAACCGTACGGCGCATCGTTAACATGACCGCGGTTGCGGTGGCCGACGCGGGCGCGGAGCGCCAAGAGCAACGGGTGCTCGACTGACGCTGGGCGCAGTGAGGACGGATTGCACGATGACGCCCGCCCCCGAACGTGAACGCGGCCAAGCGAAGACCGGGCGTCTCTTGGTACGCCGGAAGGATCGAGATAAGACCCGCAACGCTCGCCAAGCCGGAATTCGTGTGCGGCTATACGATGGTCCGAACGCTGGTGGAACCGCTGGTATTCCCATGGCGGTGATGAGTGGACGGGCAGGCGTTGCAACTCGCCTGTGCCGCTGACAGGCGGCCCTTCGTGGCGGCGACAGGCAGGGGGGCTACGCCGTGAAAGCGCTCGCGGTCCTCTACGCCACCCGTGAAGGCCAGACGCGGCGGATCGCCGAGCACGTCGCGGCGAGGCTGCGCATGCGTGAGTTCGTGGTCGATGTTCTGCATGTCGGCCGAGGGTTATCGCCCGATTTCGATCTGGCTCGCCACGCGGGCGCGGTCGTTGCGGTATCGGTGCACTTCGGCAAGCACGAAAAGGCGATGGTCGAGTTCGTGAAGACGCACCGCACGGAGCTCGAACGCATACCGTCTGCATTCCTTTCGGTGAGCTTGTCGGAGGCGGGCGCGGAGGATGCGAACGCGACTGCCGAACGAAGGAAACGCGCCTCGGCCAACGTCAACGTCGTGATCGGCAAGTTTCTTCGCGAAACGGCCTGGAGCCCGACCCACGTGCATCCGGTGGCCGGCGCTCTGCTTTATCGGCAATACGGCGCCATCGTGCGCCTGGTGATGCGCTTCATCGCCAAACTGACCCGGGCAACGACCGATACTTCGCGCGACCACGAGTACACGGACTGGCAGGCGCTCGACCGCTTCGCGGACGAGCTGGCATCGGATGTGGAGAGGCCCGCGAGCCTGGCGGCACGCGCGCTCACGACAAATGAGCGGGTGCCGAGATGAATGCGTCGACCGGCGCATCGCGACGCGGACGACGCTGCACTTCCGATTCGCCCCGCCACCGGAGCATCGACGCGGACCGACGAGATCGAAGCGCTGGACGCAATCGTCGCGCTGATCGGGAACTATCTGGGAGGACGAGAGTGAGGCGGCCACGCTCGATGTCGTCTCCCTGTGCCACGTTGCGTTGGCTTTTTGTTACCTCCGAGGTACCCCGTACGGCGGCCGCATTATCGCAGCGAATTCATTGAAGAGGCATCCATGAAGATCAACTGGAAGACGATTGCTCCGCTCGTGGTCTGGCTCGTGATCTACCTGCTGCCAATCCCGGCGGGCCTCAATGCCAAGCAGTGGCATTACTTTGCCGTCTTTGCGGCGGTGATCACGGGCCTGGTGCTCGAGTCGATGCCGGTGGGTGCGGTCGGGCTCATCGGCCTCACCTTCGCTGCCGTCATGGGTTACGTCGAATCCGATCCCAACAATTCGCTGCGCTGGGCGCTCAGTGGATTCGGGGACCCTACCGTCTGGCTGATCGTCGGCGCTTTCGTGTTCGCGATCGGGTATCGCAAGAGCGGCCTGGGCAAGCGGATCGCGCTGCTGCTGGTGCGCGGCCTGGGCCGGCGCACGCTCGGCTTGGGTTATGCCGTGACGTTCGCCGACCTGATACTGGCCCCGGCGACGCCGTCGAACACCGCGCGCAGCGGTGGCACCATCTATCCGATCGTGAGCAACATTCCGAAGATCTATGGCTCCGAGCCCGGCCCCACCGCCAGAAAGATCGGCACCTATGTGATGTGGACGGCGTTTGCCGCTACCGCCGTCACCAGTTCGCTGTTTCTCACCGCGCTTGCGCCCAACGCCGCGGCGCTTTCCATCGCCAAGAAGACCGTGAACGTGGACTTGACCTGGTCGCAGTGGTTCACCGGCTTTGCCCCGCTCGGCGTTCTGCTGATACTGGTGGTGCCGTGGGTGAGTTACGTCATCTGCCGGCCCGAGGTCAAGGAAAGCCCCGAAATTGTCGCGTGGGCTGCATCCGAGCTCAAGGCGATGGGGCCGATGTCACGAAATGAGTGGGTGATGGCGGGACTGGTGGTGCTGGCGATGTTCCTCTGGATCACCGGTTCGAATCCGGACATCAAGCTGCCGGTCCTGGGCGCCAACTATATCAACGCGACGATGGTAGTACTCGTCGTTATCTCGCTGCTGCTAGTCACGAAGGTCGTCGAGTTTGCCGACATCGTTGCCGAGAAAAGCGCTTGGGAAGTCTTCTTCTACTTTACCTCGCTGCTCACCCTGGCGTCGGGCTTGAACCAGATCGGGTTCATCAAATGGGTGGCCGAGGCCTTCGCCAAGCCACTTGCAGGGATGTCGCCTACGCTGGCGCTGATCATGCTCGTGGCGCTCTTCTTCTGGATTCACTATTTCTTTTCCAGCATCACCTCGCACGCGGCCGCTGTGCTGCCGGTGGTACTGGCGGTGGGGACTGGAATCCCGGGCGTGTCGGTGCCCACGCTGACGCTTCTGTGCTGCTATTCACTGGGCCTCATGGGGGTCATTTCGCCTTATGCCACGGGGCCCGCGCCTATGTATTACGGCAGCGGCTTCATCGGCAAGGGAGATTTCTGGAAGTTCGGCCTCATCTTCGGGCTGATCTACTTTGTGGGCCTGCTCGTCATTGTGCTGCCCTGGCTGCAAATGATCGGCTGAGTCGCGTTTACTGTGACTCGCCCATCAGCTCGATCGTAAGCCCCACGAACAGCTTGCGCGCCAAGACGCCGCTTCCCGGCCTTTCCGCGCCGGTCAGGATGTCGTGAACACCGGGGTGACGGGGGCGATGATGGGAGGCGCGCTGGCTGCGGGTGCGATCGAGCCGTGGGCTATTACGCACCTCGGCTAGCCCGGACTCAGCGCGATGGCATCAGCGACAGCGTGGCGGCCTGACGCCCCGCTAATGAAAATGCCTGTGGGAATGGCTGACTCCGCTTTCGTGCGTGTGTTCATGCGCGTGGACCGGGTGGAATTGTCCATAGCGCTCCTCGATGCGACCGAATTTCCATAGCGCTGCCGAGATGCTCCAAGCAGCCAGAAAGATGCCGACGATCACATAGCCGAGCATTCCGAAGTCGAGTCCGGCGACAAAATCGAAGAAGCGTCCGTCGAAATGCAGTGTACCGATAAGGACCTGGAGCAATTCGATTGTACCGATCACCAGTGCCACGGCGATCGACAGGCTGGTGATAGTGAGGTTGTAGAAGATTTTGCGCAACGGATTCACGAAGGCCCAGTCGTAAGCCTTCGACATCAGCACGCCGTCGGTGGTATCCATCGCCGACATGCCGGCCGCGAACAGGATCGGCAGCGAGAGAACCGCGGCGACCGGCAGGTTGCCGGCCGAAGCGCCAGCAGTCATCGCCAGCAGGCCTACCTCCGACGCCGTGTCGAATCCCAGGCCGAAGAGCACTCCAATCGGATACATCTGCCAGCTATGGCTGATGATCCTTTGCAGCCGTCCCCCAAAGAGACGGTTGATGAAACCACGCTGGATGAGCAACTCTTCCAGATGGGCGTGGCTGTGCTTTCCTGTTTTGGCCTGTCGCCATACCTTGAGAATATTCAGCAGCACCAGGAGATTGAGTATTCCAATCACCCAGAGGAACGTGCCGGATACGCCGGCGCCGATGATGCCGCCCAGGTTTTCCAGCTCGGGCAGCGCCTGCTTCACGGCCGTCGCCGCGAAGATAATCGCTACGGCCATGGAGAACACGATCGTCGAATGACCGAGCGAAAAGAAAAAGCCGATGCCCAGAGGTCGCTTGCCCTTCTGCAACATGTACCGCACCGTATCGTCAACGGCGGCGATATGGTCCGCATCGAAGGCATGGCGCAAGCCGAACATGTAGGCGACGAAACCCAGTCCGACCAGCGCGGAATAGCGCGATGAGTAGTAGAGAAACAGCCCCCACCCGCATACATGCAGTAAGGCAATCACGCCGTAGAGTCCGGCGAGCCGCGCCCACTCGTCGGGAGTGAAGGAGAGCGGGTATCGGCCCGAATCGAGCGGACGCATCCTCTGGATGGACACCGCTAGGCTTTTGTATATTGTCATTGCGAGGATCGGGCAGTGGCGCCTAAGCAGACGGCCGGCGAGGCTGCACCCGGTCGCGATGCACCGCCAAATGGCGAGGTGTCCAAGACGGCGGCGTCTTGTGCACAAAATGCGAGCGCGCGACGTGATAGCTCGGATCGAAACCGTAGAAGTTGCGGCGCATTTCACCGAGCTCCTCGGCGCGATACGCGGCGAGTGGCTTGGCGACTTCGTCGCGTACGCGCGCGGCACGCTTGCGTTGGATGAAACCTTCGATTTCGGGGCTTGCGGCCAGACCGTCAGCGCGCGCTCTCACCGCGGCGACAAAATCGACGTGGTCGTCGCCGAAGACCGCGTCGACCAACCCGAGCTCGCGCGCCGCCTTTGCGCTCAAGGGTAGTCGTTGCTCCATGACCGCTTGCGGCGGACCGTGCTTGACGCGCCGAGGCAAGAGGTAAGTCCAGTATTCGGAGCCATACAGGTTCCCCATGTTCTTGTAGTGCGGATTGAGGATCACGCCGCGTCGCGCCCACACGTGGTCGGCGGCGAGCGCCATGAAGACGCCGCCGGCACCGCCGTTTCCCTGCATGGCGGCAACCGTGACGCGATCAGTCGTCTCGAGGATCGCGCGCATCACGTCGTCGATGGCATTGATGTTGCGCCAGGACTCGTCCGCAGGGCTCTCGGCCGCTTCGATGACGTTGAGGTGGATGCCGTTGGACCAGAAATCCGGTCCGCCCATGAGAACGAGAACGCGAGTCGGCCGCGCGAGCGCGAGCGAGTAGGCGGCGAGCAGGCGCTCGCACTGGGCCGTGCTCATCGCGCCGTTGTAGAAGGAGAAGTGGAGGTAGCCGACCGCGTTCTCCTCCTCATAGCGGATTTCACGGTAGCCGGTGCCATCGAAGGGCGCGTCGAGCGCCACCTGCGATGCGGGCAGCGCGCGTACTTCGGTTGGGAAGGCGAGCGCGACGGGCAGCTTGTATGCGAGCGCGCTGTCCATGCGCTTCACGTGGCCGAGCCAGACACCGCCGTCGGCGGCTGCGCGCAGGACGGCGCTATCGCGACGCGCGACGAACGTCCCCGGCGCGGCAGGGTCGCTCTGTGGCTCGGCGTGCGCGTCATAGAGGTAGCAGGGGACGCCGAACAGGTCGTCTTGAACGCCGGGCGTGCCGTCCGCCGCACGGATCTTGCGCAGGATCACTTCTATTTTGTCGCAATCCCAATCGATACGGCGCTCCTCCTGCGTCATCAGCCGGCGTGCCTGCCCGCGAACGTGCGCCTGCGTCAGCGGGACGGGCCGGAACGTGTGCGTGGCGAAGCGCTCAACGGCCAGTAGTACTGCCTCTTCCGCCGCGTCGGTCACCTCGTTGCGATAGAGGCTCGACTTGCTTGCCGCGCGCATGGGGAACATCGCGCTCGCCCAGATGGGCCCGGCATCCATCTCCGCGATCGCTTGAAGCACCGTCACACCCCACTCGCGCTCGCCATTCATGATGGCCCAGTCGAGCGCCGAAGGGCCACGGTCGCCGATGATGCCGGGATGCACGATCAAGCAGACCTGATTGCGCCAGATGCTCTCGGGCAGCGCGCGCTTCAAGAACGGCGCGACGACCAAATCCGGGGCGAACGCTTCGACCGCCTCTTCGGCAACGCTGTCGGCGATGTCGTACTCGATCGACACTTCGTGGCCCCGCTCTGTAAGCGCGACGTAAAGCCGCTGCGTAAGGCTATTGAAGCTACGTGTGAGAAACAGGATGCGCATGACCAGCAGATGACTAGCAGATCCGCGGCAGTTGGTCACCCGCCAGCCAGTCCACCATACGCCGGCCGCCGAAGCGCGTACGCATCTGCACGAAGTAATGCGGGTCATCGATCACGGTTCCGATCCGCGCCGCGCGGGTGCCGAGCGGATGGGTGCGCATGACCGCGAGCAGGCGCTCGGCGTCACCGGGCGCGCAAATCGCGACCAGCTTGCCTTCGTTGGCGACATAGAGCGCATCGAGACCGAGGAACTCGCACGCTGCGTCGACCTGCGGCAAGACCGGAATCGCGGCTTCATCGAGCATCATGCCGACGCCAGACTGAGCGGCGATCTCGTTCAACGTCGTGGCAAGCCCGCCGCGGGTCGGGTCGCGCAGGCAGTGGATGTCGGGGACTGCGGCGACCATGGCGGCGACGAGGCCGTGCAACGCCGCTGTGTCCGACACGAGATCGGACGCGAACGACAACGACTCCCGCTTGGACATGATCGCCATGCCGTGGTCGCCGATCGTCCCCGAGAGCAGGATCTGATCACCCGGGCGCGCGCGATCGCCTGAGATCAGGACGCCGTCCGGCACGATGCCGACACCCGTCGTGGTGATGAAGAGTCCGTCACCCTTGCCCTGCTCTACCACCTTGGTGTCGCCGGTAACGATCGGGACGTCGGCCTCGTTCGCTGCCTGCGCCATCGAGTCGACGATGCGCTTGAGATCGGCGAGCGGAAATCCTTCCTCGATGATGAACCCGGCGGCAAGGTAGAGCGGCTGCGCGCCGGCCATGGCGACGTCGTTGATGGTGCCGTGGACCGAGAGGCTTCCAATGTCGCCACCAGGAAAAAACAGCGGCGACACAACGTGACCGTCGGTCGAGATGACCATGCGTCCAGGGGGCGGCACAAAGGCTGCCTGGTCGTTGCGTTGCGCGAGCCACTGGTTGTCAAAGGCCGCGACGAACAACTGCTCGACGAGCTGCGCCATCGCGCGCCCGCCGCCACCGTGCGAGAGATCCACCCGGCCGTGCTTCAAATCGAGCGGACGGATGTAACCGGGCTTGACCGCAGTAGTCATGCCGCCCTCACGGCGACGTCTCTGAAGCGGCCATAGCTGTAGTACGCGGCGCACGCGCCCTCGGAGGACACCATGCACGACCCGATCGGGCTCTCTGGAGTGCAGACCGTGCCGAAGATCTTGCAGTCGCGCGGGTGCTTGACCCCGCGCAGGATCGCACCGCATTCGCAGGCCTTGTTGTCAGCAACGGACTGGTAGGCGAGCGCGAAGCGCGTCTCGGCATCGTATGCGGCGAATTCGCGCCGGATCTTGAGCGCGCTGTACGGTACTTCGCCCAGTCCGCGCCACTCGAATGAACGGCGCAGCTCGAACACTTCGGACACCAGCGCCTGCGCCTTCAGATTGCCTTCGCGAGTCACCGCCCGTGTGAACTCGTTCTCCACCTCGGCGCGGCCGTCGTTCACCTGGCGCACGAGCATCAGGACCGCCTGCATGACATCGAGTGGCTCGAATCCGGCGATAACCACCGGCTTTTTGTACTCCTCGGCGAAGAACTCGTAAGGGCGGCTGCCGATGACCGTGCTCACGTGCGCGGGGCCGATGAAGCCGTCAATCGGAACTGTACCGAGCTTGCGCACATGCGGCGACTCGAGAATGTTCATGATCGCCGGCGGCGTGAGCACGTGGTTGCAGGCCACGCTGAAGTTCTTAACGCCTTCGCGCGCCGCATCCCTCAATACGACCGCGGTCGGCGGGGTCGTGGTCTCGAAGCCGATGGCGAAGAACACCACTTCGCGCTCGGGGTTAGCGCGGCCGAGCCGCAGGGCGTCGGCGGCCGAGTAGATCATCCGGATGTCGCCGCCGCGCGCCTTGGCCTTGAGCAGCGACAAGCCATTCGACGCGGGAATGCGCAGGCAGTCGCCATACGTACAGAGAATCACTTCGTGCTCGAGCGCGAGGCGGATGGCGAGATCGATGCGTCCGATCGGCAACACGCAGACCGGGCAACCGGGGCCATGGATCATCTTCACGCTGGCGGGGAGCAGGTCGGCGATGCCGTAGCGGGAGATCGCGTGCGTGTGGCCCCCGCAGAACTCCATGAGATTATAGCTGCGGGCCGTGTCCACTTCGCGCGCGATTGCACACGCTAGCCCGCTCGCGAGCGCGCCGTTGCGGAATTCATCGATGTACTTCATGCTGCCGCTTCCGCGAACAAGGCGAGCGTATGCGCCGCCTCGCTCGCGTCGAGGCGCGTAAGCGCGTAGCCCACGTGCAGGATGACGTAGTCGCCCACCTGGACGCCGTCCACCAGCTCGAGGGAAATCTCCTTTTGCACGCCTTCCAAATCGATGAGCGCCGTGTTCTCGCTCGGCTTGGCGACGACTCGTACGGGAATCGCGAGACACATGATCAGGCTCCGCGCTCGAGGGCATTCATCGCGACCCAAGCCTGGCCGAGCGCGAGCCCGCCGTCATTCGGCGGCACCTGGCGCGCCTCGAGGACGGTGAAGCCCCGGGCGACAAGCGCTTGTGTGAGCCCACTGGAAAGGATGGCGTTCAGGAAACATCCACCTCCCAGCGCGACTGCGCGCAAGCCGGCAGAGTCGGCCGCGCGCGCGACCCATTCGGCGAGCGCGACAATCACCGTCGCGTGGAAAAGTGCGGCACCATAGCCGGCGTCGCGCTCATCTGCGATCCGCGTGATAAGTGGCGCGAGGTCGAGCGTGCCTTCGTCGTCGATGCCGAACAATTGACCTGCAGGTGCCACCGTGCCATACCGATCGGCGAGCCCTTCAAGCAGCATCGCTGCCTGACCCTCAAAGGCCATCACGGCACGAGCTCCGAGCAAGCCTGCCGCGGCGTCGAACAGGCGCCCCATGCTGCTCGTCGAAGGACAATTGAGATTGCGCTCGAGCATTCCGGCCACAGCCGGGGCGGCCGACTGCGAGGCGAAGCGCGCGCTGATCTCGGCGCCGCGGCCGAGGCGATGCAGCGCCGAGGCAGCCATGCGCCACGGTTCGCGTGCCGCACGATCGCCGCCCGGCAACTTGAGCTCTTCGAGGTGCCCGAGGCGCCGCCACGTCGCGCCATCAACCCACAAGAGCTCGCCACCCCAGGCCGCTCCGTCATCGCCCAGCCCCACGCCATCGAGCGCGAGCCCCAGCAAGGGCGCCGTGTAACGATGCTCCGCGGCGACCGCGGCGATATGCGCATGGTGGTGCTGGACCGGCACGGCGGGCAGTCCATGCTCATCGGCGAACGACGCGGCAAATCGCGTGCTGAAGAAATCCGGATGCAGGTCGTGCGCAACGGCCTCGGGTGTCACGTCGAGCACCGCGCAAAGATGATCAACGGCTTCGAGCAAGGCTTCGCAGGTCGTCGCATTGTCGAGGTCGCCAATGTGCGGCGAAAGAAACGCCTCGTCGCCGCGCGTTACACACACCGTATTTTTCAGATAGGCACCGGTCGCGAGGACTGAGGGGCCGGCGCGGGCGAGCTTGACCGGTCGCGGCGTATAACCCCTTGCACGACGGATAAACTGCGGCGCCTTGGTCGCGCCGAGTCGCACCACGCTGTCGTCACATCGGGCGACGATGTCGCGGTCGTGCAGGAGCACAGCGTCGGCGATGCCGGCAAGTCGCACGAGGGCTTCGCCGTTGCCAGTGACGAGTGGCTCGCCGCCGGGGTTGGCGCTGGTCATCACCAGCACCAGGTCCGAGACCTCGCGCAACCACGCGGTTCCGCTGGGACGGCCCGCCGCTTCGTGAAAGATGAGGTACTGGAGCGGCGTGTAGGGCAACATGACGCCCAGCCACGCCAGTCCCGGTGCGATCCCCGCAAGTGCTGCATCGGCACCCCGGCTCTTACGCAGTAGAACAATCGGGCGCTCGGACGATTCCAGCAATACGCGCTCGCCGGCGCCGCATGTCGTCCACGTTTGGGCCGAAGCGGCGTTCGCGATCATCACCGCGAATGGTTTTTCTTCACGGTGCTTGCGGCTTCGCAGGCGTGCGACAGCGTGAGTGTCGCCGGCGTTGCACGCAAGATGAAAGCCGCCGAGCCCCTTGATCGCGACGATCTCGCCCGCGAGCAAGCGCGCGAGCGTCGCTGCAATGGGGTCGCCTGCGACCGCTTGCCCTGCCGCGTCGACGAGACCGAGCCGCGGTCCGCATGCTGGACAGGCGTTCGGCTCGGCGTGGAAGCGCCGGTGATCGGGCGAGGTGTATTCGGCGAGGCAGGCGGGGCACTGCGCGAACCCCGACATGCTCGTTTGCGCGCGATCGTAGGGCAGCGCGCGGGTAATCGTGTAGCGCGGACCGCACTGCGTGCAGTTGATGAACGGGTAGCGGTAGCGCCGATCATGCGGCCGGAAAAGCTCGCGCAGGCAGTCCTCGCACACGGCGGCATCGGCAGGAACGGCAGTGGTGATGGGGCCGTCTTTGCTTTCCACAATGGCGAAATCTGTTGCC
>DASXBW010000099.1:0-1534 GCA_036491495.1 Casimicrobiaceae bacterium
CAGCCGACGGCTCGACCGCACCCGGTTTAGGTAGCCGTAAATGTAGAGCTTCAGCAGATCCGCGGGCGCATAGCCCGGGCGCCCTGTCACCTTCGGCTCAACACGGCTAAACGACGCCGCCGCGAGATCCAGCCCATCGACAAAGGCATCGATAAAGCGCACCGGGTTGTCCGAACCGACGTAATCATCCACTGCCTCCGGCAAAAGCAGCAGCTGCGAGCGGTCGTGACCAGCGATGTACATCATGCCGACTTCTACCGCATCCGACGCCACGCGGGAATCCGCTCTATACGACTTCTCACACAGTCTGCTAGAATTATGCAAGAAAATTAGACCATTGATAATCAAGGACTTTTCTTTTGCATAAATTACCGCCATATCTGAGCAATGATTTACGGCTATGCGCGGGTATCGACGGACGGCCAGAGCGTTGACGCCCAAGTGCGCCAACTGACCAAGGCCAAATGCAAAAAGGTGTTCCGCGAGGTGGCGAGCGGAGCCAAGACCGACCGCGCGCAACTTCGCCGCTTGCTCGACCAGCTTGAAGCGGGCGACGTGCTGACCGTGACGCGGCTCGACCGGCTGGCACGATCCACCCGCGCGATCTTCCCGTCGGCGATGCCGATATCGACAAGGCGACCATCGGCGAGGCGGCACTTGGTCAGGAATGCGTCGACCGTCGTCATTGCCTCATCCCTCACGAGCGAGTAGCGGTGTGCGGACGCCGCTGAAGGCGCGGAACGAGCGCTCGATCACCGCTGGATCGAGCCCCCGGGCGATGAATACTAGACGCGACCGCCGATCCCCATCGGGCCACGCGCCCAGATGCCGCGGCGGATGCACGAGATGCTGCACTGAATGCACCGCCACCGGCGTTGCCGCGTCGGCGACATTGAGGATGCCCTTGACCCGCAACAATGCATCACCATGGCGATGGAGCAGCATCGTCAACCAGATGCCGAAGCGCGTCCAATCGACCGGCTCGTCCAAGCTGAGCGCCAAAGTGCGGATATCATCGGCGTGGCGATGATAATCGTCGGACGCATGGTCATGGCGATCTGGCAGCTGCCAGCGCTCCACGTTGTCGTTATCGGTCGAAAGCAGCAGCGCGTCTGCATCGAGATTGTCTTCGGCGCTACGCCAGAGCGGCGCACCCGGATTAATGTGGCGCAGCCGCTTCGTGAGGCAATCGGTGCCTTCGGCAGTCGCGAGATCGGTCTTGGTCAAAACCAGCCGATCGGCCACCGCGACCTGTTTGATGCTTTCGGGTCGCGCGTCGAGCTGTCGCGCGCCGTTCACCGCGTCGACCGTCGTGATCACGTTGGCGAGGCAGAAATGGTGCCTCAGCACCGGATCGGACCGCACCGTCGACAGGATCGGGAACGGATCGGCAAGGCCTGTGCTTTCGATAACGAGGCGGCGGAATGGCGGCAGCAGTCCGCGATCGCGTCGCGAATGCAGATCCTTGATCGCGGTCGAAAGCTCGCCGCGGATCGTGCAGCAGACGCAGCCCGATTGCAGCATCACCATCGTC
>DASXBW010000100.1:0-124548 GCA_036491495.1 Casimicrobiaceae bacterium
ATTGGTGGCGAATCAGGGACTCGAACCCCGGACCAAAGGATTATGATTCCTCTGCTCTAACCAGCTGAGCTAATTCGCCAAAAGGGCGCAGATTATAGGCGATACGGTGGCTCGCCGTCAAAGCAGCAGCCGACAGGGACCTTAAAGCCCGGTCGACTTGTGAATCAGCGCAAAATACCATCGGTACGGCAATATCCGCAGCAGCTTGAGCGTGTTGGTAAAGCGGCGCGGGAAGTGAATCTCGAACTTGCCCGCGCGCAAACCTCTGACGATATCGGCTGCCGCCTCTTCTGCGGTGATCAACGCCGGCATCTTGAAATCGTTGCGATCGGTCAGCGGCGTTTTCACGAATCCCGGATTGATGAGATACACGCCAAGGCCCTTGGGATGCAGATCCAGGTAAAGCGTCTCGGTGAAATTGATCACCGCCGCTTTCGATGCGCCGTAGATCAGCGCCTTCGGCAATCCTCGGTAGCCGGCGACGGATCCGACGATCGCGATAGCGCCGTGGCTCTGGGCGAGCAACCCCGGCAGCACCACGGCGCAGGTTCCGATCACGCCGTGAAGATTGGTCCTGAGCAGTGCCATGGCGTTAGCTTCGGTAAGCTCCCACGCGCGAATCTCGGCGTGGGTGCCGGCAACGATAAGCACCAGGTCGATACCGTCCCAGCGGCTGCGCACGCGTTGCCAGGCCGCGGAAACCTGGGCGCTGTCGGTGTAGTCGAGCGCTTCGACCACCGCTCGCGGGCTCCCGTCCGCGACTTCGTTCAGAAGCTCGGCCTTGCGCGCCGACAATGCGACGCGCGCGCCGGCGGCAAGCAACATTCTCGCGGTTGCGGCACCAATGCCGGTCGAGGCGCCGATCACCCAGACCCGGCATTCATGCCATGGCGGGAGTGCAGGATTGAGCGCCATCAGCGTTTGCGAAGCGCGAGCGTGGCGTCGCCGGTAGCGTGGCCTGCGAGCCGCCAGTTCGATCTCGAGACCGCGCGTATTTCGAATTTCGAGCTCACGACCGGCTCCTCATTGTGATCTCTTGAACCAGACCAGCGCAGCGCACGCGGCCAGCTTGAGCACGCAGGGCACGAATGCGTAGACGAAGGCCAATGCGCTGAGGGCCGCCGGGTCGCGTCCACCGGGAGCATAGCCCAGAGCGGCAAGCAGGGGCAGAGCGATGCCGGCGGCAAGTGCCAAGTTGAGCTTGGTCGCCAGCGTCCACAGACCGAAATAGCTGCCGGTCGCTTCCATGCGACCGCGGCGGCCGATGACATCGGCAAGCAACGAGGGCGGCAGTGAGAGATCAGCTCCCAGCGCAATGCCCGACAAGGCACAGATGACCGTGAACGCCACGGTGTCACCTGTCCCCAGGCGCGATGCCCACACGAATGCGGCGATGGCGACGAACATGGCGGTGATCCATGCGTTCGGCTTGCCGATCCTGGCCGACAATTTCACCCACAAGGGCATTCCCGCCGCACCCGCGATGAAGTAGAGCGCGAGAAACATGCCTTGCCGCGCCTCCGCATCGAGCACGTCGGCGATAAAGAACAGCACCAGCGTTGCCGGAATGGCGGCCGCGATGCCGTTGAGCATGAATACGAGCAACAGTCGCCGGAAGAGCGGGTCCGCAAGCGGCCGCGACAGAAGTACTCGCAACGACTGCCTCGGTGCGGAGGTGGTGGGTGCAGCGCGGGTGTCGGGCGTAAGTGCGACCGTGATTGCCGCGCAGACGAGGGTGAATACGGCAAAAAGCAGCGCGAAGCGCGCGAGCCCGCCATCCTTGCCACCGAGAAAAGCAGGCAGAACCGCGGCGATCACGACACCGAGCAGCGCGAGCCCTTCGCGCACTGCGGTGATGCGGGTGCGTTCGACCGGATCGCCGGACAGTTCCGCACCCCACGCCTGATGATTGATCGTCGCCAGACTGAATGCGCCGTAGACGAACGCAAGCGCAACCGACAGCCACGCGATCAGCGGCGCTTCGGCGCGAGGCAACGGCGTGAATAAGAAGATCATTCCAACCGCAAGCAGAGGTGCGGCGAGCAACAGCCAGCGCTTGCGTGCGCCGCCACGATCGGAGAGCACGCCGAGCAGCGGATCGACAACGCCATCCGCCAGGCGCAGCACCAGCAGCACGCTGCCGAGCACTGCCAGGTTTACGCCAAGATGATCACCGTAGAATTTCGGCAGATGCACGTACAAGGGAAGCGCCGTCATGGCCAGCGGCATGCCGAACAAGCCATACGCGGCAAGCGTTGATACCGGAACGCGGGCAAGCGGAGCGCCCGCCACGCCCATGCTATTGCTCGCTCAACAGCTTTTTGCGCAACGCCGGCTCGGATGTGCGGGGATCGAGCCAGATGCCGAAAAACGCCTTGGCAAACTCGCGGTCCTGAATTTCGCCGATCGGCTTGCCGTTGTAGTAGTAGCGAGCGCCCGATTGCGGAAGATTGAGGCCGATGATGCAGTCGCCATCGACGACGTCGGGGAAAATCTGCTTCATCAGCGCGCCCCAGCGCGCGCGCTGATCCGCCGTGCCGTAGCCGAGCTTGGCGATCTCATCGACGCTACGCTCGGCGATCTTGGCACCCACGAGGCTTCGATGATAGACAAGCTGGAGCGCGAACGGCACATCCGGCGACCAGCCACAGCGCGCGCGGTCGACGCAATGAAAATAGGCCGCGTAGACGGAAAGCGTCATGAACGTCATCTCGCCGCCACCCTTTGCCTCCAGGTTCGGGACCAGCGATGTGACTACGGCGGGTAGCGGCGGCGCGGTGAATTCGGTGGCTGCGTTACACGGGGCCGCGCCAAGGAGGAATGCGCTAAGAAGCAACCAGTGTGTACTGCGCGACATCGGTGGTCTCGCTGGCAAAGCCGGCAGCGCAATATGCAAGATAAAAGCGCCAGCAGCGAATAAAGCGATGGTCAAAGCCTTGCGCGCGTACCTTGTCGACGTTGGCATCGAAGGCGGCGAGCCAGCACCTTAGCGTCTCGGCGTAATCCTCCCCGAAGCGGTGCACGTCGTCAACCTCCAACCCCGCGGCTTCCGCGTGCATCTCGAACATTTCGGGCGAGGCCAGCATGCCGCCCGGGAAGATGTATTGCTGGATAAAGTCGCTGGTCTGCCGATACTGCTGGAAACGATCGTTGGCAATCGTGATGGTCTGAATACAGGCGCGCGCGCCAGGTTTCAACGCTTCCCGCAGCGCACGAAAATAAGCCGGCCAGTAACGTTCGCCTACAGCCTCGAACATCTCGATCGACGCGATGCCGTCGAACTGGCCGGCAATATCGCGGTAATCCTTTATGCAGAATTCGACGCGCGACCGCGGGGCCGTCCCGGGCAGGCGCTCCCGCGCGTATGCCGTCTGCGCATCGGAGAGGCTGACCGCGGTCACGTGGCAACCGGCTCGCGCCGCGCATTCGGCGAATCCGCCCCATCCACACCCGATCTCCAGCAGGTGTGCTCCTTCCTTCGGCGCGAGCTGATGCAGAATGCGCTCGTACTTCGCTTCCTGCGCCGAAGAAAGCGATCGCGACATGTCACCGCTGAACAGCGCTGACGAATAGCTCATCGTCGGGTCCAGCCAGAGACCGTAGAAGTCGTTGCCAAGATCGTAATGAGCAACGACATTGCGGCGCGCCCGGCGCTTGGTATTGCTGCGTAACAGGTGCTTGGCGCGAAAGACGAGTTGGCGCCACCACCGCCCGTAGAAGGCGACTTCCAGAGCTCGCTGGTTGAGCGCGATGAGGGTCAGCAGCGCGGTGAGGTCGCTGGTCTCCCACCTGTCATCCATGAACGCTTCGGCGAATGCGACGTCGCCGCCGGTAAGGACGTCGCCACAGAGCTTCCAATCGCGAAGCGTGAGATCGACTTCGCCGTCGAGCGCTCCCACGGCCCCGCCCGGTCCAAAACGCCGGGTGATGCCGTCGGGCGTGGTCAGCGTCAAGGCTCCAAAATCCATGCGCTCCAGCAAGGTAAACAGAATGCGCGCGGTGGCCGGCAGCGATGTTCGACGCGCACCGGAGGAAAAGGTGGAGTCGAGTGCGCTCATCGGGTCGTGCGTTGCAGCGGAGGCTGCGGCTTGGAAATATAGGGCACGCGTTTCAACGAAAGCTTGATCGCCTGCCAATGAATGCGCACGATCACGCCGAGGGTGAACCACCGGTAGCGCCACATCAGTCCGCGAACCGCCTTCGGCGACAGCGGTTCGGCGACGCCGGAAATCGATGTCTCCAGCAGCGCGCTCCGCGCCTCGCCGTCGCCGTCGTCGTAATCGATGCGCGCCAGCCAGCGCTCCGGCCCGAAATGGAATCGAAAGGTGTAGTTGCCCTTGACTTCGCAAAACGGCGACACGTGAAACGCCTTCTTGCTCTGAAACGACTCGCCGTCGGCAAGTGCCCGTCCATCCGGATGCGCCAGCAAATAATTGTGCCGCTCACCGAAAGTATTGCAGACCTCGCACAACACGGCACGAACGGCATCATCGCGGTCGTGGCAGACCCAGAAGCTCACCGGATTGAAGACGTATCCCAACATGCGGGGAAACGCGTAGAGGACAATCTCGCCTTCGGCAACGACGGATTCCGCCGCCAGGAGCTCGCGGATCCACGGTTCCAACGCGCTGCCGTCGCGTGCGCCGTGATCGCGGTCGAAAAAACTCACCAGCGCCCGCCGATTGTGCGCAAGCCCCAGCCGTGGCAGGTCGCCGAGCCGAGACAAGGGCAGTGCGAGCGAGAAGGCGTCGTAGGCGAATTGGTTGCCGACCGGCCGCAGGCGACGATGCATGACCTTGCCGTGCACGAGCTTCGGAGTGGATGCATTCAGCATGGCCATACGTCATTACGCTGCTTCGCGCTCGCTCATGATGGTCGCGAATCGCATGGCGATGCCTTCCGCGACAATGTGCGCCGACGCAAGTCCGTCCTCATGAAACCCGTGACCCATCCAGGCCCCTGCGTACCACGTGCGCCGCTCGCCTTGCAAGTGCGCGAGCCGCTGCTGCGCGGTCTCCGCCACACCTTTCACCATCGGATGCGAGTATTCGAATTCGGCGATCTGCGTCTCCGGCCGCGGCTCGAACGGCGGATTGAGCGTCACCATCAAGGGCGTCTGGAAAGGCAGCGGCTGCAGGCGATTAAGCCAGTAACTGACCGCAACCGGCTTCCCGGCGGCGATGTCGGTCGGGGCGAGATAGTTCCACGCAGCCCACGCGCGCCGTCGCTTGGGCATCAGGCGGGTATCGGTATGCAGAAGCACGCGATTGGCCTGGTAACGAATGCTTTGCAGCAGATGACGCTCTTCTCCCGACGCGTCGGCGAGCAAGGCGAGCGCCTGTTCGCTGTGGCACGCCAGCACCACCTGATCGAATCGCTCGCCGTGGACGGCATCGGTACTGACGTCGACGCTATCGCGCCGGCGCCGCACCCGCCGCACTGGGGTCGAAAGCCGGACGTCGGAAAGACCGGCGGCGATCCTGTCGACATAAGTTCGCGCGCCGCCGACTACGGTGCGCCACTGCGGCCGTCCTGAAATCTGCAGCAGGCCATGAGAGTGACAGAAGCGGATGAACGTTGGCAGTGGAAAGTCGAGCACCTCCCGCTCCGGGACGGACCATATCGCCGCTGCCATCGGCAGGAGGTACCACTCGCGGAACGGCGTCGAATAGTCGCCGGCTTCGAGGAACTCGCCGACGGTTACGTCGTAGACACGGTCCTCGAGGTGCATCGCCGTCGTCTCGCGGTTGAAGCGCAGCAGCTCGTAGAGCATGCGCCAGAATTTCGGTCGAAGCGCGTTGCCGGGTTGCGCAAACAGCGACCCGATGTCGGTTCCTGCCCACTCGATACCCGCCGAGTCATTGCGTACCGAAAACGACATCGTACTGGGCGCCGCTGTGATGCCAAGCTCATTGAACAGCGCGATAAGCTTCGGATACGTCCGGTCGTTGTAGACCAGAAAGCCCGTATCTACTGGAGCGTTGACGCCGTCGAGTAGAACGTCGACGGTATGGGTGTGGCCTCCCAGGTAATCGTTGGCCTCGAAAAGCGAGACCTCGCATCCCTGTTGCCGAAGCAGCCACGCGCATCCCAGGCCGGCGATGCCGGAGCCGATGATCGCGACGCGCACCGATTTCCTCCCCTGAAGGTGTGGCGCGAGCGGCGGGTTGCTCCCCGCCGATAGTTAGTCTAGGCGTTGCGCCGACGCCTCTGATCTCTGCATACGCAAGATGATGGTGGATGGATTCAAATTTGGCTCACGCGCTCGGGACGCGACGGTGAGTCGCGTCTCAAGGCAGGAACGACAGGTTTAACGGAAGCGCGCCCAACGCGCTTCAACTTTTCGGTAGCGCGGGCGTGACGGCCAGCATCCGCTCGACAGCGCTGACCAGGTCGCCATTATCGGGCTCGACGCGCGTGCCGAAGCTCGTGACTTGCTTGCCGTCGCGATCGACAAGATATTTGTGGAAATTCCATTTCGGGCTCTGCCCGGTGCGCGCGAGGAGTTCGGCATACAAAGGATTAGCCTTGATGCTGGTCACGCTCGACTTCTCGAACATCGGAAACTCGACGCCATAAGTCAGGCGGCAGAATTCGGCGATCTCCTTGTTGCTGCCGGGCTCCTGGCCGCCGAAGTCGTTCGAAGGAAATCCGACCACGACCAATCCACGCGACTTGTATTTCCGGTAAAGCGCCTCGAGACCCTCGTACTGGTGCGTGTATCCGCAGTAACTGGCCGTGTTGACGATCAGAACGACCTTGCCGCGGTATTGGCAAAGCGACTCGGGTGCCCCGGTCTGCAGGCGGTTGAAAGTGAAGTTTAGCAGCTCCGGACAGGCGTCTGTCGCAGACGTCGGATTGTCGGCCCACGCCATGCCGTTCAGGGCGATGGCGGTCAACGCCGCAACGGCGATGCAGGTCCACCAGCGAAATAGCATGGCGCTCAGGCCCTGAGCTCAACTTCGTTGGTTGGACAAAGTACTTCGAAAGCAATTCGTGTCATGGACAGCTCGGAGACTAAATCCTAAAATAACTTGATGCCAAGCCACTGTCAATTATTGAGGGTCATGGAGGTGCATCGCGCTCAGATTCTTAAAGTCGTCGTTACCGCGGCCTTTAGTCCCCGCGAAAGCGGGGAGGGAACCCAGTGTCTTTTGACCGACGCCGTCCCCACTACCGAAGCCTGCTCTCGAATTCTTGAATCGGCGGGGACGACTCACAGGCGTCACCAGTTCGGTAATCCTCAGTAATGCCCTGAACAAATTTCTGCCGTGGATCGCTCCCTAGTCCTGCTGAACATTAGCGCCGTCGAGCGCGAAACGGGCCTGTCCAAAGACGTACTGCGAGTGTGGGAGCGTCGCTATGGCTTTCCCAAGCCCGGTCGCGACGATAACACTGAGCGGCAATATTCGCCCGAGCAGGTTGCCAAGCTGCGGGTGATCAAGCGCTTGATGGATACCGGCATGCGGCCCGGGAAACTCATGCATCAGCCACTTGCCGAATTGAACGTACTTGCCGACACCCGCGCCGGGCCGCGCCGCGAAGCCACCGCGCCGATGCTGGAGCGCGACGTGCTCGCGCTGGTCAGAGGTCATAACGCTCCGGCACTTCAGCACGCATTTGCGCATTTGTTGATGCGGCAGGGCCTGCAGCGCTTTGTGCTGGAGACCGTTGCGACGCTCAACCGCGCGGTAGGTGAAGCGTGGATGCGCGGCGAATTGCAGGTGTTCGAAGAGCACCTGTATACCGAATTGCTGCAAGCGGCACTGCGTAGCGCGATCAATGCCTTTCCCCGACTGTCGGGTGCGCCGACGGTTCTGCTCACGACTTTTCCAGGAGAGCAGCACGGGCTCGGCTTGTTGATGGTGGAGGCGTTGCTGGTGCCCGAAGGCGCGCAATGCATATCGCTGGGAACACAGACGCCGCTCGACGACATCGTGCGCGCCGCGCTTGCGCACAAAGTCCATATTGTCGCGCTATCGTTTTCTGCCGCGTTTGCACTGCGGCAGGCCGGTGACGGCCTCTCCGAGCTGCGCCGGCATCTGCCGGTCTCGACCCACATCTGGGCGGGTGGGGAAATGACCCGTCGATTGCGCAAGTCGCTTCCCGGCGTAAGGCTCATTCCCGATCTCAGCGAAGCGATCGGCGCCCTGCGGATCGATTGAGGCAGGGTTCATGCAGCCGGCGCGCGCGTGGTGCGCAGTCGCGATCGTATCGAAAAAGAGCGGAAAGAGAGCGCCCCTGGCTCGATTGAATTACGTGAGCGGATGAAGTGATCACCTTTGTGTCCTTCGTCCCGCGCCGCCAAGGTATCATCGAGCGCGATGACAGCGATTCTCCTGCTCGCGCTGCTGCTCGCCGGCACGTCGACTTACATCAAGTGGGCCATCGGTTGCGTGGCGCAGGGCGCGTCGCCGTGGTGGTTCGTTGCCGGCGCGCCTTTCGCCTATCTTGCGCCGGTAGCCGTGCTCGTGAGCGCCTGGTTCGCAGTGAGCTGGATCTGGCGCACGCCGCGGCCGCCGGACGCGCAACTCGATTTCGCCGGCAGCGTCCGGCTGTTCATCAGCGAAGTGTTGGCTGTGGCGCTATCATGGCCGTTGATCGCTTTGCATCGGCTGGTGATACGCGATCCCGCACCGGCTCCGGCGCAACTGCCTATAGTTCTGGTACATGGCGTGATGGTCAACGACGGCGTGTGGTTCGCGATCCGGCGCCATCTCGCTCGGCAGTCCGTCACTGCCGTCTATACCATCAACTACGGCCCGCCGTACGGCGACATCGAACACTTCGCCGAGCAGCTCGGCGGGAAGATCGAATCGGTATGCGTCGCCACCGGCGCGACTCGCGTGTCGCTGGTGTGTCACAGCATGGGAGGCCTGGTCGCGCGGGCATACCTCCGGCAGCGCGGGCCGGCACGCATCGAGCGGATCATTACCATCGGAACGCCGCACCACGGCAGCGTGTTTGCCAGAGGGTTTGTCGGACGATGTCTCGCCCAGATGCGCCCGGGCAATGCGTGGCTTGCCGAGCTCAACCGTGACGAAATGAAGCCGTCTCCGGTGCCGATTGTGTCGATCTGGTCACGCCATGACAGTTTGGTTGCGCCGCAGGCGAGCAGCGAGCTGGCGTGCGCGGCGAACGTGGCGCTCGTTGGCACCGGGCACAACGCATTGCTGAACGACCCGCGCGTGATGGAGCTGGTTATGCGAGCGATCGCCTAGAGCACGATGGCCGCTGACGAACCGCGATCCTATGTGGCTTGAGCGTTCGCAATCTCCGCTTGCCAGCTTGGGGCAAAGCTAGCTTGGGCGCCCCAGAATCGCTAGAAAGGTATGGTGCAGTAGGCTACAGGCGATTATTATCGCCCTGAGGCTGAGGGGTCAGCCGAAGGGAGAAATCAAATGTCAGCAAAAGCCTTATTGCCTGCCATCATTTTCTGTGCAGCTTTGATCGGCTGCGCAACGAGTCCGTTCGGTGGCGAGCGTAAAACGTTCAGGTGCACCGGCGCAAATTGCGATGTTCAAGTTGCCGTATCGTGTTCTCTAGGCTCGTTTTGCACTGCCTCGGTGGATATCGACACGTTGGACGTACCACGTGGGAATTCTCCCAACATCACCTGGCAAATTATCAGTGCTGGCTATACGTTTCCCAGCAATGGCATTGTCATTGCCGGTGGGGAAGGCGAGTTCGATTGTCACGTCGAGGCTAACGGGCGCAGATTCATGTGTCATGACAATCACACAAGAACAGGCAAGTACAAGTACACCGTCAACCTGACCGGCTCGCCGGCAGTGCCGCCTCTGGATCCTTGGATCGACAACCAGTAGTCGTGCGATCGTGTTCGGATTGCGCGCACGAATGATCGGCCGACGAATGCTGAGACTGTTTGTCGGCGAAAGTGCCGACGTTTGCTCTGCTAAACCACAGATGGAGAGCTGGCGACGTGTTCAGGAAGGCGCGCATTTAATCCTTAGATAATCAAGGAGAGACAAATGTCACCAAGAGCCTTGTTGATCGCGATCGCTGCCTGCGTCGCGAGCGCGTGTGCACAAATGCCCGGCGCGCCACCGCCCAGCCCGCCGCTGGGCAAGACACTCGCCTGTGGTGGGTCGAATTGCGACGTGAAAGTGTCCGTAAAATGTGAGCTCTACGTATTTTGTTCGATCGAACCCGACTACGAATGGGTGCAGGTTGCTCGAGGCAACTCGCCCGTGATTAGCTGGGAAGTACTTACATCGGGGTACTCATTCTCGGACAGCGGCATTGCATTCCCGAGCGATAGTCCGTTTCAATGCCACCCGGCGGGAAAGACCAAATTCATTTGCAACGATATGCACTCTGCTCCGGGAAAGTATAAGTACACTATTACGCTGATTGGCTTTCCGTTTGTTTTGCCCAAGGATCCTTGGATCGATAACCAATAGCGGGGGCAGCGGATTCGATCAGGTTTCGAGCGGAGCGCGTTCGCGCGCTAGGTAACGCTAATCAGGTTTCGCTCGGGGCTGGGAATGCATTTCCGCTATTGCGCCCATCGACCACTAACTTGCCTGGCGCCCTCGAGCGAGCCGAGGGTGCGGAGGGTATCAAGAACCAACATTCTGGCATGCGACTTGCGATCAGGACGCATGTTTCAGCCATGTTCGTGCTTCCCCGATTGTTCGCTCGTATGACAGCGCGCGGCCTGTGGCCTTAGCTGTTGCAAACTTGGCTGCGCCCAGGGCTTGCTGCGCTTTTGCGATCAGGGGCGCCAGGAAGGCTTCGTCCGCCGGGTCGCGCTGGAGTTGCGTCTGCGCCGTCTGCGCCTCAGCCGCTCCATAGCATCGCGCCGCGAATTCGTACTCTAGATTCAACGATGCAAGACCTGCGCAGACCTCCAGCACACTTTGCCCTACTCGCTTCGAGCCAGTCTCCTCGGCGATTTCGATCACCTCCAGCAGCATCCTTCGCGCCCGGTCGGCCGAACGTCTTCCGACTGCGACCATCGCGAGATTGAGGAGAGCGACGGCGATGCTCTCGCGATCTCCCAGCTCGTGAGCGAGCGCGAGGACCTTCTCGTAGAGTGGCTCTGCCGTTTCCAACGACCCTTCTGCGCGGTCAAGCTGCGCCAACGCGTTGATTGCTGCTGCAAGCTCAAGCTTGTCTCCCTGCGCCTGCGCCAAGGCAAGCCCTTCCTCCAAGTGCCTACGCGCGGAAGCCAGATCGCCTTGGCCGAGAGACGCCATCCCGAGATATTGGAGCACCGCCCCGATCCGTCCCTTGTCATCGAGCTCCCGAGCAATCGAGAGGCACTCCTCCAGATACCCGATCGTCTCGCCGAAGCGACCCATGAAGCAACAGACTTGGCCTGCGCTGAAGAGCGCTTGGCATCGAGCAAGGCTACGTTCCTGAGCGCCTGGTCGCGCTAGCGCCTCCACCGTCAACCGATGGCGCAGCCCGAGCAGACCGCGGTTGAGCCAGTACCTTTTGGCCGAGTGGACCAGCCGCAAACCTAGTTGGGCCCCGTCTTTTGCGCGGTCGCACCACGCATGCGCCGCGATAAGATTCTCCCGTTCGAGATCGAGGCGCCCGACCCAAGCAGCCTGCGTCGGCCCTAAAAGCTCTGGCATGGCCTTTTCTGCAAGATCCACGTAGAAGGCAAGATGGCGAGTACAGGCTTGGTCGCGTTCGCCCGCTTCATCCAACCGTTCTTGCGCGTACTCCCGCACGGTCTCAAGCAACCGGTAACGCTCGCCTTCGGCCTCCAACGTCGCTAGCGACTTTTCGACTAGATTGGTCAGCAGATCCAGCACGTCCGCTGTCTCCACGTCGCCATCGGCACCGACCGCTTCGGCCGCTTCGAGCGTCCATCCTCCAGCGAAGACGGAAAGACGGCGGAGTAGCGCCCGTTCGTGCTCTGTCAGCAGGTCATAGCTCCAGTCGATCGAGGCACGCAGGGTTTGTTGGCGTGGCAAGGCAGTGCGGTCACCGCGGGTTAGCAAACCGAATCGGTTGCTCAAGCGGGTAGCGATTTCCTCTGCTGAAAGTGCGCGCACACGTGCCGAGGCCAGCTCGATCGCCAGCGGAATGCCATCGAGGCGCTGACAGATGTCTGCCACTGTCTTTGCGTTCGTCTGGGTCACTTGAAATCCGGGCTGTACTGCGCGGGCACGTTCAACGAACAAACGCACCGCTTCGAATTGCGTCAACGCTTCGAGAGTAATCTCCGCGTTCGGGTCGGGCACCGAGAGTGGCGGCACGGGATAGGTTGTCTCGCCCTTAACATGCAAGTGCTCGCGGCTGGACGCGAGGATCTTCAAATCAGGACCTGATTGGAGCAACTGGACGGACAGCTCTGCGCAGGCGTGAAGCAAGTGCTCGCAATTGTCGAGAATGAGCAGCAGTTTCCGATCACGGACGTACTTCACCAGCGCTTCGAGTACGGGACGTCCCGCTTCTTCCTTGACGCCGAGCACCGACGCGACCGCCTGCGGGACCAGGCGCTCATCGGTCATCGGGGCAAGATCGACAAACCATACGCCGTCGGGATAGTCGTCGAGCACTTCAGCCGCCACCTGCAGCGACAGCCGGGTCTTGCCGAGGCCGCCGATACCAAGCAGCGTCAAAAGACGCGTCTGGCTCAGGTGCTTCTTGGCCTCGGCGACCTCGCGCTCACGGCCGACGAAGGAGCTCACCTGTTGCGGTAGGTTGTTCGGCGTCGCTTCGAGCGACCGCAGCGCCGGAAAGTCCTGTCGCAGCTGCGGATGCACGACTTGGTATACGCGCTCGGGATTCGCCAGGTCGCGGAGCCGGACGCTGCCCAGATCCCGCAGCGAGACACCGTCCGGCAAACGGTCGCTCACCAAAGCCGCGACAGTCTGCGACAGCAGCACCTGTCCGCCGTGTGCGACGCTCATGATGCGCGCGGCCCGATTGACTCCGCTGCCGAAGAAGTCGTTGTCGCGGTGCTCGTCCACGCCCGCGTGCATTCCGCAGCGAACCTGGAGCGGCACCCTTTCGGTGGTGGGTTCGAGTTCGACGAGTGTTCGCTGCAACTCAAGCGTTGCACGCACGGCGTCGAGAGGATCGGCGAATACGGCGTGGACGCCGTCACCGCTCATTTTCACGACCGTGCCTCGATTGCCGTCGACGCAAGTGCGAACGATCGCGTCGTGGCGAGCCAGCGCCGGTCGCATCTTGCCCGGCTCAGTCTCCCACAGGCGAGTGCTGCCCTCGATGTCGGTAAAGAGATAGGTCGTGACTGCGGGTCGGTCGTGCACGCCCGGGCCCCTCGAGCCAGTGATCACAAGTTGCCTACTCTACGGCAGCAACGCGGGCCAGACTAGCGGGGTCTTGGACGGCAGCCGCGGCACCGGCTCGGTGCCGGCGCCCGGTATCGGTGGGCGCGCGGCGGTCGACGCACAAATAGATCGGCGCGAATGCCTCGATTGATGCCTACCAGTGTATCCCCTGCGTCAGCTGCGCAAACGCCATCTGCTCGGCAGAAAGCTGTCCTTCGCCCTCTTTCTTCCCCTTGGCGGCAGCGGAGTCGGGGAACATGTTGAATGCTGTATTGAGCATGATTTGCGTAAGCCGCGGCGCGATCGCGTGCGAGACGGCGCCGGCTATCCCCAGTCGCGTCGCGATACGCACCGGCTGGTACACAATCGCTTCGACGACGAGGTCGGCGGCTTCCTCGGGCGAAAGCGTCGGCACGTTCTCGTACATCTTGGTCGGAGCGATCATCGGCGTGCGCACCAACGGCATGTTGATCGTCGTGAAACTGATTCCCTTGTCCACGAACTCGGACGCCGCGCATGCGGCGAATGAGTCGAGCGCGGACTTCGATGCGACATAGGCGGAGAAGCGGGGCGCATTGGACAGCACCCCGATCGACGAGATATTGATGATCTGGCCACGCTTGTTCTCGATCATTTTTGGCAGAAAGCCCATGATCAGGCGAAGCGCACCGAAATAATTGAGCTGCATCGTCCGCTCGAAATCGTGAAAGCGATCGAACGAGTTGATGATTCCCCGGCGGATAGAGCGTCCCGCATTGTTGATCAGATAATCGCAGGTGCCGTGATCCTTGAGGACTCTGGCAACCAGCGCATCGCAGGAAGCGAGCTCCGAGACATCGCAGGCGTAGATCCACGCCTTGCCGCCTGCGGCTTCGATCTCCTTCTTGGTTTCGACCAGCTTTTCCTCTCCACGCGCGACCAGCAGCACTTTCGCGCCTGCCGAGGCGAGCTTGAGCGCGGTTGCCCTGCCGATGCCCGACGAAGCGCCGGTGACGACCACCGCCCGGTTCCGGACGCGGCCCGCGAGGCTTCGATCGATGAACAGATCCGGATCGAGATTGCGCTCCCAGTAGTCCCAGATTCGCGGCGCATAACTTGCGAGCGGCGGCACGGCAATGCCGGAGCCCTTGAGCGCCTTGGCCGCTTCGCGATTGTCGTAGCGCGTCGGCCAATTCACGAACTCGAACACGTCTTTCGGGATGCCGAGATCCTTGAGCACCGCTCGAATCATCCGCTTGATCGGCGCCAATGATCCGAGTCCATAAAGGATCGGTGCCGGAATGAAGCCGAACATTCGTGCGTTGATGCGCAAAGTCATTTGCGGCGCGTGCGCCGCCTTGGCGAAGATATTCAGCACTTCACCGATGCGGTGCGGCTCGGGGTCGGTAAGGTGAAAACACCTGCCGTCGAGGCCTTTCTTGTGCGCGAGGTAGTCCATCGCGTTGGCGACGAAGTCGACCGGTACGATGTTGATGCGTCCACCCTCGATGCCTATCGTCGGCATCCACGGCGGAAGCATATTGCGCAGCCGCTGTATCAGCTTGAAGAAATAGTAAGGCCCGTCGATCTTGTCGATATAGCCGGTTTGCGAATGACCGACCACGAACGCCGGGCGGTAGATGCGCCAAGGGCGCTTGCACTCCTTGCGGACAATGCCTTCGGACAGATGCTTGGTGCGAAAATAAGGATGATCCAGTTCCTCCGCTTCCTCGAACATGTCTTCGCGGAAGGTTCCTTCATAAAGGCCGGCGGCGGCGATCGAGCTTGCGTGATGGAAGCAGCCGACCTCTATTGTCTCGGCGAGCTCGACTGCGCGACGCGTGCCGTCGATGTTGGCAAGCTGCTGGTCCTCGGCGGTTGCGTTCAGGTCGTAGACCGCGGCCAGATGAAACATGTGCTTGATCTTGCCTTTGAGCTTCTTCTTGTCGGCGTCGCCGACGCCCAGGTCGGGCTTGCCAAGATCGCCGAGCACGGCGACAACCTGCTTTTCGTCGGCATTCCAGATTTCGCGCAGCGCATCGAGCTTCTTCTGCGACTCCTTGCGCACCAGAACATAGACGGGCTCGCCGCGTTTGAGCAGATTCTCGACCAGAAAGCGGCCGATGAACCCGGTGCCGCCGGTGACGAAGTAGGCCATCGCTTTTCCTCCTCGAAGACTTTCGGGCTGCGCTCTCTTGACGCTTGCGTGTAGCGAACCGCTGCCCGCGGTTGTTGCGGCCGGTGTCCGCGCACGCTATGCATTCCATTATACCGAGCCACCGTCGCTCCGATATCGTCGCAGGAAAGGCAACCGGTGCGCTCTTTAGAATGATTTCTCTAGCACCCTCGCATACAATGGATGATGGTCGGCGCTTGTCGCCGCACCCTCGAGGAGAATCAACATGCTCAAGAAAGCCAAAGCCGAAGCCCAAGGCGGCCACAAGCAGGGCGGCGGGGAGAAGGGTATCTCCAAAGCGGTGCTCGAGTCTTCGCACCAAATCTGGCTGGCGGGACTGGGTGCATTCGCCAAGGCGCAACAGGGCGGAAAGCAGGTCTTCGACATGCTGGTCAAGCAGGGCGAAGTGCTCGAGGCCAAGACGCGCAGCGCGGCAGCGCAGACGGCCGACGCCGCACGGGAGGCGGCCAAAGCCAAGGCCAAGGAAATGCAAACCGTGGCCGGCGGTACGTGGGACAAACTGGAGCAGGTGTTCGAGGATCGCGTTTCCCGCGCTCTGGCGCGGCTCGGCGTCTACACTTCCTCGGATGTCGAGCGCTTAAGCGAGCGCGTCAACGAACTGTCGGAAGCGGTCAACGCCTTGCTCAAGGCGCAGGGCATTCAGCGTAAGCCTCCGGCGTCGACGGCGCGACGAATGGTGAAGGGAGCGGTGCGCAACGCGACGCGAACCGCGGCCAAGACCGTTTCGGGCGCGACGAACAGCACCGCCAGAACCATGTCCAGCGCAAGCCGGACGGCGAAGAAGACCATGAAAACGGCGACCAAACTTGCCAAGGCTGCGCTGAAGTGAGGTAGCGGTCCAACAGTGGTGCGCGCGCGAACGTGATTGGAAACAGTGCCGTCATCCCCGCAAAAGCGGGGATCCAGTGTCTTGCGGTGCAACGCCGCTGGGTTGCCGCGTCCGCGGGAACGACGATGTTGGCGTCATTGCGGGCGGCCGCAGCGTGAGGTTTCCTTCCGTCACGAGCCGTACTATCGCGCGGCGGCCTATCCCTGAGGGTGCGCCAACCCTGTCCCCCACAAATTGAAACGGGCTGCCTGGCCCAGGAGTGTCGAATATTCCATATGGATTTCCCGGCCGCATTGGGCTAACCTTCCAACGCTCCAAAGCTTTTTTACCCCGTGTGACCTTGTGCCCTCTATCCAAGCCTTTCTGCGCATGAGACACGTCTTCGCGATACTCGTGGCGTTCGTCTCGCTATCGACAGGCCCTGCGCTTGCAGAGGGTTTCAAATTCTCGCAGCCCGATGAATCTGACCGTATGGAGAAAGAGGCGCGCGAGGATCGCATCGCGGACCAGCTGTCGACGCCCTGCCGCGCTGGCATCAAAGACAAGAAGATCATGGTGGTGATCGGCGAAAGGCAGTCCAACGGGTTCATCGCGGCGCAACAGCAGAACTACGGCCAGCACTTTCAGGCGATCAATTCGCGCCTTCGCGCGCTCGGCCTCAGGACCTTCACGCCCGAGGAGATCCGCCGGCAGGTCGCGCAAGCAGAAATCGACGCCTACTTTCGCAACGATCCGGATGCGGCGCTCGCCGCATCGAAACGGCTCGGCGCTAATTTCGTGCTGCGCGGCCTGATCTCATCACAGGCCACCAGGAATCCGATGATGGCGGTCAATCAGGTGTCGGTGAACATGGGCTTCACGCTGACCGGGAGCAATGGACGGGTGATCTCCAATATCGACGCCAACTCCAGTTCGTATGCCGGCTCGGACGTGCAGCACATGGCGCTGACGCTGGTCAACGAAAAAGCAGACGAAGTCGTGGCCGAGCTTTACTCCGACTATTGCAGGAACGCGGGGCTCACCGCTGGGAACAGACCGGCGCCGAAGTGACGCCACATGTGTCGCAATCGACTTGATTCTTAGAGGAGTATTGGCAATGAGCGATCACACCTACATCCGGATTACGAAGCTCGCGCTTGGCGCGGTCCTGATTGCGAGCGCGACACTCGCGCTAGCGCAGCCCCGATTTGGCAATCCGTCGCCCACTGCGGGAAGCGATACGTCGCAGAAGGCAAATGCCTCCGCCGACCAGGCCCTCTACCAGCCCGTCGTATACGCCAACGCGAACAAACGGGGCCCGGCGCTGATTGTCATTCCGGGCGAAATCAAGAGCAACAACGCCACCTTCCTGCAAAAGTTCACGTCCAACAACATCGCGGACTTCGGTGAGGTCGAGCTCTCGAGCGCCAACTTTCAAGTGCTGGAGCGTTCCAATCTGGGCCCGCTGCTCAAGGAATTCGAGCTTGCCTACAACCTCGGCGATCCGGACCAGGCGCGCAAGTTCTTGCGCATGGGCAAGCTCAAGACGACCAAATATGTCGTGAAGTTTGACATTCTCAAGACCGAACAGGTCGCCGCAGCGCAGCAAGGTTTCGACGGCCGCGCGCTCGGTCAGATGGCCGGGCTCCTCGGTGGCTATGGACGCGGCGCCTCCGCTGCCGGCATCGGCGTTGGCTCGGTCCAGACCAGCGAGTCAAGCGGTGTCTGGATCATCGGCATGCGCTACAAGATCATCAATGCAGAAACCACCGAGCAGGTAGCGACCGGCTACACGGAAGAGAAAATGGAGGTCGGCGCAAAATCGAGCTCGGTGCTCGGCGTTTCGCAAGCCCAGCAGGGGGGCGTCTCGCTTGATACGATGGTGCAGCGCCTGGTCCAGAAATCGGTGTGGGAAATCGACGGTAAATACAAGTAATGCGCTCACCGTGAGGGTCCCCGACGCCGGCATCGCGCCGGCGTCGCTGTTTTTGGGTTGAACGAGGAAATGTGGATGGCAGTGATCAGCAGCCTCGGCAAGTATGAGATCCGCCGCGAGATCGGTCGCGGCGCGATGGGCGTGGTTTATGAAGGCTACGATCCCTTCATCAAACGTGTCGTGGCACTGAAAACGATCCGGGCGGATCAGCTGGCCAGCGAAGACTCGGAAAACGTGATCGCGCGGTTTCGCCGCGAAGCACAGGCCGCCGGACGCTTAAGTCATCCCAACATCGTCTCCATCTACGATTTTGGCGAAGAGGCGGGCACCTGGTTCATTGCCATGGAGTTCATCAGGGGCCGTGAGCTCAAGGAATGCTTCGAGGCCAATGAGCGGTTCACGACAGCAAGCATCGTGAAGATCATGTCGCAGATCCTCGACGCGCTCGATTATTCGCACCGCCAGGGCGTCATCCACCGGGACATCAAGCCAGCGAATATTTTCATGCTGCCCGACGGCTCGGTGAAGGTCGGCGACTTTGGCATTGCCCACATCGAAGCGTCCAATCTGACCCAGGTCGGGGCCGTGATGGGGACCCCTGCCTACATGTCGCCGGAACAGATCTTGGGCCTCCCGGTGGACGGCCGCTCAGACCTGTTCTCGGCCGGCGTGATCCTCTACCAGTTTCTGACCGGCGAGCGCCCCTTCTCCGGTTCGGCGGCGACCACGATGCAGAAGGTTCTCAAAGAGGATCCGCTGCCGCCATCGAGCCTCAATGTGCAGACACCGCTCGAGATGGACGCGATCGTGCGCAAGGCGCTCGCCAAGCGTCCCGAGGACCGCTTCCAGACAGCCAGCGAATTCGCCGCCGCCATTCGTGCCACGGTTCCAGGCATGACCATTACGAACGCCGACGCGACGCTGATCTCGCCTCCTCCAGCTGCGCCGATCGCGACAGTCGACAAAACGCTCGTGAAGCATGACGCGACTACCGCGATTCCTGTGTCGCCGCCCGTTGCGGTCCAACCAATGCCGCAGGCGAAGTCGCAGACGCCGATGGTCGCCATCATTGTCGGCCTTACGGTTATCGTGCTTGCGGCGGGTGCGTGGTTCACCTACCAACGTCAAGCGAGCGAACGCGCCAGTAAAGGCGCGCCCTCGCAACCGGGCATATCGACAGCGCCCTCTTCAGCGCCGATGGCGGCACCCGCGGCGGGAACGACAGCGCCCGCAACGGCTACGGCACCCAAGTCCGATCCCGGCACCATGCTGATCTCCGCGGTGGGCTTGATCGATCCTAACGACCCGCGGTACCAGAGCGACAAGGCGCTGCTGCAAAGCGACCTGCGAGCGGATTCCAAGAGCCAGCTGGTCGAAAAAGCGTTGGGACTCCTGCTTGACGGCAAGTCGCTCGCCAAGAACTACGACGTGCTCAAGGACAAGCTTTTGTCGAAGAGCGGCAGTTACATTACGACCGTCGTCCGGGAAAGCGAGCCGCGCATGGGCAAGGATGGCTTGATGTCGATCACGACCCAGGCCGTGGTGAACGTCAAGGCAGTTCAGAAATCGCTCAACCAGATGTCTCGCGAAGAGCGCATCGAACTTATCCGCGCCAACGGCAACCCGAAGGTGTCGGTGCAGATCTCGGTGCGCGATGCCGATCAGCCCTACGCCCCGCCACAGACGTCGCCGGTAGCAGAAAATATCCTCAAGGAACGTATTAAATCGTTCGGTTTTCGCACCTGGTCCGAAGGCGAATCCGGACCGGAGAAGGGTGCCGATTTTCAGGTCCTGGGCGAAGCCAAGATCAAGAAGCTCTCCGCGCGGCTCGAGGCATCGGGCCTGACCGTCACCAAGTACGCGCTGACATCCTGGACCGTGAAGTGCATCGATCGCGAGACCGGCGAGGAGATCTACTACAACACGACCTTGCCGAAGGGCGTTGGCAGCTGGGCGAGCGAGGAGGAGGCGCTGAAGGCGATTGGCGCCACGATCGCCGACGAATTCTCGCGCGACTTTTTTCTACAGCATGTCAGCGTGAGCGGGCAGAAGGTTACGCTGATCGTGGAAGGCATGCCGGATGCGGCGTCGGAAGACTTGCTCGCGCGCGAGCTCGTCGGACTTCCTCAAGTGATTACGGCGACGCCGCGGTCACCGGCGAGCCCTCGCAGCTATGACCTGCAGCTTGCCGGAAGTGGTGCGGTGGGCGACCTTGTCGCAATGGAGGTGCTCAAGCCGCTCAATGCGAAGCTCGGTCTGACGTGCTTCAGCCTTGGCAGCATCGCCGGCGACCAGGTGTCGGTGGTGTTCGACAAGCGCTGCGCGGATGCTTCGGTCCTATCGCGACTGGAGACGAACCCTCCCGCGGGGCTGTACGGCGCGCCAGCGGGCCGCCAGAAGACGGTAGTGAAGAACCCGGAGACGCTGAGAAAGCTGATGATTTAATCGCGGTTCAGCTTCTCCACCTGCTTGATGTAGTTTTGCATGGCCTCGTCCTTGCTCATTCCTTTGAGCTTGGTCCATGCGTCAAACTTGGCGGCGCCGACGAAATCGAATCCACCCGGGCGTTCGCCTTTGACATCGCCGTCAATACTCTGCTTGTAGTACGAGTAGAGCTTCAGCAGTGTCGCGTTGTCGGGCTTCTTCTTGGCGTGTTTAGCTGCCGTGGTGGCGGCTTCGAATTTGGTCTTCAGATCTTTCGGGGCGGCGGCCATGGTTTCTCCTGCGGGTGGGCCATTCATCTGCGGCGCATTTTCTCGGCACCGCTGCTTCTGTGCTACTTTAACGCGACTCGCAAAGACTGAGCAATCCGCAAGGTAGTACCGCCGATGCCTCCGACGCCGTCCAAGAAGCCAGAACGCATGTCCAGCGTCGATACTGCCTGGCTGCGCATGGATCGTCCCACCAATCTGATGATGATCTGCGGCGTGCTGATTTTCGGGGAACGACTTACCTTGGCGCGCCTGAAGGCCACGCTGAGCGATCGCTTCCTGCGTTTCAAGCGCTTCCGCCAGCGAGCAATGCAAACCCCGACCGGCGCATATTGGACGGACGACCGCCATTTCGACATCGGTGCGCATGTGCGCCGCGTCAAGCTGCGCGGCGCCGCCGGCAAGTCCGAGCTCGAAACGCTGGTGAGCGACCTGATGGCGACGCCGCTCGATCCTTCGAAGCCGATGTGGCAGTTTCATCTGGTCGAGGGGTACGAGGGCGGAAGCGCCGTCGTCGTGCGTATTCATCACTGCTACGCGGACGGGATCGCGTTGATCCAGGTGATGCTGTCGATGACCGATGCCGATCGCGAGGGACGCGTGCAGGGGCCCGTTCCCCCTCCACCGAAGCACTCGGACTCGACCGCTGGCGACCCGCTCGCGGGCGCGCTCAAGATGGCGAGCAAGATGGGTTCGGTCCTGATCGAAAAAGGCGCCGCCATTTGGCACGATCCGGCCAAGGCGGTGGCCTTTGCCAGGGAAGGGAGCGCCTTTACCGAGGAGCTTGCCAAGCTGATCCTGATGGATGAGGACTCGCGTACGTGCTTCAAGGGCAAGCCTGGTGTTGCGAAGCGCGTTGCATGGGCGGATCCCATCGCGGTAGCGGAGGTGAAAGCCATCGGCCGCGCGCTGGACTGTTCGATCAACGACGTGCTGCTGTCGTCGGTTACCGGCGCGCTGCGGTCGTATCTGGTGAGCGAAGGCGAGAGTGTCGACGGCTTGAGCATCCGTGCCCTCGTGCCGGTCAATTTGCGCCCGGCAGAAAAGGCCTGGAAGCTCGGCAATCGCTTCGGCCTGGTTTTTCTCGACTTGCCGATTGGCATCGAAGACCCGGTCGAACGCCTCTATGCGGTTCGCGAGCACATGCGCGTGCTCAAGGGTTCGTATCAACCGGTGGTGGCGTTGGGCGTCCTTGCGGCGATGGGCGCGGGACCGAAGATCCTGCAGGAACAATTGCTGGCGATGCTGGCCAAGAATGCAACCGCGGTCATGACCAATGTGCCTGGGCCGCAACAACCACTCTACCTCGGTGGTGCGCTCATCGGCAGCATGATGTTCTGGGTGCCGCAATCCGGCGATATCGGCTTGGGCATCTCTATCCTGTCGTACAACGGCGAAGTTCGGTTCGGGGTCGTCGCCGATCGTGGGCTCTGCCCCGATCCCGATCGGGTGATCGAGCGCTTCGCGCCTGAATTTGAGACGCTGGTGCTGGCAACGCTTCTATCGCCATGGCCATGGGAACATCCACCGACCGCCGCGCAGATGGCCTACGCAGTATCGTTGTAGGGCCGCCTTCGTTCGGCCGACGTCTTATGCCAGCTCCGAACGGGCGAGCTCCACGTCGAGTCTTTCCATTGCGTCCATCGGCTCGCAGCGCGCGGCCTGTTCGTAGAGCTTGGTCGCCTCATCGAGCCGCGCCTTGTCGAAGAGCAGGATCAGACCGTTTGCATATTCGATGCGAGTAATCGCCGAGTCGGGATTGAGCTTTAGCGCCCTCTGGTAGTGCTCCAATGCGGAATCTTTTTTCGCTCCGTAGGTCATTCCGGCGACCAGGCCGCCGACCTTGGCGATAACTTCGGCCTGATACGCGCCGTACGCCGCATGAGCGTCCGCGTGGGTGGGCGCAAGTTTCAACGCCTTGGTCAGCGCATCCTTGATCTTGCCGCCGAAACCTTGCGCGAGTGCCTTGGCCACCGAAATGCCCTGGCTGTACCTGCCCAGTGCGTAGGCATACAGGTAATGCGCGTTGGCGTCGCTCGCGACGTTGCGTCGCTCGTCGGCCCATCCCGCTGCTTCTTCGAACAGCGCCAGCCTGGATTTTTCCGCCTTGTCGATATAGTTCGCGTAAATAGACTGCGCCTTGATGGCCGCGTTGACACCGGCGCCGGCGGCCTTGAGGCCCACCTCCACGGCACGCTGAAATTCGCCGGCGTGAAATGCCCGCCACGCGTCTTGCGCGGCAGCGTCCTTTGGAAACGGTTCGCAGTCGCCGCGATGAAGGCGATCCCAGCTCCTCTTTAACGCGACCCCTTCGTACACATACTCGCTTCCGGCGTACGGAAATTTCGCCCACTTCTTCGCCATCGGTCTTCTCCTTGAGCAAGCGCTACAGATAGTCCTGGCTCAACCGATCGAGCAATGCACGTGACGAGCCCTGCAGGAAGGGCGCGATCAGCGACAGCACCTGATACGCAGCGCGATCGAGGTTGACTGTCTCAGCGTCGGGATGCTGCGCGGCGATTCTCTGATACGAGATCCAGAACGTTGCGACCAGTGCCACATTTTCGGCAATGGCGGCGATCTCGCGTTCCGACGCGCGCATCGTGCCGTCGTCGACCATGCTTCGGCACAGCGCCGAGACGGTCGCGGTGCCGCGGCGAAGGATCGAGGCAAAGTGCGTCGTCAGCTTCCGGCTGCGGGACAGTATCTCGTCGAGATCGCGATAGAGAAACCGGTAGTCCCACATCGCTTCGAACAAGAGGTGCAAAAAAAGCCAGAGATCTTCGACATTGACGACGCCGCCGACGCGAGGGTCGAGCAGCACGTCGAGGCGGCGCTCGAGAGCCGCAAACAGCTCGCCGATGATCTCGTCCTTGTTGCGGAAATGATAGTAGAGATTTCCCGGGCTGATGCCCATCTCGACGGCGATGTCGGCGGTGGTGACGTTCGGTTCGCCCAGGCGATTGAACATCACCAGGCTGGTTTCGACGATCCGCTCGCGCGTTCGTCGCGGACGTTTGCGCTCCGCCATGACGATAGGTTGCGGACGTCGGCGCTAGTCCACTAACGTGCGGCGATGAGCCAGGCTTCGAGTTGGTCCAGCGTGTGCGACAGATCGCGCGCGGTCTGTCGTACGCCGGGCTTGCGCGCCTTGAGCGGGCGGGTATCGATCAGCGCGGCGCGGATGGGCCGCTGGCTGTCGGACAGAACCTCGAGCTTCAGGCGGATGCCGTGTCGCGCAAATAGGGGCTCCAGCTCCGCCTGGCGCGCCAAGAGGCTTTGACGGGTCTTGCGGTATGCGGCCTCGCACAGATCCTTGCGGCGCGCATAGCTGAAAATGGAGGCGAAAAACATGTCGGCATCCTCGCGATCGGGTTCGAACAGAAGGATGTCGGCGTCGGGGTATTGCGCCCGGTATCGGTCCATGCCGACTTCCATCCGAGAATGAATGATCGCACGAAAGGTCTGCGCGAGGACCATCGGCAATCCACCATGAGCCAGCTTGTCGAGTGGGCCGCGGCCTTGCACCGGACTCGAGTCGAAGGGTACCAGCGGGTTGACACACAGAAGCAAGCGCACGCCGGCATCCAGGGCCACCGAAGCGTGCAAGGTCTTTTTGAGCGCTCCGTCGACGTAGTGCGCACCGTCGATGTCGACCGGTGGAAACAGCCCGGGCAGCGAGGCTGAGGCTTCGATAGCACGGGTGATGGGAACGTGATCGAAGCCGGGGCCGCCGAACGTAGTCGATGCTCCAGTGTCGAGGTTGGTCGCGATCACGAACAGCTTGTGGTCGAGCTTGCGAAAGTCGTTGCTGCGGCCCGGGGTCGAAAAGAGGCGGGTCAGAAAACGGTCGAGCGCGCGCTGATCGAACAAGCCGGTTGGAATTGCGCGACTCAGGTCGGCGCTGAGGGCGGCAATCGATTCCATCATGTTGCGCCGGTTGGCCTTTCGAATCCGGGCCAACGCGGCTCCGACCAAGAGGCGGGGAAGCGACAAGCCGCGGCGGGCAAACTCGCCAAGCGCCGGTCGCAGAAACAGCGCCGGCGACAACGACGCATCCGCGCCGTCGTCGATGAACAGCCGGTACATTTGAGTCGGCGAGATGCCGTTCGCCAGCGCGGCCGCCACGAAGCCGCCCGATGAGACGCCGACATAGACATCGATGTCGTTGAGGTCGATGCCGACGAGCGAGTCGGAGAGTGCAATCAGCGCACCGACCTCGTAGATGCCCCCCAGCGGTCCGCCGCCGGCCAAAGCGAGACCCACGGACGGAATGGCGGCTGCGGATTTCCGGGCGCCGTGACGGCGCCGGACCCGAGCCTTTCCGGACATGGGTCGCTTCGCGTCACTAGGTTGAAGTCCGCTTGCTAACTTACTTGGCCTTCCTGGACGTGCTCTTTACGCGGCGCAGTGCGTGTTTCACCCGCTTGGATGTCCGCGCCTTGACGGCCTTGCGCGGCTTCGCGACCGGCGTTCTCCCGTTCATTTTGGCCGGCGCTTTCCATTTCGGCAGCGCGGTGACTGCGGTGTCGGCAAGCGCGGTGACCGTGGCACGGACCTGCTCCCGGGTGCGGGTCCAGATCGAGCTTGCGGTCGCGAGCGATGTTTCGACCCCGCTGCCCAGAACGCGGATTGCTTGCGTCTCGACGGCTGAGCCTTCCTTGATCAGTGCGCGAAGCGTGTTGCCCGCCTCGTTCTTTGCCCATTGACGGGTCACCGCGGCGGCGCCGAGGCCCGCGAGCCAAACCTGACGCGATGCGGCCAACGCAGCGTCGGCAAGACGGCCGGCATTCATGTCGTTCATCGTTTGCTTTTGCATCATCTGCTCCTTGACTAGAGTGAAGTGAAGTGAATCGAACGCGTGATTTGCAGCGAACAGAGCTCACTCTATTTCAAAGCATTAGAGCAATCATCCTAATCGACCGGGCTTGAGCCGGGCGGCAAGCTCGGTCGCCAGCTTGGCCGTGACGCCATAGATCGACAGTTGTGGATTGGCGCCGACGCTGGTCGGGAAAAGCGAGCCGTCGAACACGTACAGGTTTTCCAGATGGTGATGGCGGCCGCTTGGATCGGTCACGGCACGCCTTGGATCGGGACCGAGGGGACAGCCACCCATGACGTGCGCGCTCACGACGGAGGCCTTCAAGGGCTCGAGCGCAAGGGCGGCGATGCCGGCTTTCGCGGCGGGCCAGCTCGAGTAGCTGGCGGCCGTCGAATGCAAGGGCATTACCGTCTTCGCGCCCGCCGCGAACTGAATTTCCGCCATGCTGGCGAACGCGCGGCGCGCCCCCTCCCAGAAGAACTCATCAAGCCGATAGTCGAGGACGGGTGTTCCATCGCTCTCCAGGCCCACCGAGCCGCCCGGACTGCGCGCCTGGAATCCGTCTCGCATCAGCGCGATCAGGACCTGCATGTGTGCAAGCTCGCGCATCCAGTTCGCGTGTGCGACGCCATGCCCGGGAAGCGTTGTCGCGACGAGAATCGGATGCAGCGGTGGCGCCTCGAGCTTGTATCCCAGCGGACCGTCGGGTGGGCGCTCCAGATAATGGTCGGAGTAGATCGCCTGCGGCGCGCCGGCGAAGCCATCGACCCGATCCGGCATCAGCGCAGCCGAGACAACGGTCGGGTGCAGGAAGGTGCGCTTGCCGACAGTTCCATGCGGATCGGGAGCCTTGCTGCGGATCAGGAGCGCAGGCGATCCTATGGCGCCGGCCGACACGATGAACGTCGGCGCGTGCACGATGATCTTGCGCGCGGTCGGATCGGTACCGCCCGGATCCAGACCGACACAATGAAGAGACGTCGCGCGAGCGTTGCCATGCTCGATCGTCCAGGCGCGCGCGCGCGTGACGAGTGTGGCGCCTCGCGCGAGCGCGGCTGGAATGGTCGTCACCAGCATCGACTGCTTGGCGTTTGTCGGACAACCCATCCCGCAATAGCCGAGATTCCAGCAGCCTTTGACGTTGCGCTGTATCTCGCCACTGGAAATGCCGAGCACCTTTGCGCCCCGGCGCAACGCGCTGTTGTTCTCGTTGGCAGCGACCAGCCAGGGCGCGATGCCGAGACGTTGCTCCATGCGGGCGAACCAGGGTGCGAGATCGACGGCGCTGAACCCCCGGATATCGAATTCGCGCGCCCAGTGCTCGAGCGTCGCTGCCGGCGTACGGAAGCTCGAGGTCCAGTTGACCGTGGTGCCGCCGCCGACGCAGCGGCCCTGCAGAATATTGATCGCCTTGTCCTTGGTCTTGCGTGCGGACGATTCCTGGTACAGCCGGGAATATGCCTCGGCCTCGCGCATATGGAAATCGGACGATGTCGCCAGAGGGCCTTCCTCGACCAGAATCACCTGGAGACCCGCGTCGCTGAGGATTTCCGCCGCCGTTCCTCCGCCGGCACCGGTGCCGACGATAACGACGTCAGCGTCGAGGGTGAGATCCTGTGCCAACGTCGACGCGTCGATAACCTTCCAGCCGCTCGCGAGCCCGATGCGAAATGGGTCGAGCGACACGGCAGCACGGGACGATGCCGCTGTCATCAGCCAATCTCCAGCGATGGCGGCCCTGGATATCCAATCGCGGGCCAGGAGCGCGTGTTGCCGTACCACGCAGCCAGGATGAGCTGACGCAGCGCGCCGTATCCGGAACGCAGCAGCGTGAAGCGGCTGTCGCGCCAGGCCACCAGAAACGCGGCAACCGATTCGCGTGAAGCATCGGGCCAGGATGACCAGACGCCCGCAACCAGGCAGCGTGTCGGCGCAAAGGAAAGCAATGCGAAAAGCTGCTCCAACTCTTTGCGCGACCCTGGCGGAAGGCCGGCCACCGCGCGATCGACGCCGGCAACGACTTCGGCACGCGCCTCGACGCTAGTGTCTGGGTCGGGAAGCGCGCCCTCGAGCAGCACCGGCACAATCGCCGCGATGATTGCTCGCGACGAGTAGTCAAGCGCCGATCCGGTTGCCTCCGGCGATTCGCGAGGCGAATATGAGGCGACTATCCACCGCGCAAGCGCCAGGACCACGCCGCCGGCGATGCCTGCCTTGAGCAAGGTTCGCCGCGTTTGATTCGGCAGCTTGCGTGCCTGCGATTTGGGAAGCTGCGGCATCAAATACCTTGAACGGGCACGGCGAAAAAAAGCGTGCGCTGCACTCTAGCCCGCCCATCTAGACAAAACAATCTAAAAGGCATCACCAAGAGTAATGCCAAATTCGTAACATCGTCATTCCTGCGAAAACGAGCCCGAAGGGCGAAGTTTCGAGAGCCAAGCGGAAATCCACTGCTTCTCAAGCAAACATGGATCTCCGCTCAAACCTGCCCTCGAATGCTTGGCCGCGGGCGGGGATGACGAGTGTCATGCGACACCAGTCGTCCATTTCGGTATTGCTCAACAATTCCGCCATCGAGACGTGGGCAATGGTGGCGAGGCAAGGCTTTCCGCTAAACTCACAATCGCAATGCCCTCCTCTGCCGAAGCTCTCTTGGTTCATCAACTCGAGTGCTCGCGTCTGCTGCACCAGGAGCGTGGCGCGTCGACCGAGCTCGCCGCCGCGCTCGATCGTGTTGCGCAGTGGCAGTCGCGACGCCTCAACGCAACTTACGCCGACCTCGCGGTCGATCCGCGCTATGCCGGGGCGATTGCTTTTTTTCAGAGCGAGCTGTACGGCCCGGGCGACTTCAGCCAACGCGACGCGGACTTAGCCCGCGTCGTGCCAATCATGATTCGTATGCTGCCCGATGCCGTGGTCGCAACGGTGGCGATGGCCATGGAGCTCTCGACGCTTTCGCACGAATTGGACCACGCGTTGGTCGGCAAGCTGGACGCCAGCGCTCCATTCACGGTTGCCGACTACTGCGACGCGTACCGCGCCTGCGACAACCGGACCGATCGAAGGCGACAGATCGATCTGATCGTTCAGACCGGCAGTGCGCTTGACCGTTATGTTCGCCAGCCGATGCTCGGTCCACTCCTGACGATGATGCGCCATCCGGCACGAATCGCGGGGCTTGGCGCGCTGCAGGAATTCCTGGAGGGAGGCTTTGCGAGCTTCGCCGGGATCCGCGATGTCGACGCTTTTCTCGAGGCGATCAACAGCCGCGAGACAGCGCTCATGGAAGCAATTTTTTCCGGCGATCGCGCACCGTTTCCCGATCCTTAAGCACTGAACGCGCCGTGGCCCGCTATGCCTCTCCGAAGAGGGTGTCGAGCTCATCGCGGATGGCGTCCTCGATCGGCCCCTTCAGAGGCGTCAGCAGGAACGAAAGCTTTACGTTGAGCTCCACGTCATTCTTGCCCACCCGCATCTGTCCGGAGAGTCCGGGCCGCTGGAACGAAACGTTGTCGCCGTCCCAGGTGCATTGGAGATCGAAGCGCTGGTGGAGATCCTTGGCGATCTTCTGCGCAGCTACCTTCGCCTTCTTGTGTTCGAGCTTGTGCCGGCGTTGAATCGAGATCGTGGGCATGATCGGCCTTTAGAGAGCGTCGCGGAAGTATAGCGAAACCGGCTGTGGGGATGGACCGAATCACTCAAAGGCGGCAGAATCGGATGCGCAAAAAGTTCCGCGCGAGGGAGCTGCGGTGGCAGTCAATATCGCGGACTATTTCAAAGCCCACCTGGCGACACCGGATCTCGCGCTGTATCGGCAGTCGAGCGGCGATGCGTGGGCCGACGTCAGCGTTGCCGACCTCGCGTCGCTGATCGGGCGCTGGCAGTCAGCCTTCACCGCGCTCGGGCTGGTCGCGGGCGATCGCGTCGCGATCTGCGTAAGGAACAGCGTCGACTGGATTGCGATCGATCTCGCGGCGTTAGGTCTCGGACTGGTCGTTGTCCCGCTGTATGTCGATGACAATCCGGAAAACGTCGCATGGTGCGTCGGCCATGCGCAAGCGCGAAGTCTCATCGTCGAAAGCTCGGGCATGGCTCAGGCGCTGTCGCGGTGCAGCACATCGTTGCCGCGGCTCCACGTCTTGCGACCGGAATCGGGGGACGACTTGCCCTCGGTCGCGTCGCTGCTGCCTGCTACCGCAAGCGCACCGGTCTTTCAGGCGCTGCCGGAAACGACACTGGCCACGATCTGCTTCACCTCAGGGACCTCCGGACGGCCGAAAGGCGTGATGCTTTCGCACGGCAATATCATCGCCAATGTCACCTCGTGCCAGGAAACGGGCATGGCACGATCGACCGACACGTTCCTGTCCATCCTGCCGCTTTCGCACATGTTCGAGCGCACCGGCGGCTACTACCTCCCGCTGTCGCTGGGCGCCAAGGTCGTCTTCTCGCGTGGCGTCGCGCGGATCGCCGACGACCTGGCGGCGCAGTCGCCGACGGTCATGTTTGCGGTGCCGCGCATTTTCGAGAAGTTTCTCGCCCGAGTCGACCAGACCCTGTCCGGGTCGGCGGTGAAGCGTTGGCTTTTTGGAGAGTGCGTTGCGCGTGGCTGGCGGGTCGAGCAGGGTGGAGCAGGGCCGCTCGACCACTTGGCGACTCCGATGCTTCGCGCGCTGGTGGCGAAGCCGATTCTTGCGCGGCTCGGCGGTCGATTGCGGCTGACGGTGGTCGGTGGCGCGGCCCTCGACCCGGTGATCGCGCGCACCTTCATCGGGCTCGGGCTTCGCATGCTGCAAGGCTATGGCATGACCGAGGCATCGCCGGTGATCTCGGTCAATCGCGAGGACAACAACGATCCCGAATCGGTCGGCCCGCCGCTCCCGGGGGTTGAGGTGAAGCTCGGGCCGAACGGCGAATTGTTCGCACGCGGCGGCAACATCATGCTGGGCTATTGGCGGAACCCCGAGGCGACGCGCGCCTCGGTCGACGCGGAAGGCTGGCTGCACACCGGCGATATCGCCGAGATGCGCGAGGGCAGGATCTACATTCGAGGCCGGGTCAAGGACATCCTGGTCATGTCCAATGGCGAAAAGCTGCCGCCGCAGGATGTCGAATTTGCGCTCTCGCACGATCCGATGTTCGAGCAGGTGATGCTGGTCGGCGAGGGCCGGCCGTTTCTGACGCTGTTGACCGTCACCAGGGAGACCGACGAAAAGGTGCTACTCGACCGAGCCAACGAGATACTCAAGAATTTTCCGCGCTGGGTAAGGATTCGAAAGGTGATCCCAACACAGGATCCATGGAGCATCGACAACGGCTTGCTTACGCCGACTTTGAAGCTCAAGCGGCCGTTGGTGCTGGCACGGTTCAAGGACGCCGTGGATAGCGCGTACGCGAGCGACGGCGCGACCGCCAACGACCGAAGCAAGGCGCGGCATTGACACCGGCCGTGGGGCGCCATACGCTGGCGGGCGTCGAGGCGCTGAAGTTGATGGCAGCGCTCAATCCACGGGGGGCGGCGATGACGAAACAGTGTTGCATCGTCTGGCACCCTTCCTGATTGCGGGCCCCAAGGCGCCGCTTCCCGATCTCATCGAGCGTGACGGCGAAGACGCCGCATGGCTTCGCTTACGGTAGGAGTCGCAATGCTCATAGTCGCCTGGTTGCTCGCTGTCGCCGTGGCATTTTTTGCCCTGGCCTACCTCAACGCCGTGGGGTGGGTGTGGACCGCGGCGATCGTCGCCGCGCTTGCGGCCGCATGGAGCGCCCAGTGGCTTACTCCGCCGGCGCTGCTGATCATCGCGGTGGTGCTGCTCTTGCCGGCGATTATTCTGAATATTCCGGCGCTGCGTCGCAAAGTGGTCAGCGATGCGGTCCTGACCGCGTTCCGGAAGGTGCTGCCCCCTATGTCGCAAACCGAGCGGGACGCCATCGAAGCCGGCACCGTGTGGTGGGACGGCGAGCTGTTTTCCGGTAATCCCCGTTGGTCGAAATTGCTCGCCATGCCGCGGCCACGGCTGACCACCGACGAACAGCGCTTTCTCGATCACGAATGCGAAGAGCTGTGCGCGATGGTAAGCGACTGGGAAACGACTCACGTTTATCGCGATCTTCCGCCCGCGGTCTGGCAATACGTCAAGGACAAGGGCTTTCTCGGGATGATCATTCCCAAGGAGTTTGGCGGGCTCGGCTTTTCCGGCTTTGCGCATTCGCAGGTCATCACCAAGCTATCCACTCATTCGGGCACGGTAGCGGTAACGGTGATGGTGCCCAATTCTCTCGGGCCCGGCGAGCTGCTGCTGCACTATGGCACCGATGAGCAGAAGAAGCATTTTTTGCCGCGTCTCGCCAAAGGCATCGAGGTACCGTGTTTTGCGCTCACCAATCCGAACGCGGGGTCGGACGCCGCGGCGATTCCTGATTTCGGCATCGTCTGCAAGGGCGAGTATCAGGGCAAGTCCACGCTGGGCTTGAAACTCACGTGGGAAAAGCGCTACATCACGCTGGGGCCGGTGGCAACGATCCTCGGCCTTGCGTTTCGCGCTTACGATCCGGACCATCTCCTGGGCGACAAGGAGGATCTCGGCATCACCTGCGCGTTGATTCCGACGAATCATCCTGGCGTCAACATTGGCCATCGGCACATGCCGCTCAATGCGGTATTCCAGAACGGGCCCAATTGGGGCAAGGACGTCTTCATTCCCATCGAATGGGTTATTGGAGGCAAGACGCAGGTCGGCAACGGCTGGCGCATGTTGATGGAATCGCTCGCCGCGGGGCGCGGCATTTCACTGCCTTCGTCCAGCACCGGCATGGCCAAGCTGGCAGTGCGCGCGACCGGGGGTTATGCCCGCGTAAGAAGTCAGTTCAAGACTCCGATCGGCAAGTTCGAAGGCGTGGAAGAAGCGCTCGCGCGTATGGGTGGCAATCTGTACATGATGGACGCGACGCGGATGCTGACCGCGCTGGCGGTCGATTTGGGCGAAAAGCCGGCGGTTCCTTCGGCCATCGCCAAGTATCACTTGACCGATCGCGCCCGGAAGGTGATCAACGACGCGATGGATGTCGCCGGCGGCAAGGGCATTTGCATGGGTCCGTCGAATTTTCTGGGTGCGGCGTACATGCAGCTCCCGGTATCGATCACGGTGGAGGGGGCAAACATCCTCACCCGCAGCCTGATTATTTTTGGTCAGGGCGCGATTCGCTGCCATCCGTATGTCCTGAAGGAAATCGAAGCAACGCGCGAGACCGACCGCGAGCGCGCGTCCATCGCGTTCGACCGCGCGCTCTTCGGCCACATAAGCTTCGTGCTGTCGAACATGGCCCGGTCGTTCGTGATGGGTCTTTGCGGCTCGCACTGCGCCGTCGCGCCGGACAAGGTCGCGCGGGAGACGCGCCGCTATTACCAGCAACTGACCCGCTTTTCCGCGGTGCTCGCCTTCCTGTCGGACGTATCGATGGGCTCGCTGGGCGGCGCGCTCAAGCGCAAGGAAAAGCTCTCCGCGAGACTCGGAGACATTCTTTCGATGCTGTATCTGTGCTCGGCAACGCTCAAGCGTTACGAGATAGAAGGCCGCCAGATTTCGGACGCTCCGCTGATGCACTGGGCAATCTGGGACGCTATGTTCAAGGCGCAAAATGCCATCGAGGGGGTGATCTCCAACTTTCCAAACCGCTTTATCGCCTGGACGCTGCGCCGGCTGGTGTTCCCGCTGGGCCGCCCCTATGTGGTTCCTTCCGACGAGCTCGGACACATGGTGGCCAAGCTGTTGATCGAGCCTTCGGCGACGCGCGACCGGCTGACCGCCGGAATGTTCATCTCGTCCAGTGAAGATAATCCGGTCGGCGCAATCGAACTCGCGCTTGCGGCAACGCTCGCAGCCGATCCCATCGAGGCGAAGATCAAGGAGGCGGTCAAGGCCGGGCGCCTGAGCATAAAGTCCCGCGAGGACAGGATCGCAGCCGCGCAGGCGGCGGGGATCATCACCGCCGACGAGTCACTGGCCTTGCGGCGCGCGCAGCGTCTCGTCGATAAGGTCGTTCGCGTGGACGATTTTCCGCCGGACCTCGGCGCCTCCGAGATGCGGCTGTCCGACGCCGTGCTAGCGCACAAAGCTGCCGCTTGATGCGTTGACCATTACGAAGTTCGTCCGAATTCCTAATATCGTCATTCCCGCTCATTTTGGCTGAGCGGGAAGCCAGTGTCGTTCGACGAACGCCGGGGGTCCCTGCTTTTGCGGGGACGGCGAACGTGGTGAGCAAGCCATAACGCATTTCGATGATTGTCACCATCGAAACAGATGAAGCCAGGAAAGCGAACCGGCGTTTGACCTTGTAGCATTCTTTCAAACAATGTGAGGCTGCGATGAATCAGCCAATCTATGTGGTCGACGGGGTGCGTACCCCGTTTTTGAAGGCGCGGAGCAAGCCGGGCCCGTTTGCGGCGTCGGATCTCGCAGTGCAGGCCGGCCGCGCGCTGCTTACGCGCATGCCGTTTTCGCCCTCGGAGTTGGACGAAGTGATTCTCGGCTGCGCGAGCCCGTCGCCCGATGAAGTCAATATCGGACGCGTCGTCGCTCTGCGCATGGGCTGCGGACTGAAGGTGCCGGGCTGGACCGTGATGCGCAATTGCGCTTCCGGAATGCAGGCGCTTGATTCTGCCATCACCAACATTCGCGCGGGGCGCTCCAGCCTCGTGCTGGCGGGCGGCGTCGATGCCTTGTCTCGCGCGCCGCTCCTCTACTCCGACAAAATGGTGCTCTGGTTTGCCAACTTCAGCACCGCCAGATCCTTCGGCGCCAAGGCAGGCGCGTTTTTAAAGCTCCGTCCGGCCGAAGTGCTGACGCCAGTGATCGGCATTATGAAGGGGCTCACCGATCCGATGGTCGGCTTGCTCATGGGACAGACCGCCGAAAACCTTGCATACCGATTTGGCATCACGCGGCGCGATATGGACGAATTCTCGGCGCAGAGTCATCGGCGGGTGCTGGCGGCGCAAAAGGCTGGGCACTTCGACGGAGAAATCGTGACGCTGTTCGACCGCGACGGCAAGGTTTACCCGGCCGACGACGGTGTGCGCGAGGATTCCACGCCCGAGAATCTCGCCAAGCTGAAGCCGTTTTTCGATCGCAAGTACGGCAACGTGACTGCCGGCAACAGCTCGCAGATCACCGACGGCGCCGCATGGCTGGTGCTCGCATCCGAGGAGGCGGTCGCGAAACACAAGCTGCCGGTGCTCGGCACCATCGTCGACAGCGAATGGGCGGGTCTCGATCCTGCCCAGATGGGACTCGGGCCGGTCTACGCCTCGACGCCGATTCTCTCGCGTCATCACCTTGGGCTTAGCGACATCGACGCGTGGGAAATCAACGAAGCGTTCGCGGCGCAGGTCATCGCCTGCCTTCGTGCCTGGGCAAGCGACGATTTCTGCCGCGACGAGCTCGGGCTCAACGGCGCGCTCGGACAGGTCGACACCGACAAGTTGAACATCGATGGCGGGGCCATCGCGCTCGGTCATCCGGTCGGCGCGTCCGGCGCGCGGATCGTCCTGCATCTGCTCAATACGCTCAAGCGCAACGAGGGCAGACGGGGAATCGCATCGATCTGCATCGGCGGCGGCCAGGGCGGCGCGATGCTGGTTGAACGTGCCTGACTCGCGCGCAGCGACGATGAGCGCATTGCTGCACTGGAAACTCGAGCGCGATGCCGACGGCCTCGGATGGCTGACACTGGACAAGCGCGGCGCGACGATGAACACGCTCTCGGCCGCGGTCCTGGCCGAGCTTCGCACCGTGCTTGCCGAGCTCGCCAGGGAGCCACCCAAAGGTCTAGTGATCCGCTCCGGCAAGGAGAACGGATTCATTGCCGGTGCCGACATCGATGAATTTGGCGAGCTGAAAAGTGTCGACGACGCTGTAGCGCTGGTGAAGCGCGGCTGGGACACGTTCGAGCAGCTTGCCGCCGCGCCCTATCCGACGCTGGCACTCGTCCGCGGCTTCTGTCTCGGCGGCGGAATGGAGTTGGCACTTGCCTGCCGTTACCGAGTGGTGATCGATGAGCCAGGAACGCGCCTCGGCCTTCCCGAGGTCATGCTGGGCATCGTTCCAGGGTGGGGCGGAATCAAGCGCCTGCCGCGATTGACCGGTGCGCCTGCCGCGCTGGATCTGCTGCTGACCGGCAAGACCGTCGACGCGCGCAGAGCCAGGAAGCTCGGCATTGCCGACGAGTGCGTGCCGCTTCGCATCATGGACAACACCGCGCGGGGCGTGCTCCGCGAGCGCCCAGTTCCGCGCCGCGTGCCGTTTCCGCTCTCACTCACGCTCAATCCCTTGATCCGTCCCTTGATAGCCGCCAAGGCGAGAAAGCAGGTGGCCGCGCGGGCGCGGCGCGAGCACTACCCGTCGCCGTATGCGATTCTCGATATCTGGGTCAAATACGACGGCGATGCGTTGGCCGTGCCGCCATCCGACCCGGCATCCATTCCACATCTGTTGCAGACGCCGACCGCCACCAACCTGATCCGTGTGTTCAAGCTCCAGGAACGGCTGAAAAGCTTCGGTCGCGAGAAAGTGGAAGAGGGGGCGTCGCCACGCGATGTTCACAGTCCCGCGGCGCACGTGCACGTCGTAGGCGCAGGCACGATGGGCGGCGACATCGCGGCGTGGTGCGCGCTGCGCGGGCTGACCGTCACGCTGCAGGACCAGAATGCCGAGCGGCTCTCGCCGGCGATGGGACGCGCGGCGAAGCTCTTCTCCGAACGGCTGAGGGATCCCTTGCGCGTGCGCGACGCACAGGACCGGCTCATCCCGGACGTCGCCGGGGATGGAGTGGCGCGCGCCGACGTTATCATCGAAGCGATCTTCGAAAATCTCGAAGCCAAGCAGCAACTGTTCACGTTGCTCGAGGCGAAGGCCAAATCCACGGCGCTGCTCGCCACCAATACCTCGAGCATTCCGCTGGAAGAGATCGCCGCGCCGATGCGCGATCCTGGCCGGCTGATCGGACTCCACTTCTTCAATCCGGTCGCAAGAATGATGCTGGTGGAGATCGTCGTCGGCGCGAGCACGCGCGCGGAGCTGATTCCGAGCGCGTCGGCGTTTACCCGACAGATCGACAAGCTGCCGCTGCCGGTCAAGAGCGCACCCGGATTTCTGGTTAACCGCATTCTCGCGCCGTACCTCATGGAAGCGATGCGCTGTGTCGACGAAGGCATGACTCCCGAGACGGTCGACGAAGCCGCGCTCGCGTTCGGCATGCCGGTGGGGCCGATCGAGCTGGCCGATACCGTCGGTCTCGACATCTGCCTGGCGGTGGGCAAGATGCTGGGCCGGGACACCGCGCCGCCGAAGCGATTGAGCGAATTGATCGCGGCGGGGAATCTGGGCCGCAAAACCAAGCGCGGATTTTACGACTGGTCCGCCGGCAAGGCGGCGAAGAATGCGCCAGGGGTCGTGCCGCCGGGCTTGGCGGATCGATTGATCCGCCCATTGGTGACCGAGGCGAAAGCCGCGTTGGCCGAGGGAATTGTCGCCGATGCCGATCTGGTCGATGCCGGAGCTATCTTCGGCACCGGCTTCGCGCCGTTCCGCGGCGGCCCGCTGCATTACGCGGCGACCAGCGTGTTGGCACCCGCGTCGGCGGTACCGCCGAGCGCCTCCGATACGATGTCACACAGAAGAATCAGCTGATCGCTGGGAGGAAAAATTGGAAAAGATCTGGCTGAAATCCTATCCGCCCGGCGTTCCTGCCGAAATCGACGTCAATGAATATGCCTCGCTGCGCGAGGTGCTGGAGGAGAGCTGCGCGAAGTTCGGATCTCGTCCGGCGTATTCGTGCATGGGAAGGACCATCACCTTCGCCGAATTGGACCGCTTGTCGGCCGCGTTTGGCGCTTTCTTGCAGGGACGTGGCCTGGCCAAGGGAGCGCGCGTCGCGCTGATGATGCCCAACGTCTTGCAGTATCCGGTGTGTCTGTTCGGAATCCTTCGGGTGGGATGTACCGTCGTCAATGTCAATCCGCTTTACACGCCTCGCGAGCTCGAGCATCAGCTTAACGACAGCGGGGCCGAGATGATCGTCGTGGTCGAAAACTTCGCGCATACGCTTGCGGAGGTTCTCTCCAAAACGGAGGTCAAGGACGTCCTGGTCACCACGATCGGCGAAATGCTCGGTTTGAAAGGCGTGCTCGTCGACTTCGTGCTCCGCCATGTCAAGAAAATGATTCCGCCATGGGACATTCCGGGCACGACGCGGCTCTCCGATGCACTTGCGGAAGGAGGCAGGCGCAAGCTCGAGCCGGTGGCGATCGGACATGAAGACATCGCGTTTCTGCAGTACACGGGAGGCACGACAGGCGTCGCCAAGGGCGCGATGCTGCTGCATCGGAACATTATCGCCAACCTGTTGCAGGCAGGAGCGTGGGTGAAGCCGTTTCTTGGAAACAAGCGTCACGTCGTCATCACGCCGCTGCCCCTCTATCATATCTTCTCACTGACAGCGAACTGCCTCATCTTCATGACGCTTGGAGCCGAGAATGTGTTGATCACCAACCCGCGCGATGTTTCCGGGCTGGTGAAGGAAATGAGCAAACACTCCTTTACTGCCATTACCGGCGTCAACACGCTCTTCAATGCGCTTCTGAACAACGCGGAGTTCCGCAAGCTCGATTTCTCGACCCTGCAGATGACGCTGGGCGGCGGCATGGCGGTGCAAAAAGCGGTGGCTGAACGATGGGAAAAAGTCACCGGCAAGGCACTGATCGAGGCCTATGGGCTGACGGAGACATCGCCGGCGGCAACCATCAATCCGCTCGACCTTCCCGAATACAATGGCGCGATCGGCCTGCCGATTTCTTCGACCGATCTGGTCCTGCGCGACGATGACGGCAACGATGTCGCGCTTGGCGAACGTGGCGAGATCTGCATCAAAGGGCCGCAGGTCATGGCGGGCTACTGGAAGCGGCCGGAAGAGACGGCGCAAATAATCGACCGCGATGGGTGGCTTGCGACCGGTGACATTGGCGTGGTGGACGAGCGCGGTTACGTGCGCATCGTCGACCGCAAGAAGGACATGATCCTGGTCTCCGGGTTCAACGTGTATCCGAACGAAATCGAAGCGGTGGTGGCGATGCATCCGGGGGTCCTGGAATGCGCTGCGGTCGGCGTACCGGACGTGAAATCGGGCGAGGCGGTGAAGCTGTTCGTGGTCAAGAAGGACCCAGCGCTGACCGCTGAAGCGTTGCTTGCCCATTGTCGCGAACAATTGACGGGTTACAAATGCCCTCGCGACGTCGAGTTCAGGACCGAATTGCCCAAGTCAAATGTGGGCAAGATCCTGCGACGCGAGCTCCGCGACGAGGCGAGGAAGAAAGCGGCGTGAGGCGAGCGATGTCCGCGAATACGCCGGCTTTTCCGTCGCGACGGCGGATGCCCTCACTCGAGAATCCACATGACTGTCGGTGAAAGCGTCACGCTGCCGGACAGGCAACCCGCGCTGCGGGTGGTGCCGATGCCGTCCGACGCGAACCAGAACGGCGATATCTTCGGTGGCTGGGTGATGTCGCAGGTCGACATCGCGGGCAGCATTCCGGCGGCGAGGCGTGCGCGCGGGCGGGTCGCGACGGTCGCGGTCAACTCATTCGTGTTCCGCGAACCGGTATTAATAGGCGACCTGGTCAGCTTCTACGCCGACATCACCCGCGAAGGCAGGACATCGATCACGGTCGCGGTCGAGGTTTACGCGCAGCGCAACCCGACCGACGTCATTTGCGTCAAGGTCACCGAAGCGAGCCTGACCTATGTCGCGGTCGGCGCCGACCGGCGGCCGCGAGAGCTTCCCATTTGAGTGACCGCCATCGCGAGCCAGTGTATAGTTATCGGCCACGCCCGCCACGTATTTCTCCGGCGACGGCCTACGAAGCAACGCAAGAATAACCAAACCACCGATGGAGGATGAACGTGAAGAGAGCCTGTCGATTTCGCCGCACGAGACTTGCCACCGTCGTGGGAAGCGCCGTATTGTCATTGGCGGCAGGCCATGCCGGTGTTGCCTATGGCTCCGCGTTTGCGCTTCAGGAGCAAAGCGGTAGCGGCCTGGGCAACGCTTTCGCTGGCGGCGCAGCCGCCGCCGAGGACGCAAGCACGATCTACTTCAATCCGGCGGGAATGTCCCGGCTGACCAACATGCAGGCGGCGGTCGCCGGAAGCGTCATCTGCCTGGAGGCAAAATTCAACGACAATGGATCGCAGCCCGCGGCTCTTCAGGCGCTGGGCGGAAACGGCGGCGACGCCGGCTCGTGCGGGGTCGTTCCTGCGCTGTATTTGGCGGCACCGATCAACAACCAGTGGTCGGCCGGCATAGGCGTCAACGCGCCCTTCGGATTGAAGACGGAATACGATTCGGACTGGATCGGCCGCTTTCAGGCGATCAAGTCGAAGATCGAAACCATCAATGTCAATCCTGCGGTGTCGTTCAAGGCGAGCGACATGGTGACCATCGGCGGCGGGGCGAATTACCAGCATATCAAGGCAGAGCTCACCTCGAGGGCGAACTACGCGGGCGCGATCGCCCAGGCTGCCGCCATCGGGCAGGTTCCCGCCGCCGCGGCCGGACCGATCATCGCGGCATATGCTGGCGCTCAGTCCGACGTCAAGATTACCGGCAACGATGGCGCCTGGGGCTGGAACGTCGGCGTCCTGGTCAACTTCGACCCGCAGACCCGCTTCGGCGCGACGTATCGATCCACCATCAAATACAACGTGAGCGGCTCGGCCGAATTCTTCAATCCTCCCGTGCCGGCGCTGCCGTCGTCGCTGGCGCCGATCGCCACCGCGCTCTCCAGCGCCCTCAATAGCACGCGGCTAGCGAACGGCGACGTCAACGTCGCTCTCAAGGTTCCCGACACCGCTAACGTGTCAATTTTCCGGCAGATCGACAGCAAGTGGGATGTCATGGGTGACGTGCAATATACGGGCTGGAGCTCCGTGCAAAACCTTACGGTCGTGCGCAGCACGGGGGTTGTGCTGCTCAATACGCCCGAGAATTTCCGCGACACTTGGCGCGCTTCGATCGGGGCGAACTATCACTACAGCGATCAATGGATGTTCCGCGGCGGCCTTGCGTTCGATCAGTCACCGGTGCGCGATGCACAACGTACGCCACGCCTGCCCGATAACGACCGCACCTGGATTTCCATTGGCGCGCAGTACAAGTTTTCGCCGCAGCTGTTGCTTGACGCGGGGTATACCTACATCTTCGTCAAGGACCCCAGCATCAATCAGAATGCGGGCGACACTCAATCCTTCGGCCTCATCAGCGGCACGTACAAAAACAACGTCAACATCGTCGCGGCTCAGTTAACTTACACATTCAAGTAAGCGCACTCGCCGCAAGCACGTAAGCCGCGCCGCAGCTTCGCCCTGGGGCGCGGCGCTTGGGGCGATGCGAACGATCGGGCGCCGATCAGAGCGCAACGAACCCTTACCCAACAGGCTCACGCATGTCCGATTCGCCTTTTCTCGTGCGCAAAGCCGCCGTTCTCGGTGCCGGTGTCATGGGCGCGCAGATCGCCGCGCACCTCGCGAACGCCGGCGTGCCGGTGGTCTTGTTCGACCTTGCCGCGAAGGATGGCGATCCGAACGCGATCGTGCGCAATGCCGTCGACAAGCTGAAAAAGCTCGAGCCGGCGCCGCTGGCGACCAAGGACCGATGGGCCACCATCGACGCGGCCAATTACGATCAGAATCTAGGAGAGCTCGCAGAATGCGACTTGGTGATCGAGGCCATCTCCGAGCGCATGGACTGGAAAAAGGCTCTGTACGAAAAGGTGGCTCCGCACATCGGGCCGCGGGCGATTTTCGCCAGCAACACCTCCGGATTGTCGATCAATGCCTTGGGAGAGGCGTGTCCGCCGACGCTGCGACCGCGGTTCTGCGGCATCCACTTCTTCAACCCGCCGCGCTATATGCACCTGGTCGAGCTGATCGCACAGCGAGCGACCGATCAGGGTTTGCTCGATCAGCTAGAGACATTCCTGGTCAGCGTGCTCGGCAAGGGAGTCGTGCGCGCCAAGGACACGCCAAACTTTGTCGCCAACCGGGTGGGAGTGTTTTCCATGCTGGCGACGATGGTGCACACGGAAGGGTTCGGCCTCGGCTTCGATGTCGTTGACGCGCTGACCGGGCCGGCGATCGGCCGCGCGAAAAGCGCGACCTATCGGACGGCCGACGTTGTGGGTCTCGACACCATGGCGCACGTCATCGCGACCATGGAAGCGACCCTGCGCGACGATCCATGGCACAAGTATTACCAGTCGCCGGCGTGGCTGAAGGCGCTGATAGACAAGGGTGCGCTCGGGCAGAAGACCAGGGCCGGCGTCTTTCAGAAGGTCGGCAAGGCAATACAGGTGCTGGATGTGGCGACCTTGTCATACCGTTCTTCCTCGGGTGAGATCGATCCGCCTGTCGCCGAAATTCTCGCGCTGAAGAACCCCGCGGAAAAGTTTGCTAGGTTGCGGGCGAGCAGCGACCCGCAGGCGCAATTCCTGTGGGCCATTTTTCGCGATCTCTTCCATTATTGCGCCTATCATCTCGCCGCCATTGCCGACAACGCGCGCGACGTCGATTTTGCGATCCGCTGGGGCTTTGGCTGGCAGATGGGTCCGTTCGAGATCTGGCAGGCCGCCGGCTGGAAGGAAGTTGCGCGCTGGATTGCCGACGACATCGCCGCGGGCAAGTCGCTTGCCGGCGTGCCGCTGCCGCAATGGGTGAGCGAGGGTGTGGCGGCGAGCGGCGTTCACGCGCGCGAAGGTGCCTATTCGGCCGCGGAAAACGTATTCAAGCCGCGGTCGGTGCTTCCGGTCTACCGCCGGCAGTATTATCCCGATCCGATCCTGAGCGAGAAGTGGCCCGCCGGCACGACGATCATGGAAACCGCCGCGGTACGGGTGTGGCACACCGGCGACGACATCGCCATTGCGTCGTTCAAGAGCAAGCTCAACACCATCGGCGAAGACGTGCTCGATGGGCTTCTCGCTGCAGTTGCCGAGGCCGAGAAAAACTGGCGCGGGCTCGTTATCTGGCAAACGCGCGAACCGTTTTCGGTAGGAGCAAACCTGGCGTCGGTAATGCCAGCAGTCCAGGCAGAGAAGTGGGATCAGGTCGAAGCGGTGGTCGCCAAGTTTCAGCTGACCGCGCAGCGGCTCAAGTACAGCTTGATTCCGACCGTCGCCGCAGTGCGGGGAATGGCGCTTGGCGGCGCGTGCGAATTCATCATGCACTGCGACCGGACCGTGGCCGCGCTGGAATCATATATCGGCCTGGTCGAGGCGGGTGTAGGGCTCCTGCCGGCCGGCGGCGGAAGCAAGGAGCTCGCCGTGCGCGCTGCGCAGGAAGTCGCTCGCGGAGCGAACGGCAGCCAGCTCGATCAGTTTCCGTTTCTGCGCACCTATTTCCAGCAAGTGGCCACCGCGACGGTGTCCAAAAGTGCACTAGACGCCAAAGACATCGGTTATCTGCGGCCATCGGACGTGGTCATCTTCAATCCTTACGAGCTGCTCTGGGTCGCGAAAGCGCAGGTGCGCTCGCTTTCGGAAAGCGCTTACCGCCCGCCCCTGCCCGCGCGCAACATACCGGTTGCCGGCAAGACTGGCATCGCGACGCTGGAAATGATGCTGGTCAACATGCGCGACGGCGGATTCGTCTCCGGTTACGACTTCGAGATCGGACTGGCGATTGCGCGCGTGCTCTGCGGAGGCGAGCTCGAGTCGGGAAGCCTGGTCGACGAGAAGTGGTTCCTCACTGTGGAGCGGCGGGAGTTCATGGGCCTGCTCAGGAATGTGAAGACGCAGGAGCGCGTCGCCCACACTTTGAAAACGGGGAAGCCCTTGCGCAATTGATTGTTGGAGGTACGTCGACATGACAAAGCAACTGCAGGATGCCTATATCGTTGCCGCGACACGCACGCCGGTCGGCAAGGCGCCACGCGGCGCCTTTCGACACACCCGGCCTGACTCGCTGCTCGCGCACGTGTTGCGAAGCGTGCTTGCGCAGGTGCCGCAGATCGAGCCGGGAAGGGTCGACGACGTGATCGTCGGCTGCGCGATGCCGGAATACGAGCAGGGGATGAATGTCGCCCGCATCGGATTGCTGCTGGCAGGAATGCCCAACACCGTTGCCGGCATGACCGTCAATCGCTTTTGCTCGTCGGGATTGAACGCGGTGTCGATCGCCGCCGATCGAATCCGCACCGGAGAGGCCGACGTGATGATCGCCGCCGGAACGGAGAGCATGAGCATGATCCCGATGCTCGGCCGGCTGGCCATCAATGCCGATGTCTTTGCCAAGGACGAGAACCTCGGCATCGCCTACGGCATGGGCCTCACCGCGGAGAAGGTCGCCGCAGGCTGGAAAGTATCGCGCGAGGAACAGGACGTGTTTGCTCTCGCGAGCCATCAAAAAGCGCTCGCGGCGCAGGCGGCGGGCGAGTTCGCGTCCGAAATCTCGCCCTATCCGATCCGGGAAAACGTGCCCGATCTGGCGTCGGGCAAGGTCGTACTCCGCGATCGCTCTTTCGAGCGCGATGAAGGTCCGCGCTCCGACGCCAGCGCCGACGCTCTGGCGAAGCTCAGGCCCGTGTTCGCGGCCAAGGGATCGGTCACCGCAGGCAACAGCTCGCAGATGTCCGACGGCGCGGGCGCCAGCATCCTGGTCAGCGAGAGAGTGCTGAAGGAACTGAATCTCTCGCCGCTGGCGCGCTGGGTGGGCTTTGCGGTCGGAGGCGTGGCACCGGAAGTGATGGGCGTCGGGCCCATCGCGGCGATTCCCAAGGTCCTGAAGAGCACCGGCCTCTCACAGGATCAGATCGACTGGATCGAGCTCAACGAAGCCTTTGCGGCGCAGAGTCTTGCGGTCATGCAGGAGCTCAAGCTCGACCCGACAAGGGTGAATCCGCTTGGCGGGGCGATCGCCCTCGGTCATCCGCTGGGCGCTACGGGCGCGGTGCGCACGGCAACCATCGTGCATGGCTTGAGACGCCGCAAGCAGAAATACGGGATGGTTTCCATGTGCATCGGGACCGGCATGGGCGCCGCGGGCATTTTCGAAGCTTTGTGAACGATCGCTCGAAGGAGCAGCCATGAACGGCATGGCCAAAGTACTGGCTGCCGCCTCGTCTGGCATGTTTGTCGGCTTGTTTGCGGCTGTTGGACTCGCTGCCGAGGTCGGGGGCGTCAAGCTCGGCGACAAGGTATCGATGGGCGCGCAGGAGCTCGTTCTGAACGGCGCGGGCATACGAACACGGGTCGTGTTCAAGGTCTACGTCGCGAGCCTGTATTTGCCGCAGAAGGCCACCGAGCTGGCCGCCGTCCTGGCCAAGAATCCGCGCCGAATCCAGCTCAATATGCTGCGCACGCTTTCCGCGGATCAGCTCGTCGAAGCGCTCAACGAAGGTCTCGCAGAAAACAATACCGCTGCCGAGCTCGCCGCGGTGAAATCGCAGGTGGACCAGCTCGCGACGATCATGAAATCGTTCAGGGAGGTCAAGGAGAAAGATGTCATCACGCTCGACTTCGTGGACGGTGCAACCCGGATAGGATTGAACGGCGAAGCCAAGGGGAACATCGGCGGTGACGCGTTCAACCAGGCGCTGACCAAAGTCTGGCTTGGCGAGAAGCCGGTTCAAGCCGATCTGAAGAAGTCGCTTCTGGGGATGTAGTGAGGAATACTGAAATGCGTGAACGCCTCGACAAAACTCGTGTCATCCCCGCGAGAGCGGGGATCCATTTTCGTCTGTCAAAGCCAATGGATTCCGCTTGCGCGGGAACGGCGAATTGAGGATCCGGGCGTCACGCCCTTTCGTAATGCTCGATAGATCCACGCCCTGCAGTACTGTGATTGAGCGTCCGCCCTAACGGCGCTCAGCAGCCCTTGCTCCATGCCCGAATTCTGGACCTCCTGCGGCTATCGTCTACTCAAAGCCGATTCCGATGGCAGGCTCGTCGTCACCGATGAGTTCCTGCAAAGTTTTCTCCTGCGCCCCGAGCTCGTGCCGGTGCTCGAATCCTGTGCCGCGGAGCGCGCCCTCCACGATCGCCTTCTCGCGCAACCGCGAGCCGAGGTGACCGAGACCGATTTGAGCGCGATCACCGATCCGGATGCGCGCGAAAACTATCGCGTCTGGCTGCGCTTTCGCGATCGCCTGGCCGGCGCCGCGACGCTCGAGCAGGCTTACGTGGGGCTGTTCGCGGGCGCCGGGGTGGACGTGCCTCCGCTGTTCGTGCATCAGCTGACTCAAATACTCCTGCGCCATGTACTAGGCGACGAAGCCGACCCGTTCGAGGCGCGCTGCGCGGAGATGCTGTTTCGATCGCAAAAGATCAGCGTTCTCGACGACGGCGCGGTGATGGCCGCCGACGAGCGCTCGGTCGAGCTGTACGCGACGACCGCCGGGTTCGGCAGTCTGGGCGAATTGCTGAAGCTGAGTCAAACGCCAGCGCGAACTGTCGACCTCGACGTGCTGTCGCAGGAGAATGCTCTCGGCTACTGGGAGCGTGACGAACGTTTCGATCTGGCGATCAGCCTCAATCGCGGCCAACCGTCACTCTCTGCGCTCTCCCGCGTGCTGGAGCGCTGGATCACGCATTTTCTGTCGGTTGAGGTATCGATCGCGCCGCAGCGCGAAATCGAGGACGCGCGCTGGGTCTGGCACGTGGGGTTGGATGCGGAGGCGAGTGGGGTGCTGAATGACCTTTACAATCGCGTCGAGGTCAGCGACGAGCGCATGAAACGGTTGCTCTGTCTGTTCGAGCTTCGATTTGCCAATCCGGCAGACATGCTTCCGGCCCTCGCCGGACGGCCGGTCTATCTCGCGATGGCGATGGATCGCGACCAACGGCTCCGACTCAAGCCACAAAATTTGCTTCTCAACTTGCCGATTGCCAAGCAACAATGACAAAGAAACCTCTCACCATTTGCCGACGGTCGGTCCCTGGCTTGCCGGCCTGCTCAGCGGCGCTCGCGCCGTGGATTGATCTCCGCCTCGCGCGGTGGCTTGCTTTCGCTCTGGCTTCGGCTCTGACGCCTGCGCTGGCGCAGACACCTGGCGCAACCGCGCAGGATCCGGCGACCGCCAATGCGCCCGTTGCGCCCACCAATACGGCCGCCCCCGCCACCCCGCTCAACCTGCCATCAACACTGGAGCCGTTCGGATGGCTGCACGGCTGCTGGGAAGGCAAGGTCAATCAGCGCGATTTTCGCGAGGAATGGCTTCCTCTGCGCGGCGACAAGATGATCGGCGTCAGCCAGACCGTGTCGCAGGGCAAGACCCAGGATTTCGAATATCTGCGGCTGGAGTTGAAACCGGACGGCATTTTCTACGTTGCCGTGCCTTCCGGCAAGAAGGAAACATCGTTTCGCCTTTCGGGCAGGACGCGCGACGGCGAAAGCGAACTCTTCACCTTCGAGAATCCGGTCGATGAGTTTCCGCAGCGGATCATGTATCGCCGTGGCAGCGAGGGTTGGCTTTATGCGCACGTCGAAGGCAAGCTCAACGGCGTGTCGCGGAGCGTGATGTATCCCATGCGACGCGTCGATTGCGCCAGCGGAGAGCTTATACGCCAATGACCGAACCGAGCGCCGCTTTGCTCCGTTTGCAGAAGCTGCTCGATAGCGGCAAGGACAACGCGTTGCTTCGCTTTGGGCTCGGCTTCGAGTATCTCCGGGCCGGCGACCCCGGTTCGGCGATCACACACCTTCAGCAGGCCGTCGCATTCGACCCCACGTACTCCGCAGCGTGGAAGATGCTCGGTAAGGCTCTTGCCGAAGCGGGACGCGGCCAGGAGGCGCTGGACGCGTATCGCGACGGTATTGCCGCCGCGGCAAAGAAAGGCGACAAGCAAGCGATGAAAGAGATGCAGGTGTTTGCCAGGCGCCTTGCCAAGTTGGTACCCCCAGAGTAGAGTTTTGTCATGCTGCATCGCAGCACGCAGCCCCCGCGCCGCGATATGCATCGCTTTCGCGTGCGCTCCTTCGCCGCCAGTCGCGAAAGCATCCGCTAAGCCGTCGGGACGTTCGGATCCGCCGTGATCAGATACGAGCAAGTACGTGAGTGGGTCATCGGCGCACCACTCGATCCATTGAGTCAGAGGACGCGCCAGCACATCGCTCTGGCGGCTTTCATTGCCTGGGTCGGTTTGGGCGCCGACGGACTTTCCTCCTCAGCCTATGGTCCCGAAGAAGCGTTCAAGGCGCTCGGCGAACACGCCCATCTCGGGCTCTACATGGCGCTCGCGACCGCGGCGACGGTGTTCATTATTTCGCTCGCATACAACCAGGTCATCGAGTTGTTTCCGACCGGCGGCGGCGGGTATCGCGTGGCAACCAGTCTCATCGGCCCGCGCGCGGGATTGGTCTCCGGCGCGGCACTGATTGTCGACTATGTCCTCACTATCGCGATATCGATAGCCAGCGGCGTCGATGCCCTGTTCAGCCTGCTGCCGACCGCGGCGGGCAATTTCAAGCTCGGAACCGAGCTGGTGCTGGTCGTCGTGCTGCTGGTGATGAACATGCGCGGCATGAAGGAGTCGATCCACATCCTGTTGCCCATTTTTCTCGGGTTCTTCGTCACCCACACGTTGCTGATCGGCTACGGCGTCCTCGGCCATTCGCAGGGGCTCGCCCTGGTCGTGCCGAACGCGCTTGCGGAAACCAGCAAGCTCGCGCACGACATCGGCTGGGTCGCGGCGCTGTCCTTGTTCCTGCGCGCGTATTCCCTGGGCGGGGGAACGTACACCGGTATCGAAGCGGTATCGAACAACGTGCAGACCTTGCGCGAGCCCGTGGTGCGCACGGGCAAGCTCACCATGTTCTACATGGCCGCCTCGCTCGCCTTTACCGCCGGCGGCATCATCCTGCTGTATCTGCTGTGGAACGCGCAGCCGGTGGAGGGGCAGACGCTGAACGCGGTCGTCTTTGGCTCGATCATCGAGAGCTTCGGTCTGTCCGCCGGCTTCAATCAGGTCTCGCTGACGCTGGTGCTGTTCTTCGAAGCGGGCCTGCTGTTCGTCGCCGCGAATACCGGTTTCCTCGGCGGGCCCTCCGTCTTGTCCAATATGGCCGATGATTCGTGGCTGCCGCACCAGTTCCGCCATTTATCGACGCGGCTGGTGACCCAAAACGGCATCGTGATCATGGGGCTTGCCGCCCTGGTGATCCTGCTCTGGAGCCGCGGCAAAGTCGACCTGCTGGTGGTGCTGTATTCGATCAACGTATTTCTTACTTTTTCGCTGTCGCTGCTCGGCCTGTGCATCTACTGGTGGCGTGCGCGCGCGACCGATCGCCGCTGGCTCTTCCGCTTCTCGCTGTCCGCGGTGGGCTTGGCCGTGACGTCGGGCATTCTCGCGGTTACCACGATCGAGAAATTCGGCGAAGGCGGCTGGGTTACGGTCGTCATCACCTCGGTCGTGATCGGCTTGTGCCTGGCCATTCACCGCCATTACGACTGGGTGAAGGCCCGGCTCAAGGAAGTCGACGAGATATTTACCGCCGCCCAATGTCCGAAGTGCGCGGACCCGCCGCCCTTAGTTCCCGAAGCGCCGACGGCGGTGTTCATCGTCGGCTCGAGCCGCGGCGGCGGAGTCCACACGGTGTTGTGGGTGCAGCGCCTGTTTCCGAACCACTTCCGCAATTTCGTTTTTATCGGCGCCAAGGCGGTCGACAGGCAAAGCTACGGTGGCCCCGAGCAGCTCGAGTGTCTGAGGAAGGACTTGGACAAGGCGCTGGCGTTTTACGTCGATTATTGCCACGCCAACGATCTCGCGGCGACCGCGCGGTTTTCACTGGGGACCGACAGGGTTGATGAGCTGGTCAAGCTCGCCGAGGAGATTCAGCGCGAATATCCGAACAGCGTGTTCTTTACCAGCAAGCTCGTATTCCGCAACGAAAACTGGGTGACGCGACTGCTGCACAATCAGACCGCGCTCGCCTTGCAGCGAAGACTGCATTTGAACGGAATGCAGATGGTGATTCTGCCGATGCAGCTTTGACGCGGGATGCCGGGTCCACCTGTTCCGCGCTTGCGGATGCTAACGTACCGCGTCGACGCCTAGGTTGGCTAGCTCGTCGGCACGATGATTGCCCGGCGTCTCGGCGTGCCCCTTCACCCAGTGCCAGACAATGTCATGCTGCGCGGCTGCATCATCGAGCGCCCGCCACAAATCCGCGTTCTTCACCGCCTTACGGGCGCTGGTTTTCCAGCCATTGGTCTTCCAGGTATGAATCCAGCGCTCGATCCCCTGTTTCACGTATTGCGAATCGGTGTAGATCTCGACCGGGCATCGCCGCTTCAGGCTCTCCAGCGCGCGGATCACCGCGGTGAGCTCCATCCGATTGTTGGTTGAGTGCGCTTCACCACCGAAGAGCTCGCGCGTCTTGCCTTTGTACTGCAGCAGCACGCCCCACCCTCCCGGCCCCGGATTGCCCTTGCAAGCGCCGTCGGTGTAGACGATCACCGGCGCGCTCATGCGCGGCAGCTCATTCAGCAGGCTCGGTGACGAGCTCCCGCGCCTGGCGCGCCGCCGGCGCCAATGCCTTTTTTCGCACCCGTCGTGCCCAGGTTGGCGTAATCACGCGCATGCCCAGCACGCGCTTGGTCGCCCGCAGGAAATAGACTCCGCCGGCAACGGGCCACCAGCGATCGCCGGCTTTTTCAAAGAAGCCGAATCGCTTGAGCCACTTCTCCTGCTTGAACGGCGGCACATAGCAATCGAGCCTGCCGCCGGCGACCTCGAATCCAAGCAGCGCAAGCCAGTCCTTGAGGCGATAAAGCGTGATGAAATTGCCATTCCACGGCATTGCCTGCTCGCGGCCGAAATAGCGCTTGGCGCCGAACAGGCTTAAGGGATTGAAACCGGCGATCAGCAGCTGTCCTTCGGGCCGCATCACTCGATAGATCTCGCGCAGCAATTGGTGCGGCTCGTCGGTGAACTCGAGCGCGTGGGGTAGGACGATAAGATCGGTGCTGTTTTCGGCGAACGGCAGCCAGTGCGGGTCGGCGAGTACCTGCGCGGGCTCCTCGAGGTCGACACTGCAGCGGGTGGTGATGCGCGACGAGCGCAGAAACGGGCTCTCGGGCAGCCCGATCTGCAATGCCTGGTAGCCGAAGATGTCCGCAAGCGTGTGATCGAAATACGCCTGTTCGCGGGCCTGCAAATAAGCCCCCAGCGGGGTCGCGAACCACGCGGCCAGCGTGCCGGTTGACAGGACGCTTGCCTCTATCGAAGATTCCGCCATGCCGACAATTATCCCCATCCCCGCGTTTGCCGACAACTACATCTGGCTGCTCCTGCACGATGGCAAGGGCGCGGTCGTCGATCCTGGCGACGCAGCGCCGGTCATGGAATACCTGGAGCGCGAAGGCATTGAGCTTTGCGCGATCGTCAACACGCATCATCACGGTGACCACGTCGGGGGCAACCGAGCGCTCCTCGCACGCTGGCCGGTGCCCGTTTTCGGGCCCGCGCGCGAACAGATTCCCGGCCGCACGCGCGCGCTTGGCGAGGGCGACACATTTACGCTGCCGGGAATCGGGCTCGAGTTGTCGGTGCTCGACATACCAGGACACACCTCCGGGCACATTGCGTGCGTCGGCAAGGAAGTCGTGTTCTGCGGCGACACTTTGTTTGCCGCCGGCTGCGGACGGCTGTTCGAAGGGACGCCCGCGCAGATGGTGACATCGCTCGACAAGCTCGCCGCGCTTCCTCCGGACACTCGCATCTACTGCGGGCACGAGTACACGGTTTCGAACCTTCGCTTCGCGCTCGCAGTTGAACCGCAAAGCGCGGCATTGCGAGCGCGTCTGGAGCGCGAGCGGGCCAAGCGCAACCGGGGCGAGCCGACGCTGCCGTCGAGCGTCGGCGAAGAGCGCTCGACCAATCCATTTTTGCGCACGTCCGAGACCGAGGTTTGCGCCGCCGCGGCGCGCCATGCCGGACGCGATCTGCCGGATCGCGTGGCCGTGTTCGCGGAGCTTCGCGCCTGGAAAAACGCATTCTGACGATGTTCAGTGGCCGAGCCGATCTGCCGGATCGCGGGCCATATTGGCCGGAGCTTAGCACTTGGAATAGCGCGTTCTGACGAGAGGCGAGCGCCTCGAATCCATCGATTCCGGCGCGATTCTGCCCTCGGCGTAATCGTATTGGCCCGTTTCGTGCCTGAAACACCCGAGGCGGTCATTGCTTGACGCGCCGCGCTACTGACCCCTAACATCATGACAACGTCGTTTTTCTTGAAGGCGTATTTGACCCGCGCTCAGACATCCCGGATTGCCGCTGCCCTTGTGACGTCTGCGCTGGCTGCCTGTGCGAGCTTTCCGGCGATTCCTCCGGAGACGGTGTCGGCGCCCGCATCGGCGCCAGCTCCAGCGCCGGAGCCCGCAGCTGTTCCCGCTCCGCCACCCCTTGTCACTTTTCCACCCGAGGATGAGTTGCCCGCCATGCGCGCAACCGGTGGCGACCCGGATTCGGTCACCAACGCTACATTGCAATTACGCTCCGAGTACGGCGACCTCTGGGAGAGGATTCGCAACGGCTTCACTCTGGCCGACCTCGATACGCCTGAGGTAAAGCAGGCTGAAGACTGGTACGCGTCGCGTCCCGACTACATGGCGCGCATGATCGAGCGCAGCCGCCGCTACCTTTACTACATCGTCACCGAGGTCGAAAAGCGCGGCATGCCTCTCGAGGCTGCGCTGCTGCCGATGATTGAGAGCGCATACAACCCGATGGCGTATTCGAGCGGCCGCGCGTCGGGCATCTGGCAGTTCATCCCCTCGACCGGCAAGTCCTATGGCATGAAGCAGAATTGGTGGATGGACGAGCGGCGGGACGTGGTCGCGGCCACCGGCGGGGCGCTCGATTATCTGCAAAAGCTGTATGCCGAATTCGACGATTGGTATCTCGCGCTCGCCGCGTATAACTGGGGCGAGGGCTCCGTGCGACGCGCCATCGCCGCCAACCAGAAACGCGGCTTGCCAACCGATTATTTGAGCCTGCAGATGCCGGCGGAAACGCGCAATTACGTGCCCAAGCTGCAAGCGGTCAAGAACATCGTCCGCGACCCTGAGGTGTACAACCTCGAGCTTGCCCACATTCCGGAGGCGCCATACTTCACGGTGGTGCGAACAACCCGGAAGATGGACGTCAAGATCGCCGCCGAACTCGCCGAGATGCCGCTGGACGAGTTCCTTTCCCTCAACCCGCAGCACAACAGGCCGGTCATCGCGGGTGCCGATGAGACGACGATCCTGTTGCCTTACGACAAGGCAGAGCTCTTCGCATCCAAGTTGGCGCTCTCCCATCAGCCGATGGTCACCTGGCAGGCGTACAAAACCAAACCCAACGAAACCTTGCCGCAGCTCGCAGCGCGTTTCGGCCTTTCGCTGGAAACGCTGCGAACCGTCAACGGCATTGGCGCGCGGGCCAACGTACCCGTTGGTCATGCGCTCTTGGTGCCCACGCAGGCGCCCAGCGACGCTACGATGGCAAGCCTGCAGAACGCGGTCTTCACGACCGTGCCGAGCGGACGAGCGCTCTACCACCGGGTTCGCAAAGGAGAAACACTGGCGTCAATCGCATCGCATTATGCGGTAACCGCGCAGGACCTGAAGCAGTGGAATTCCGGGATGAATCCAAAAATCATCGCCGGCCAGCGCCTGCGGGTCATCAGCGATGTCGCTTCGGTGGGAACGAGGTCGAAGCAAGGAAAGACCAAGTCAGTTCGGCCCGCGCAGGCGATCAGCAAGAAGGCCGCATCGCCGAAGCCGGCTGCGGTCAAGGGACAGCTACTGCCGGCCAAGCACCTCTGACACGCCCGGCTTTCCAGGCTCCCAAAACAAAACAGGCGACACTTGCGCATCGCCTGTTTTGAGGTCCATCGCAGTTTCGCGACGGACGTGTAGCCGCGGAAACCTTATATCTTTTTCGCGGATTTCTTCTTTGCGGCCTTCTTCTTGGCCGGTTTGCGCTTGGCTGCCTTTTTCTTCGGGGCAGCCTTCTTCTTCTTTGCGGCCTTCTTCTTCGCTGGTTTGCGCTTTGCGGCCTTCTTCTTGGCTGGTTTGCGCTTGGCAGCCTTCTTCGTCGCCTTCTTTGCCTTCTTCTTGGCGGGCTTGCGCTTCGCCGCCTTCTTCTTCGGCGCCGCCTTCTTTGCAGCCTTCTTCTTGGGCGCCTTCTTCTTCTTTGCAGCCTTCTTCTTGGTGGCCGCTTTCTTCTTCGCCGCCTTCTTCTTCGGCGCGGCGGACGGTGCCGTCGGTGTTGCCATGGTCATCATGTCAGCCATCTTTGGTTCTCCTGTCTGAGTTGCTATAACTGTTATGAGTGCTTCTACTTCATCGCAGGTTTCTTCGCATCGGTCTCAAGACTTTTGTTGCGGCTCTTGACAAACACATTGACACCTGCTGCCTGAATTCTAGCCAATTTTTTTCGAAATACAAGATTTAATTGCAGTTTCAGGTGACGCTGCACGTCAGTGTTGCGATTTTGCACACCGTAAATTCGATGCGAATGCGCGATTCAGGGCAGCAAAGATTCATGTGCGAAGAGTTCCTCGACGGTCTCGCGCGGGCGCACAAGATGCGCCTTTTCGCCGTCGACGATGACCTCCGCGGCGCGCGGTCTCGAGTTGTAATTCGAGCTCATGGCCATCGCGTATGCGCCTGCGGAAAGTATGGCCAGCAGATCGCCTTCGACGAGCGCCAGCATGCGGTCGCGAGCAAGAAAATCGGCGCTCTCGCACACCGGCCCGACCACCTGCCATAACTGCTCCGGAAGAGTGCGCGGGACGACCGGCAGCACGTCGTGCCACGCATCGTAAAGAGCCGGCCGGAGCAGGTCGTTCATGGCCGCATCGACGATAGCGAAGTTTCGCAACGGACCGGGCTTGAGGTAGCTCACTCGCGTCAGCAGCACCCCTGCATTGCCGACCAGAAATCGCCCGGGCTCGAACAGCAACTTGAGTGGCCGGCTGCCGAGCAGGTGGCGGATCGCGAGCGCATATTGGTTCGGATCGACCGTTTCCTCGTCGCGGTAGCGGATGCCGATGCCGCCGCCGAAGTCGACGTGCTCGAGCCGAATGCCTTCCGCCGAAAGCCGGTCGACCAAGGCAAGCACTTTTGCCGCCGCCTCGAGATGAGGATCGAGCCCCTCGATTTGCGAGCCGATGTGCATGTCGATTCCGCGCACTTCGACGTTGGCGAGCCCGGCGGCGCGGCGATAGAGCGGCAGCGCGTCCTCGAGCGCCACGCCGAACTTGGTTTCCTTGAGTCCGGTCGAGATGTAGGGATGCGTTCCGGGATCGACATCGGGATTGACCCGAACGCTGACCGGCGCCCGCTTGCCTGTTTGCCCGGCCGCGGCATCGAGGTGATCGAGCTCGCTGGTGGATTCGACGTTGAAGCAACGGATGCCCAGCTCGAGCGCCCGATGCATTTCCGCGGTGCTCTTTCCGACACCTGAAAAAACGATCTTGCCGGGATCGCCGCCGGCCGCGATGACTCGCGCGAGCTCTCCGCCGGAGACGATGTCGAAGCCGCTTCCCAGACGCGCCAACAGGTTCAGCAGCGCAAGGTTGGGGTTCGCCTTCACTGCGTAGCAAACCAGGTGCGGCGCATCGCCGAAGGCGCCGTCGAATTGGCGGAACGCGCCTTCCAGCGCGGCGCGTGAGTAGACGAAGCAGGGTGTGCCGTAGCGGCCGGCGATGTCGGCAAGCGAGACGCCTTCGGCGGCGAGCGCGCCGCCGCGATAGTCGAACGCTTTCACGGCTTGCGGTCGCCGGGAACCGGCGCAGGCGCGATCGGCGGCGCGGCGGGAGGGGGCGCGGACGCAGCCGGCGGCGATGATACCGGAGCCGGCAATTCCGGTTTTGCATCCGGTGCAGTTTCAGGCGTTGCGGCGGGCGCGGCAGGTTTTGCCGGCGGCGGCTTCAGCGGGCCCTTGATGCCGCACGAGACGATCGCGAGAGCGGCCAGCGGGACGATGATGGTGGCGACGAAACGGCGTAACATCCTGATGCTTGAGCTCTATGCGCCCGATGTGCTCGATGCGATGTGCGAAGCCATCGACGAGCAGTCTATCACGCGACGCGAGGACGCTTGCATGACCGGCGAGAGCGAGTTCGTCGCACTGACGGACAAGGTGTTGATGTCGATTGGCGCCGCGCTCGATGTCGCCGCGGACACCTCCGACGCGGATATCGACTGGTCGCTCAACGACGGTATCCTGACCATCGATTGCGGTGAAGGCGGCAAAGTCATCGTCAACCGCCACGTGCCGAATCGCGAGCTTTGGGTTGCGGCCAAATCCGGTGGATTTCACTTCAAGGACGATGCCGGCGCGTGGCGTGATACCCGAACCGGCGAAGCGCTGGCAGCGGTTCTGACACGGCTCCTGCAAGCTCAGAGCGGCGTCGACATCGCGTTCGTCTTGGCCGCCTCCAACTAGCCGCTAGCCAAGCACAGGGGTCATCGCATCGAGCTGACGGCGCGCTTCCGCGTGGCCGGGAAGCAGTGATTCGACCAACGCCCAGAAGCGCGGCGAGTGATTGAGCTCGACCAGATGCGCGACCTCGTGGGCGATGACGTAATCGGCAACGGCGGGCGGCAGCTGCACCAGGCGCCAATGGAGTCGTATTTCTCCCTTGTGATTGCAGCTTCCCCACTGCGTGCGGGCGCTGGAGAGCTTTACCGCCGGAGAGACGCCGGTCACTTGGCTCGCAAAATGCAGGACCCGCGGCGCGAGCAGCGCCAGCGCTTGCTCTCTGAGCCAGCGGCCGACAAAGGCTGCGATTTCGCCCTCGTTACCGGGATTCGGATGCAGGACGGTGAGGTGCAGCAAGTCGGCGGCGATGGTTTTCTTGCGAGCGGGAAAGAGCGCGAGCGTCAACGGACGGCCGCGGTAAAGCAGTCCCGCACCCTCGCACCACTGCGCCGGAAGCGCCTCCTTGTCGCGTCCGCGCCATTCGGCCAGGGTTTTGATCACCCACTCCGCGCGCTCTCTTAACGCAAGCTCGATCTCGCGTATCGACACCCACGATGGCGCGCGCACGCTTAAGCCCGTGTGATCGATCACCATGCCGATGGATCGGCGCCGCGCTCGATTGAGGCGGTAGTCGATGCTCTGGTCGCACAGCGCGATGCTGCGCACGCTTCCGCTGGTGCTGCGAGCGCCGGTCAGGCGCGCGGCGTCACGCGCGGTTCGAGCGGATTTCCCAAGCGTGCGACCTCGTCTTCGATCCAAGACTCAACCTCGTTGATCAGTTGCTGCATGTCGTGACCTTCGACGCTGATCGGCGGACCGATCGAGACGGTGATCGTCCCGGGACGCTTGCCGAAACTGCCCTTCGGCCACAAATAGCCGGCATTATGCGCTACCGGCACGATAGGCACGCCAAGCGCGACGGCGAGTCGCGCGCCTCCAGTCTTGTAGTGCGCACGTGTCCCGGCCTTGATTCGCGTTCCCTCAGGATAGATGACGATCCAGAAACCCTGCGCGAAGCGTTCGCGGCCCTGGGTAGTGATCTGCGTCATCGCGTCCAGCCCGCTGCTGCGGTCGATGGTGATCGGCGATGCCAGCGCGAACGCCCAGCCAAAGAAGGGAATCGAAAGCAATTCCTTTTTGGCGACGAAAGCCAGCGGCGGGAAAAGAAAGTTGAGCGCCAGCGTCTCCCAGGTAGAGGAATGCTTGGACATGACGATATGCGGGTCGCTCGACCGGGGGATGTTTTCGGCGCCGATCACCCGATGGCGAATGCCGCAAATCCATCGAGCCGCGAGAAGGTTGGTGCCGCACCAGACGATAATGAACTTGAAGCGCGCGATCGGCGGCAGCCAGAACATGAGCAGGACCAGCACCGCATAGATGGGCGTAAAGACGAGCTGGAACAGCGCAAACAGCAGCGAGCGAAGCTCAGACATCGTCGCCGGTGCGCATCAATCGTCGGCCAGCAGCGCAGTGGCGACAAACGCGAGGTCGGGGAAGATCACGGTATTGGTCGGGAAGGCGCCATCGCGCAGCGTCTTTTCGCCCTTTCCGGTCAGAACCAGGATCGGCTGCGCCTCGACCGCCGCGGCCGCCTGGAGGTCGCGCACGCTGTCGCCGACACAGGGAACCCCGGTCAGGTCGACGCCGTATCGATTGCCGATCTCGATCAGCATTCCCGGCTTGGGCTTGCGGCACTCGCACGCGGAATCCGCCGTGTGCGGGCAGTAGAACAAGGCGTCGACGCGGCCCCCGATCTGTGCCAGAGCCTTGTGCATCTTGTCGTTGATCGCGATCAGCGTCGCCATGTCGAACAGGCCGCGCCCCAACCCTGATTGATTGGTCGCAATCACCACCCGGAACCCGGCGTGATTGAGCCTGGAGATCGCTTCCAGGCTGCCAGGGATCGGGCGCCATTCGTCAGGTGATTTGATGAACTGCTCGCTGTCGTAATTGATCACACCGTCGCGGTCGAGAACGATGAGCTTGACCTGGCGGGTGTGCGGAGCGGATTCGGAGAACTGGACCACGGCGGTCGCTCAAGAGGCGAGCTTGGAAATGTCGGCGACCTGGTTCATCGCCTCGGAAAGGCCGCGCAGCAGCGCCAGCCGGTTCGCTCGCAGCGCGCCATCGTCAGCCATGACCAGTACGTCATCGAAGAACCGATCGACGCAGGTCCGCGCCGAGGCCAGCGAACGCAACGCAGAAGTGTAGTCGCCACTTTCGACATGATCACGCACTACCGGCAGCAGCTCCTGAACCGCCGCATAGAGTTCCCGCTCGGCGCCATCGACGAGTAGCGCGCGGTCGACCGACGGCGCGACTTCACTTTCGTTCTTCCGCAATATGTTGCCGATCCGCTTGTTTGCCGCTGCGAGGGCCTCGGCTTCGGGAAGCGCCGCGAAGGTGCGGATCGCCTCCATTTGGGCCGGGACGAGGTCGATGCGGGAAGGCCGCAGGCTCAGCAACGCGTCGACCTGGTTCGCACTGTAGCCCTGCTCGCGAAGGTAGGCACGCAAGCGCTCGAGCAGGAAGGTCTCGACGTCTTCCGGCACGCGCTTGACTCCCGGTACCGCGTTCGTCGCGTCGAAAGCGATCTCGATAAGCAGCGGCAGCGGCAGCGGCAGTTGTTTCTCCATCAGGATGCGCAACACGCCCATCCCCGCGCGCCGTAGCGCAAACGGGTCCTTGTCGCCGGTCGGCGCATTGCCGATGCCGAACATTTCGGCCATGGCCAGCAGCTTATCGCTGAGCGCCACGCTTTGTGCAACCGCATCCGCCGGAAGCGCGTCGCCGGCGAATCTGGGCCAGTAATGCTGCTCGATCGCGGCGGCGACCGCGGGCGGCTCGCCATCGTGCTCGGCATAGTAGCGGCCCATTACGCCCTGCAGCTCCGGGAATTCGCCCACCATGTCGGTCAGCAGATCGGCCTTGGCGAGCATCGCCGCGCGGTCTGCCAGCGCCGGGTCGGCATCGAGTATTGTCGCGATCCGCGACGACAGAATCCGCAGTCGATCCTTTCTTTCGGCCAATGTACCGAGCTTGTTGTGATAGCGCACGCTGCCGAGCTTGTCGACGCGCGATGCGAGCGTCCTTTTGCGGTCCTGCTCGAAGAAGAACTTGGCGTCCGCAAGCCGTGCACGCAGCACGCGTTCGTTGCCGCGGATGATCTCTTCCGGATCGGGGGGTTCGACGTTGCTGACCAGAAGAAATCGGTTCTGCAACCTGCCATCCGGGCCGGCAAGCGCGAAGTACCTCTGGTTCCGCTGCATGGTGAGAATGAGGCACTCCTGCGGTACCTCCAGAAACGCCGGATCGAATCCGCCGGTGTAGACCTTGGGCCATTCGACCAGCGCGGTGACTTCGTCGAGCAGCGCATCGGGCATGATTACATTGGCGCCAGCTGCCGCCAGCACGAGCTCTGCAACGATCTTCTCGCGCCGTTTTGCAAAACTCGGGACTACCTTGCCTTCGGCCTCAAGAGTCGGCTCATAGGCTCCCGCGGTCTCGATATCTATTTCCGACCGAGCCAAAAACCGGTGTCCGGCCGTTGTGCGTCCCGCTTCCAAGCCAAGCGCTGTAACCGGCACGATTTTCAGGCCATGAACGGCGACCAGGCGATGAGCGGGGCGCGCGAATTTGACCGTTGCACCATCGGCTCGCTGATAACTCATTGCTTTCGGGACGGGAAGCTTCTCGATGGTATCGTCGAGCACGCTTTGAAGGCTGACACCAAGACTTTGACCCTTGGCGAGCGAACGCAACCAAACGTAGTCAGCCTTTCCGTCGGGCGCGACGTAAAGGTGATCAGGACCATCCCGCGCGTCGGGATAACCGTCGGCGAGGTGTCCGCGGCCTTTTTTCGCAAGGCGCTTTCGCAGAGCCATAGTCGGTATTCCAGATGCGTCCGCTGCGGTAACGGCCGGCATGAGCCTCTCGATAAGCTCGCTGTCGTCCGCTTCATGTCGAACCCCGGCGATCGATACCGATAACCGACGAGGCGTGGCATAGGGAGTTCCCTTAATGCCTTCATCGATCAGACCGCATTGCGCGAGTCCGGACGCGATGCCCTCTGCAAACGCGTCGCCCAGCGCCTTCAGCGCTTTCGGGGGCAGCTCCTCGGTCAGGATCTCGACTACAAGCGTCTCGCGCGTCACACCGGCTCCGCAGCTCTGCCCAGCATCGGAAAGCCAAGCGCTTCCCGCGACTCCACATACGCCTGCGCGACCAGGCGCGACAGCATGCGTATGCGTCCGATGTAGCCCGCGCGTTCGGTCACCGAGATCGCGCCGCGAGCGTCGAGCAGGTTGAACGTATGCGCGGCCTTGAGAATCATCTCGTAGCCGGGCAGCGAAAGCTTCGCTTCGAGCAGCCGCTTGGCCTCGCTCTCGAAGAATGCGAACTGCTCGAAAAGCCCGGGCACGTTCGATTCCTCGAACGCGTACTTGGACTGTTCGACCTCGTTCTGAAAAAAGACGTCGCGATACGAAACACCCTGCACATACTCGAGATCGTAGACCGACTCGACGTTCTGCACGTACATCGTCATCCGCTCGAGGCCATAGGTAATTTCGCCGGTGATCGGCTTGCAGTCGAGGCTGCCCACCTGCTGGAAATAGGTGAACTGGGTAATTTCCATCCCGTTCAGCCACACCTCCCAGCCCAGACCCCACGCGCCCAGGGTTGGATTCTCCCAGTCGTCTTCGACGAAGCGCACATCGTTGGTTTTGAGATCGAAACCGAGCGCCCGGAGAGAGCCAAGGTAGAGGTCGAGGATGTTCTCCGGCGACGGCTTCAGCACGACCTGGAATTGATGATGCTGGTGCAGGCGGTTGGGGTTTTCACCGTAGCGGCCGTCCTTCGGACGCCGCGAGGGCTGCACGTACGCGGCGCGCCATGGCTCGGGGCCGAGCGCGCGCAGGAAGGTGGCAGTGTGCGACGTCCCCGCGCCCACTTCGATGTCGTACGGCTGCAGCAGCGCGCAACCCTGCGCTCCCCAATACTCCTGAAGCCTGAGGATGACCTGCTGGAACGTAAGCACTTGGGCCAAGCTGTCTCGGGCGTGGCGAAGGTCCCGATGTTACTGGATGCCGGCGTCGCGACCAAACGTTGCGAGGGACTTCCTTTGGGTACGCCGCGTCAGTAAGAGCGTTGCCGCGATGATCAGCAGCGCCAGCGCGACCACGAGCGCGTCACCGAAACGGACGTACGGCGTGACGCCCTGGCGGCCAGCAATGGTGCCTTCGAGGATGCCGCGCGTGAACCACGGCAGGCGCGACCTTTCCACGCCGTGATGATCGATGATGGAGGTGATGCCGGTATTGGTCGCGCGCAGCATCGGCCGCGCGGTCTCGAGCGCGCGCATGGCGGCGATCTGATCGTGTTGCTCCGCCGCGAGCGAATGACCATACCAGGCATCGTTGGTGACGTTGACCATCAAGGTCGCGTCGGCGGCGCGGCGGGCGAGCTCGGCGCCGAACGCGTCTTCGTAGCAGATGTTGACCGCCAGCCGCTGGCCTGCGACCACAAACGGTTCCTGGTACGCCGCGCCAGGGGTCTGATCGGCGAGCGGAATGGCGAGAACATTGCGAATGAACCAGCCGAATACCGGCTTGAGCGGAATCGTCTCGCCGAAGGGAACCAGATGATGCTTGCGATAGACCTGAGGGGTCGCGGTCCCGACGGTCACGACGCTATTGTAGTAACGATCGTCCTCATCGACGCTTGTGCGCGGCTCGAAGAAAAAGAGCCCGAGCAGCAGATCGCCGCCATTGTGCTGCGCCGCCGCGCGCAACAGCGCGACGTATTCAGGGGGAACCTCATCGGCGAACACCGGCAGCGCGCTTTCGGGCAGGACGATGAGGCGGCCGCGGCTCTTCGCGACCAGATCGGCGTAGATCGCGAACGTTTTTTCGCGATACGACGGCTCGAACTTGAGATCCTGCTCGATATTGCCCTGAACCAGGCTGACCGTCGCTGGCTCGCCGACCGGATGGCTCCAATCCACGCCGGTCAGCGCGTACCCGGACGCCCAGACGACCGCCACTGCGACAGCGCTCGCAAGCATCCGCCGACCATGCGCGTCGACGCCGGTAACCGCATCGGCGAGCATTGCCGCCGTCAGCGCGAGCGAGAAGCCCGGCAATAGCACGCCGCCGATGGGAGCGTAACCGGCGAGCGGCGTCGCCACCTCTGCGTAACCTATGGAGAGCCAGCCAAAGCCCGAGAAGAGCGACCCGCGCAGCCACTCCGAAAGCGTCCACGCCGCCGCTGCGACCAGCAGGCGCCCGATCGAGCCAGGTGCGGTGGTCCGCGCGGTGATCCATCCGGCGAGCGCCGGGAACAGCGCGAGATAGGCGCAAAATCCCGCGGTGCCCAGCGCGGCGACCAGCGTCGGCATTTCGCCAAAGGTGTTGAGCGCGACGTACACCCAGGAAACGCCGGCGCCGAAGAGGCCCAGTCCGAAAGCAAGGCCGAGAGCGAACCCGCGCCCCGAAGAGGAAGCGCGCTGCCAGAGCGCGAACAGGCCTGCAAGCGTCAGCGCTGGAAGGAGAGACGCTCCAAAAGGAGAGAAGCTGAAAACGGTGGCGACGCCGAGCAGAAGCGCCGCGAGTGTAGCGAGCGCGGCCGGCATCCCGGGCATCAGGCCCCGCCCGGCTCAGGTCCTTCGTCGGGAATGGGCGTCAACTTTTCCACTTGTACGGTGTAGATGCGGCGGCTGTCGGCGCGGATGACCTTGAAGCGGAAGTTGCCGATGGTGGTCGATTCGCCGCGCTTCGGAAGTCGTTTGAATCCCTTCAGCACCAGACCGCCGACGGTGGCGTACTCCTGATGCCCGAAGTCTGCGCCCAGCGCCTCGTTGAAGTCCGCGATCTCGGTCTGCGCCTTGACCCGATAACGACCGTTCGCCTCGGGAATGATGTTGTCCTCGGCCTCGTCGAAATCGTATTCGTCCTCGATATCGCCGACGATTTGCTCCAGCACATCCTCGATCGTGACCAGTCCGGAGACTCCGCCATATTCGTCGACGACGATGGCGATATGGTTGCGATTGGCGCGGAAGTCGCGCAGCAATACGTTGAGGCGCTTGGATTCCGGCACGAAGACCGCCGGCCGCAGGGTGTCGCGAAGGTTGAAGCTCTCCGGATTGGCGTAGTAGTTCAGCAGCTCCTTGGCCAGCAGGATGCCGATCACATCGTCCTTGTTCTCGCCAATGACCGGAAAGCGCGAGTGCCGCGTCTCGAGCACGAACGGGATGAAGCCCACCGGCTCGTCTTCGATCGACACCACGTCCATCTGCGCGCGCGGGATCATGATGTCGCGCACCGTCATCTCGGAAACCTGCAACGCGCCTTCGATGATCGACAGCGCGTCGGCGTCTAGGAGCTTTCGCTCGAAGGAACCGTGCAGCAGGTGAAGGAGCTCCTCACGATCCTCCGGCTCACGCGTCAGAAAAGCTGACAGCCGCTCGAGCAGCGTCGGTTTTTCCGCGAGCTTGGTGTCACGTTCGTCGTTGCCGGTCGTTGCTCTCATGGGGATGGGCCTTGCGTTGCCTGGGCCGCTGCCGTGCCGCGCGCCGCGTATGGATTGGCGATGCCGAGCGCGGCAAGGATCGCGACTTCGCGCGCCTCCATTCTGGCCGCCTCGTGGACGCGGCGATGGTCGTAACCTTGAAGGTGAAGCACACCGTGGACCACGAGATGGGCGCAGTGCGCCGCGAGCGTCTTGCCTTGCTCGTCCGCCTCTTGTCTCAGCAGGGGCAGGCAGAGCACCACATCGCCGTGCACCGTGCCGGGCCGATCATCGTAGACGAATGACAGAACGTTGGTCGGACCGCTCTTGTGTCGATAACTGCGGTTGAGCGTCTCGCCTTCCGCGGTGTCGACAAAGCGCAGTGTGACGATGGCATCATTGGCCAATGCGGCGGCTGCCCAGCGTCGAAGAAGATTCCTTGGCGGCAGATCGTCGCTAGCCACCGCATATTGAACACTGAGCAACAGGCGCGCGCGGCGGCCGCTCACGTCGTTGCCGGCATAGGCGATTGCGCGAGCAACGACGTAGCCCGCGCGTGCGAATGCGCGAGATCGAGAAGTTTGGCAAAAAGCGGAACCACGATCGAGTTGTCGTGCGACAGCAGGTTGTCGCCGACATAGATCTCGGTCGACGACCAACCGGGAGTTTTTCCGGACCCGATGTGCTGCGCGAGCCACGCTCCGTCTTGCGACGCGATCTGGTCCCGCGCTGCCATGAGCGCGGCAGGCGGGGCGGCGAAGTGAGCGTGAAAGAGATTGACCTGCGGAGGCTGCGGATCGACGAAAACCCCGTCGATCGTCGACAGCCCGGCGGCAAAGCCGAGGGCACGCGCGCGGTACGCGGGCATTTTCGCGAGCTGCATGTCCAAGCGCATCGCCGCCGACGCAACGAAGGGATGAAGCTGCACCAGCGTGCCGCCGTGACGGCGCCTCCAGATGCGCGCCTCGGCGATAAAATCCTCGGGACCCAGCAGCATGGCCCCGGCGAGCGCACCGATGCCTTTGTAGAAGGATACGTACACCGAATCGAACGGGGCGCAAAGGTCGGCCAGCGACTTCGGCGCAAAATACTCTCTGGCTTCCCACAGTCGCGCGCCGTCCATGTGTAGCCGCACGCCGCGGTTTTTCGCTAGCGCGGAGAGCGCCTCGATCTCCTCCCACGCTGGAAGCCGCCCGCCAATTTCCCGGGCCGGCAGCTCGACCAGCAATGCCGCCGGAGGCAGGACGGTGGCAACACTGGTGGCGGTGCTTGCAGGAAATAAGGCCGCAAGATCGCGCGCTTCGGTGGGGCGCTCCCGCGCTCCGAGGAGCGTGACGTCGAGGCCATGCAGATGCGCATAGGCATGCTCCTCGTGCAGCTCGAGGTGCGACGTCGCATGCATGGCGATCCGCCGGACCCCCGCCCGCTCGCACCAGATACGCAGCGCGATGAGCTGCGCCATGGTGCCGCTCGGCATGAAAACCGCCGCGGCCTTGCCCAACATCGTGGCCACCTTGTGCTCGAATGTCTCGATCAGCGGGCCCTCGCCGTAGCGGTCGGCATGCCAGCCGTGTTCCTGGCACCACTGCCCGATGCGGGCCAGCTCGGCGCCCGGCGCCGGCATAGCGTGACCCGGTACGTGAATCACACAGCATCTGCGCAGGGAATCCTGCTCCGCTGCGGTGAGCGGAGCGGGGATCATCTTCCGCCCGGCGGCGTTTCGCTGGGTGCATCGATGCGCTCGCTCTTGGTGTGCAACTCATATGCGTTGATGATTTTCTGCACCAGCGGATGACGCACGACGTCGGCGCTGGTGAACGCCGTAAACGCGATCCCGCGCACGTCCGCCAGAACTCGCCGCGCCTCGATCAAGCCGCTTTTCTGTCCTCGCGCGAGATCGATCTGGGTGACATCGCCAGTGATGACCGACTTGGTGCCGAACCCGATCCGGGTCAGGAACATCTTCATCTGCTCGGGGGTCGTGTTCTGCGCTTCGTCTAGGATGATGAACGAATGATTCAGCGTACGCCCCCGCATGTAGGCGAGCGGCGCGATCTCGATAGTGTTTCGCTCGAACAGCTTGGCCGTCTTGTCGAATCCCATCAAATCGTACAAGGCGTCGTACAGTGGGCGCAGGTAGGGATCGACCTTTTGCGCGAGGTCGCCCGGAAGAAAGCCGAGCCGCTCGCCGGCTTCGACGGCCGGCCGCACCAGCACGATGCGCTTGACCGTATCGCGCTCCAGCGCATCGACCGCGCACGCCACGGCGAGGTAGGTCTTGCCGGTTCCGGCAGGACCGATGCCGAAGGTGATGTCGTGTTCCTGAATGTGGCGCAGGTAGAGAATCTGGTTCGGTGTCCGCCCATGCAGATCGGCGCGACGGGTGCGCAGCTGCGCGGTCCCGGCGTCGCCTTCGGCGGGCGGGGCCGCGGCGTTACGTTGCGTCGCCAGCTCGATCAGCCCAAGCTGGATATCATCGACCGAAAGCGGCTCCGCGGCATGAGCGTAAAAGCGCTGCAGCGCGGTTGCCGCTTGCTCTACCTGCGGCGAGGCGCCGCGAAGCGTCAGCGCGGCCCCGCGGCGGGCGATGGTCACGTCGAGCGCCGCCTCTACCTGGCGCAGATTGGCGTCGAGGGCGCCGCAAAGATTGGCCAGCGCGCGGTTGTCTACGGGCGAGAGCTCCAGCTCGACGGTCTGTGGCTTCAATGCGTGCCCAGGTCTGCTATACGCCCGGGCGCAGCATCGGCGCCTTCAATGCCTCTTCCAGCGTGTTTTCGCACTCCGCCAGATGCGCACGGGCTTCCTTGGAGTACACGCTTCTGGACTTTGCGACCTTGATCTGGGCGAGCAATTGCTTGGCGTTTTCGCGCTGTAGCGCGCGGGCGTCCGCCTGCACCGATTGCGAAGGGCGCAGCAGCGTATTTGCGACACGGCGGAGATATTCGCGTTGCAGATTGCGGCGGAACGAGCCAATGTCGCGGCCGGTTTTCAGTTCGCTCCAGACAGCGTCCTGCAACGTGTCGTACAGCTCGGAAAGGCGGAAGCCCTGGTTGTCCCTGGTTTGCCGGAACTCACCTTCCGCGATGCGTGTTGCTACCCCGTCGCTCATCAGCTGATCGAGCATCGCACGCTGTACGCCCAGCATGCGCGTCGTCAGGACGATATCGGGCGTGATCGCGCTCGATCCGGCATCGTCGCGGAAGCGGTCGAACTGATCCACGGTCAGTCGGCGGACGAACTCGGGGCGCAGACGGAAACTGTCGACCGACAACAGACCGTCGGCGATGAGCTTGAGCGCTGCACGCTGCTTCGCTGCTGGCACCGGCGTGAACGGGTCGCGGCCGCTGCCCGCGTGATCGCGCACGTAGACGACGCCGCCGACATACTTCGCGCCGACGACGCCGGCATTACCCAGTTGGGTAAGGCCTGCAAGAAAGTTGCGCCGTAGCATCTCATAGCTCTCGCCCGGTTTCAGCCGGCGTTCCTGCAGTCGCGCCCAAAGCTCGCGCGAGAGCTTCAACCGGCGCATCGCGTAATCGAGCGGATCGCTGCCGAGGTCGCGGCGATTGACCTGGGGATCCATGCCTTCGGCCGATCCCCCGAAGCCGGCGTCGACGTCGTTGCCGAAGGCCAGTTGCGGCTCTCCGCTGCGACCGGCAATTTTCGCCAGCTCTTCTTTCTCCTCTCCGGGCGCGATCGGCTTGTACGCGTATTCGATCGCCCAGTAATCGTAGGGCCCGATCGAATGCATCACATAGTCGCCCTGCGGCTCGTCCTGCAAGGCGAGGTTGATGGCGTTATAGTCCATCACCGATCCGGCGATGCCGTTGGTGGCGGTGAACGACGCGTCCGACAGCTGCTTCTGGGTGTAGATGGTCGACGCCCGAAAGTTGTGCTGCAGGCCAAGCGTGTGCCCAACCTCATGGGTCACGACATCCTTGAGTGTTGCCAGCACGTATTTCTCGGCCTCTGGGCTGTCGGGCGCGATTTCTCCACGTGCGACGAGCAGATCGAGTGCGAACGCGAGTTCGTCCATCGCCACGTCGCCGTATTCGCAGAACGTCGCATCGCGCGCCGCGCCGGCCGTTTGTGCAACCCGCGGCGGGAATTGCTCGGAGGCCGTACGTCGCGGCACGCGCGTCCACCCGTCCTCGATTTCGATGTCCGCGTCGAGGATCTCGCCGGTGCGCGGATCGGCGCGGCTGGGGCCGATCGCGAGCGCTCCCGGCTCGTCGCGCACAACCCAGCGAATCGAGGCATGGCGCGCATCCGCGGTGCTGAATTGCGCATCGTCGGGCTGCACCTCCACCTGAATCGCATTCTTGAAGCCAATTTTTTCGAATGCCTTGTTCCACTCGAGAACACCGGCCTTGATCGTTTCGCGATATTTCTCCGGGATATTGCGATCAAGCCAGTAGACGATGGGGACCTTTGGCTCGGACATCTCGGCGTCGGGATCCTTTTTCTCGAGCCGCCAGCGTTTTACATAATAGACGTCGGGGAACGCGTTCGAATCAGACGAAAAATCCCAGCGGCGGGTCATGAAGTGACCGATCCGGTCATCGGCAACGCGCGGCGTCATCGCCTCCGGCAGCTTGGCGAGGCTGTAGTAATAGCCCAGGAAAAGACTCCGCTCGTCCTCGAGATGCGCTGGCGGAGCGCTGTGCGACGGGCTCGTCATCGACGGCGCCGACGGCAATTTCGGGACCGAATAATGCGCCGACACCGCAAAGCCTGTCAGGTCGGCGGTGTTATGCAAGGCGGTAAAGCTGGAGTTGCGCGCATCGAAGCCATAGGCGATGTGATACGCGGCTTCGAGCGCGCTCGAGCCGCCGGGAATATCGGCGAGCAGCAGCGCATTGGCGTCGATCAATATCGACTTCTTCTCCGGATGTGGTTGGCTCGCCACCGGCACGGCGGACAGAAGGCTGTCGCTGGTCGATTCGCGAACCGCGCGCGCCAGCGGGGTGCCCGCTGTGGCAAAAAACTGGGAGTTCCTGGCGATGAGCTGTACCAGGCTGCCAAGCCGGTGAAACTCCACGATGTACGAACGCAGCATGGGGCTTCGAAACGGCTCGCGGTCGCCGATGCCGTGGGTCCGGTTGGCCTGCAGGAAAAAGGGACGGTCGAATTGCTCCGGCGTGATCTCCAGCCAGACTTTTTCTTCCTTGCTGTACAGGTTGAAAAACCCCGGTTGCTCCTTGGCGTCCTTCACCACTTCGGCAAATGGCTTTTGCTGGCTCGCCACGGCAGCGGCGGCCGCCGCGGCAGCGGCCGCGATCGCCGGCGAATTCGAGGAAGGACGCGCGGCGCCGGGGGCCAGTGCAGGCGTGGGAGCTGCGCCGGCGGAGGGCGCTGCGTTGGTGGAGGCAGCAGCCGTTGCTGCGGTGGCGGCAACGGCGGCCGCGGCAACGGTCGCGGTGTCGGGCGCCGGCATCGTGGCGCATCCGAAGCCGCACGCGGATGCAGTTAGAGCGACCAGCACGGGCACGCGTTGCAAAGACAGTGGAGACATTGAATCGGTCCTTCGAGAAAATATAAATCGATGCGAGCATCCCCTGTTGCCCGCATCGGTGGAAACATTCACATGTCTACTTCGGTCCAGTAAACCCTTAGTAAACCAGCTCCCCGCGCAACGAATGCGACAGTGCCGCCGTAATGCGCACATCGATGTAACGCCCCACGAGGTCGCCGGCGCCGGCGAAATTGACGACCCGATTGTTGTCGGTGCGCGCCGCGAGCTCCCGCGCATCCTTGGTCGCCCGCCCGGTCACCAGCATGCATTCGGTCTTTCCGACCATGCGCTGGCTGTTGGCCGCAAATTGTTCCTCGATCCGCGCCTGCAGCCGCGCCAGCCGCGCCTGTGCAACGGCGGCCGGAACCTGGTCGGCGAAATCCGCTGCTGGCGTCCCGGGGCGCGGGCTATAGACAAAGCTGTAACTGCCGTCAAAGCCGACATCCTCGATCAACTTCATGGTCTGCTCGAAATCGGCTTCCGTTTCACCCGGGAACCCAATGATGAAGTCGGAGGACAGCGATAGCTCCGGCCGCGCCGCTCGCAGCCGGCGCACGGTCGATTTGTATTCGAGCGCGGTATAGCCCCGCTTCATTGCCGCCAGAATCCGGTCCGATCCCGACTGGACGGGCAGATGAAGCTGCGACACGAGCTTGGGCAGAGCGGCATAGCAGTCGATCAGCCGCGACGACATCTCGCGTGGATGCGAGGTCATGTAGCGAATGCGCTCGAGGCCGTCGATTTCGGACAGGTATTCGAGCAGGGTGGCCAGATCCGCCTTCTCAGTTCTTTTGCCCATCGTTCCGCGATAGGCATTGACGTTCTGCCCGAGCAGCGTGATCTCCTTGACCCCCTGATCGGCAAGGTCGGCGACTTCGGTGAGCACGTCGTCGAACGGCCTCGAAACCTCTTCGCCCCGGGTGTAGGGCACGACGCAGAAAGTGCAGTACTTGCTGCAGCCTTCCATGATCGACACGAACGCCGACGGTCCCTCGACCCGCGACGGAGGCAGGTGATCGAACTTTTCGATTTCGGGGAAACTGATGTCGACCTGCGGCAGGCCCGTGGCTTGCCGGCGTGCGATCAATTCCGGCAGCCGGTGCAGCGTTTGGGGACCGAAGACGACATCGACGTAGGGCGCGCGTTTTACGATCGCCGCGCCTTCCTGGCTTGCGACACAGCCGCCAACGCCGATCACGAGCGCGGGATTCACGGTCTTGAGGTGGCGTACGCGCCCCAGATCATGAAAAACCCGCTCCTGCGCCTTTTCACGCACCGAGCAGGTATTGAAGAGAATCACGTCGGCGTCATCGGGGCGGTCGGTGATTTCCAGCCCGGAAGCTGCATGCAGCACGTCGGCCATCTTGGCCGAGTCATACTCGTTCATCTGGCAGCCAAACGTGCGGATGTACAGCTTGCGACTCACGGCAGGACGGCGGCTGTCGGACAGGATGGCGAAAGGGCGGGAATTATAGCAGGTCAGCCAGTCCCGCGGCACTGCCGTCGGTGTGGCTATAATCAAGCTCGCAGGTGTCCGGCGCCCCGTTCCAGGTGCGCCGGGTGAAACGGGAAGCCGGTGCGCGGGGGGCCATAAGCCCCCGGCAATCCCGGCACTGCCCCCGCAACGGTAAGTCAGTGCGGGTCGCTCCAGACGCCACTGTTCGCTTGTCAGCGGATGGGAAGGCAAGCGACCCGGGCCGGAACTGAACCAAGGCCCCTCAACTGACGAGTCCGGAGACCGGCCTGCGAACGGAAAAGCGTCGAAACGCGTTTCCGAATCTTGGCGCATCGCGGGAGGCGATGTCCGGACGGAAGCTGTCCGCTTTTGTTCCGCCCGAACGGCTTTTCTCCGCGTTGTTTCGATCCACTGCCGTGCGGGGAAGCGCGGCGCCCGCGGAGCATATCGATGACTCATTTTTTCGTGTCCTGCCGCGGCGCGCTGCGCTGCGTCGCTTTGGCTTTTTGCCTCGTTCACGGCGGATACTCGCTCGCGCAAACGACCCCTCCTTTGTTCGTTACCGCGTCGCGCTCGGGGCAGCCGCTGACCGATTTGCTTGCCGACGTCACGTTGATCGGCCCGGAGGAAATTGCCCGCGCCGGTCCGGGGGGACTTACCGCCTTGCTCCAGCGCCAACCCGGAATCGAGGTTGTCGCCAACGGCGGCCCCGGATCGACCAGCGGTGTGTTCATGCGCGGCGCAAACACTGCGCAGACGCTGGTGCTTGTCGACGGACTGCGAGTGAGCTCGTCGACCTCCGGCACGACGCCGCTGGAAGCGATTCCGCTGGATCAGATCGACCACATCGAGATCCTGCGCGGCCCCGCGTCCAGCCTCTATGGCGCCGATGCGATCGGCGGCGTCATCCAGATATTCACGCGCCGGGGAGGCGGCGCGTTCGCGGCGAATGCCGGCGCCGGCTACGGCACCTACAGCACGAGCAGCGTCTACGGCGGCGTCTCCGGCAACGGCGGGGACGGCGCGTGGCGCTACGCTTTGCAGGCGGGCCATCGGCAAAGCGACGGCTTCAATGCCATTTTCAATCCGAAGAACTTCAGCTACAACCCCGACCGCGACGGCTACCGAAACGACAACGTCGGCGGCAGCCTGTCCTTTCGCTTCGCGCCGGAGCAGGAGATCTCGGCGCAGGCTTTTCGCAGCCGCCTCAATGCGCAGTTCGACGCCGGTCCCGGCTTCGATGACCGCACCGTTACGACGGTCGAGAGCTATTCCATTGCGAGCCGCAACCGGTTGACGACATTCTGGACGAGCGAGCTCTCCGCGGCGGAGACTCGCGACGATAGCAATTCCGTCACCGGATTCGGGCCATCGCGCTTTCTGACTCGCCAGCGCCTCTATTCCTGGCAGAACGAGCTGATGCCAGGCTACGGCCGCCTGACGGTCCTTGCCGAGCGGCGAGAGGAGCGGACCGACAGCGACACCGCTTTTGACGTGACTTCGCGAAACACCAATTCGGTGGCGGGTATCTACCAGCTTCGCGGCGGTCCGCAACTCGCGCAGGCAAGCCTGCGTCGCGACGACAGCTCGCAGTTCGGCGCGCGGACGACCGGCACCATCGCCTACGGTTACGCGTTTGCTGCGGGCCTGCGCACGACGGCGAGCTTCGGCACCGCGTTCAAGGCGCCGACTTTCAATGACCTTTACTTTCCGGGGTTTTCGAACCCCGAGCTCAGGCCAGAGACGGCTCGCAACGCCGAGCTTGCGCTGCGCTATTCGGGCGACGCACTGGGTGCGGGCCTGGTCGCCTACCGCAATCGGGTGCGCGATCTGATCGTGTTTGAATGCGACGCCAACTTCAATTGTGCGCCGCAGAATGTCGCAAACGCGACGCTCGAAGGGGTCACGATCGAATTTGGCGGACACGTCGGCGAATTCAGTGCGAAAGGGAGCCTCGATCTGCAAAAGCCTACGGATGACAGCAACGGGTTTCTGTTGCCTCGGCGCGCGCGACGGCACACCGCGTTCTCGTTGACGCGGGATACGGGCCCATTGCGCGTCGGCGCGGAAATGGTTGCATCCTCGGCGCGTTTCGACGACGCCGCCAACACGCGCCGCTTGGGCGGCTACGCTCTTCTCAACCTGACCGCGGAGTACCGGTTTGGAAATCGATGGACGATCTTCGCGCGTCTGGACAATGCCCTCGACAAGCGCTACGAGCTCGCCGCCGATTTCAACACCGCCGGCGCCAATGCCTTCGTGGGCGTGCGCTGGCTGTATTAGCGGGTAAGTGCGCCCCGGTAACGCCAGGATCGCTCATGCGAAAGTGGGTGACGCCTGCACCCCAAGGTTGCCATTCCCGCGAAAGCAGGAATGGCGTGTGTTTGGCAGCGTTGCGATAGTGCGATGAACACAGCCGGTACATGGTCCTCCTGCGTGACCTATAATTGCAACTACCGAGGGTTACCAAATACGCGTGATGGCTTCCAATCCACTTCGTGCCCGCGAAAGCGGGGAAATTAAGGATTGTGGCGTCACCCACTTTCGGAGTGACCTAGGGTTGTTTCGAATCGTACCCCGACCACCACAGCTTTCATGAGCAAAGCCTTTACCCGCGAAGACGATTCCGATATCGAAGACGATGTCGAGGACGCCTCGCCATTGCCTGAGGGCAGTCGCAACTACATGACGCCGGGCGGATTTGCGCGCCTGAAAGCCGAGCTCAGCGCTCTCGTCGACCAGGAGCGGCCGAGCGTGGTAGCGATAGTGTCGTGGGCCGCCGGCAACGGAGATCGCTCCGAGAATGGCGACTACATCTACGGCAAGAAGCGCCTGCGGGAAATAGATCGGCGCATTCGCTTCCTGATCCGGAGACTCGACAGCGCCGAGGTAGTCGATCCCATGATGCGACGCGATGCAGACAGCGAAGATCAGATCTTCTTTGGCGCGACCGTCACCGTGCGCGGCCGCGAAGGCGAAGAGCGCACGATCAGCATCGTCGGCGTGGATGAGATCGACACCGCCCGCGGCTATGTGAGCTGGGTTTCGCCCATTGCGCGCGCGCTGATCAAGGCGCGCGAAGGCGACAGCGTAACGCTGAGGACGCCCGGCGGTACCGAAGAGTTGGAGATACTTGCAGTCCGATATGAACCACTCGCAACCAATTAGTGTTGCGAAACATGCGCTCGACGCGTCGCGGTTGACGCCGCGGAATCGTTCCGCCTATAGTGCGATCGAGATTCCCATGGACGCCGAAATTGCCGGACTCGAGCAAAAACTCGCCACGCTGCTTGCGGACTACCATCGGCTGCGCGCGGAAAACGAGTCCTTGAAGCGCGAGCTCGGCCGGTCGCTGGAGCAGAACCGCTCTCTGAATTCGCGCATCGCCGCCGCGACCGCGCGACTCGACTCGCTGCTGCTGCAGCTGCCGGAATCGACGGGCTGAATCGGTGGAAGATCCTTCGATTACGCTCGACGTCTCCATCCTGGGGCGCGATTATCGCGTCGCCTGCCGGGAGTCCGAGCGCGAGGAATTGATGCAGGCAGTGCAGTTCGTCGATCGCCGCATGCGCGAAATCCGCGACTCAGGAAAGATCAGCGGCGCCGAGCGCATTGCAGTGATGGCAGGGCTCAACATCGCGCACGAATTGCTGCGCTCGAAAAGCGGCAATGGAAGTGCCGCGCCAGCCGCAAGCTTTGACACTTCCAGCATTGAGCGTAGAATTTCAGCAATGCAGTCGGCCATCGATCGTGCGATGGCGGAGCAGGACAAGTTGTTCTGACCTTGTCCGAACTCAACTGCGCCCTTTGTCCCCTGCGGTGTTCGAGCTGGCCATACATTCTTTGAACCAATGCTAACTTAGCGAGGTTGCCGTGCTTTCAACGGGCCGGTGTGCGCTCCCTACGCGGAAGCGCCTGATGGCCCTGGCAGGCGACCCTCTTGAACTGCGGTTCAAGATGAGGTTGGCACGGCACAGGCGGGGGACTCCCTCTTCGATCGCCGAAGCTTCTGCTATCGGCGGCAAAAAAGCTCCGCCCCGCTTGTGCGGGACGGGGCTTCTGCGTATGCGGCAGTTACTGTACCCGGGACCTGCGTAATCTGTGTCGATCAGTTGCCGAGCGCTGCGCGCGTTGCGCCACACGTCGGATCGGCCTTGTAGGCTGTGTAGTTGCAGTTTTGCGCGTCATTCAAAGCACTTGGTTCGAGGCACGGCGTGGTGAGCTCCCGGCTGTTCGGTACTTGGCAACGCCTTCGACCTCTGGTGAGTGACGCGGGCCATTAGGATATGAAGATTCGTAATTTCCCTCTCCGAATTTTCCGCAATATGCTGAGAACGGCGTGGTGACCTTCCGCTGTAACATTCATCGGTGACAATTCGTTCTGTTGCAAGGAGGTTCTTGTGAAGGTTTCTGAGCAATCCATAGTGCCTCCTCGCGCCGGCGAAGAAGCGTTGCCGCAGACCCTTGCGGACAACATCGCCGCTAGGGAGAAGGTCTCGCTTTCCGCGATCGTGGCGCGCTCCTTTGCAAAATTCGACGTTGCGCTGCGGGCGCGTCTCTTGGGCCGCCTGCTCGCTTCGGTGGGTCCGCTGGCGCTAAAAGTAGTTGGCGGCGGTGTTTTTGCGAAATACGTGCGGCACGCCCGATCGCCTGAGATCCCGGTGTCGTACGAGGACGCCGCGCGCGCTACTTCGACCCAGGTGCGCGACTTGGTGCACTACGTCGAGCAGAGCAATCCGGATGTTGTCGAAGAGCTATCAACAGCGCTATCGCTAAATGATGGAGCGATCACGTCGGCTGGCACCCCCATCAGTTATTCCGATCAAAGATCTCTTGAGAAGCACTTGACTCCAAGAGCGGAGACACTGCACGACGCCTAAGGTGCTTGATGCGCCGCGCAGTCCTTATCGGCTGCGCTCTTGGGCCAGCAAATGGACGACATCCTTGCCCTCCCGCGCCCTGTCGCGATTCTCCGGCGTCTCCTTCCCGAGCGCGGTGCCGGCGACGAAGCGATAGATGTCTGCCGCCCCCTGAAACACTTGCGGGGTCACGCCGGCAGTAGCGAGGGTCTTGGAGATCTCGAGCATTTCCGGCGCCCAGCGAAAGGCCTTGGGCGGCAGGGTCGGAAACTGGCCCAACGCCCACTCATAAAGATCGGCCTGCGACTGCCGTAACTGCTGGTCCAGTATGCTACCGACGCCGAGGCGCTCGGCCGCTATCAGCACCTCCAGCCACAGCGCCTGCGTGCCCTTGTTGAGAGCGCCATAACACATCTTGAGCGCGCTCGCGTCCGCGATGCGGTCGCTAATCACGTGCACGATGAGCTGCGGCCCGGCGAGTTGTTCGAGTTCGGCGGCGCCGGGGCCCGACACGAAGAGTTTAGTTTTCGCCTCGCCGCGCGGTGGCGGGCCGATGATGCCGGCGTCCAGAAAACGGCCGCCCGCTCCTTCGATCACGCCCGCGATTTGACGGACGGTGGCCGGCGCGATCGCATTGCAGTCGACGATCAGCGTGTGGCTGCCGGTCGCGCGCAGGGCATCCGCCACTTCGTGTGCGAGATCGAGCGCGGCACCCGGATTGATGACCGAAAGCACGACATCGCATTTGGCAACGAGTCGCGCAATTGCACCGAGGTCGGTCAATCCCACTTTGCGCGCGAGCGTACGGGTGCGTTCGCTGCGCTGCTCCAGCGCGGCGTAGACATTCAAGCCCTTAGCTGCGATTTGTATCGCTAGCGCTTGCCCCATGTCTCCGGGGCTCATCAAGCCGACATGCTCAATTGTCATTTCAGTCGTGCCGCGCGCGACGTGGCGCGTGTGGCGAACGGCAGACCACCCAAGTCGAAACTTGCCGAGGCAGCCCCGGCGTCCTGAAGAAATCCGCGGCGGTTTGGCTTCATTGTTTCATTCGCTTCCATCACAATCTCCCGTGCGATTCTGCTGCGGTCAGGGCGCGGTGACGGGTTGGAGGTGCTTCGCCAGTTCCTTGCAGGGATCGGGCCGCTCCGCGCGATCGGTGATCACGTAGGCGTCGAAATCCGTCGCGGACTCGGGCACCGAACTGTCGTCACGCTCCAGCATGCCGATCCTGATCGCGGCGCGCGCCGCATCAGCCGGCAACCAGAATGGAACCCCAATGTCGCGGCGCACGTGACCGTTACCGGCCAGGAGGACGATGCCCCGGTCTGCGTAAGGACGGATCGACTGGGCCATGACGATGTCGCGCGCCATCTGCGCGCGCGCCAGGGCCGGCAGGGCGTCGGCCGGGAGCTGGTTGCAATGGCCGAGCGCGATGGCCTCCTCGTGCTTGCGCCGGAAGTCGGCGGGTAGCGCGTCGAGTCCGAGTGCCCCGCGTGTCGCCGGATCGAACAGGGCCGGCCAGCCCTTGTTCGCCACCCGCATCGCCTCGCCACGCGACAGGTTCGCGGCGACGATCGGTAGATCATATTCGAGCGCGAGAGCCACGAACGGACGGTAGGATTCCCAGCGCCAGTCTCCGCTACCCTTGGCTTGCGCGATAAGGTAGTCGGCATCCGCTGGCCGCTCGCGCCGGGCACGTTCGATATCAGGCTGATGTTCGCGGTCGAACTGCTCGAAAGCAATGGCCGGCCGAGCCCCTTGTACGACCCATTGTCGCAAGGCCGCGGCGCGCAGCGCGTGCTGCACCGCATTGTCGTGCACCTCGCCAAGCAGCACCATGCGGTGGCCTTGCATCGCCTGCACCAACGCGCGAGGATTTGGGTCGAGCTCGACCGGCGCCGAAGTGGCGGCGGCAGCGGCGGTGAGCCAAAGCAGGCAGGTGGCAATTCGCAAACGACCCACTTCGTCACTCAATCTGCCTGGAGCGGACACGCTTGGCAGCCACGTCGTCGAGCGAGCCGTGGGCGCCCTCGCGGTCAGAATCTTCACACATACTTTGCCGCGGTCGGCTCGTCATAGAGCAGACTTAGGTACGAACCTGCGGCGGGATAATCATGATCTTCCGGGTCAGCCAACCACTTGCTATCAACGTTGTTGGCCATACTTGGTGATCCCTGTCACCTCGGGCTGACGGCGCTCCAATAGATCCTCGCGCACCGGCGTGAACACATCGATGAGTGTGCCTGGCTCCAGTGCCTTCGCGCCGTGACGGGTGTTGCTCGGCACATAAATGGACCCGCCCTCCGTCAGCAGATGGGTGCGGCCATCCAGCGAATACTCGAAGCGCCCTGTGACGCAATAGCTGATCTGCTCGTGGACGTGGTTGTGTTCGTATCCGGCCGCGTCGGCGGCGAACTGCACTTCCATGAGCATCAGCGCGCCCTGCGCCTGCAGGATCCTCCGCCGGACGCCCGGTTCCGCATCTTCCCATGCGCCAATATCGGCCATGCCGCTTCTCCCATATGGTCGTGACCCGCGCCCATGGGCGGAGCACCGACCGCCATTATCGCCCATAGCGGCGCTCGGGCCTGCGCCGGTGCGAACACTGCGGATTCCAACTTCGTGAATCGATGGCGGTCCCAATCCCCGAGTACGTCGTGTGAGCGACTTCACATTATCGTTATCGGCTCGGGGTTAGCCATTATTTTTTTATATCAATATACTTACGGACCTCTTCGGATGTTATTGGATCAACTATGCGCTACTGGCTGATGAAATCCGAACCGGACGACGTGTCCATCGATCATCTCGCTCGCATGCCGAAGCAGACGGTGGCCTGGTACGGCGTTCGGAATTATCAGGCACGAAACTTCATGCGCGACCAGATGCAAGTCGGCGATCTCGCGTTCTTCTACCATTCGAGTTGCGCCGAGCCCGGCATCGCGGGCATCGTGAAGGTTAGCAAGGCCGCGTACCCCGACAAGACGCAGTTCGACAAGAAGAGTCCGTATTACGATGCGAAGGCGACACCTGACGCGCCTCGCTGGGTCAACGTCGAGGTGACCCTGGTCGAGAAGACGCGGCTCATTTCCCTGGACGAGCTGCGCTCGCGGCCGGAGCTGGCGAGCATGCGTGTTCTCGCCAGGGGCAACCGGCTGTCTATCACGCCTGTCGATCCCCGCGAGTGGACGTTCATCACCAAGAAGATGTTGAAGGGGTAGTTTGGATTTGACCCTCATCCCGGTGTTTCTTGTCATCGGGTGCGTGGTCGGTTTCATCGCCGGATTGCTCGGCATCGGTGGCGGAGTGACCATGATTCCGCTGCTGACGCTGATCTTCAGCTATGAGCATTTCCCCGCGCACGACATTCTGCACATCGCGGTGGCGACGTCGATGGCAACGATCCTGTTTACATCGATTGCCAGCGTGCGCGCGCACAACCGCCATGGCGCGGTGCTGTGGCCCGTCTTCTGAAAGCTCGCGCCCGGAATCCTGATCGGCTCGCTCGCCGGCCCGCAGATCGTCAGCGGGATGTCGACGCAACTGCTGTCGGGCGTGTTCGGGGTGTTTGCGTCGTATACGGCGACACGGTTGCTGCGCAACAAGACGCCGAAGGCGAGCCGTGAAATGCCGGGAGCTTTCGGGTTGCTGCTCGTCGGCAGTGCCATTGGCGTGCTGTCGAGCATGGTCGGCGCCGGCGGCGGCTTCATATCGGTGCCGTTCATGACGGCGTGCAACGTGCGCCTGCACAACGCCGTGGCGACATCCGCCGCGCTCGGCCTGCCTATCTCGGCGGCCGGGACGGCAGGATTTCTGATCGCGGGCTTTCGTCATCCTGGCTTGCCGCCGTACACGGTGGGTTACATCTACCTGCCCGCGCTCATCGCCATCGTCAGCGCCAGCATGCTCATCGCGCCGATCGGCGTGCGGCTCGCCCATCGCTGGCCAGTTGCACGTCTGCGCAAAGCCTTTGCCGGGTTGATGTATTTGATTGCGGCGTTTTTCCTGTGGAAGCTCGTCAAAGGCTGAGGTCTTATTGACCAACAGTGCCAGCGCTACCGTGAGCCGGCCGAGTAACGCTGCCGCAAAGTATTCTTCTCGACCTTGCCCATCGCGTTGCGCGGCAGTTCCTCGACGAAATGCACGCGCTTGGGCACTTTGAAATGGGCAATCTCCGCTTTCAGTGCCGCAATGAGAGCAGATTCGCTGGGCGCCTGCCCCGCTTTGGCGACGACGACTGCCGTTACCGCTTCCCCAAAGTCCGGGTCCGGCACGCCGATGACCGCTGACTCGGCGATGCCGGGCAGCGCATCGATTCTTTCCTCGATTTCCTTCGGGTAGACGTTGAGTCCACCGGTGATGATCAGATCTTTCGCCCGCCCCACGATCTTCAAGTATCCGTTATCGAGCAGTTCGCCCATGTCTCCGGTCCTGAAAAAGTCGTCGGCGGTAAACTCTTCACGCGTCTTGTCCGGCATTCGCCAGTAGCCGGCGAACACATTGGGGCCTTTGACCTCGATGCCTCCCACGGCGCCGGGCGGACACGGCCGCCCATCGCCGTTGACGACTCGCAATGTCACTCCCGGCAACGGCGGGCCAACGCTGCCGCAGATTCGCGCGCCATGGAGCGGATTCGAGGTATTCATTCCGGTCTCGCTCATACCGTAGCGCTCGAGAATCGCGTGTCCGGAGCGGGAGCGAAATTCGTTGAACGTTTCGGGAAGAAGGGGCGCCGAGCCGGAGATGAAAAGCCTCATGGAGCGGCAGGCGTCTTCCGCAAAGCCCGGCTCGGCGAGCAATCGGGTATAGAAGGTTGGCACACCCATCATCACGCTTGTGTGCGGCAGCTGATCGATCACCTCGGCTGCCTCGAATCTTGTCAGCCAGAGCATGCGGCTGCCGGAAAGGAGCGCGCAGTGGCACGCCACGAAAAGGCCATGAACGTGGTAGAGCGGCAGCGTATGCAGCAGCACGTCGCCCCGCGTGAAGCCCCAGGCATTGACGAGGGTCAGCGCGTTGCTCGCCAGGTTGCGGTGGGTAAGCATGGCGCCTTTGGCGCGACCGGTCGTGCCCGAGGTGTAAATGATCGCCGCCAGGTCGTCCGGCGCGGAAACGACGGTGTCGAAAGTCTCGGGCGCATCGCGTGCGAGGTCGAGCAGCGTTCCTTCGTCGCCGGAAAGAGTCAGGACGGTCGCCTCGGGCCTGAGTGCGGCGATGGTGGCGAAATTTTCCGGCCTGCAGACGATGACGCGCGGCTCGGCATCGCCGAAAAAATACTTCAGCTCGCTTTTTTGATAGGCAGTGTTCAAGGGCAGATAGACGAGGCCCGCGCGCAAGCACGCCAGATAGAGCGCGAGCGCCTGCCAGCACTTGTCGACCTGTGCCGCTACACGATCGCCCTTTTCGCAGCCGGCGCCGATAAGCGTGTGCGCAAACCGCGCAGCCGTGGTATCGAGGTCGTCGTAATGAATGACCGCCCCGCCGGGATGGAGGATGCACGGCTGTTCGCCGTGTTCGGCAAAGTGATCGCGAAGCAGCGCGTACAAGTTGGCGTTCATGGCTGCGGGATTGGGACTGCGCACCGAAGCGGCACGCGTCACGCGGAGATTACAACATGCGACGCTCCGGCGGTACAAAGGCGGCGTCTGGCGGGCTCAAAGGGGCTCCCGTTTGGCCGTCCTCAAACCCTCGCCCTTCGGGCTCCCTCGGCCGCTCCTCGAACCTTCGCCCTTCGGGCTCGCGTCGCGAGAATGACGCTGTCGGAAGCGCCGAAATGGGCGCCGCTTCGCTAAGCTTTTGTCATAACGGCGGAAGCGGAATTCCAGCGTCTCCTGCGCGATGAAAATCGGAGCAGAACGAAAGCGTCAGATCAAGCCGGCTCCACGTGCCCACTTATACTTCGCGCCAAGCACCGCCACCGGCATTTCGGTTGAATACGGATACGCCGGTATGCCGTGCGCGAAAAGATATTCGGCCGCCTCTTCTACCTCGACATCACCCGCGAGCGAAGCCACGACCGGCTTCTCGATGCCTTTCGCCCGCATTTCGTCGACCACTTCGACCATGATTTTCGCGAACACCATCGGCGGTGTAATGATGGTGTGCCAGTAGCCGAGAATCAGCGCGTGGATGCGCGGATCTTCGAGGCCGAGCCGGACCGTGTTCTGGTAGGTCTTCGGCGGCTCGCCGCCGGTGATATCGACGGGGTTGCCTGCCGCACCAAACGGGGGGATGAACTTGCGGAAAGCGGCGTCGAGATCGGGAGGCATCGTCATCAGCGTCAGATTGTTGTCGACGCAGGCATCGGACAGCAACACGCCGGAGCCGCCCGCGCCGGTGATGATGATCACGTTTTCGCCCTTGGGCGTGGGAAGTACCGGAATCGCTCGCGCGAACTCGAGCAGGTCGCGTAAGGAGCGAGCGCGTATCACGCCGGATTGCTTCAGCACGTCCTCGTAGATCTTGTCGTTGCCGGCGAGCGCGCCGGTGTGCGAGCTTGCCGCGCGGGCACCCATACTGGTGCGGCCGGCCTTGAGCATGACGATGGGTTTCTTCTTCGACACCCGCTTGGCGACTTCGGCGAACGCACGGCCATCCTTCAAGTCTTCGCAATGCTGGGCAATGATGGTGGTGTTGTCGTCCTGCTCGAAGAAGGTCAGCAAATCGTCCTCATCGATGTCGGACTTGTTGCCCAGTCCGACGATCGCCGAGACGCCCATTTTCGCCGAGCGCGAGAAGCCGATGATCGCCATGCCGATGCCGCCCGACTGCGACGACAGTGCGGCATGGCCCTTGACGTCGTAGGCAGTGCAGAACGTGGCGCACAGATTCTTGGGCGTGTAATAGAAGCCGTAGATGTTCGGCCCCATCAGGCGCACGCCGTATTTGCGCCCGATCTCGACGATTTCCTGCTGTCCTGCCATGTTGCCGGTCTCCGCGAAGCCGGAGGGAATGAGTACCGCGCCGGGAATTTTCTTCTCGCCGACTTCCACCAGTGCCTGCGCCACGAACTTGGCCGGGATCGCGAACACCGCGACGTCGATGACGCCGGGGACGTCCTTGACGCTCTTGTAGGCCTTGCGGCCCATGATCTCACCGGCGGAAGGATTGATCGGATAGATCTCTCCCTTGTAGCCGCCGTTGATCAGGTTTTTCATGACCGAGTTGCCGATCTTTCCTTCTTCGGTGGAGGCGCCGATGACGGCAACCGCATTGGGCTTCATGATCCGGTTCATGTCGCGCACGATATCGTCGTGGCTGGGCCGATAGCGGGGCGGTGCCGGCGGGAAATCGACCACGATGCGCACGTCGGCGGCAATGGCGCCATTCTTGGTCGCGAACACCGGGTTCAAGTCCATTTCGGTGATGTCGGGAAAATCCGAGATCAGTTCGGACACGTGCTGAATCAGCGTCGCCAGCGCTTCGCGGTGAACCGGATCGGAGCCGCGCACGCCCTTCAGTATTTCCGCCGCGGCGATGCCGTCGAGCATCGACAGCGCGTCTTCGCGGGACGCGGGAGCGAGGCGGAAGGTGATGTCCTTCAGCACCTCGACCAGAATTCCACCGAGGCCGAAGGCGACCAGCTTGCCGAACGAAGGATCGGTGACCGCGCCGATGATGACCTCCTGCCCGCCGGCGAGCATCTGCTGCACCTGGACGCCAAGGAGCTTCGCCTTGGCATCGTATTTCTTGGCGTTGGCCATGATGGTCGCGAAGCCGGTCTCGGCCTCCTGTGCGCTCTTTACGCCGACCAGCACGCCCCCTGCCTCGGTCTTGTGGAGGATCTCGGGAGACACGATCTTGAGCACCACCGGAAAGCCCATGGCGGAGGCGATCTTTGCCGCCTCGGCGGCCGAGGTCGCAACGCCTTCTTTCGGCACGGAGATACCGTAGGCGTCGCAGACCAGCTTGCCCTCCGGAGCTGTCAGCGAGGCGCGGCCTTCAGCCTTGACCTTGTCGAGAATTTTCCTGACTGCGGCTTTGTCATGCGCCATGTTCTTCCTCTGGATTGGTATGTGCCGCCCGTCGCGGCGGAGTAAGTTCGCTTATTGCTTGTTGGTTATTGCCCGCTTACTGCGTGTCGATCGATGCGCCGTCAGATGGCACCGGAGCTGCGCAGCTCCGCAATCTGCTCCGCGCTATAGCCAAGCTCCGCCAGAACCTGGTCGGTGTGCTCGCCCAGCAGCGGTGAGCGCTTCACCTCGGTGGCACTTTCGGACATCTTGATCGGATTGCCCACGCTCAGGTATCTGCCGCGCTTGGGGTGATCGACTTCAACCACCGTTCCCGTTTTCCGCAGTGACGGCTCCTCGGCGATTTCCTTCATCGACAGGATCGGGCCGCACGGAATGTCGTACTCGTTCAGGATGTCCATCGCCTCGAACTTGGTCTTGGTCTTGGTCCACTCCTCGACGCCGGCGAAGATGTCCATGAGGTGAGGCAGCCGTGCCTTCGGTGTCGCGTAGTCGGGATGCGTCAGCCAGTCTTCGCGGCCGATGACTTTGCAGATGTCCTTCCATACCGGTGCCTGGGTGATGAAATAGATATAGGCATTGGGGTCGGTCTCCCATCCCTTGCACTTGAGGATCCAGCCCGGCTGGCCGCCACCCGACGCGTTGCCGGCGCGCGGGACCGCGTCGCCGAACTTGCCGTTCGGGTACTGCGGATATTCCTCCATCACGCCGGTGCGCGCGAGGCGCTGCTGATCGCGTAGCTTGACGCGGCAGAGATTGAGTACGCCGTCCTGCATTGCGGCCAGCACCTTCTGCCCTTTGCCGGTCGTGTTGCGCTGATAAAGCGCGGCGACGATGCCCAGTGCGAGATGCAGGCCGGTGCCGCTGTCGCCGATTTGCGCGCCGGTCACGACCGGTGGGCCGTCGTCGAATCCAGTGGTGGACGCCGATCCGCCGGCGCATTGCGCGACGTTTTCATACACCTTGCAATCCTCATACGGGCCGGGCCCGAAGCCCTTCACCGAGGCGACGATCATGCGCGGGTTGAGCGACTGGATGTGCTCCCAGGTGAGTCCCATGCGGTCCAGCGCGCCGGGCGCGAAATTCTCGACCAGCACGTCGCACTTTTTCACCAGCGCTTCGAGAATCTGCTTGCCTTTGGGATTTTTGGCATCGATGGTGATCGAGCGCTTGTTGTGGTTGAGCATGGTGAAATAGAGACTGTCGACGCCCGGAATGTCGCGAAGCTGGCCGCGCGTGATGTCGCCTTCGCCGGCTCGCTCGACCTTGATGACATCGGCGCCCAACCACGCCAGTAGCTGCGTGCAGGTCGGACCCGATTGCACGTGTGTGAAATCGAGAATCTTGACGCCGTCTAAAGCCTTGCCCATTACGTTCCCCTATCCAATGCCGTCATTGGCGAAAGCACTACTCTGACCGGGTTGAACATCCCCCCACGCTCGCTTTGCTCGCTGCCCCCCCCGGGGGCTGGCCAGTCCCTTGGGACGGCCCTGCGGGACTGGCGGCCGTCACGGTTTCTTCTTCGCCGCGGGATTGAGACTCGTGATGCGGCCGCTTTCCGTGCCCGCCTTTTCGTCGATGACCGCGTTGATCAGCGTAGGCTTGCGCGAGCGGATCGCTTCTTCCATCGCGTTTCGAAGCTCGGCCGGCGTCGATGCCATCACACCAACGCCACCGAAGGCCTCCATCAGTTTTTCGTAGCGCGCGCCCTTGACGAACACCAGGGGTGATGGATCGCGTCCTCCGCTAGTATTCACTTCGTCGCCACGGTAGACGCCGTTGTTGTTCAGGATCACGACGCAGACCGGCAGGTTGTAGCGGCAGATCGTCTCGCATTCCATGCCGGAGAAACCGAACGCGCTGTCGCCCTCGACCGCGATCACCTGCTCGCCGCTGACCACGGCCGCCGCGACCGAAAAACCCATACCGATGCCCATGACGCCCCAGGTGCCGACGTCCAGCCGCTTGCGCGGCTTGTACATGTCCACGACGCTGCGCGTGAAGTCGAGCGCGTTTGCGCCCTCGTTGACGAGGATGGCGTCCGGATTCGCCTTGACGATGTCGCGCACGACGTTCAGCGCGCTGTGGAAGTTCATCGGCGTCGGGTTCTTCGCCAGTGATTCCCCCATCTTCGCGATGTTCTTGGTCTTGCGCTCCGCGATGGCGCTGAGCCACTCGGCGGGCGGCGCAGGCCACGATCCTGCAGTTGCGTTGATCGCGCCGAGCATGGCCGAGACGCACGAACCGATGTCGCCGACGACCGGAGCATCGATTTGGACGTTGCTGTCCGCTTCCTGTGGCGAGATGTCGATCTGGATGAACTTCTGGCCGCCCCATTCCTTGGCGCTGTTGCCGCCCCACGTCTTGCCTTTGCCGTGCGACAGCAGCCAGTTCAGGCGCGCGCCGATCACCAGCACGACGTCGGCTTCCGGCAGTACGTACGAGCGCGCCGCGGATGCGGATTGCTGGTGCGTGTCGGGCAGGAGACCCTTGGCCATCGCCATGGGCAGGTACGGGATGCCGGTCTTTTCCACCAGCGCGCGAATATCCGCATCGGCCTGCGCGTACGCGGCACCCTTGCCGAGAATGATGAGTGGACGCTTGGCGCCCTTGAGCAGATCGAGCGCGCGCTGCACGGCGTCCGGCGCCGGGATCTGGCGCGGCGCCGGATCGACGACCTTGATCAGCGACTGCCGCCCCGCTTGCGCGTCCATCGTCTGCGGGAACAGTTTGGCCGGCAGGTCGAGATAGACGCCGCCGGGACGACCGGAGAGGGCAGCACGAATCGCCCGCGCCACGCCCACGCCGATGTCCTCGGCGTGCAAGACTCGGAACGCGGCCTTGGCGTGCGGCTTGGCGATGGCGAGTTGGTCCATCTCCTCATAGTCGCCCTGCTGCAAATCGACGATCTCGCGCTCGCTCGAGCCGCTGATGAGGATCATCGGGAAGCAGTTGGTGGTGGCGTTGGCGAGCGCCGTCATTCCGTTGAGGAAGCCCGGGGCGGACACCGTGAGGCAGATGCCAGGCTTCTGCGTCATGAAGCCGGCGATGGAAGCGGCGTATCCGGCGTTCTGCTCATGGCGGAAGGAGATCACCCGTATGCCTGCGGCCTGCACCCTGCGCGTGAGGTCGGTAATGGGAATGCCGGGCAGACCAAAGACCGTATCGATGCCGTTTAGCTTGAGGGCATCGATGACCAACTGAAAGCCGTCGGTTTCATGCGACTGGGCACTGACCTCGCCACTGGCGATTTTCGGCGTGTCGTCGGCGGGGCTCGCTGCGGGCGACGATTTGGCGGTTGCGTTGGGTTGGTCGAGCATGGTTGACTCTCCGAAAAGGTGCCGCGCTCGGACTGCGGGGCAGCCTCCGTCACGGGCACAAGCTGCCGACGCCAGCGGCGTCGGCAGAAACTCTACTTCAGTGCGCGCCGCGTGGCAGAGGCGCGGCCGCGGCGCCGGGCCGTGTCGCGACGGCATCGTTCGCGGCCACGACCTTGCGCCGCCAGGACTTCAGGATTGCGACGGCGAGAACAGCGGCGAGGATGTTGGCTCCCGCCGCGATGAGGAACACCAGGTCCCAGCTCCCGGTCGCCTTCTGGATGCTGCTCGCATAGGGAACCAGAAGCGAGGCCGTGCCCTTCGCGGTATACAGAAGTCCGGCATTGGTGGTGGCGAATTTGGTGCCGAACGTGTCGGTGCAGGTCGAAGGAAACAGGCTGTAGATCTCGCCCCAGGCGAAGAACACGATGCCGCTCAACAAGACGAACCAGAACGGGTCGGCGCCGAGTTTGTACAGCGCGAATATGCCAACGCCCTCGAGGAAGAAGGCGATGAACATCGTGTTCTCCCGGCCAATGTGGTCCGAGACCCAGCCGAAGAACGGCCGCGTGAGCCCATTCAATATGCGGTCGAGCGTGGCGGCGAAGGTCAAGGCCGGCATCGTCAGCCACAGCACCGTCACCGGCGTCGTGGAGACCTTGAGGTCGAGCGAGATCGGTGCAAGGTTGGCGGTGACGATCAAGCCGCCGGCGCCGACCAGGACGAACATGAAGTACATCAGCATGAAGATCGGCTGGCCCTTGCTCACGACGACCCAGCCACCGAGGAAGAAGATCAGGGCCGCGAGTGCAAGCGGGATGTAGAACCCGGCGCCCGCGACCCACATTCCAAGGCCGCCCACCAGGGCGATGAGCGCGCCGATGATCCACCATGAATTCGGGCCGATGATCTCGTTGGGCGCGAACTGGCGCCGGCTCTGGGCGACGTTGGCCAGGGCGGCGACCTCGGGCACCTGGCCCGGTTTCGGCGCGAACATCGCAAAGGCGAAGATGCAGACGATGATGCCCTGGCCGAGGCCGAAATTGAAGAACGCGGCCTGGAACCCACTGTTCTTGATCATCGCGATGATCGGCACGACCGTCAGCGCCGAGCCGGCGCCAAAGCCCGCCGCGGTAATCCCTGCGGCCAAACCGCGCCGACCCGGGAACCATTTGAGCGCATTGCCGATGCAGGTGCCGTATACCCCGCCCGCGCCGATGCCGCCGATGATTTGTGCCGCATAAAACATGGCCAGCGAGTCGGCAAACGAATTCATGATCCAGGCAATTCCGCACAGGACGCCGCCGACGAAAATCACAATCCGCGGGCCGTACTTGTCGACGAACCAACCCTCGATCGGCACCAGCCACGTCTCGAACAGGACGAACAGCGTGAACGCGACCTGGATCGACGCCCGGTCCCAGCCGAATTTCTTCTGGATGTCGGGAACGAAAAAAGTCCAGCCATATTGCAGGTTGGCGATCATCACCATGCAGACGACGCCGATGACGAGCTGCACCCAGGGCGACGCAAAGAATGATTTGGTGTCGCGTGCCGATTCCATCGAGTCTCTCCTCCTAGTATCCAAACCTAACTGCCGTCCGATGTGGGCCAGTCATCCGCGCCGATGGTCTGGCTTTTTTTAAATCTTTGGCATAACGTATGTGGTATATCAGCTAAAGTCAACCGGGTTTTAAGTTCGCGAGGGACGCCGCCGAGCTGCGGGGCGCGGGCGCATTCGCCTCGTCGATACGGGCTGTCCACCATGCAGGCCGTTAGGAGAAAAAGTGAAGGTGTGCGTCTTCGGTGCCGGCGCGATCGGCGGCTATCTCGGCGTATGCCTTGCTCGATCAGGGGCTGAAGTGAGCCTGGTCGCCCGCGGACCTCATCTCGAAGCGATGCGCGCGAGCGGCCTGCGTTTGCAATACGACGGAGAAGAACATGTCGCGCACCTTCGCTGCACCGATAATGCTAAAGAACTCGGCGAGCAGGATTACCTGATCATCGGGCTCAAGGCGCATCAGATTGACGAGGCAGTCGATGCCATGGTCCCCCTGCTCGGATCGTCGACTTGCATCGTCACCGCGAGCAATGGCATTCCCTATTGGTATTTCCATGGCGACGAGCGACTCTCCGGCGTCCACTTTCGCAGTATAGATCCTGGCGGCAGGCAGTGGGACCGCTTGGGTCCGGAACGCGCCATCGGCTGTGTCGTCCTCCCGGCCGCCGAGGTTGCCGCGCCCGGGGTCATACGCCACGAGCATGGGCGCAAGTTCCCGATCGGCGAACCCGGCGGACAGAAAAGCCCGCGCGTGGAGCGCCTGCACGAGGCCATGGTGGCCGGTGGGCTCGACGCGCCCATACGGGAAGACATTCGCGACGAGATCTGGCTCAAGCTATGCGGCAACCTGTGCTTCAACCCGATCAGCGCGCTGACTCTGGCAACGATCGACATCATCGCCAGCGATCCGGGAACGCGGGCGATCTGTCGAGCGATGATGCTGGAGGCCAAAGCAATCGGTGATTACCTGGGCTTACGCCTTCGGGTCGATATCGAGCGACGCATCGACGGCGCCGGCGCCCTCGGGCCGCACAAGATGTCGATGTTGCAGGACCTGGAGCGCGGCCGATCGATGGAGGTCGAGCACCTGGTCGGGGTGGTCCAGGAATTGGGCGTGTATATCGGCATTCCAACGCCGACAACCAACGTCGTGCTGGCCCTCATTCGGCAGCGAGCGCAGTACGTTCCAGGAGTGCTCCATTGACAACAGCATTTGATTTGCGACAAGTATTCATCGTTGCCTGGCGTCTTAGCGGGCCGAGAAGGGAAACGAAGCCATGGCCACTGTTGCCGAAGAACTGAGTACGCCGCCCGCGCTGCCGAAGCTGGCGTTGCAGCCGCTCAATACCAATGTGAGCTTCCGCGACCAGGCGTACGCGGCGCTCAAACAAGCGATCATGGAAGCCGACATCTATGCGCACCGCGAAGAGATACGCCTGGACGAGCGGCAGTTGAGCCAGGCGCTCGGCGTCAGCCGCACACCCATCCGCGAAGCGATGACGCTGCTCGAGCAGGAAGGATTTCTGCGTACGGTTCCGCGGCGCGGTGTTTTCATCATCCGTAAAACCAAGAAGCAGATCGTGGAAATGATCGAGATGTGGGCGGCGCTCGAAAGCATGGCGGCGCGGCTTGCGACCATCCATGCCACCGACGAGGACATCCTCGCGCTGCGCCACATGTTCGACGAGTTCCGCAACGCCACGCCGGCCGAGCACATCGAGGAATATTCGGACGCGAACATCGCCTTTCATCAGGCGATAATCGCCCTATCCGGCTCGCATTTGATGGGCAAGACGATCGAGAACCTCTTCATCCATGTCCGAGCGATACGGAGGATGACGATCTCGCAAAGCGACCGCGCCTCGCGCTCGATCGTCGATCACATGCGGATCATCGAGGCGCTGGAAAAGCGCGATACCGAGCGCGCCGAGACCCTGGTACGACAGCACTCGCTAGACCTTGCCGCTCATGTCGAAAAATACTGTGACTTCCTTGACTGACCCGATGTCCCCGGACAGACGCAAACGGACGCAGCCCGGAGGCGGGCGCGCATGAGCGAAGTCTCGGTCGTCGATACATCGGCGCTGGGCCGCAAGCGCGGTGTCCGCGGCCATCCGAAGGGGCGCCCGCTTGACCCGCAGGCCGTCGGCGAGGTTCGCGCTATGCTGGGCGACTCGCCGCGCCAGCGCGATTTGCTGATCGAGTTCCTGCATCGCATCCAGGACCGGTATGGGCACATTTCGGCGGCGCACATCCTCGCGCTGGCCGAGGAGCTTAAGCTCGCGCGCACCGAGGTCTACGAAGTTGCGACCTTCTATCACCATTTCGACGTGGTGAAGGAAGGCGAGACGCCGCCACCGCCGTTGACGGTGCGTATTTGCGAGACCCTGTCCTGTCAACTGGCGGGCGCCGATACCTTGCGCCGCGCCGTCGAAGGCGCGAGCGGCGCGGACGTGCGGGTAATCGGCGCGCCTTGCGTGGGTCGTTGCGAGCATGCGCCGGTGGCAGTCGTCGGACGCAACACGGTAGACGGCGCGACGACGGAGAAGGTCGCCGAGGCGATCCGGGCTAAGCGGGCCGAGCCCGAGTTGCCACCGTACGTCGGTTACGCCGCGTATTTGGCCGACGGCGGGTATGCCACCCTGCTCGCATGTGGACGTGGCGAGCGTCCGGTCGAAGACGTCATCGGCGCCATGGAGCACTCGGGCCTTCGGGGCCTGGGCGGCGCGGGATTCGCCGTGGGGCGGAAATGGCGGATCGTGCGCGCCGAGCGTGCGCCGCGGTTGATGGCGGTCAACATCGACGAGGGCGAACCGGGCACCTTCAAGGATCGCTACTATCTGGAACGCGATCCGCACCGCTTCATCGAGGGGATGCTGATCGCGGCGTGGGCCGTCGGTATCGAGGACATCTATGTCTACCTTCGCGACGAGTATGCAGCTTGCCGCGCGGTACTCTCGCGCGAGCTCGCCGCGCTGCAAGCCAATCCTCCACGCCCGCTGCCACAAATTCACCTGCGCCGGGGTGCCGGAGCGTATATCTGCGGCGAAGAGTCGGCCATGATCGAGTCGATCGAAGGCAAGCGCGGCATGCCGCGCCTGCGTCCACCTTACGTCGCGCAAGTTGGGCTCTTCGGCCGCCCCACGCTCGAGCACAATATGGAAACACTTTACTGGGTGCGCGATATCCTGGAGAAGGGCGCGGATTGGTTCGCGGGTCAGGGACGCAACGGGCGCAAGGGCCTGCGCTCGTTTTCGGTCTCCGGGCGGGTGGCCAAGCCAGGCGTACATCTCGCGCCGGCGGGGATCACCGTGCGCGAGCTGATCGACGAATTTTGCGGCGGGATGCTTCCGGGACACGAGCTTTACGCGTACCTGCCTGGCGGCGCCTCGGGCGGAATTCTGCCGGCACGCTTGAGCGACGTGCCACTCGACTTCGATACGCTGCAGCCGCACGGTTGCTTTATCGGCTCCGCGGCGGTGATCATCCTTTCGCAACACGATCGCGCACGCGACGCCGCGCTCAATCTGATGCGCTTTTTTGCGGATGAATCCTGCGGTCAATGCACGCCCTGCCGGGTTGGGACCCAAAAGGCAGTCGGGCTCCTCGCGACTCCGAAATGGGACACCGCGCTGCTCGCGGAGCTTTCCCAGGTCATGATCGACGCGTCGATATGCGGGCTCGGGCAGGCTGCGCCGAACCCGATCACGTGCGTAATCAAATATTTTCCTCAAGAGCTCACCTGAATGAACGCTCCGTATGAAAAAGCGCTCGACGTGGAGCGCACCGAGTTTCGACTCAACGGAGTCGAGCTCAGCGCCGAGCGCGGCGAGACGATCATCCAGGCGGCCAAGCGTCACGGCGTCGATATCCCGCACCTTTGCTACAAGGAAGGCATGCGCGCCGATGGCAATTGCCGCGCGTGCATGGTCGAGATCAAGGGCGAGCGCGTGCTCGCGCCGTCGTGCTGCCGCGCACCGACGGCCGGGATGGAAGTCTCGAGCGAGAGCCCGCGCGCGATGCACGCGCAAAGGCTGGTGATCGAAATGCTGGCCGCGGACGTGCCGCAAAGGGTTTACAAGCTCGACTCGGAACTCGATTACTGGAAGCGATGGCTGAAGGTCGGCGTGCCGCGCTTCGAGGCGCGTGCACAGCCACCTGCCGACCTCTCACATCCAGCGATGGCGGTCAATCTCGACGCCTGCATCCAGTGCACGCGATGCGTGCGCGCCTGCCGCGAAGAACAGGTGAACGACGTCATCGGCTACGCATTTCGCGGCGCGGAGTCGCAGATCGTGTTCGATCTTGCCGACCCGATGGGTGCATCCACCTGCGTCGCGTGCGGCGAATGCGTGCAAGCCTGTCCCACCGGTGCGCTCGCGCCGGCGCACGACGCCTATCTCGTCCCTGTGGACAAGACCGTCGCCTCGGTGTGTCCTTATTGCGGCGTGGGCTGCCAGCTCACCTACCACGTCGCCGACAATCGCATCGTCCGCGTCGAAGGACGCGACGGCGTGGCCAATCGCGAGCGCCTCTGCGTCAAGGGACGATTCGGCTTCGACTACGTTCATCACCGCCAGCGACTGACCAAGCCGCTGATCCGAAAACCAGGGATGCCCAAATCCGCCGATTTCGTGATGGACCCGGAGAACGCGCTGTCGGTGTTTCGCGAAGCGAGTTGGGAGGAGGCGCTCGACCTGGCCGGCGGCGCGCTGCGCGGCATTCGCGACGCACTTGGCCCAAGGGCGCTGGCGGGCTTCGGGTCGGCCAAGGGTTCGAACGAGGAAGCGTACCTGTTTCAGAAACTCGTCCGAACCGGTTTTGGCTCGAACAACGTCGATCATTGCACGCGGCTCTGCCACGCTTCCAGCGTTGCCGCGCTGCTCGAAGGGATCGGCTCGGGGGCGGTGTCGAACCCGGTGATGGACGTCCTGCTCGCCGACGTGATCCTGCTCATCGGCGCCAACCCGGTCGTGAATCATCCGGTCGCGGCGACGTGGATGAAAAACGCCGTCAAGCGCGGGACCAAGCTCATTCTCATCGATCCGCGGCGCTCGGAGCTCGCGCGACACGCGACGCACTACCTGCAGTTCAAGCCCGATACCGATGTCGCGCTGCTGAACGCGATCATGCACACCATCATCGAAGAGGGCTGGGTGCAGGAGAGTTTTGTCGCGGACCGTACCAACGGCTTCGAGGCGCTCAGGGCCAACGTAGCCGGTCACAGCCCTGAGGCGATGGCGCCGCTGTGCGGCGTTCCCGCGACTGTCATTCGCGAGGTGGCGCGGCTTTACGCGACGTCTCGCTGTTCGATGATCCTTTGGGGCATGGGAATTTCACAGCACGTCCACGGAACCGATAATGCGCGCTGCCTGATTGCGATGGCGATGATGACCGGGCAGATCGGCCGGCCCGGGACCGGCCTGCACCCGCTTCGCGGCCAGAACAATGTCCAGGGTGCGAGCGATGTCGGCTTGATCCCGATGATGTTTCCCGACTACATGCGGGTCGACAACCAGGACGTCCGCGCGCGCTTCGAGGCAGTATGGGGCGCCAAGCTCGATTCGGTGCCCGGGCTGACTGTCGTGGAAATCATGAATGCCGTGCACGCGGGAGCAATTCGCGGCATGTACATCATGGGCGAAAACCCGGCGATGTCCGATCCCGATGTCAGTCATGCACGCGAAGCCTTGTCGGAGCTGGACATGCTGGTGGTGCAGGATATCTTCCTGACCGAGACCGGCTATCTCGCCGACGTCATCCTGCCGGCGTCCGCTTTCCCGGAAAAAACGGGCACCTTCACCAACACCGATCGTGCGGTGCAACTCGGCCGTCAGGCGCTCGAGCCTCCGGGCGACGCGCGTCAGGATCTGTGGATCATCAATGCCATCGGCAGGCAGCTCGGGCTCGATTGGCACTACGAGCATCCGAGCCAGGTGTTCGAGGAGATGCGGAAAACCATGCCGTCGATCGCCGGCATCACCTGGGACCGCTTGGAGCAGGAATCCGCCGTTACGTACCCGTGCGAGCACGAGGGCGACCCCGGCCAGCGCGTGGTATTCACCGAAGATTTTCCAACCGCGACCGGAACCGGTCGATTCGTTCCCGCGCAGATCATTCCTGCCGCGGAGCGGCCCGATACGGAATATCCTTTTGTGCTGATCACCGGCCGCCAGCTCGAGCATTGGCATACCGGCAGCATGACCCGGCGCACTGAGGTTCTGGACAGTATCGAGCCGGCGCCGGTGGCATCGATTAATCCCGACGATCTTAAGGCCTTGGGAGTGGGCGCGGGGGGCGTGGTTACGGTGGCCTCGCGGCGCGGCAGCGTCACGCTCTTCGCGCGCGCGGATGATGGCACGCCGAGGGGGGCGGTATTCATTCCATTCTGCTACTACGAAGCTGCGGCGAATCTGCTGACCAACCCGGCGCTCGATCCCTTCGGCAAGATTCCCGAGTTCAAGTATTGCGCGGTACGGGTCAGCGCCGGCGGGACCGTGGACCCGGGCCAGGGTTACAACGAAGCGGCGCGCGCCGAGATTGCGAGTCCCACCGCCTGAGTCGGCAGCAGTTTAGAATAGGCTGGGCTTTCTTGCGCTAACAAAAATATCCCGTTGGACCGGTCGCAATGGAACGTGTCCGATCGACAACCTGGAGGAGGAACCGATGAGTAAGTTCAAGCACAGCGGCATGCTTGCCGCGCTGATGACCGCGTTGCTGGCAGGCTCCGTCGTGGCAGCGCCCGTCGTCATGCGGGCCTCGCATCAGTTTCCCGGCGGCAAGGGCGACGTTCGCGACGACATGGTTCAGATGATCGCCCGCGAGGCCAAGGCCGCAAACGTCGATCTCGACATTCAGGTCTATCCGGGCGCGTCGCTGTTCAAGGCGGAGCAACAGTGGAATGCGCTGGTCAACGGCCAGCTCGACATCACCTTGTTCCCGCTCGATTACGCGAGCGGCCAGGTGCGCGCGTTCAGTGCGACCTTGATGCCCGGCCTGGTGCGCAGCTACGAGCGAGCGAAGCGACTCAACGATTCGCAGTTCATGAAGGACATCCACGCGACCATCGAGAAGGCCGGTGCGATCGTGCTGTCGGATGCCTGGTTCGGCGGCGGCATGGTGTCCAAGCGCGGCTGCATCCTCGAGCCGAATGACGTCAAGGGACTGAAGTTCCGCGCCGCGGGACCGACCTTCGCGCAGATGTGGCAGTCGGCCGGTGCCTCGATCGTGTCGATTCCGTCGAATGAGATCTACAACGCATTCCAGACCGGCGTCGCCGAGGGGACCGATACCAGCATGGGCAGCTTCCTGTCCTTCCGTCTCTACGAGCAGGCGAAATGCCTGACCGCGCCCGGCACCAACGCGCTGTGGTTCATGTACGAGCCGCTGCTTATGTCGAAAAAGAGCTTCGACAAGCTCGACAAGAAGCAGCAGGACGCGCTGATCCAGGCCGGAAAGAAAGCGCAGAAGTACTACGAGGACAAAGCCGAGTCGGTCGATGAGGCGACCATCAAGGCCTACAAGGATCACGGCGTCGAGGTCAAGAGTCTCACCGACGCGCAGTACAACCAGTGGATCGAGATCGCGAAAAAGAGCTCATACGCTGAGTTCGCCAAAGACGTGCCGGACGGCAAGAAGCTTATCGACGAAGCGTTGAGCGTGAAATAAAACGCTTGGGTCCTCATGATCGGCGGGCGGCACGCGCCGTTCGCCGAATTTTCTGTCGAACTGACCACCGGCTCAGGTAGAGGCGGCGCATGGAACCATTCGCCCGCGCCGTCAGGCTGATCTCGCGGCTTTGCGGCTATTTCGCCGCGGCGCTCATCGCCGTCAGCGTCGTCATCGTCTGCGAGATGGTGTTCGTGCGCTTCGTGCTCAACGAGAACACCATCTGGCAAACCGACTTCGTTACCTACAGCCTGGTCGCGGCGACGTTCATCGGCAGCCCTTATGTCCTGATGACGCGCGGACACGTGAACGTCGACGTGCTGCCGCTCTACCTTGGCCCGCGCAAGCGTTGGTGGCTGGCGCTGATCTCGATGCTGTTGGCCATCGCTTTCTGCGTGACCATGGCGGTGCTCACGGGGGAATATTGGCTCGAGGCGTGGAACCAGCACTGGCTCTCGAACACCATGTGGCGGGTACGGCTGTGGATTCCCTATGCGTCGATGCCGATAGGCCTCGGGATCCTTACCTTGCAGTATGTCGTCGAGCTTTACTGTCTGACCACCGGCCGTGAGCCACCTTTCGGCATTGCCAAGGGGCGGGGAGCGTGAGCCCATCAACGCAGGGTGCGATCGTCCTTGTCGTTACGCTGGTCGTGCTGCTTTCGGGCACGCCGGTCGCCTTCGGTCTCGGGGCGCTTTCGATTGCCTTCATCGTTATCTTTCAGGGCTTCGGTGCGCTGCACGTCGTTGCCGAGACCTTCTTTCACGGATTGAACGACTTCACGCTGGTGTCGATCCCCATGTTCGTGATGATGGGCGCGGCGATCGGCTCCTCGCCGGCCGGCAAGGATCTCTACGAAGCACTCGACCGCTGGCTCTACCGTCTTCCGGGCGGGTTGGTGATCTCGAACCTCGGCGCGTGCGCGGTGTTCGCCGCGCTTACCGGCTCGTCGCCCGCGTGCTGCGCCGCCATCGGCAAGATGGGCATTCCGGAAATGCGGCGGCGCGGCTATCCCGACGACATCGCGACCGGGTCGATTTGCGCCGGCGGCACGCTCGGCATTCTGATCCCGCCGTCGATCACTTTTATTCTCTACGGCATCGCCACCGAGACTTCGATCGGGCGCCTTTTCCTCGCCGGCGTATTGCCCGGCATCATGCTCACGTTGCTGTTCATGATGTGGACGCTGTTCATCATCTGGAAGCGGGGCTTCCGATCGCACGCCGTCGATTTTCGTTACAGCTGGAAACAGAAGTTCCAGTCGATTCCGAAAATCGCGCCGTTCATCGTCATCATCGTCGGCGTCATGTACGCGCTCTACGGCGGTGTGGCGACCCCCTCCGAGGCGGCGGGAGTGGGCGCAGCGATGTGCGTGCTGCTCGCGGTGGTGATCTACCGCATGTGGGCGCCGGATAGATGGTGGGCGATCCTGCGCGACACGACCCGCGAGTCGGTGATGATCCTGACGATCATTGCCGCCGCCGTGCTGTTCGGCTACATGCTGACTTCGCTCTATCTCACCCAGACGCTTGCCCAGGCGATTGCCGATATGCAAGTCAATCGCTGGGTGCTCATGGGAATGATCAACGTGTTCCTGCTCGTCTGCGGGTTTTTCATTCCGCCGGCTGCGATCATCCTCATGACCGCTCCGATTCTCTATCCCATCATCAAGGCCGCCGGCTTCGACCCGGTGTGGTTCGGCGTGATCCTCACCATCAACATGGAAATAGGATTGATCCACCCTCCGGTCGGGCTCAATATTTACATCGTCAGCTCGATCGCGCCCGATGTGCCGGTGACGCGCATCATGTGGGGCACCATTCCCTATGTGATATGCATGATGCTGCAGATCGTGATCCTGTGCGTTTTTCCGGATATCGCCACCTGGCTTCCCGATCACATGATGGGCATATCACATTGAGCCCCCGGGGACGTAGCTACATTGTTTGTCATCAGGGCTCGTGGTCGGGACCCACCGCCGAGGAGTGCTAGGGCCGGGTGTCGCGAAGAGCGGTGAAGAGGAGCGCGAGCTGCTCGGCCCGATCGGCGAGCAAGCCGGGAGCTTGCGCAACGCATTGCTCCAGCGTGATCGGCCCGAACGTCAACGAAAAGCAACCGGCGAAACGGCGCGAGAGCTCCGGCAGCGCGGCGCGATCGATGCCGCCGGAAATCAGCGTCGCGGGAACGCCCATCGCTGCGCTGCGGCGCGCGACGACGAGCGGCGTCTTGCCCAGCAGCGTTTGCGCGTCGGTGCGGCCTTCGCCGGTGATCACCCAGTTGGCGCCGTGGAGTGCCGCATCGAGTCCGATCAGATCGGCGACGACTTCCGCGCCGGAGCGCGCTTCGCCGCCAAGTAGTTGCAGCGCAAAACCAAGACCGCCCGCGGCGCCCGCGCCGGGCCGATCGCGAGCGGTTTTCCCGAGGGCCTTTTCAACGAGCGACGCGAAGCGTGCGAGCCTCGCGTCGAGCTCTCCGACGCGCTCCGGGCGCACGCCTTTTTGCGGGCCGAAGATTGCAGTGGCTCCACGAGGACCGGCAAGCACGTTGTCGACATCGGACATGATGGTGATGGTCGTCTGCCGCAGGCGCGGATCGAATCCCTCGGCATCCACCGCGGCGAGCTTCGCGAGACCTTCGGGCGTCGCGTCCACCGTGCGTCCCTTCGCATCGAGCAGTCGCAAGCCCAGCGCAGCCAGCATTCCCGCGCCGCCATCGTTGGTGCTGGTGCCGCCAAGTCCGACCATGAACTCCAGCAGCCCGCCATCGAGGAGCCTGGCCATCAGCTCGCCGACCCCGCGCGAGCTGCGCTGCTCGACGTCGATTGCGGTGCCGTCAGGATCGGTGAGGCCGACGATTTGCGCCGCTTCGATGATCGCGATCTTGCCCTCGCCGACGATCCCATAGCCTGCTTCGACAGTCTTGTCTGCGGCACCGGTGACGCGGGCGGTCACGCGTTGCCCGCCGCGCGAGAGCACCGCGTCGAGCGTTCCTTCACCGCCATCGGCCATCGGACACAGGCGCAGCTCCGCGCCAGGCCAAACGCGGCGCAAGCCCTCGGCGATGGCCGCGGCCGTAGCCGGCGCCGCGGTCGATCCCTTGAAGGAATCGGGAGCGATGACAACGATGAGAGGGCGTGCCTGCATCTGCGTCGAGTATGGTAAAAGCGCGTAAAAGCGGGGATGAGTGCGGGCGAAAGCGATTGACTGCGCCGTCATGGTATCAGCCCGGTAAGCGTGGAGAAAACGATGCGTTGTGGATGGCGAGCTTCGGCGGTGGTATTGACCGCAATCGCCTTGACCGCTGGCGCGGGCCGCGCGTATTGCGCCGCGGACTACGCCCGCGAAGCGCGCCTGGCGCAGGAGATCGTACCGGCGATCGTCGTCGGTGATGCCGTCTATCTGGCGACCGCGCGGCAGCCTCGAGTGCTCGCGATCTACACCGATGCGGCGTCGCCGGCGATTGCCAAAGCCGCAGTGATCGTCGTCCACGGCGTGGGAGTGCACCCCGACTCGGCCTTGATCAACGGGCTTCGCACCGGGCTCGCGGAAGCGGGAATGTCGACCCTTTCGGTGCAGATGCCGGTGCTCTCAGTGGACGCGCCGCGCGAACAGTACGCGACGCTATTCCCGGAGTCCAGCGAACGCCTCGCCGCGGCCGTTGCCTATCTCCGCGAGCACGGCGCGGAGCGGCTCGCCATCGTCTCGCACAGCATGGGGGCGTCGATGGCCGACGCGTATCTTTCGTCTTCATCGGCGGCGAAATTGGCAGCGTGGGTGCCGATCGGCATGTTGAAGGCGTTCGGTTCGCGGCCGGATATGCCGGTGCTCGATGTCATCGCCGAGCGCGATTTTCCGCAGGTGCTCGATATCGCGCCAAAGCGCGCGGCGACGCTGCCGCGCGACGGGTGCTCGAAACAGGTGTTTATCGCCGGAACCGATCACTACATGGATAACCGGCAAAAGGAGCTGGTGGCGGCGATCGTGCCATTCCTCGCCCGCGCATTTGCCGGTCAGTGCTGACCGCTCACCACGAGCGCTACTCAGTGCGCTAAATCACTGCCGATGCGTTGCTCTGCTCAGCCGATCGTTCACCGCCACCCACTCGGGGCCGTCGGGCGGCGCCTCGATCCAGATTTCGTCGGCGCCGCACGTGTCGAGGGTGCGCAAGTTGGCGTAGAGCTCTTGAGCGTAAGGCGCACTTGCTCTGGGCGCGTTGATCCAGGAGCCTGGGAATCCCATCGGCTTGGAAACCGAGCGCGCAAGCACCGCGATGCGGGGGATGGGTTTGGTCAAGGCGGAGAGCGCGTGGATGAGCTCGTGCGGCGCAATGAGCCGCGCCGCCGTCCGCGGCGCGTAATGCGAGGCGAGCGTCCCGGAGGCTCTCGGGGACTGTGAGCTTGCCAGCCGCGGCGCAGAACCGAGAACGCGGCCCAGCGCCTCGACGGTGATCGCTCCTGGGCGAAGCAGCGCCGGTTCGCCCGAAGTGAGGTCGACGATGGTGGATTCGATGCCGTGCCGGCTCGCGCCTCCGTCGAGCACCATCGCGAGCGCGTCTCCAAACTCGTCGGCGACATGCCGGGCGTTGGTTGCGCTGATGCGGCCAAAACGATTGGCGGAGGGTGCGGCGATGCCGTCAACGCCGAGATCCAGCAATCGCGCCAGCAGGGCTTGTGCGACCGGATGACCGGGAACGCGCAAACCTACGCTGTCCTGGCCGCCGGTCACGACGTCCAGCACCGTTCTCGCACGCGGCAGTATCAAGGTCAATGGCCCCGGCCAAAACGCCTGCGCCAGGGCTTCCGCGTCGGTGCCGATCGATCGCGCCCAACGCGGCAGCAGACCGGCGCTAGCCAGATGCACGATGACCGGGTGTTCGGCGGGCCGTCCCTTGGCGGCAAAGATCCGCCGCACCGCGTCGACATTGCGTGCGTCCGCGCCCAGCCCGTACACGGTTTCGGTGGGAAAGGCGATCAGCGCTCCGTGGTGCAGCAACTGTGCCGCGCGCTCGATTTGCTCGGCGGTGGCGGCGCTGACTGCGGGTTGCCTGAGGTTTTCGACCGGCCCGGCAGCACCGCCAACGCCGGTCCCCGGGGATTTGGTAGAATTCAAGTCTTTGCGCCGTTGCCCCCGTGGGGGGCGCGCAATCTCCACGCATTTCCAGGCATCTTCGAATAATCCAGGCAGGGAGCAACGATGGGTGAGTTTCTGTTTACGTCGGAGTCGGTCTCGGAAGGCCATCCGGACAAGGTTGCCGACCAGATTTCCGATGCCGTGCTCGATGCGATTCTAGCGCAGGATCCGCACTGCCGGGTAGCCGCGGAGACGCTGGTGTCGACCGGTCTGGTGGTCATGACCGGCGAAATCACCACCGATCATAAGCACGATTACGCGCGCATTGCCCGCGACACCATCCATCGCATCGGATACACCGACCCCGAGCTGCGCTTTGATGCCGAAGGTTGCGCGGTCATGGTCTGTTATGGAAGGCAGTCGCCCGATATCGCACGCGGCGTCGATCGGACGTCCGAGGAGTACATGAACCAGGGCGCGGGCGATCAGGGGCTGATGTTCGGGTATGCGTGCGACGAGACTCCCTCGCTGATGCCGTTTCCGATTTATTACGCGCACCGCCTGGTGCAGCGCCAGAGCGAAGTCCGTCGCGATGGCCGGCTCCCTTGGCTGCGGCCGGACGCGAAATCGCAGGTGACGGTGCGCTACGTCGACGGCCGGCCAAAGAGGGTCGATACGGTGGTGCTGTCGACCCAGCATCATCCGAGCATGAATAACAAGCAGAAGGAGTTGATGGAGGCGGTGGTGGAGGAAATCATCAAGCCGGTGCTTCCGAGCGAAATGCTGATCGACACCAAATATCTGGTCAATCCCACTGGACGCTTCGAAATCGGCGGCCCGCATGGCGACGCGGGCCTGACCGGTCGTAAGATCATCGTCGACACTTATGGCGGCGCCGCGCCGCATGGCGGCGGCGCGTTTTCCGGCAAGGATCCGTCCAAGGTGGACCGCTCGGCCGCGTATGCAGCCCGCTACGTTGCCAAGAACATTGTCGCCGCCGGCATTGCACGCCAGTGCCAGGTGCAGCTCTCATACGCGATCGGCGTCGCGCAGCCGATCAACGTCACCGTTTACACCGAAGGCACGGGCAAGATTCCCGACGCCAAAATCGCCGAGCTGGTCACCACGCACTTCGACCTTCGGCCCAAGGGCATCATCCAGATGCTTGATTTACTGCGGCCGATTTATCTCAAGACCGCGGCCTACGGGCACTTCGGGCGCGACGAGCCCGAGTTCACCTGGGAAAATATCGACCGCGCCGAGATGCTCCGCGCGGCGGCCGGATTGAAGGGCCAAATCAGGCAGTCGGTGCCGGCCTAGGTTCTCCGCGTAAGCGACGTCACAGCAGAGTTCCCGTCGGACGCGGCTCTTCCGGTAACGGAATGAACTCCGTCTCGTCGGGCACGGGCGCAAACTTTCGCTCGCGCCAGCGCGCGCTCGCGGAGTCGATCAGGTCCTTCGAGCTGGCGACGAAGTTCCACCAGATCAAGCGCTCGCCATCCAGCTTGCTGCCGCCGAGAAGCACCAGCACGACGCGCGAGCGCGCTTCGACGCGCACGGTGCTCCACGGTTTCAGCAACGCCATGTGGCGGGCGGGAAGCGCTTCGCCGGCGATGACGAGTTCACCGTCGATGGTGTAGACGCCGCGTTGCTCGTGCTCGGGATAGAGATCGAAGGCTGAGCCAGCCTCCATATCCGCGGCGACATAGAACATGGGGGAAAATGTCGACGCAGGAGAGCGCTGGCCGAACGCCGTGCCCGCGATGAGGCGCATGGTCACTCCGGGCAGAGCGATCTTGGGTAGCGACGCGTTCGCATAGTGGGCAAACGACGGCTCGCCCTGCTCATGAGCCTTGGGTAGCGCTACCCAGGTCTGCAGTCCGTGCAGGCGATGCCCGGACGCGCGGTCTTCCGGCGAGGTGCGTTCCGAATGCACGATGCCGGCGCCTGCGGTCATCCAGTTGACGTCGCCCGGTTCGATCCGCTGAACGCTGCCCAGACTGTCGCGATGCATCATCGCGCCTTCAAAAAGATAGGTCACCGTGGCCAGCCCGATATGCGGGTGCGGACGCACGTCCACGCCCTCGCCGGGCGGAAAGCGTGCCGGACCGAAATGGTCGAAAAAGATAAACGGTCCGACCATCTGCGCCTCGATCGAAGGCAGAAGACGCTGCACCTCGAAGCCACCGAGATTCTTGGTATGCGGCTTGAGCAGCGCGACAATGGGCGAGGATGCGCCGGAGTCGGTTTTGGCCATGATGGGTATTATCGCGCGGGCGGCGCGCCGCATCTAGCGAAGGTTATGAACATGCATTACGTCGGCTACTTTTTTTCGTCGTCCCCGTGAAAGCAAGGACCCAGCGGATTGGTTCAAAAGACCCTGGATTCCCTCCCCGCTTTCGCGGGGACTAAAGGCCGCGGGAATGACGATATTGGGGTTTCCGCGGCACGCACGTTTGTAACCCCCCGCTATAGCGTTCCCCGGCGAGCCCGCTTGACGGCGAACCGGCCCGGATCGATCGCATCGACAAGCGTCGCTTCGAGCGGCAAGGGCTCTCCCTCGAGCTGGCTCGCGACGCACTCGGCGGCAAGCGCCGACCAGGCCAGACCGCGCGACGCGAATGCAATGGCGCAGAAGAGTCCCGGCAGGCGCGGCATGTCGCTCGCGTGGGCACCGCTCAGTGTGTCGGCGATCGCGCGCGCCCGATCGATGTCGACCATCGGCCCCACCATCGGCAGTCGATCCCGTGCGACGCAGCGAATGCCAACCTCGCCTCGCAACGAGCTCATGGCTACATTCGCGGTGATTCCGGGAAGAAGCCGCTCGGCGCGATGCAAGTTGGCGGCGTGGCGGGCCTCATCCGGTTCTATCGCGTCGTCGGCAATTGCGTCGTCGGTGAGATCGTAGCTTGCGCCGGTGATGACCTTGCCGTCGTGCTCCGGTAACACGTAACCTCGTCCGCAAACAACTGTGCGCGGGGCGGCGGAAGACGCCGGCAAAAACGTGAGCTGGCCTGCTACCCGCTGCAGCGGCGCGGGCGTGAGAGCGACCAGCCGCGCGGCATCGCAGGCATTGGCAAGGACTACCACGGGTGCGGCGGCGATCTCGGCTCCGGACGCATCGATCGCATGCCATCGCTCACCCAGACGCCGTAACGTCGCGACTTCCCGATGAAATCTTGTCTGCGGCGCCTGCGCCTCGATATGCGTTGCCGCGGCAAGCTCCGCGCGCACCACCGCTGCCGGCTCCGCCCAGTCGCCCATCGGAATCCACCAGCCTCCCGCTCTCACCCTTCGGCCGGCGCGCGCGCTGGCCGCGTCACGGGAGAGAAGCTGCGCATACGCAGCCGGATAGGCGAGCGCTGCGAGTGCCTCCGCCATCCGCGCCTCATGGCGTGCGTCATCGGCGATCTGCAGCACGCCGCAAGGCGGCCGCGTCAAGGCGGGCTCGTCGACATCGATCGCTCGTCGGCGTGAATGTGCGTACAGGAAGCCGGCGCGGGTGAAGCGCGACAGAATGCAATCGTCACGCGACAGATGAGGCTGTATTACACCGGCGGACAGTCCCGATGCGCCGCCGGCAGCAGCGCCGTGGCGATCCAGGATGTCCAGGCGCCAACCTCGCGACGCGAGGCGCCCGGCGATCGCCGCTCCCGCGAGTCCGGCGCCGACAATGAGCGCATTGCGTTCCGGCCACTCGACGCGGGACGGCGGAGGATGCCTTATCGGCCAGCGGGGCGCAAAACGCCCCGCCAGCATCTCGCGCTTGCGTCCATAGCCGATGCTTTTATCGACCGCGAAGCCGGCGGCCGCGAGCGCATCGCGCACCACGCGTGCGGTGGTATAGGTGGCAAGCGTCGCGCCGGGTCGCGCAAGACGCGCAAGACCCTTCATGACCGCGGGTGACCACATGTCAGGATTGCGGTCGGGCGCAAAGCCGTCGAGATAGAATGCATCGGCGCCGAGACGCAGGTCGCGCAGCGCTTCGATAACGTCCGCGAATACAAGCGTCAGGGTGATCCGTCCGTCATCTAGATGCAGCCGATGAACGCCCGCGATCGCAGGCGGCCACGCGGCGCAAAGCTCGGACGACTGGCGGCTGAATTCTGGATAGCGTGCGTGGAGCGTGACGAGGTCGTCGCGAACAAAGGGGTAACGCTCGACCGAAAGAAAGTGGAGGCGCTCGCTTCGTTTCGGATCCGACCGCCACGCGGCGCAGGTCGCCATGAAATTGAGTCCCAGGCCAAAGCCGGTTTCGACGATGGTGAATGTGCGTGTGCCGGCCCAACGATGAGGCAGATGGTTGCCTTGAAGAAAAACGTGTCGCGCCTGATCCGGGCCCGACTCGGCGCTGTGATAGACATCCCCGAACTTTTCCGAGAACGGCGTGCCTGACGCATCGAAGGCGAGCGTCGCCGGGTGGATGACGATGGGCATCGGGCCAATATGCGTTCCGCCGGCGATCTGCGTCAAGCGCGATGCCAATTGCGTGTTGCCGGCGTCGCGCATTCGAATAGACTTCGAAGCAATCTCCGATCGATTACCGTGCCTTTCGCCTACTACGACAAGCTTTCGCCCGCCCGCCAGCGCATCTACCGCAAGAGCGACGCCATCGAAACGCTGGGCATTCCGCCGGGCCTTGCGCTTGCCGGCGCCATCGCGGCGATTGCCGCCGGGCTACGCAATGAGCACCGTGCCAGCGCGCAGAGCGCGTGCCAGAATCTGGTCGACGCGCTGGTCAAGGGCTACCACGTACCCGCGGTCCGGGTGAAGGTACTCTTGCGACGGCCGGCCGACGACTACGGCGAGCTGCATGGACTCTACGAGCCCGAAGAAGAGGGTACGCGGGCGTGCATCACGGTGTGGATGCGAACCGCGCAGAAGAAGCAAGTGGTCGCGTTCAAGACTTTCTTGCGCACGTTGATACACGAGGTCTGTCATCACCTCGATTACGAGTTGTTTGCCCTCGAGGAGACCTTTCACACCGAGGGCTTTTACAAACGCGAGTCGACGCTCGTCAGCGCGCTGCTGGGGCAACTCGCGACACAATCAGCGCAGAGTTTGTAGGCCGGCTGGGCGCTCGCTCACAGACCACCTCCTTGCGCGGTATAAGTATGTGCGGCGGCGCGTGTCGGTGGTTAGCGCTGATTCGCGGTCGCTCGCGCCCCATTCGCTTCGCGAACGGGACCTGGCTCGCTGCTCACAGCGCTTGCCGCGTTCCACCCGCCGCCCAGCGCCTTGATCAAAGTAACGCTGGCGGAAAGGCGCCGGCTCTGGATCGCTAGTGCTGCGCGCTCGTTGGACAACGCGATCGCCTGCGCGACAACTACGGCGAGGTAGTTGGCCGTCCCGGCGCGGTACTGATTCAACGTGATGGTCAGCGATTCGCGCGCGGACTTGACTGCGTCGTCCTGCACTGCGGCCTCCTGCTCCAGAATGCGCAGCGCTGCGAGATTGTCTTCGACCTCCTGGAATCCGCTCAGCACTGTCTGCCGATAGTTCGCCACATTTTCGTCATAGGTCGCGATCGCCTGGTCGGTTTGCGCGCGGCGCAGCCCGGCGTCGAATATCGTCTGCGCCAGCGCCGAACCGAGCGACCAGTAACGGCTCGGCAGCGTAAACAATTGCGACAGCACCGAGCTCTGGAAGCCGCCGGTCGCCGATAGCGTGAGCGAGGGGAAGAAAGCCGCCTCGGCGACGCCGATCTGAGCGTTGGCCACCGCCGCGCGCCGCTCTGCGGCGGCAATATCCGGACGACGCTCGAGCAACTCCGAAGGCAGTCCCGGCGGTATCGGCGGAAACTCAGTGGGCACGGATTCGGCGACGACCGAAAAGTCCGCGGGCGCCTTGCCGAGAAGAACAGCGATTGCGTGCTCGAGCTGCGCGCGCTGGACCTCGGCGTCGATAGCCTGGGCCTGGGTGGACTTGAGTTGCGTTTCGGCTTGGGCGACGTCGGCACGCGCCGCAACGCCGACCGCGTACTGGTTGCGCGTCAACTGCAGCGATCGCTGATAAGCCTCCACGGTATCGTTGAGCAGGCGGATCTGCGCGTCCTGAACACGGAGCAGAAAATAGTCTTCGGCGAGCAGCGCCTGCGCCGATAGCTTCGCCGATTCGAGGTCCGCGACGCTGGCCTGCGCCGAGGCCTCGCTGGCTTCGACCGTTCGCCTGACACGGCCCCAGAGGTCGACCTCCCAGCTGACGTCCAGCGCGACGTTATAGTCGTTGCGGACGCCTCCGACCTGGACGGTACCTCCAGCGGTGTTGCCACTCGTCCGGCCAGTTCGAGTCGCGTCGGCGTTGGCGCTGACCAGGGGAAACAATGCGGCACGTGCGGCCTGGGTCAATGCCCGCGCCTCACGCACCCGCGCATCGGCGGCCTTGATCGTCTGATTGCTGACCTCGACCTGCGCTACCAGCGCGTCGAGTTTCGGGTCCATGAAGACCTCCCACCAGTTGCCGCGTGGCTCCTGGTCCCGCGGCTCGGCCGGCTTCCAGGGCACCGCTTCCTTGTAGGCCGAAGGCGATTCCGCGGTCGGTCGGACATAGTTTGGACCGACCGAGCAGCCAAGCAGCGCGGAGGCTGCGCAGGCAACCCACGCTGTGCGCGTTCGGCGCATTGCCCTTGTCCGCTTGGTAGGTTCGCCTTTCATCGGTTTTAGTCCCCGGTTGCGGCCGCCGCGTTCGGCACTGCGCGCGGGCCGCCGCGCAGTCGCCGCGTCCACAGGCTGAACCGGTCGAGATACAGGTAAACGACGGGCGTCGTGTACAGCGTCAATAGCTGGCTGACGATCAGCCCACCGACGATGGAGATGCCGAGAGGCTGCCGGAATTCCGCGCCATCCCCGGTCCCGAGCGCGAGCGGCACCGCGGCCAGGAGCGCCGCCATGGTGGTCATCATGATCGGACGGAAGCGCAAGAGGCAGGCCTCGAAGATTGCCTCCCGCGAGTTCTTGTTATGGTTGCGCTCTGCCTCGAGCGCAAAGTCGATCATCATGATTGCATTCTTCTTCACGATACCGATGAGAAGAATGACACCGATCAGAGCGATGACGCTGAACTCGGTGTGAAACAGCTTCAGCGCAAGCAATGCACCGACGCCTGCCGAGGGCAGTGTCGACAGGATCGTAATCGGATGCACGTAGCTTTCGTAAAGCACGCCCAGGACGATATAGACGGTGAGCAGCGCGGCGAGAATGAGCCACGGTTGGCTGTTGAGGGAGTCCTGGAAGGCCCGCGCGGTGCCCTGAAAGCTGCCGCGTATGGATGCCGGAACGCCGATTTGCGCGAGCGCGCCCTCGATCGCCAGCGTTGCCTGTCCGAGCGAGGTGCCTTCCGGCAAATTGAACGAAATAGTGGATGCCACGAATTGTGATTGGTGATTCACGCTGAGCGAGGTGTTGGTACGGGTGTAGCGCGCGAATGCGGAAAGCGGAACCTGCGCTCCGTTGGAGGTGCTCACGTATACCTGATCGAGAGAGGAAGCGGACTGCCAGTATTCCGGCGCGGCCTCCATGACCACGTGATACTGGTTCAGCGCAGAATAGATGGTCGAAACCTGTCGCTGACCGAACGCGTCGTTGAGGGTGCTGTCGATCAACTGCGGCGAGACGCCCAGCCGCGCCGCGGTGTCGCGATCGATGACCAGCGATGTCTGCAGGCCCTTGTCCTGCTGATCGGTGTTGACGTCGACCAGCTGCGGCAGGTTGCTCATCGCCGCGCGTATGCGCGGCTCCCAGGTGCGTAACTCGTCCAGATCGTCCGCCTGCAAAGTGTACTGATAGGTAGCATTGGCCTGCCTTCCGCCGACGCGAATGTCTTGAACCGGGTTGAGAAACAGGTTGGCGCCGGGCTCGTTGGCGAGCTTGATTCGTAGGCGCGCGATGACCTTGTCGGCCGATTCCTTGCGTTCTGCCAGCGGCTTCAGCTGAACGAACATCCTCCCGGTATTTCGTTGCGAGCCACCGGTGAATGCGACCACGTTTTCTACCGCTTGGTCGGCACGGACGATATTGACGAAGCTCGCCAGCTTCGGCTGCATTGCCTGGAACGATATGCTCTGGTCCGCCTGGATGAATCCAATGAGCCGGCCGGTATCCTGCTGCGGGAAAAACCCCTTGGGGATATCGATGTACAGATAGACGTTCACGCAGACGACCGCGAGAAGAATCACCGTCGTGACCGGCCCGTGGTCGAGCGACCAGGTGAGGCTTCGTTCATACCCGCGATGCATGGCGCCGAACGCGCGCTCGCTCCAGGCATGAAAGCGGCCGTGGCGTTGCTCCTTTTCCGGGCGCAGCAGACGCGAGCACATCATCGGCGTCATGGTCAGCGAAAGCACCAGCGAAATGAGGACCGCAACCGATAGCGTCACCGCGAACTCGCGAAAATAACGGCCGACGATCCCTCCCATCAGCAGGATGGGAATGAAGACGGCAATCAGCGACACGCTCATCGACAGCACGGTGAAGCCGACCTCACGCGCACCCTGCAGCGATGCTTTCAACGGAGACATTCCCTCCTCGATGTGACGCGACACGTTCTCGAGCACGACGATGGCATCGTCGACGACGAAGCCGGTGGCAACGATCAGCGCCATCAAGGAGAGATTGTTCAAGCTGAAGCCGCACAGATACATGACGCCGAAAGTCGCGACCAGCGATACCGGTACCGCGACGCTGGGAATCAACGTTGCCCGCCAGTTGCGAAGGAACACGAAGACGACCAGGACGACCAGGCAGACCGCTACCACCAGCGTCCGCTCGACATCGCGCAATGATGCGCGGATGGTCGTCGTGCGCTCCATCACTACGTCGACCTTGATCGCGCTTGGAATGGATGCGCGAAGCTGCGGCAGCATCGCGGTGATGCTGTCGACGGTTTCGATAATGTTGGCGTTCGGCTGGCGGGTGATGATGATCAGGACCGAAGGCTGGCCATTGGAGGAGCCCGAGTTGCGGAGATCCTGCACCGAGTCCACGACATTGCCGAGGTCGGTGAGCTTGACTGCCGAGCCGTTGCGGTAGGCAATGATCAACGGCAGATAGTCGACCGCCTTCTTGGCCTGGTCGTTGGCGTAAATCTGCCAGTGGCGATCGCCTGCCTCCAGCGACCCTTTCGGCCGGTTGGCGTTGGTGGCGGCGAGAACCGTGCGCACATTCTCGAAGCCGATGCCGTACTTGTTGAGGGTCTGCGGGTTGAGCTCCACTCGCACCGCGGGCAGGGAGCTTCCTCCGACCTGCACCTGCCCGACGCCCTGCAGCTGAGAGAGCTTCTGGGCGATGATGGTGGAGCCCGCGTCGTACATCTGGCCCTGCGTCATGGTGTCCGAGGTAAGCGCCAGGATCATGATCGGAGCGTCGGCGGGATTGACCTTGCGATAGGTCGGATTGCTGGGAAGTCCGGTGGGCAGGAGGCTCCGCGCCGCGTTGAGCGCGGCCTGCACGTCGCGTGCGGCACCATCGATATCGCGGCTGAGCTCGAACTGAAGCGTGACCTGCGACGAGCCCAGCGAGCTGCCCGACGTCATTTCGGTCACGCCGGCGATGCGGCCGAGCGAGCGCTCGAGCGGCGTGGCGACGGTTGCGGCCATGGTCTCGGGGCTCGCACCCGGCAGCGACGCGGATACCGAGATGGTCGGAAAATCGACCTGAGGCAGCGGCGAGACCGGCAACAATCGAAACGCGGCGGCACCGGCGAGCGCGAGCCCGATAGTGAGGAGCGTCGTCGCTACCGGACGATCGATGAAAGGCGCCGACAGATTGACCTGAAGCGGCGACGTGTTACGCGCGTTCGGGTCCTCGTCAGGCGCCTGGTCGGACATGCTAATCACCGGGCGCCGGCGCAGCCGTTGGCTCTTGCTTGCCTTTGCCGCGCTTCTCGATCCTGCGCGCGAGGCTGTCGAAGGCTAGATAGATCACCGGCGTCGTAAACAAGGTCAGCATCTGGCTCACGATCAATCCTCCGACCATGGTGATGCCGAGCGGATGACGAAGCTCCGAGCCCACGCCCCAGCCTATCATCAGCGGCAGCGCCGCGAGGAGCGCCGCCATGGTGGTCATCATGATCGGGCGGAAGCGCAACAGGCACGCTTGGTAAATTGCCTCGCGCGGCGGCTTGCCTTCCTTGCGCTCGGCATCGAGCGCGAAGTCGATCATCATGATCGCGTTCTTTTTCACGATGCCGATAAGCAGCACGATGCCGATGATGGCGATCACACCGAGGTCCTTGCCGAATATCATCAGCGCCAGCAGCGCTCCGACGCCGGCCGAGGGAAGCGTGGAGAGAATCGTAATCGGGTGGATAAAGCTCTCGTAGAGCACCCCGAGCACGATGTACATGGTGACGATGGCGGCGAGGATGAGCCAAAGCTCGTTGCCCAGCGAACTACGGAACGCCGCCGCCGCGCCCTGAAGCTGGATTTGCGCGCTCGCGGGCAGGCCGATTTCGGCTTGCGTTTTCTGGATGGCTGTCACCGCATCGCCGAGCGAAGCGCCCGGCGCCAGATTGAACGAGATGGTCGCCGCGGGGAACTGGCCGATATGGTTGACGACCAGCGGCGAAGCGTGCTCGGTGATGCGCGCAATGGCCGTCAGCGGAACCTGCATAGACGCCTGCGTGCTGACGCCCGCGGAGCTCGCGGAAGGCGTCGTCCCCGCTCCGGGTGCTGCCAGCGCCGCGGACGCATTGCCGCCAGTGGTCGGGACCGATCCGACGCTCGCCGTCGCAGAGCCCGAATTGGTTGCGGGCACGTAGATCTGCGAGAGCGCCTCGGGCCCCAACTGAAACTCGGGCTTCACTTCGAGGACCACCCGATACTGATTGGTTTGGGTGAAGATGGTCGACACCAGCCGCTGCCCGAAAGCGTTGTAGAGCGCATTGTCGACCGCCGCCGGCGTGATCCCGAAGCGGCTCGCCGTCGCCCGATCGATGTCCACGAATGCCTGCAGCCCGCCGTTCTGCAAATCGGTCGCGACGTCGGCAAACTGCGGCAGCTGCCGCAGTCGATCGACGATCCGGGGCACCCACACGTCGAGCTCATCCGGGTTGGTGTCCTCCACCGTGAACTGGTACTGCGTGCGGCTGATGCGATCCTCGATCGTCAGGTCCTGCACCGGCTGCATGTAAAGCGTGATCCCTTCGACGTCGGCGAGCCTGGTTTGGAGGTTGTGAATCACTTCCTCGGCACGCGCGCTGCGTTTGGCAAGCGGCTTCAGATTGATGAGCATGCGGCCGCTGTTCAGCGTCGAGTTGGTGCCGTCGACGCCGATGAACGAGGAAAGACTCTCGACCGCGGGATCCTGCAGGATGACGCGTGCGAGGGCCTGCTGGCGCTCGGCCATCGCCGCGAACGATACGGTCTGCGGCGCCTCGGTGATGCCCTGGATTGCACCGGTGTCCTGAACCGGAAAGAAGCCCTTGGAGATGAAAATATAGAGGACGATAGTAAGGATCAGCGTAATGACTGCCACGACCAGCGTCGCAGCCTGCCGGTCCAGGACCCAGTTGAGCATGCTGCCGTAACGCGCGATAACCCTGTCGAATATCTCTCCGCTTTTCCGGTAGAACTTGCCTTGCTGCTCTTTTTCGCTATGGCGGAGGAATTTGGCGCACATCATCGGCGTCAGCGTCAGCGATACGACCGCCGAGATCAAAATCGAGATGGCGAGCGTGATCGCGAACTCGCGAAACAGCCGGCCGACGACATCGCCCATGAACAACAGCGGGATCAGCACCGCAATCAGCGAGATGGTCAGCGAAATGATCGTGAATCCGATCTGCTCCGCGCCCTTGAGCGCCGCGGCTAGCGGCTTCTCGCCGGCCTCCATATAGCGGGCGATATTTTCGATCATGACGATCGCGTCATCGACCACAAAGCCGGTCGCGATCGTCAACGCCATCAGCGTCAGGTTGTTGATCGAAAAACCGGCGAGGTACATCACGCCAAATGTTCCTATCAGCGACAGTGGCACCGCTACGCTCGGAATGACGGTCGCCGACAGGCTGCGCAGGAACAGGAAGATGACCATCACCACCAGCGCGACCGCGAGGAACAGCTCGAATTGCACGTCGTGAACCGAAGCCCGCACGGTGATGGTGCGATCGGTGAGCACGGCGACGTCGACCGCAGCGGGCAACGACGCCTGCAACTGCGGCAATAGCTGCTTGATCCTGTCGACGACCTCGATCACGTTGGCGCCGGGCTGGCGCTGGATGTTGACGATGATCGCGGGCAGCTCATTCGCCCACGCCGCGAGCCGGTTGTTTTCCGCGCCGTCGATGACATCGGCCACATCGGTGAGCCGTACCGGCGAGCCGTTGCGGTAGGCGACGATCATGCTCTTGTATTCGTCGGCCGATTTGAGCTGATCGTTGGCGTCGATGGTCGATGCCCGTGTCGGTCCGTCGAAGCTTCCCTTGGCCTGGTTGGTGTTGGCATTGCTGATCGCGGTGCGCACGTCGTCCAGCGACAAGCCGTAGGCGGCGAGTGCGGTCGGATTCGCCTGGATGCGCACGGCTGGCCGCTGCCCTCCAGTGACGCTAACCAGGCCGACGCCGGGAAGCTGGGAGAGCTTGGTCGCGAGCCGCGTATCCGCCAGATCCTCGATCTTCGGCAGCGGCATCGTGCTCGATGTCAGCGCCAGGGTCATGATCGGCGTGTCCGCCGGATTGACCTTGTTGTAGATGGGAGGGTTCGGCAGATCGGCGGGCAGGAAGCTTCCTGAGGCGTTGATTGCCGCCTGCACTTCCTGCTCCGCGACGTCGAGCGACAAGTCGAGGTCGAACTGGAGGGTGATGACCGAGGCGCCGCCGGAGCTCGTCGATGACATCTGCTTCAAGCCCGGCATCTGGCCGAACTGGCGCTCGAGCGGCGCGGTAATCGACGACGTCGTCACATCCGGGCTCGCGCCGGGGTAAAGGGTGACGATCTGGATCGTCGGGTAGTCGACCTGCGGCAGCGCCGAGATCGGCAGCACGCGGTAGGCGATGATCCCGGCCAGCAAGATGGCGAGCATCAGCAGCGAGGTCGCTACCGGCCGCAGGATAAAGGGACGGGACGGGCTCATCGCGCGTGGCTCACTTTGGGTCAGACCATCGTCGACACGTCGCTCGCTCCAGAATCAGCCGCCGCTCTTGGAACGGCGGCCTTGTCCCTGCCCACCTGCACCCTGTCCGCCTTTGTCCGCTTTTGGCGGACCTTTTGGTGGACTCGCCGATTGCGGCGTGCGGGCGTTGGGATCGACCAGTTCGATCTTCGAGCCTTCGCGCAGCTTGTCCGCACCGTCGACGACCACCAGATTTCCCGGCTCGACGCCGCTTTGCAACTCGGTGGTCTCGCCTTCTGTCGTGCCAACCTTGACCGGTGTGACCGATACGGTTTGATCCTGCCTGACGAGGAAGACGAAGGTCCCGGGAGCGCCGCGCTGGATGGCCGCGGTAGGAACCAGCGTGGTGTCAGCCTTGGTCTCGACCTTCATGCGCACGTTGACGAACTGATTCGGAAAAAGAACAGCGTCCTGATTGGGAAATTCCGCCTTGAGCTTGACGGTTCCCGTCGTCGTATCGATTTGATTGTCGAAGGTCAGCAAGCGTCCCGTCGCGAGCTTGTTCTTGCCGCTGCGGTCGTACGCCTCGACAGCGACTTCCTCTCCGCTCTGCACGCGCTTGACGATGCGCGGAACGTTGTCTTCCGGCACCGGATAGATCACGGTCATCGGCTTGATTTGCGCGATGGTGACCAATCCATTCGAGTCCGATGCATGAACCATGTTGCCGGGATCCACCTGCCGCAGGCCCACGCGGCCGCTGATCGGCGCGGTGATTCGCGAGTACGTGATCTGGAGCCTGGCGTTGTCGATTGCGCCCTGATCGGTCGCGACGGTGCCTTGAAATTGGCGAACCAGAGCCTCCTGGGTATCGACTTGCTGCTTGGAGATCGAGTCCTGGGTGAGCAGCGTTCGATAGCGCTCGAGATCGAGCTGCGCGTTCTTCAGCTGCGCCTGGTCACGGGCCATCTGTCCGTTGGCCTGGGTCAGCATCACTTCGAATGGGCGGGGATCGATCTGCGCCAGCAAGTCGCCCGCCTTGACGTCCTGGCCTTCGCGGAATGCGACGGTCATCAGTTGGCCGTCGACGCGGGAGTGCACAACCACCGTGTTGCGCGGTGTCACAGTGCCCAGTGCGTCGATGTAGACGTCGATAGTGCCTTTGCGGGCGGGCGCCGCGACGACGGGTACGGGGCGCGCGTTCGGATCCCCCTTGCCGCGGCCGGCCTTGGCCGGGTCCTCCGCTCCGCGGCCAAACCAGAACCAGGCGGCGATGATCGCCGCGATCACCAGCACGGCGACGGCGATCCAGCGCCAACGACGCGCGCGGGGAGCAGGTCGGGTCAGGAGAGGCTGCTCGTCGACCGTGTTCACGGCCGGCGCGCGCCATTCGGCGGCTTGCTCGGTGGGCTTTCCGGGATCGCGCGACTGGTCGTTCATCGTTTAGGGGTACTGATCGGCATATTGGTTGGATTGTCCCGGTTCTGCCTCGTTCGTTCGAGCAGAGTTGTAACGAGGTATTTGGCGGCGGCCGGTCAGGCGGGGACTCCGGCTGCCGCATGCGGCTTCAAGGTGGCCGAGCACAATGCGCGGCCGGGTTAGCCAAGAGTCTGATCTTACGATAAAATGCACCTTCCCGAGGAGCGTTGCAACAGGCCGGTCCGGTCGATTCGGACAGCTTCCTCGCCTGCCAGGCTCGGGATTCTTCGCAACGGCGCTCGTTGAACCGCGACTCCAAGCGGGGTGACGAGCGCAATCCACCTCTTCCCCCGTTCCGAGTCGCTCTAGACGGGGTGACGCATGAACGCTACAACCGATATCAAGAATTTCACGGACTTCAAGGTCGCCGACCTCGAGCTTGCCGCTTGGGGCCGCAAGGAAATCGCCATCGCCGAGACCGAGATGCCGGGCTTGATGGCCATTCGCGAGGAATTTGCCTCGACTCAGCCCTTGCGCGGCGCGCGCATCGCCGGCTCGCTGCACATGACCATCCAGACCGCGGTGCTGATCGAGACCTTGAAGGCGCTCGGCGCCGACGTGCGCTGGGCCTCGTGCAACATTTATTCGACCCAGGATCACGCCGCGGCGGCCATCGCGATGACCGGCACCCCGGTATTCGCCTACAAGGGCGAGACGCTGAATGAATACTGGGAGTACACGCATCGCATTTTCGAGTGGACGCTGCCGCACGGCGGTACGCTCACGCCGAACATGATCCTCGATGACGGCGGCGACGCGACGCTCTTGGTGCATCTGGGCACGCAGGCGGAAACCGACCGGTCGGTCATCGCCCATCCCGCGAACGAAGAGGAATTCGCGCTGTTCACGGCGATCGTCGGCCGCCTGGCGCGCGACCCACATTACTATTCGCACATCAAGGCGAATATCAAGGGCGTCACCGAGGAGACGACGACCGGAGTGAAGCGGCTGTACACCATGCACAAGGAAGGGCGCCTCGGGTTTCCGGCGATCAACGTCAACGACTCGGTCACCAAGAGCAAGTTCGACAATCTCTACGGCTGTCGCGAGTCGCTTGTCGACGGCATCAAGCGCGCGACCGACGTCATGATCGCCGGCAAGGTCGCGCTTGTCTGCGGCTACGGTGACGTGGGCAAGGGCTCGGCGCAGGCCCTGCGCGCGCTGTCGGCGCAGGTGTGGATCGCCGAGATCGATCCCATCTGCGCGCTTCAGGCGGCGATGGAGGGCTATCGCGTCGTGACCATGGACTACGCGGCGGACAAGGCCGACATCTTCGTCACCGCGACCGGCAACATCGACGTGATCAGGCACGATCACATGAAGCGGATGAAGAACAACGCCATCGTCTGCAACATCGGCCACTTCGACAACGAGATCGATGTCGCGTCGCTCAAAGCCTACACCTGGGACAACATCAAGCCCCAGGTCGACCACATCATCTTTCCCGACGGGAAGCGGATTATCCTGCTCGCCGAGGGGCGGCTGGTGAATCTGGGGTGCGGCACCGGTCATCCGAGCTACGTGATGTCGAGCTCTTTCGCCAACCAGGTGATGGCGCAAATTGAGCTATGGGCGGACACGCGCGAACGCACCGGCAAGTACCCGGTGGGCGTGTACGTGCTGCCCAAGCATCTCGATGAAAAAGTGGCGCGCCTGCAACTGACCAAGCTCGGCGCGATGCTGACGCCGCTCTCCGACAAGCAGGCGCGTTACATCGGCGTCGATGTCGCCGGGCCCTATAAGCCCGACAGCTATCGTTATTGATACACGTGGAGGCGGATTCGACTGTCGTCCAATCCGCCAACGCCGAGGCGCTCGAGTTCCGGGACTCTACAAGGAGATCGTCATGCGACTCTTGCTGGTATGGCTGGTCAATGCGGTGGCGCTGATCGCGTTGCCTTATCTGATGTCGTCGATCCAGGTCGACTCGTTCGCGGCCGCGCTGATTGCGGCGCTGGTGCTCGGCCTCATCAACACGTTTATCCGGCCGCTGCTGGTGCTGCTTACTTTGCCGGCCACCGTATTGACGCTCGGGCTGTTCATCTTCGTGATCAACGGCCTCTTGTTCTGGTTTGTCGGCTCGTTCGTGCAGGGCTTTCACGTGGCCGGCTTCTGGTCCGCGGTCGGTGGTGCAATCCTGTACAGCATCATTTCCTGGGCGCTGTCGGCTTTGCTGCTTCACGGCAAGAACAGTACGGTATGAACGCGAGATGATCGGCAGCGCCGATCGCATCTTCAGCTTCGAGTTCTTTCCGCCCGCCACGCCGCAGGGCGCGGAAAAGCTCGTCGCGACGCGCGAGCAGCTGGCGCAGCTCGGGCCCAAGTTCTTCTCCGTAACGTTTGGCGCCGGCGGCTCGACCCGCGACCGAACGCTCGCAACCGTGCTGGAGATCCAGAAATCCGGACAGCGCGCGGCTCCGCACATCTCATGCATCGGCTCGACTCGGGAAAACATCCGGCAGACGCTTGCGACCTACCGCGAGCACGGTATCGGCCACCTCGTCGCCTTGCGCGGCGACTTGCCTTCCGGTAGCGCCGACACCGGCGAGTTTCGCTACGCGAGCGAATTGGTCGAGTTCATCAGAAGTGCATGTGCCGACTGTTTTCATATCGATGTCGCCTGTTACCCCGAGTATCACCCACAGGCGACAAGTCCCGCAGACGACCTCGCGAGCTTCAAGCGCAAGGTCGACGCCGGCGCGAACTCAGCGATCACGCAGTACTTCTTCAACGCCGGCAGCTATTATCATTTTGTCGATGACGCGGCAGCGCTCGGCATTCAGGTCCCGATCGTTCCGGGTGTGATGCCGATCGCGAGTTTTTCCAAGCTCGCGCGCTTTTCGGATGCCTGCGGCGCTGAGATCCCGCGCTGGATCCGCAAGAAACTGGAGAGTTTCGGCGACGACAGCGCGTCGATCCGCGCCTTTGGCCTCGATGTGGTCACCGATTTGTGTGCCGACCTGCTGGCGCACGGCGCGCCTGGCCTGCACTTCTACACCCTCAACCAGGCCAGCCTGACGACGATCATCTGGCAACGGCTGGGTTTGTCGTAAGCGCACCCAGCGGTCGCGCAAGCAAGTCCGAGAGTTCGCGCGGCGCTACGGGGCCGGAAGCGTTGCTTATCCCGCTTTCGAATGCGCCTACTTACCGGGCATGAACGATAGCAGCTCCGTCGTCGTGTACTCGGTGCGGATGGTCGCGGAATCGGGGCCGCCAGTAAGTTCAAAATATTCCGCATCGCGGACTTCGCGCACGACGCCTTTGACTTCGGGCGCATACCTCACCTGGTCGCGCCGCGTGGTCCGGCTGCGCCAGAACTCCTCGTCGTCGAGCTGCACGATGCGGTAGATCGCGACGGCGTCGTAGCTGCCGGCCGGCACGGTCACCGGCGCGCGACCCTGTACCTCGCCGTAGATCAGGATATTGTCATCGAGCTGGGTATCCCGGCGAAATGTATTGACCACCTGGCGCCATGAGCTGCGTTGGCCAATCGGAAAGTCGAGAAGCTTTAGCGAAGGCGAAAAACGTCGGACTTCCTCATTGCGTAGCGCGCCGACGCGGAGGCCTCCTTCGGCATCGATCTCCTCGGTTTGCTCGCTGCGGCCGTAACTGCCGACAAACACCAGATGCATGGTCGCGACACCCGCGTTGATTGCGACGACTTGCACGTCGAGTCGGGTCGTCGCCCCGCGGCGAAGGCCGTCGGTGATGCGATATTCCCAGTGGTCACCCACGACGAAGCGCGGCGGGGCGACATTTTCTCCCAGGGGCTGGCGCGTTGCGCATGCGCACAGAACGACCGCAGCAAACATCGCAACGAGGCGTGACAGCGGGAGCGACCGTAACATCGTCAGCATTGAATCCTCCGGAGGAGCCGAGCAGCGTCGGACTATCGCCTTACCCGCCATCGGTGATCGCGCCGAGACTCGCGGTCGAGACCAGCTTCATGTACTTGGCGAGCACTCCGCGCGTGTAACGGGGAGCCGGGGCCTTCCATCGCGCGCGCCGGCGGGCGAGCTCGCCGGCGTCGACGTTGAGCTGAACGAGCCGGCGGTGCGCGTCGACGGTGATCGAGTCGCCTTCATGCACCAGCGCGATCGTGCCTCCGACGTACGCTTCCGGCGCGATGTGCCCGACCACCATTCCCCAGGTGCCGCCGGAAAAGCGGCCGTCGGTGATAAGGCCGACACTCTCGCCCAAGCCCTGCCCGATCAGTGCCGAAGTCGGCGCCAGCATTTCCTGCATCCCGGGACCGCCTTTCGGGCCCTCGTAGCGAATCACCATCACATCACCCGGCTGAATCTTCCTGGCCATGATCGCATCGAGCGCGGCTGGCTCGGAGTCGAACACGCGTGCCGGCCCCGTGATCGACGGATTCTTGAGACCCGTTATTTTTGCCACACAGCCCTCGGGTGCGAGATTTCCCTTGAGAATCGCCAGGTGGCCTTGCGGGTACATGGGCTGGTTCCACGGACGTATGACCTCCTGATCTGCCCGCGGGTTCTCGTCGACGCCTTCGAGCTCCTCGCTAATCGTTCTGCCGGTGATGGTCATGCACTCGCCGTGCAGCAAGCCATGCGCCAGCAGCATCTTGAGCACTTGCGGTACGCCGCCGGCGACGTTGAAATCGACTGCCACAAAACGGCCCGTCGGCTTGAGATCGCACAGCACGGGCACTCGCTGCCGCATGCGCTCGAAGTCATCGATGGTCCATTCGACTTCCGCTGCGGCGGCAATCGCGAGATAGTGCAGCACGGCGTTGGTCGATCCGCCGGTCGCCATCACCACCGCGATCGCGTTTTCAATGGAATTGCGGGTGATGATGTCGCGCGGCTTGAGGTCTATCTTGATCGCGTTGACCAGCGTTTGTGCCGATGCTGCTGCAGAGTCGGCTTTCTCGGGATCGGGCGAAGCAAGTTGCGAGCTGCCCAGGAGGCTCATGCCGAGCGCCTCGAACGATGAGGACATGGTATTGGCGGTGTACTGACCTCCACAGGCGCCGACCGTCGGGCACGCATTCTTTTCGATACCGTCGAAATCCTCCTTCGACATCTTGCCTGCCGCAAAAGCGCCGACCGCTTCGAACGGGCTTACGATGGTGAGCGTTTGCCCTTTCCAGACCCCCGGCTTGATCGTCCCGGCGTAGACGAAAATTCCCGGGACATTCATGCGCGCCAGCGCCATCATCGCGCCGGGCATGTTCTTGTCGCAACCACCCACGCAAAGCACGCCGTCCATGCATTGCCCCATCACCGCCACTTCGATCGCGTCGGCGATCACCTCGCGCGATACCAGCGAATACTTCATTCCCTCGGTACCCATGCCGATGCCGTCGGTGACCGTCGGGAAACCGAAAACCTGGGGCTTTGCGTCGGCGGATTTGAGCGCGGCCATCGCCCGATCGACCAGCGGTTGGATCCCGGCGTTGCAGGGATTCATGGTGCTGTGACCGTTGGCGACACCGACGATGGGCTTGTCGAAGTCTCCATCGTCGAAGCCGACTGCGCGCAGCATGGCGCGGTTCGGCGAGCGGGCGAAACCCTCGGTGATGATGCGGCTGCGGCGGTTGATCGGCACTGGATCCACCTCTCTCGTATAATCGTGGCGTTTACAAATTCTAACAAAGCGGGCGGCGATAGAACGACGCCGCGCCGCGCTCCCAATGTTCGTTCACCCTCAGTTCGATCCCGTCGCCGTTCAATTGGGCCCGCTTGCGGTGCGCTGGTATGGGCTCATGTATCTGCTCGCTTTCGCGCAGATCGTCATTCTCGGGAAATTCCGTGCCCGTCAGAACCTGCTGACGGGCTGGCATCCGCGCGATGTCGACGACATGCTTTTCTACGGCGTCTTCGGAACGATTCTCGGTGGCCGGCTCGGCTATGTGCTGTTCTACAAGCCGTTCTACTATTTCGAACACCCCGCCGAGGTGCTCGCGATCTGGCAGGGCGGAATGAGTTTTCATGGAGGCTTTCTCGGCGTACTGATCGCACTTTGGCTCTTTGCTCGCAATCGAAACAAGCGGTGGCTCGAGGTCACGGATTTCGTCGCGCCCTTGGTTCCACTGGGGCTTGCGGCGGGTCGTCTCGGAAACTTCATCAATGGCGAGCTCTGGGGTCGCGTCACCAGCGCCGCTGCGCCATGGGCGGTCTACTTTCCGCAGGCCGCCGCCGAAGACAAAGCCTGGATCACCGCTTTTCCGCAGGAAGCAACGGCCCGAGGACTGGCCGCGATTTACGAGCAGGTCGGAATGCTTCCGCGGCATCCATCGCAACTCTACGAATTGGCGCTCGAGGGTCTGGTGCTGTTCGTGCTGCTCTGGTTTTATGCGCGCCGCCGGCGGCCGCTCGGAGCTGTCTCCGGGCTGTTCCTGATCGGTTACGGAAGCTTCCGTTTTCTGATCGAGTACGTGCGCGAGCCGGACAGCTTTCTAGGCGTGCTTGCGATGGGCATGTCGATGGGACAGTGGCTGTCGCTGCCGATGATCGTCTTGGGTGTGCTGATGATGCTCTGGGCGTATTGGCGCGCGGGTAAAGCTCAGCCGACCATTTTCGGTCCCTAGAAAACTCCCACTGCGCGGCCTTCAATCAACGCGGCGGTAATCACCGTCGAGCGCGTCGGCGCGTCTCACCCCGAATCCGGCACCCACCGTCTGCGGTGAGAAAGGTGCGCCGACGTTGATCGGCAGCATCAGCAGCAGCAGCGCAATAACGTCGGAGAGAACGCCCGGAAGAATCAAGAACAGCGCCGCCAGGACCTTGCGGCCGCTGTCGAGGAGTCCCCGCATCAATGGTCGATCGCCGCGAAGCGCTGCCAGCGTCCTGGCCCTGAATCCAACTCGCTCGTGGTGCAACAACAAGAGCCCCGCCACGGTCGACGCGAGCATCCACGCCAACGCGGGTATGCCGGTCCACCGCGCGAAGCGCAGCGTTGCCAGCACGTCGATGACGGGGAAAGCCAGTACAATCAAGAGCACGAGAAAACGCATGGTGACTCCTTGCCACAGCGCACGACGCCGTCAGCATTGCTGGTCCTGACTACGCTGCCTGAGCGGGCGGTGGCGGAGGCGTTGGCGAGAGAGCTTCTCGTCGCGCGCCTGGCCGCGTGCGTCCACGTCGGTGCGCCGGTACGTTCACTCTATCACTGGCGCGGCCAAATCGAAACGGCTGACGAAACACCCTTGGCGATCAAGACCCGCGCCGAGCTCTATCCGAAGGTGCAAGCGGCCATTCTCGCGAGGCACCCGTACGAACTTCCCGAAATCGTTGCTGTCCCCATTTCCGATGCCTTACCCGGGTACCTTGACTGGATCGCCGCGGAGACCGCTGCCGATGCCGACTAGACGCCGCAGGCTCCTTCGCCGTGCCTTGGTCGTGACCGCGCTAACGCTTATGGCCTCGGCGTCCGCTCAGGTGAATCCGCTGGCCCCGGAAAAGGCATTCCGCTTCAGCGCACGAGCGCTCGATCCGCACACTGTCGAGGCTCGATTCAGCATCGCCGACGGGTATTACCTGTATCGGGACAAGCTGCACTTTGCGGTCGAGCCGGCAGCTTCGGGACTCACCGTACCGCCGCTGCCCAACGGCAAAATCAAGGAAGATCAGTTTTTTGGCCGCGTGGAAACCTACCGCGGCAACCTGATTGTGAATCTCCAGCTGCAGGCGACCCCGCCCGGGCAAAAGGTGGTCGTTCAGGCCGAATCGCAAGGCTGTGCCGATCTTGGCATTTGCTACCCGCCGAATATCCAGCGCGTCGTCGTCGCCCTGCCGGCAGCTGGTGGCGCACCTACTCCCCTCGACGAAGCCCCTAAGAAACAATGGTTCAAATAGAGTGTGGGTGTTCACTCTTGGACCGAGGGTACGGTGAGGACCGCTAGACAGTGGATTTGGCTGGGTTCCGCCGCACTCCTTGCGCTTGCCGGCGGTATGTCGCTTGCCGTCTGGGACCGCCCGCGCGATGCAAGCGCGCTCTTTTCGCTGTCACTACCCGACACCTCCGGCCAACAGCAATCGCTCTCCCAGTGGCGAGGCAAGGTGGTGGTGATCAATTTCTGGGCGACTTGGTGTGCGCCATGTCGCGAGGAGATGCCTGAGTTCGTGCGCGCACAACGCGAGTTCGGGCCAAGGGGTTTGCAGTTTGTCGGTATTGCTGTCGATGAGCCGGACAAGGTCGCTCAGTTTGCCAAGGAGCTCGATCTTAACTACCCTGCACTAATCGGCGGGTACGGTGCTGTCGAGCTTTCCAAAACGCTGGGCAATGACCTGAGTGCGTTGCCCTTCACGATTGTCGTAGACCGCACCGGCGCGGTGGCGAGAACCCAGCTGGGGCCATTCAAGCCGGATAAACTCCGCTCAATAATTGGTAATTTGTTGTAAGTTCTGCCTAATCTACTGAGCGCGGATCCCCCAGAGCTGGCTCGGCCCGTGGGCCTTGGCTGTCCAGTTGGTCCCAATAGGCCGGATCGCCGGGCGCTCTATGCACTTCGCATATCGTCGTTCATCGGTGGACAATTCGCGCTAAAAGTCGCAAACTAATGACATTGCATGCGACCCAACGGCGGGACCGGCAGTTTAACCGGCCATCAATAAAGCCGCACAGAACTGGGCATAGCGGCGACTACGGAGTCGACGAAGATCAAAATTGCGGCCGAACGTCGCCACTGCTGGTGTCGGTATTGCCGTCCTGACGGCGTAGCTCCAATCCGGGGGGGTTGTTTCCATGGACTTACGCAAGCTGAAAACATTGATCGAGCTCGTCGAGAGCTCAGGCATAGCAGAGCTCGAAGTCTCGGAGGGTGAAGAGCGGGTGCGGATTACCCGTTCAATGCCCACCGCGCATCAGGGGCT
>DASXBW010000101.1:0-5155 GCA_036491495.1 Casimicrobiaceae bacterium
GGTGAGCTTGCCCCGGCTATGCTGAGCCTCGATGCGTCGGGTCCCGCCGCCCGCCCGGGCCGCCGCCCGCTTTTCTTCGAGCCGACCGAGAATATCGTTCATAGCACCTCTCAATGAATGAGGGGCGAAATAGCATCGACCGCGGGTCAAGGCCAGAGTCGGTGCTCCGCGCACCTGCGGAACGCCGGAGGAAGCTGCGAGAAGCGAGCGAGCGGTCCGCTAAGCGGCTGAGTGGTCGATCAATGCCATCATGGCGGCCGCCTCGGGCATGGGTAAGACAGCGTCGATCGAGTTGAGCATTCGCGTGTGGAGTAGTGGGCTTTGGGTCTTGCCGATCGTGCCGAGCGGCCCGCGGAAGCCGTGATCTTCCCATGCCAGTTCGAGCGTCGCCTCGTTCATTAGCGCATCGACGAGGTCGTCGGCCTCTCTCACGAGGCTGATCAGGGGATGTGCCGAGAAGACGGTGGGCCGCGGATAAAGCATCACCGGTTTCGCTGGTGCTGCTGCCTCGAGCCGCTTCCAACGTTCGGGGTCTTGCATGACCCATTCGACGAGTTGGTTCTCGTAGCCGACGACGAGCGGTTGAGCCGCGGCACCGCCGGCAACGTAATCGTCGAACAATTTGCCGGATGAGGAAGGTTTGAAGCCCATGCGCCGAAAAACCGTTGCGACGTCGCCCTCGACCAGGCCGAGGGTCTCGAGCGTTACCACGTCGCCGCTGAGCAAATTCGCCGCCAGACCGGCAAACATAAAGCCGGAATTCGATTTGGTGGGATCGGTCGAAACGACGCGCGCGCGCCCGAAGAGATCCGGAACGCCCAACCCCGTCCAGCTTTCGCCGGCAATGATCGCTTTCAACAGTTTCAGCAGATCGATGGTGTAGCGCGGGCCACCCGCGGGTTGCGCTAAACCGCCCCTCACGAGACCATCTGCTATCCGGTCCCACGAATAGAGGACGATCGGCGAGGTGAATATCACCTGGTCACGCGACAGGGTGAGGCCGCTGCTGCGCGCGACTTCAACGAGGACCGAAGAAGAAGGCCACAGGAATTGTGGACGCTGGTCGAGCAGCGCGCGCTCGCGCACCATCTCTACGGATCCTGCGCGACGCGCATCGAGCACCAGACCAAAGCGGCGATCCAAGAGTTCGCGCACCCGCGCGTTTGTCAGAAATCCTTCCTTCTCGCCTCCGGCAAAGCCGAACAATTTTCTTGGCTCACCAAAACGGCCGGCGATTTCAGGGTGTTCCCGCAAGTACAGATAGCCGCCGGTCGCGGCCGCGCTGGCCGCAACCAGGCCAACGCCGAAGGCGCGGCGAGAGATGGCCATCAGGCGCTCTTTTGCGACGCCGCGTCGAGCGCGGCGGTCGAGCCGAGATCATCGTCTAGCGAGCGTTTCAAGAGCTTCAGCTCAATGTCGAGCTTGTCGAGTTCGGCGAGGCGCAAATTCGCCGCGTATTCCGTGAAGGCCGCGTCCAGACGATCAATGATCTCTCCGGTCGCGCCTAAGCGCGACGCTTCGACGCGCGGACTCCCCTCGAGGCTCTCATACGCTTCTGCCATTTCCGCTGCGCGCGGCAAATAGTAGGTCAGGAACCGGCGTACCCGATCGATGCGCAGCGGATCCTTTTCGATCGCCTCGAATATGCCGCGCGCCACACTCGCGAGATGGCGCACACGCTCGGCGACGGTCGTGGCTCGGATCCCTTTGGCGGCAGACTCCAACTGCACGACAAAGGGGTCGGCTTCGGTGAGAAGCTCGCGCGCAAACTCGATCTTGCCTCTTGCGACGCCGCTGGCATCGAGCGCCTTAAAACGCGTCGCCGGGGCGAGCAGAAGCACAAGACCGCCTCCGGCCAAAACACTCGCGGCGCACGCCACCACAAAGGGTATCCCGACGCCGAGTGCAAGCACCGGCACCAGGACTGCCCCCGCTGCACCCCCTGCTAGCCAGTTGAGCCCGGAGCGTCCGATCATTCAGTTATAGCCTCGCACCGCACGGAAGGCGTCCGTCAGGCTCGTCGTTCCGTCGAAGACGCGTCCGCCCGTCAGTGTCGCCAACCGGTCGAGCTGGCTGCGATCGGCGTCCTCACCAAAGGTAACGCCGAAGACCGGAACCCGCCGTCCATCGGCTTCCCACGGATCCTGAAACGTCTGTAGCGAACCTTGGCTCTTCCCGTCGGTCATGATGACGATGGCGGGGAGATGCTGGCCGCGATCGAGCAGCGGCTTCATCGCGGCAAGCGCGCGGGCGCCGCAGGTGTAGAAATCGGTACCCCCGCCGGCGTGCAGCTGGAGCGTTCGGCTCAGCAAGCTCGCTTGCTCTTCCTCGTCTCCTGTCGCGCGCTCCATCCAGATGATTCGATCATTGAACGGCAGCACGAAAATGCGGTCCTCCCTCGACCATTGAACCAGCATCTCGCGGGTGCGCGCCGGGGTCAGCAAAAAGCGCATGGCGTCGAGAAGCTGGCGCTCGCCGACACCTTGCATGCTGCCCGACAGATCGAGGCAGAACGCGGTGAGTGAGGGTCGGCGCAACGCCTCCTGGTAAATATTGAGCGCCTTTTGAATGACTGTCGGCTCGGGCGGCCGGACGACGACAACGGCACGCGACGGATCGAGATTTGTCGCGGCGTCGATACCGATATTGGTTGCTCGAACGAGCTCGACCCGGCGACCGGTCTGCGCAATGCGGCTCTGCGTCTCGCCTTTCAGCAGAAAGCTCTGAAGGTCGGCGAAGAAGCTCTCCACCCCCTTGCCGCGACCTCGGTCGACAAATCCGAGCGGCGAGTCGGCGACCGACACCCCGTCCGCCGGGTAGACAGCATAGAGAAGCTCATATCCGGCCTCGCGCAGGCTATCGTTGGTCTCCTTGATGACCGCCTCGTAGTTCCACATGGCATCGTAACGAGCGCCGGTCTTCTCGCCTTCGCGGTAGAGATCGGCGAGCCAGCCGCTCGACCCCGCCGACCGCTCGACCCCGGCCAATAAGGCACGCACGGTGGTGTGCAACGAGTCTTTGTCGAGGTCGCCGGCTTCGATCAGGTCGGGTTTGCCGATACCCGAGGCGAGCATCGCCAGATAGGCGGACGCGCCGGAATTCGACTGCGTCGCCGAGGTCATCAAGAATTTCAGATGGCCGCCTTCGACGGCAGCGAGGATATCCTTTGTCGTTACCCGGGCGCCGATCCACCCGAGCGCCTGCGCCTTCGAGCGTCGGACGCCCAGTATCACCGGCATCTGCGCGATCGATTTGACCGACTTCACGCGGCGCGCGGTGTCGTACATGTCGATCCACAGCGAGGACGCCGGCCAGACCGCATCCGCCTCGGGCGCGGATCCCGGCTTCAGCGTGAGCGCGATATCGAGCGAGCCGAGATACTTCATCGTGCATTTGGCGTGCCGCGCTTTGCAGAATTCCTGCACGAGCGGCTCGAGCACCTCGTTCTCGGAGCCCGAGAGGATCGCGAATTCCGGCCCAGAGGGCTCACACGCTGCAAGTGCAACGATGAGCAGGCCCGCAGCAAAATGCGCGAGCCGGGCTAGGAGCTTCATGTGGATGCCGCGGAGAGCCCCGTCTTTAGTTGGTCGGTGAGCCGGGCCATGCGCCGCTCTATCTCGGCGCGCCTGTTGTGACCCTCTTGTTGCACCTTCAACACGCCCGAGATCGTGTCGAGAAGGTCGCGATTGGTCTTTTCCAGGGTTTCGATATCGATGATGCCACGCTGCGACTGCTTCTCGATCTCGATCGCCTGCGATTTCATCATCTCGGATGCCTGACGCATCATCTCGTTCGTCGCGTCAGTAACCGTCTTCTGCAGCTCGAGCGCGGAGCGCTGTCGATTTAGCCCGAGCAGCAGGACCATTTTCTGCTTCCACACCGGGATCGTGAGCTCGGTGGTGGCCTGGAGATTCTCGATCAGCGTCTCGTCGCCCGATTGTACAATGCGGATTTGCGGAAGCTGCTGGATCCCGATCTGGCGCGCCTGCTGCAAGTAAAAGATCCGCTTCTCCAAACGATCCAACGCTTGATTCGCGTCCTGATAGGTTTGCGCAGCGAGCAGCGTGTCGCTCCCCGCGGTCGGCCCTTTAGCGGCGCGCTCGAGTTCGGCCAGTCTACCGGCGCGAAATTCTTCGGCGAAGGTCTTGCCGGCTGCGATGTAGGCGTTGAGCTGGGTAATCGCCGATTTCGTCTCCTCGTGCAGATCGTCGAGCAGCGCAAGGTCGCGGCGCAAGGTCTCTTTGTTGCGATCGAGCTCGACGGTGATGCGGTCGATCTGCGACGCGACATCGTCGAACTGTTCCGTGAAACGGCGAAGGCGCGCCTCTGCAGAGGAGAAGATACGCGTAACGAAATTTGCGTCTTTTAGGCTCGTCGGGTCGAGGCCGCGCGCCTTACCGAGAATATCGGACAGCAACTTGCCGGTATTTCCGAGTTCGCGGTTTTGCGTCTGGGCAAGGATTCGGTCCGCGAATTCGACCACCGAGTGCTGGGCACGATCGCCAAAGGTCACCAAGCGCGAGCGGTCGCCGATATCGATCTCGGACTTGATGCGGGCCACCGCCGCGACGTCGGGCACGATCGCCGGAACGTTCGCATTCTCGTCCATGAGGTCGGTCCTCTCTGCGCCGTCCCGGACCGCGTCGCGGCCCAAGAAGCCCGCACCCGAACACGTTCGAGCATACTGCAAAAACGCAAGCTCGTCGAGGACCCAACCGACCCGACTCGTGGCGGGCGCCTGCAATTGTCGGTGCCCGAAGATCTTGGTTGGATTGCCCACCACTTCCCGCGTTTCCTACTTCCTGACGCCCGAACCTCGGCCGACGGTTCTCGACGAGCCTCGACACCTTTCGCGACTTGTTTAGGACCGGTAACACAGGGAGAATTGCCGGGAATTTCCGAAAGCGAGGTGGACCAATGGCGGAGAGCGAACTTTATCGAAAAGGGGCGGCGATCCGGCGCCAGCTGATGGGTGACGCGGCGGTCGAACGCTCGGCGCGTGAGATCTACAGCGACCCGGTCATGAAAAAGTTCATCGACATGGCGACCGAAACGGTGTTCGGCGCGTTGTGGACCCGGCCCGGCCTCGATCTGAAGACCCGAGCGCTGGTCTGCGTCGTCTCGGACGCCGCAACCGGGCGAGAGCCCGAGTTGG
>DASXBW010000102.1:0-30457 GCA_036491495.1 Casimicrobiaceae bacterium
ATTGTCTATCTGGTCGTAGGCCCGCGCCTCCCCACCAAACTGCCTCGATAGCACCAGCGTCAACGCCGCCGTCAACGTCGTCTTGCCATGATCCACGTGACCAATCGTCCCCACGTTCACGTGCGGCTTGGTCCGCTCAAACTTGCCCTTGGCCATCTCTGTCTCCACGGTCGAAAGTAAAAACCTACTTTCGACCGATTCAGTTTCCTTCAAATGGCTGGCAAAGCCAGACGATTTGAAGCGGAAAAAACTACGAAACTACAAACCGATCCCTGGTGCCCATGGAGCGGATTGAACGCTCGACCTCTCCCTTACCAAGGGAGTGCTCTACCACTGAGCTACATGGGCGCAAAATTTCGTCTTTGGCCGTGATGCCTGGTTGCACGCGCCCCTGCTCTGTCCCGCACCGCTCTGTCGCGTACGATCCCCACCTGAGAGCCCAATACTCGCTTTCACCGGGTCTACTGTTTTCTGTCCGGCAACCGCCTATGCGTGGAGCGGGTGAAGGGAATCGAACCCTCGTCGTAAGCTTGGAAGGCTTCTGCTCTACCATTGAGCTACACCCGCGGCTTTAGGTGCGAGGAATCAACAAACCCTCCCCTCTGACCCCTGATTCGGACGGTGGAGGGGGAAGGATTCGAACCTTCGAAGGCAGAGCCGGCAGATTTACAGTCTGCTCCCGTTGACCGCTTGGGTACCCCTCCGACGAAACCGCATATTCTAGCAATTTTCGTTCCTAAGTGTCAAACAGCGCTTTGTTTCTGTACAGTTAGCTATGATTCGCGCGTGGCGAGCCTGAGTTCGCGCCGAGGCCACGCAGCGAGGCCATCGAAGCCAAATCGCAAGCAGTTTCCGCCCCAAGGGAGAAACATGGCTTTCCGCGACATTCGGGACCCAAACCTGCGCAGGGTGATCATTGCCAGCCTGCGCGGTGCAATCTGCACCTTGCTAATCCGACCGGTCCAATCTCAGAAACGCAGCGTCTAAGTTGGGAACTCGAAGGCCACCCGACCGTTTACCGCGCGCCGGATGACGACTGCCTCATTCGACTACGTCATCGTCGGCGCGGGCTCGGCCGGTTGCGTATTGGCAAACCGGTTATCGGCCGACGGGCCTCACACGGTGCTGCTGCTGGAGGCCGGAGCGCCTGACACCTACCCGTGGATCCATATTCCGATCGGTTATGCAAAAACGATGTTCAACCCCAAGGTCAATTGGTGTTTCTATACCGAGCCCGATCCCGGGATGAACGGCCGCAGCATCTATTGGCCGAGGGGAAAGACGCTCGGCGGCTCGAGCTCGATCAACGGGCTCATATCCATTCGCGGCCAGCGCCAGGATTACGATCGATGGGCTGCCGCAGGCAATGCCGGATGGAGCTACGCCGATGTGTTGCCGTACTTCAAGCGCCTCGAGCACGCTCCCTTCGGCGACCCCGTTTTTCACGGCACGAACGGCCCGCTCTGGTGTTCGCCCATCGGCCGCAGGCATGAGCTTATCGAGGCGATCATCGCCGGGGCAGGCGAGCTCCGCATTCCGCGCAATGACGACTTCAACGGTGCGGACCAGGAGGGCGCGGGCTATTACCATTTGTCGACGAAAAGAGGCTGGCGTTGCAGCACCGCGACCGCATACTTGAGGCCGGCGCGACGCCGCGCCAACCTTCGCGTCGAGACCCGCGCGCGCGCCACCAGGCTCGTGTTCGACGGCAAGCGTGCCGACGGGGTTATCTACCGCCAACGCGGCGAGGAGCTCACTGCACGCGCGCGCCGCGAGGTCCTGCTTTGCGCCGGGGCGTTGCAGAGCCCGCAGTTGCTGCAATTGTCCGGCATCGGCGCGCCATCGCTGTTGCAACGGTTCGGCATCCCGGTCGTGCACGAGCTCGGCGGCGTCGGCGAGAATCTCCAGGACCATCTTCAGGCGAGGGTCATCTTCGAATGCACCCGCCCGATCACTACCAACGACGACCTCAGGAGCTGGTGGCGGATGATGAAGCTGGGCATGGAGTACCTCCTGACCCGTGGCGGACCGATGGCGATCGGCATCAATCAGGGAGGAATTTTCGCCCGCGCGGTTGCTGGCGCCGCCCAGCCCGACGTCCAGTTTCACGTCGCGACGCTGTCGTCGGACATGGCAGGCTCACCGACACACCCGTTTTCGGGTTTTACGTTGTCGATTTGCCAGCTGCGTCCCGAGTCACGTGGCAGCGTGCGCATCCAGTCGATCGACCCGCTCGAGCCGCCGGCGATGCAGCCGAATTATTTGTCGACGACCAACGACCGCGCCACGCTGATCGCCGGGATCAGGCTTGCGCGCAGGCTCGCCGCGACGCGAGCACTCGCACCTTATGTGAAGGCCGAATATCGACCCGGACCGGCTGCCCAAAGCGACGATGACCTCCTCGAGTTCGCGAAAAACACCGGCGGAACGATTTTCCACCCGAGCGGAACCTGCAAGATGGGCGACATCGGACGCGATTCCCTGGCCGTGGTCGACAGCGAACTCAAGGTTCACGGAGTGTCTGCCCTGCGTGTGGTCGACTGCAGCGTCATGCCCACGCTGGTCTCAGGCAATACCAACGTCCCTGTGGTCATGATCGCCGAAAAAGCGGCCGATCACATTCTTGCGGCGGCGAATGACACTGAGCGACACTGAGCGCTGCGCTAACGATACCGTTCGAGGACCGTCATGCCCTGCTGCCACGCCGACTTTGCCCTGACTGAAACCAGCGACAAGGCCTTTACCGTCGGCATGCCGACGTTCACGTTCGGCGCCGGTTGTCTGTCCGAGGCCGGGGAGCAGGCACTCGAACACGGCTTGAAACGTGTCGCTCTGTTTACCGACAAGAATTTGCGCAGCTCCGTCCACGTCGCCGCGGTAAGCGCATCGCTGCGTGCGGCCGGCATCGAGTTCGTGACCTACGACGAAATATCGGTCGAGCCCACGACCGCATCGTTTCAGGCCGCGTCGCGCTTTGCGTCGGAAGGAAAGTTCGACGGCTACGTGTCGGTCGGCGGCGGATCGGTAATGGACACCTGCAAGGCCGCGAACCTTTACGCTACGCATCCGGCGGACTTCATGTCCTACGTCAATGCGCCGATCGGTGGCGGACAGAAGGTCCCGGGCCCCCTCAAACCGCACATCGCCTGCCCGACGACTGCCGGGACCGGCTCCGAGACCACGGGCATTGCGATCTTCAACCTGACCGACATCAACGCCAAGACGGGAATCATTTCGCGGCGGCTGATTCCCACCGTGGCCTTGATCGATCCGACGGTAACCCTGACGCTACCGGCCAAGGTCATGGCCGCGAGCGGATTTGATTGCATGAGTCATGCCCTCGAGTCGTTGACGGCGCGGCCGTGGCCCCGGCGTCTCAACCCGGCACGCGGCGTCAACCGGCCGGTATCGCAGGGTGCCAATCCGTTTTCCGACGCGCTCGCCGGTGAAGCGCTCAGGTCCGTCGGAAAATTCCTGGTGCGCGCGGTCAAAGACGCGAGCGACATCGAAGCGCGAACCGAGATGATGTTTGCCGCGACCCAGGCCGGCATCGCCTTCAACGCCGCCGGCTGTCACCTGCCGCACGGGCTGTCTTATTCCGTGTCGGGGCTCACGCGGGACTTTCACCTCGACGGCTATCCGGCGGGCAAGTCGCTGGTGCCGCACGGCATGGCGGTGGTTCTCAACAACCCCTCGGTATGGCGCTTCACCGCGCCCTGCTGTCCGCAACGCCACCTGCACGGCGCAGCCTGCCTGGGTGCCGAAACGCGCGATGCGCTGCCAGAGGACGCAGGCGAGGCGCTGGCCGAGCGCGTCGTCGAGATGATGCGGGCCACGGGAATGCCGAACGGGCTTTCGGACCTGGGCTTCACTCTCGCCGATGTCGACGCGCTGGCGACCGGATCGGAGCCGCAATACCGGGTGATCCGAAACGCGCCCAAGGAGGTTTCGCGGGAGGACTTGAAGAATTTGTTCAGGGCCGCGATGAGCTACTGGTAGCGAGGCATTGGTTGCGACGGCTGCGGGAGCACTCGCGGTTTGACATTACCCACGCGCGTCTTAGGTCAAAGAAGATTCCGACGCTGAGTCTATGTACGATCGGATGGTTCGGTTTGCTCCCGCTACGAGGCCGATGCTACGACACGGATCAACGAGGCGATTGCCGGTCCGGCAACAAGGCCCCAGGTGGTCGCGAGGAGAACAAGCGTAAGAAATACCGCCGCACTCCCGAGATCTTTGGCGCGCTTAGAAAAGCGGTGCGTATCGAGCCCAATGCGATCGATCGCTGCTTCGACACTGGAGTTGAGTAGTTCGACAATCAGCAGGAGCAAAACGGACCCGATCAGCAGAACACGTTCGGCGGCAGCGACCGGTAGGAAACACGCGATCGGGATGAGGACCACCGCAATCGCAATTTCCTGGCGGAACGCGCTTTCGTGGTCGAATGCGAGACGCAATCCCGACAGCGAATAGAAGAACGCGTTAAAGAGGCGCCGCACGCCACGTTGGCCCTTGTGCGGGCTCTCGAGCGTGTCCAGCGCGCCCATGGCTGGAGATTTGGTTTTTGACACGTTGCGTCATCCTTCACAGCAACGAAAAATTCCGCCTATGGCGCTAGAAAACGCCCCGCACGAATATGGCGGTAACGCCGTTCACTTCCGACCCCCAAACGGTCATACGACGGGACAAGCAGATGCCACCTCTCTTCCAGCGGCATGGACTGCGATCTTCCCGGCTTGCTCGGCGACTTCACGCCAGTTTACGATGCGTAGATCGCCCGTTTCGCTTTCCACGAGAGCGGTAAGGCTTTCGACCCAGTCCCCATCATTGCAATACAGGACGCCGTCGATGTCACGGATCTCGGCTTTGTGGATGTGCCCGCAGACCACGCCGTGCATGCCGCGTTGTTTGCCTTCCTGCGCAACGGCGCGCTCGAAGTCGGTGATGTAGCTGACAGCGTTCTTTACCTTGTGCTTGAGATACAGCGCGAGCGACCAGTAGGGGAAGCCGAGTCGCGCGCGAACGGCATTCAGCCATCGGTTGAGATGCAACACGAAGTTGTGCAGCTCGTCGCCGAGAAGCGCGAGCCACCGCGCGCACTGGACGACTCCGTCGAAAAGGTCACCGTGCACCACGAGCAGGCGACGGCCGTCGGCGGTTACATGCACTGCCTCCTCGCGAACCTCGATCCCTCCAAACGAAAGTTTCAAGAAGTGGCGCCCGAATTCGTCGTGATTGCCGGGGATGAATATAACGCTTGTTCCCTTGCGAGCCTTGCGTAGAATCTTCTGCACGACATCGTTGTGCGTCTGTGGCCAATACCAGCGCCGCCGCAGCTGCCAGCCGTCGACGATGTCTCCCACCAGATAAAGATATTCCGACTCGGTATGGCGCAGAAATTCGAGCAGCAGCCGCGCTTGGCAACCAGCAGTTCCCAGGTGCAGATCGGAGATCCAGATAGTGCGGAAGCGGACCCTGCCGTCGTGTTCATTGTCCATTGAGCTCCCGTGTCACCGGGTGCGCGCCATTCCGGCGCGTGCACAAGTTCAGTCGCATTGGCGCAAGCTGACAGAGAAGCAAGGGCTCGACCCGCGCGGTCGCGGTATCGCAAGCTTTTCAATGACAAGGTCGTGCAGCGGCATAAACCCCTATGTGCGCGGTGACATTCGCGGTGATGTGGCGCAAGGGTAAAGGGTGAGTGTTGCGGTTCGATGTCGGAGCCATGACAGATTCGCGTCCCAGCGCGTGCCCGCACCCGTGCACGCCTTGGCAGGAAGGCCTTGAACGCGTCATATTCCTGTAACGCTTCCGAACGACCATATCCTGATCGACGTCCGGAGCGCGCAATGGCTGTCCGCTGCAGAGGCGATTCTTGGGTGATGGAGCAGCTCGGCGAGAAGCAGGACTTCGAGTGCGAGTTAAGCCGCCTCGGTTTCAAGCATGAAGACTTTGCGCTCTATGTTCGACGCGCGATCGCTCCCGGCGCAGGAACGGCTTGGACGGCAAAATACGCGGTGCGGGTCACGAAGATCCCCGCGGCAAGACACATCATCTATTGGGGCGGACCCGGTGAGCAGTGGGTCAAGGAGTTCGTAGCGGACGTTGCGAATGGTATCTACGGTCAGTCGTCGGTCGGACGTTCTCGGCAACGGCGCGGACGTACTGGCATGAGGCCATCGAGCCAAAGCTAGAACGAAGCGTCGGCTCGCGCAGTTGCGTGGCGCGCGGTCAAGCCGCCACCGCGAAACTGGCAAAACGCAGATTGCCCACGAACTGCCGCGTCGCGGCTGCCCACGAGTATTGCAGCGCGTAGCGGTGCACGGCCGATCGATCCAGGTCCAGCGCCGCTAGTGCGGCACCGCGAAGGTCTTCCGAGAGAACCCCGACTGAAGGCTCGCGAATGACGTCGATCGGTCCGGACGCTGGGTACGCCGCAACGGGCGTGCCACAAGCCATCGCCTCGATGAGGACCAGCCCAAAAGTATCGGTGCGACTGGGAAACACGAAGGCGTCGGCCTGCTGGTAATAGTAGGCGAGGTCCGCCCCGTGCTTCACGCCATGAAACACTGCGTCAGGAAACCTTGCCTCGAGCGCGGCGCGCGCTGGCCCGTCGCCCACCACCCACTTCGTGCCCGGCAGGTCGAGACTCAGAAAATCCTCGATGCTTTTTTCGACTGCCACGCGTCCCGCGTAGAGAAAGATCGGACGTCCGGGCAGCGCAAGCCGCTCGGCCGGGGCAAACACGTCGGTGTCGACTCCGCGCGACCAATGCGCCAGATTCACAAAACCGCGCCGCTCGAGGCGGCGTCGCATTTCAGCAGTCGGCACCATCACTGCCGCGGCCGGGTCGTGGAACCAGCGCATCATACGGTAGGTGACGCCGACGGGAAGCCGGCATCGCGCATGGATGAATTCGGGAAACTGAGTGTGATACGCGGTGGTAAAAGGATAGCCTGATGCGATGCAGTGTCGGCGCGCGGCCATTCCCAGCGGCGCTTCGGTCTCGATGTGTACTGCATCGGGCTCGAATTCTTCGATCATCCTGCTGACGCGAGGTCCCGGCGCGATCGCGAGTCGAATCTCGGGATACGTCGGACACGGCAACGTCCGAAAGCCGTCGGGCGTGATCAGACCGACATCATGATGCAACAGCTCCAGCTCCCTGATCGTGTTCCTCACCGTCGTGACGACGCCGTTGACTTGCGGTGACCAGGCATCGGTAACGATTAGAATCCGCATCGATCGTTTCTCCTCAACATATAGGCTTTCTTGCGGCAAAGCACGGCATGTGTGCAATTGTTGCCGCCGCATGTTTCACTGCCGTGACGACGACAAGCGACCCACCAGCGCGCTCGCAGGCGTTCTACGGTCCCCGCTTCGCGCCCACACCGGCCGTCGAAGAGATCGCTGATCTAGCGCGAAAGATGAGTCGTAGCTCAGGTTACGTCTGCGCCATCGCTGTTGGCGTGGCCGCTCTGTGCGGGGCCGCCGTAAGTGCCTTTCGACAGGTGGCGAGAGAATTGCGCCACCCATCTCCGGCCGCTGCCGCCTTGGTACAACTGACTGCGGTCGTTGAGGACGTTGGTAACCGTCACGGAGTAGCTCTGATTCGACTTTGCGCTCTGGTTTTCGGACATCTGGCGAAGGACGTGCAGGATGAAGTCTTGATGCCTGAACCCAAGCCTGCTGAGCTCAGCTTCGAAGGCCTGCTTCTCTCCAAGCTGCTCCAGCAACCTGCAATCACCCTCACAATGAACTGTCATCCGACCACCGGCGGGCGCACGACCCAAGCCAATACTGGCGCCGGATGTGTTACTGCATTGTGACGGCCGTGATGGGCTCACGTCCTTCGAAAGGTCCGCCTGGACCCGCCCACTGAGCGAACCAGCGACGCCCGCGATGCTGCTGCCTTCAACGGACAAGCGATTGACGAGCAGCAGACGAAGCAACTGATCGCGCAAGGGGAACCCTGTGCAGCGAGCCCACCAGCTGGCCGTGCAATAGGCAACAAATTGTCGTCACGTTAGGCGAGCACCGCCAGGCTGCTCGATGCTTGACGGTGTTTTTGATCAAAAGCAACCGCCGGCGCCCGATCGATTCGCAGCTAAGACGTCGTTGATCTCGGCTCGGACGCGTCGGTGTCCGTATGCGCGCCAGCGCCCTTCGCAGCGTCGGCAGCAGCACCGTCGGCAACAAACCTGACGCGTTGCCGCGGCAGGCGGACCGTGAAGCGGCTACCTCTGCCGGCTTCGCTGTCGATGATCAATTCGCCTTGATGGCGGATCAACACGTGCTTCACGATCGCGAGGCCCAGCCCGGTGCCGCCGGTGGCCCGGGAACGGCTGCGATCGACGCGGTAGAAGCGCTCGGTCAGCCGTGGCACGTGTTCCGAGGCGATGCCGATGCCGTTGTCCGCGACCGTGAAATTGCCGCCGTCCTCGGTGACCCGCCATTCGAGCGCAATACGCCCGCCGTCGGGCGTGTAGCGCACGGCGTTGCTGACCAGATTGCCGAACGCGCTTGCCAGCTCCTCGCGGCTTCCGAGCAGCGTCGCCGCGTCGTGGATGGTCAGAGTGATTGCGTGCCGCCCGCCCGAGAGCGCCTTGGCGTCCGACGATACCGCCAGCAGCAGCGGCACGACCGCGAACTCGGTCTCGTGTACCAAACTCTGCTCGCTCTCGAGCGCCGAGAGCGTCAGCAGGTCCTCGACCAGCCGCTGCATGTTGTTCGATTGTTCGCGCATCAACGCCAGGCAGCGCTGCCGCCGCCGCTCATCCATCTCGACGTCGGTCAGGGTCTCGATGAATCCCGCGAGCACCGTCAACGGCGTCTTGAGCTCATGCGACACGTTGGCGATGAAATCGCGCCGGACGCGGGCGACCGCCTCGAGCCGGGTGATGTCGCGGCTCATCAGCAGCTTTTCTTCGACGCCGAAAGGTACGATCTGCATGGACAGCGTCAGAGCGCTTTCGCGCGTGGACTGGATGACCACCGGCTCGCTGAAATCGCCCACGGCGAGGTAGTGCACGAATGCCGGGTGACGGACGAGGTTGACGATCGGCGCGCCGCTGTCGTGCTTGAGGTCGAGGCCCAGATGCGCTTCGGCGCGGGGATTCGCCCATTCGATGCGATCGTTGGCGTCGAGTACCACTACGCCTTCCGGAAGCGCCCTGGCGCCGCTGACGAAGCGGTCGAGGGCGAGTCGCAGGTCGCGCTGCCGCGCCGAACGCAGGCGCACGCGGTGATAAAGCGCGGCATAGGCAAGCGCCCAGGTGCCGCGACCTTCCGGCACCGGCACTTCGATCGGACCCGACGCCCATCGAGCGAGCGCGTCGAGTTGCAACAAATGCCAGACGATAATCGCCAGCGCGCCCACGGCGACCACCGTCAACGCCGCCGTCACGCCGTCGATCAAACCCACCGCAAGCGCGAGCACCATGATCATGGCCGGCGCCACCAACCCGCGCAGCCAGATGTGATTCATGTGAGCAACAGCCTAAGTTGGCGGTCGGGCGACGAATGCACGCCGCTATCTTGGAGCCGCAAGCCGATAGCCGCTGCCGCGCACGGTTTCCAGCATCCGCGCTGTTCCGTGCGGCTCGAGCGCACGCCGCAAACGACGTATGTGAACGTCGATCGTCCGCTCCTCGATATAGACGTGATCGCCCCAGACCTGGTCGAGCAAATGGGTACGGCTGTGCACACGCTCAGGCCGCGCCATGAAGAACTTGAGCAGCCGGAATTCGGTCGGACCCAGCTCGACGGCTGAGCCATCGGCGGTGACCCTATGGGTGGTCGGATCCAGCGTCAAAGCGCCGACGGTCAGCGTCTCCTGCGCCGACTCCGGCGCCCGGCGGCGCAATACCGTCTTGATCCGCGCCTTGAGCTCGCGCGGCGAGAATGGCTTGGTCACGTAATCATCGACCCAGGCCTCGAGACCCGAGATCCGATCGGCTTCATCGCTCCGCGCGGTGACCATGATGATCGGGAGCTCCCGAGTCCGGGCGGCGCTGCGCAGGGTCCGCGCGAACGCGAGACCCGATTGTCCAGGCAGCATCCAGTCGAGCAGAATCAGGTCCGGCAGCGCGGCATTGATCTGCGCCTGCGCGCTCTCCGCGTCCGCGACGGTGTGCACCGTAAAGCCCGCGTCCTCGAGATTCAGGCGCAGCAATTCCTGGATTGCGGGCTCATCCTCGACGACCAGGATCGACGTGCTCATCGCCGGCGTCCGGGTTTCATGCGTGATCGTCTCGTCCAAGCGAGCTCACTCAGCGACCTCGGCACGGATCTGCTCCGCGGTGGCGTGACGCACGTCCTTGCCCTTGACCACATGAACGACATTCTCGGCGATGTTCTTGGCGTGGTCGCCGATGCGCTCGATCGACTTGGCGATGAACACGATCTCCAGCGCCGGGGTGATGGTGCGCGGATCTTCCATCATGTAGCTGATCAGCTGGCGCAGGATCGAGAGGAACGCGGCGTCGATCGCCTCGTCGTCGCTGATGACCTGCGCCGCGGCCTGGACGTCGAGACGAGCGAACGCATCCAGCGCGAGCTGGAGGTTGTCCTCGGCAAGCTCGGCGGCGCGGGTGATTTCGTGGAAGCGCACGTTGGACAGGCGCTCGGGGCGCTGCATTTGTTGCGCCTTGTAGGCGATTTTCTTGATCTCGTCGCCGATACGCTCCAGCTCGTTGACGACCTTGACCACCGTCAGCACCATTCTCAGGTCGATCGCCGTGGGTTGCCGCCTGGCGATGATCTGACTGCACTGCTGATCGAGATCGACCTGCATCTGATTGATCGCCAGCTCGTCGGCGGCAACCCCGTCGATCAGATCGATGTCGGACGACTTGAGCGCCGCGATAGCGCGCGCAATCTGCGTCTCGACCAGCCCGCCCATCGACAGCACGCCCGAGCGTATGCCCTCCATCTCGACATCGAATTGCTTAGAAGTGTGTTCGCTCACCCTTGGCTCCTTCTTGATTCCCGAGGTCCGGTCACCCGAAGCGGCCGGTGATGTAGTCCTCGGTTTCCTTCCGTTTAGGCTTGAGAAAGATTTCGTCGGTGGCGCTGAATTCGATCAGCTCGCCCAAGTACATGTAGGCCGTAAAGTCCGAGACCCGCGCCGCCTGCTGCATGTTGTGAGTGACGATCGCAATGGTGTAGTCGGCCTTGAGCTCGCTGATCAGCTCCTCGATCTTCGCGGTCGAGATCGGATCGAGCGCGGACGTAGGCTCGTCGAGCAGCAATACCTCAGGCTTGACCGCGACCGCACGCGCTATGCAAAGACGCTGCTGCTGGCCGCCGGAGAGCGCGATGCCGCTCTGCTTGAGTTTGTCCTTCGCTTCCTGCCACATCGCCGCCTTGATCAGCGCCCATTCGACGCGTTCGTCCATATTTCGCTGGCTTAAGGATTCGTACAGCCTAACGCCAAACGCGATGTTGTCATAGATCGACATCGGGAACGGCGTCGGCTTCTGAAATACCATGCCCACCCGTGCCCGCAGCAGGTTGAGATCGGTTCCCGGGTCGAGGATGTTGGCACCGTTGAACAAGATCTCGCCGATCGCGCGCTGGCCGGGATAGAGCGAATACATCCGGTTCAGCGTTCGCAGCAGCGTCGACTTGCCACATCCCGACGGGCCGATGAACGCGGTCACGCGTCGTTCGGCGATATCCAGGTTAATGTCCTTGAGCCCCTGGAATTTGCCGTAGAAGAAATTGAGCTCCCTGATGGACATCTTGGGCGATGTCTGCGGCAGCAGCGCGTCCTGCTTCCCCGGCCGTGTCGCAACCGCTTCGAAATTCATTGTGCTCTCCAACAAAATCCTATGGCTATCTCACGGCCGACTGCCGGAAAAACGTACGCGCCAGAATGTTGATCGCCAGCACCGCAAGCGTGATCAGCAGCGCGCCGGCCCAGGCCAGCGTCTTCCAGTCCTCGAACGGACTCATCGCGAACTGGAAAATCACCACCGGCAGGTTGGCCATGGGCTGATCCATGTTCGCGCTCCAGAACTGGTTGTTGAGCGCGGTGAACAATAACGGCGCGGTCTCGCCCGACATTCGGGCCACCGCCAGCAACACGCCGGTGATCACGCCGCCGCGCACTGCCTTCAGGGTGACCATCAGGATCACTTTCCACATCGGCGCTCCCAGCGCGATCGCCGCCTCACGCAGGCTGCTGGGAACCAGATGCAGCATGTTCTCGGTCGTTCGCACCACCACCGGAATCGCGATCAGCGCCAGCGCCGCCGAGCCGGCCCAGCCGGAAAAATGCCCGACCCGAGCAACGTAAACCGTATAGACGAACAGTCCAATCACGATCGAGGGCGCCGACAGCAGGATGTCGTTGATGAATCGCGTCACGCGGGCGAGCCATCCGTCCTTCCCGAATTCAGCCAGGTAGATTCCGGCCAGGATGCCGATCGGCGTGCTGATGAACGTTGCGACGCCGACGATGACGACGCTTCCGAAGATCGCGTTGAGCAAGCCCCCCGCGGCGCCCGGCGGCGGCGTCATCTGGGTAAAGAGCGTCGGCGCCAGCGCCGCGAAGCCGTTGGCAAAGAGCACCGTCAGTATCCATAGCAGGAACGCCATGCCGAAGGCCATGGTGGCGAGCGACATGGCGAGATTGAAGCGGTTGACGAATAAACGCTTGCGGTAACGCCCTGAGCTTGCCCGATCAAAGCTGACAGTGGTCATGTTCGCCGACCCTCACCCTTGGCCAGCTGCGAGATGAGCAGGCGCGACAATCCCAGCACGATCAACGTAAGCACGAACAAGACCAGTCCGAGCGTGATCAGCGACGCGCGATGGACCGGGTCCGCGGCCTCGTTGAATTCGTTGGCAAGCGCCGACGCAATGGAGTTGCCGGGCTCGTACAAGGAACTGCTGATGCGGTAGGCATTGCCGATGATGAAGGTTACCGCCATGGTCTCGCCGAGCGCGCGGCCTAAGCCCAGCATGATGCCTCCGATGACGCCGACCTTGGTGTAAGGGAGCACGACGTTTCGCACCACTTCCCAGGTCGTGCAGCCGATGCCATACGCGGATTCCTTGAGCACCGGCGGGACGATCTCGAACACGTCGCGCATTACCGACGAAATGAAGGGAATCACCATTACCGAGAGAATGATGCCCGCCGAGAGCATGCCGATGCCGTTCGGGGCGCCTTTGAACAAGGGACCGACTATCCAGACGTTGCCGAAGACCTTTTGCAGCAACGGCTGCACGTAATCGCCGAACAGTGGCGCGAACACGAACAGCCCCCACATGCCGTAAATGATCGACGGGATAGCCGCCAGTAGCTCGACCGCCGTTCCGAGCGGCCGCTTGAGGATCGGTGGACACATTTCGGTTAGGAAAAGGGCGATGCCGAAGCTCACGGGGACGCCGATCAGCAAGGCGATGGCCGATGTCACCAGCGTGCCGTAAATCGGGGCGAGCGCTCCGAATTCGCTTTTGACGGGGTTCCAGACATTGGTGAAAAAGAACCCGAGTCCGAACTTTTCCAGCGCCGGCAGCGCCGCGTACGACAACGCGCCGATGATGGCGAGCAGCATCGCCAGCACCAGCACCGCAAACAGCATGGTCGTGTGTTCGAACGCCCAATCCTGCCAGGGCGCGGCCGCTCGCCGCGCGGCGGGCGGGTTAGGCTCGCGCTGTCCGCGCGATTCGACGCGTAGATCCATCGGGCCAGGCAGTGCCATCGAAGCGGAAGTGCCCGTCATGATACTGCCCTTGACCGGAAATGAACCGGCCGCGAGTCCGCGGCCGGCTTGCTGCGAGTTACTTTCGTATGGTTGCGCGCAGTGAAGCCTATTGCGGCCTCCGCTAGTTCCAGACTGGCTTGCCGGATCCGTCCTTGAGCTGGGCGCGCCACGCGTCGGCAATGACCTTGGTCACGCTGTCGGGCATCGGCACGTAATCGAGCTCGGTTGCCATCTTCTGACCGCTTTTGAGCGCCCAGTCGAAGAATTTGAGCACTTCGGCGGCATTCTGCGGCTTGTCCTGCTTCTGGTGCATCAGGATGAAGCTCGCGCCGGTGATCGGCCAGCTCGTCTTCCCGGGCTGGTCGGTAAGAATCTGATAGAAACCCGGCGCATTCTTCCAGTCCGCATACGCGGCCGCCGCCTGGAAGGTCTCGTCGTCCGGCTGCACGAATTGGCCTTCCTTGTTTTTCACCGAAGCGTAACTCATCTTGTTTTTCTTGGCATAGGCGTACTCGACGTAGCCGATCGAACCCTTGATCCGCTGCACGTACGCCGCGACGCCCTCGTTGCCCTTGCCGCCCACGCCTTCCGGCCAGGCGACCGCGGTGCTGGCGCCGACCTTCTCTTTCCACTCAGGGCTGACCTTGGAAAGGTAATCGGTCCAGATGAAGGTCGTGCCCGAGCCGTCGGAGCGGCGCACCACGGTGATCGGATCGGCCGCCAGCTTGGCGGCAGGATTGAGCTCGGTGATGGCCTTGTCGTTCCAACTCTTGATCTTGCCGAGATAGATGTCGGCCAGGACCGCGCCGGTGAATTTGAGCTGGCCGGGGGCGATGCCTTCGAGATTGACCACCGGAACCACGCCGCCAATGATCGCCGGAAACTGCATCAGACCTGCCTGCTGGAGATCGTCGGGCTTGAGCGGCATGTCGGAGGCGCCGAAGTCCACCGTCTTGGCCTTGATCTGGGCAATGCCGCCGCCGGAGCCGATCGATTGATAATTGAGACCGACGCCGGTCTTCTGCTTGTAGGCGTCGGCCCACTTGGCGTAGATCGGGTACGGAAAGGTCGCGCCGGCGCCGGTGATGTCGATCGCTTGCGCTTGGAGGCCGAAAGCAACGACGGCTGCGCCCAGAAACGCTGTCGCATGACGTTTGATATCCATTGCCGGTCCCTAGGTGTTTGGTATCCGACATTTTCGCGGCCGACTGTGACAGTGCCATGACAGGCCAGCGTTGCGCGACGCTAACCGGCGTCCGGATCGACCGCTTCAACTTGCGATTAGCGTCGCTCCCGGCCGGACGCGGGTAAACCGCACCGGAACTGCCTCGACGTCGAGCGCGCCGCCGTGTTCCCGGACGCGGATAAAGGTCGATGCCGATAGCTCTCCGGGCTCGGGGAAATCCGCTCTGAAATGCGCGCCGCGCGAGTTCTCGCGCGCCTCGCCGGCGCGAACGATGGTCCGGCTGACCGCGACCAGGTTGGTCAGGTTGAGCCAGTCGTGCCAGGTGAGGTTGAAAGCGCGGGTCCGCGCCGCGCTCGGCAGCGCGTAGCCGTGAAGCTGCTGCGCCAGCGCATCGAGGGACCTTGCCGCGCGCGCGAGGCTCGCCGCGTCGCGCACAATGCCCGCGTCGTCCCACATCGTCGTCTGCAGCTGTTCCCGGATTGCCTCGAGATCGCTGGTTTCCCCCGAGTGAAACGGGCGTTCGGCGCGCGCAATCGCGGCGTCGACCGCACGTGCATCGGAAACGCGAAACGAACCTTCGCGGGCGACCCACGCCGCCATTGCGTCGCCGGCAATGCCGCCAAAAACGGTGGAATTCGCCACTCCGTTGCCGCCTAGCCGGTTTGCGCCGTGCACCCCGCCGGAGTCTTCTCCGGCAACGAACAATCCCGTCAGCGCCGTGGTGCAATCGGCGGCGAATTCGACCCCGCCCATCATGTAATGGCCGGTCGGAACGACTTCGACCCGTCCGCCGGCTAGATCGAAGCCGCAATCGGCGCAGCGTTCGACCATGCCCTTGAACTGGCGGCGCACATTGTCTGCACCGAGATGCGCCATCGACAGCCAGACGCCGCCGTTGGGCGTGCTGTGGCCGGCGCGCATTTCGGCATAGATCGCGCGCGAGACGATGTCGCGCGTCGCACGCTCGCCGTGCGGATCGTACTTCTGCATGAAGCGCTCGCCGTCGCCGTCGAGGAGATATCCTCCGGCACCGCGCAACCCCTCTTCCAGCACCGTCCCGGTCATTCGCGTATGGGCACCGGCGAGCAGCCCCGTGGGATGAAACTGAACCATTTCCATGTCCCGCAGCGGAAGGCCGGCGGCCAAAGCCATCGCCATCCCATCGCAGCTCTTGTCTCCGGAAGGCGTATGGAAGCGGTACATGGTCGGTCCACCGCCGGTCGCGAGCAGAACTCCTTTCGCCTCGACCAGAACGTATTCGCCGTCGCGCATGTCGACCAGCAGCACACCCGCGAGCGCGCTACCGTCGGCAGTCAGGATGAATTCCAGCGCGCGATGCTCTTCCAGGCGCGCGATCCCGCGCGCCCAGACCTGCTCCGCCAGGCGATTGATGATTTCGATGCCGGTCAGGTCACCCTTGTGCACGGTGCGATCGAAGGTCTGACCGGCGAACGCTTTTTGGTGGATCGTGCCGTCGGGATTGCGATCGAAAAAACAGCCGATCTCGTTCTCGAGCTCGTGCACGCGCTCGATCGCGCCGGTGACCAGCGTCCAGGCAAGGTCCTGATCCGGGAGCCATTTGCCGCCCTCGATCGTGTCCATGAAGTGGCGCTCGACCGAATCACCGGCGGCGAGCGCGACGTTGTAGCCTCCCTGGACCATACGCGTGCAGCCGCATTTGCCAAGCAGACCCTTGACCGCGATGGTGACCGACAGCGACGGATCCGCCGCCTGCGCATGCAACGCTGCGAACAGCCCCGCGCCGCCCGAGCCCAGAATGAGAATGTCGGTGCGAAGACGGCGCATGCCTGGATCAGGCGCGGGATTTCACACCCAACGACGCAAGCACGGCTGCCCGCCTGTTGCGCGCTTTGCCGTCGACCGCGTCGTACAAGCTCCCGCCATGGCTGTCCATGGCCACGCGCAGCGGCCCGAAATCGCGAATGCGAAAGCGCCACAGGCTCTCCGGATTCAGGTCGTCAAGATCGACGTCCTCGATCGCTTCGATCCACGTCGTCTCCAGCGCCGCGGTGCCTCCGATGATGGCGAGATACGCTCCCCCCAGCTCGCCGAACGTGGCGAGCGATGCGGCGCCCAGGCCACCCTTGCCGATAACCAGCCGCACCCCATAGTCCTGCATGAGCGGCCGCGTGAAGCGCTCCATGCGCGCCGAGGTCGTGGTACCGATGCAAACCGGTGCGTAACCGGTAGGATGCTGCGGCGACGGCGCAACCTTTTTCACGTTGGGGGCGGTGTGGATGACCGCGTGCCCGGCAAGATCGAATCGCGTGGTGCGGCCGCGGTCGAACATCGCGATCTGCGTCGCATCGCGAATGCCGTAGAGCGTGCGCTGCAGCATTACGGTGTCGTCGACGCGCAGCGTTCGCGCTTGCGCCTCGGTGATCGGCGTCGTCAAGTCGTGATGCGTCATGGCTCTAAAATCCGTATGTCACGCCGGCATCGGTGATGGTCGCGCTGGCCCGGCGCGCCGAGTGACACTGCATGTTGACCGCGACCGGATTCATGGTGATGTGAGTCGCGGCGAGCTCGACCTGCACTGCGAACGCGGTCGAATCGCCGCCCAGGCCCTGCGGCCCGACTCCGAGCATGTTCACCGCTTCGGAAAGCTCGCTCTCCAGCTTGGCGCCTTCGGGATCCGCACATTGCGTTCCAAGCGCGCGCGTCGCGGCGATCTTGGCCAGGTGAACGCATAAGTCCGCGGTGCCGCCGATACCGACGCCGATGATCGTCGGCGGGCAGGTCTTGCCGCCGGCGTCGAGCACGCAATCCACGACGAAGGTCTTGATCGCATCGACGCCGTCCGCGGGGAGTGCCATCTTGAGCCAGGAGTTGTTCTCGGAGCCGCTGCCCTTGGGAATCATCTCCACCCTGACGCCCTCGGCCGCGTCGGCGTGATCGATATGGATCACCGGAACGCCGATGCCGCACGAGGTGTGCTCGTTCTTGCGCGTCAGTGGATGCACGATCGACGAGCGCAGCGGATGCTCGCGCGTCGCGCGCTCGCAGCCCTTGCGTATCGCTGCCTTGAGCGCGCTGCCGTCGCCGTCGCCGAACTGCACTCCCCGGCCGATGGTCACGTTGTAGATCGGGATCCCGGTGTCCTGACAGAGCAGGTTGTCGGTCGCCTCCGCAATCGAGATGTTCTTGATCATCGTGCCCAGAACGTTCTGTGCCGTCGGCGCCGTCTCCTTTGCCGCGAGGGTGTCGAAGCCGCGCTTGACGTCGGGCGGCAGGATCTTCAGCGCCCGGATGTAGAGCTCCTTGGAGACGTTCTCGATCGTTTTCGGGTCGATGCGCATGACGTTCCAGTCAGGTCCTGTTAACGCTAATCCAGACGGGCTTTAGAACAAGTTGAGCGCGAATGCCAGCGCGCAACACGCCGCCGCGCCGCCCGCGGCGGCGAGCAGCATGCCTTGCGATTCGCGCCGCCAGCCGACAAATTCGATGAGCAATAACCTTAGGCCTCCGGTCAGGTGCGCCGCAAGCAGCGCCACCAGCGCGACCTCGGACGCCTTGACCCACGGACGATCGGTCCAGGCGAGGAATCCGTCCAGCGATGCGTCGCCCGACAGCGCCGTTCCCAGCGCGAGGAAGTGTAATGGCAGGAAGAGCGCCAGCAAAATACCCGTGACGCGATGTACGATCGACGCCCAGTACGCCGGATGATCGCGATGACGCCAGGTGTGAAGGTTCATAGCGTCACCGCGGCGACGGCGCGAGCGCCCAGCGCCAGAAGCAGCACGCCGATCGCAACGCAGCACACGTCGGCGGCGCGTCCACGCCATTGCAGCCATTCCCCGGCCACGGTGCGCAATCCGATCGGTGCGTGAATCGCCACCGCAAGCACGAACAAGCCGTAAAACGCGGCCCAGCCGAGGTTGCCACGCGTACGCCCGAGAATCTCGGCCGCGGTCAGGCCGCCCTGGACCGCGACGGTCATGGTAATGAGATGGACGAGGACGCACAGCGCAAGCAGCGCGGCGGTCGCGCGCTGCGCGATCCACAACATCGTTTCCGCACGCGCGCTCATAGCGCTCCCTTGAGCGCGGCGCGCGTGGTGGCGCGCTTCAAGCCGGCGATGGACGCGGTGGGTGACAAGAGCTTCGGACATCGTTCGGTACAGGTCGACTGCGTGTGGCACGCGTGGCAGCCGGCGTCGCCGGCGACTGCGGCGAGGCGCGCGGATTGATCGCCATCGCGGCTGTCGTTGACCAGCGTCCAGGCACGGTTGAGCGCCGCCGGACCCAGATAGGCGGGATTCCAAGCCACCACATCGCACGACGCATAGCAGATACCGCAGCCGATGCATTCGATGGCGGCGTCGATTTCTTTCCGGGCCGACGATGCGGGAGCGACCCGCGCGAAATCGTCGCGGCGAGTCGCGGTCGGTGAGAACTGGCCTTTGGCCCGCGCCCACTTGTCGAAGAATTCGCGCATATCGGTCACTAGGTCGCGCACGATCGGCAGGTTGGCCAGTGGTGCAATGGTGAGGCGGCTATCCTGTGCGACCTTGGCAACGTGCGTGCGGCAGCTCCAGCGCGCCTTGCCATTCACGGTCATCGCGCACGAACCGCACATGCCGACGCGGCATGCGAAGCGATACGCGAGCGTCGGGTCCAGCCGACGCTGAATCCAGGTGACCACGTCGAGCACCGTTTGCGAATCCTGGCGCGGGACTTGATAGCGCTGATAACCGCCCTGTGCGCCGCCGCGCCAGACGTCTACGTCGAGGTTGGAGCTCACTTGCACCCTAGGTCCTTGGAGCGCCGTGATACAGCCTTACCGTATGTTGCGCTTCGGCGAAGAAAAGCCATCGCTCCGCCAGCATTCCCGCCAGGCAAACGATCGCCGCGAGCCATGCCACCAGCGCGTTGGCCGCACCGGAGGCGATCCAGACCGCCGGCACACCAAAGCCGGCGGAAAGCGCGGCGATGCGTAGCGCGACAGCATTGCGGCGCGCCAGCACGAAGCCGAACTCATCGGTGAGAAAAGTCCTGTGCGAGTGGCCGACGTCAAACAATCGTGCCCGGGCCACCGTCATCCCGGGCGGTGGCGCGCCCTCACTTGCGTACTTGTTTGCTTGCTTTTCTGCGCACTTAGTTGGGTACTTAGTTGAGTATTGTGGCACGCCGATCGCGCGCTCGAGCGTTGGCGCGTCGCGCGCGCCGGCAGTGATCGCGCGCCACTGTCCTATTTTCGCGATCAGCGCCGCGACCCCGAGCCCGCCGGCGAGCCATCCGAAAGATCGCTCGTGCGCCGCGTGGATTCGCGCCAATCCAAGCAGCAAAACCGCGCCGGACCAATGGCCGAGCAGCCAATAATTGGCCGGCGTCCAGGCGCTGTGCCATTGCCGGATAGGTTTGAGGCTTGCATAGATCATTGCGGTCGAAACCAGCACCGCCCACGCCAGCAGCGCGACGCCAAGGGCAGCCAGTGCACGCAACGCACCGTCCTCGGCGGTCCAAGCCAGTACGCCGTACGCGAGCGCCACCGGAAAAAGACACGCGGCGAACACCGCCTCGCGCGACAGCCAGGAAGTGCGGAAGCGCGAGAACGCGCGCCAGGCATTCGAAGGCTTGGCAAGGTGCAGCGCCGAGGAGGCGAGGCCCGCCGCGACGAGCGCCAACGCCACAGCAATGCCTTGCAGCAGCGCCTCCGATGGCAGCGCGTGGTCGAGCAAATCGCCGAGCGCCAGCAGTGCAAGCAGGCCCAGCCCGGCGCCCGAACTGACGGTAAAAAAGATAACGCTGAGCGATGGCTTCATGGCGATGTCGAGCCCAGCGCGCTTTAGCGGCGGATCACTGGGCTCGCCAGGCTCGCAAGCCCGCGTTCGAGGAGCGCTTTCACGTCGTTCGCTCCGATCACCGTCTTGGGTTCGCGCGGCGGCAAATACTGATTAACCGGTGCGTACCCCAGCTCGGGCATCAGCCCGAAGCCTCCGCGTTCGGCAGTCAGCCGCGAGACGTCGGAAGCGGGATCGTCGAAGTCGCCGAAGAAGCGGGCATGGGTGGGGCAGGCGAGCACGCACGCCGGCTGGCGCTCCTCGGGTGGCAGCAGCACGTCGTTGATGCGGTCGACGCAAAGTGTGCACTTCTTCATCGTACCCGTCGCGGTGTCGAGCTCGCGCGCACCGTAAGGGCACGCCCACGCGCAAAGGTTGCATCCCATGCATTTGTCCTGATCGACGAGCACGATGCCGTCGTCGCGCTTGTACGATGCACCGGTCGGGCAGACGGTCACGCAGTCCGCGTCGGCGCAGTGCATGCAGGACATCGGAAAATTGATGGTCTTGCTCGCCGGATACTCGCCAAGCTCGTAGTGGCGCACGCGATTGAACCAGACACCGGACGGCTCCGCACCGAAGGGCTCGTAGTCGGACAGCGGGCCGCTCACCGGCGACGAAGCGTTCCATTCCTTGCACGCGGTTGCGCAGGCGTGGCAGCCCACACAGGTGTCGAGATCGATGACGAGGCCGAGTCTCACGATGGCGCCTGGGTGTGATAGCGCCAGGTGGACGGACGCTGACCGTTGTCGCCGGGCAGGCGTTTGGACACGGGAAATTTCGGCCAGATGCCGGTCTCGCCGGCCGCACACTTGCCGACCTTCACACGCAGGTCGAACCACGCGGCCTGACCCGTGACCGGGTCCGAGTTGGTAAGCCGGCGATCGTCGCCATGCCCTTTGGGCAGCAACTCCGAGATCAGATGATTGAGCAGAAATCCCGCGGTCGCTTCCGAGGCGTCTTCCTCCAGCCCCGCCGTTCCAGCCTGCCTGCCGATGGCGTTCCAGGTCCAGACGGTGTTCGCCTCGACCCCTTCCATGGTCTTCAGCTGGCAGCGCAGGCGGCCATGGTGCGACTCGACCCACACCCAGTCGAAATCGCCAAGTCCGAGCCGCGCGGCGGTGCCGCGGTTCATGTAGAGATAATTCTCGGAGATGATCTGTCGCAGCCACGCATTTTGCGAATCCCACGAGTGGTACATCATCATCGGCCGCTGAGTGATGGCATGCAACGGGTACTCGTCATGCGACACTCGCGCGCTCTCCAGCGGCTCGTACCAGAACGGCAAGGGGTCGAAATATCTGGCCAGACGCTCCTGGTCGGTCGGCGATGAGGGCTGTGGCCCGTCGTACAGGCCCTGCCCGGCGAGACGGAATTTCTGCAGCGGCTCGGAATACATCTGCATGATCACCGCCACGGGCGGCGTGCCGAACAGCGCGTGCTTTTCCGCGAACTCGAGGTAATCCTTGTTCGCGAACCGGTAGTAGCGCATGTTGTCCGGCCATGGATAGGAGAAGAACGACTGGTTCTCGATATATTTTTCCCATTGCTTCGGATTCGGCGCCCCGCGCAGGTGCGATTCGCCGTCGGCACCGCGCCAACCGGCGAGAAACCCGATCCCGGGAAACTTTTCGTAGTTGACGATGAAATCCTTGTAGTCGCAGAACTTGCGCGAGCCGTCAGCGCTGGTAAACGCCGGCAACTTGAGCCGCGACGCGAGCTCGATGAGCACGTCCTGCCACGGCCGAACGTCACGGTCGAGCGCGATGACCGGATGACGAATAGCATCGGCCGCCGCGTCCGGCTCGGAAATCGGACGGTCGAGGAGTGAAATCGCGTCGTAGCGCTCGAGGTAGGTGGTGTCGGGCAGCACGAGGTCGGCGAAATTGACCGTCTCGGAATGAAATGCGTCGACCACCACCAGGAACGGGATCGCGTATTCGCCGCGCTCGTCCTTGCGCACCAGCATCTCGCGCACTTCGCCGGTATTCATGGTCGAGTTCCAGGCCATGTTGGCCATGAACAGCAGCAAGGTGTCGATCGGGTACGGATCCCGATTCGCCGCATTGGTGATGACCATGTGCATCAGGCCGTGTGGCGACAAGGGCGTCTCCCAGGAGTAAGCCTTGTCGATGCGCAACGGCCTTCCGTCCTTGTCGATCACCAGATCTTCGGGCCGAGCCGGGTTGCCGTTGGGCATGCGTTTCAGCGGCGTGTCGGGCGCGAAGATGATCGCCGGATCGTTCTCCGGCAGCGTGCGCATGGGGATGCGCCGCGGATACGGCGCCCGCGCGCGGAAGTTGCCCGGGCCCTCGAGTGCGCCGAGCAGCATCTGGATCAGGTGCAGCGCGCGGCAGGTATGAAAGCCGTTGGAATGCGCGGAAATCCCGCGCATGGCGTACATCGCCACCGGCCGACCGACGACCTTGTCGTGGGTCCGTCCATGCATGTCGGTCCAGCTGATGGGGAGCTCGACCGCCTCGTTGAACGCGACATGCGCCATCTCGTACGCGATGCGGGTGATGGTCTCCGCGGGAACGCCGCACGCCACGGCCACCCGCTCCGGCGAATAGCGCTCGTCGAGATAGCGCTCGGTGGCGAGAGAAAAAACACTCTTGGCAACGCGGCCGTCATCGAGCTTGACCGTCGCGAACAGCGCCGGCGCGATCTCCGGTTCCAGGCCGTTGACCAGCCGCTGCGCCTGCTGGTCCCACACCAGCGGATGGTCCTCTGCATCGCGCGCGAACAAGCCGTCGCCGGCGATGCCCGGCGTCTGCACGACCAGCCAAGGCGCGTTGGTGTAACGAATCAGGAATTCCCAGTCGATCAAGCCGCGCTTGAGCAAGACGTGCACGATGGCGAGCGCCAGCAGTCCGTCGGTCCCCGGGCGAATCGGCAGCCATTCGTCGGCGATAGCCGAGTAGCCAGTGCGGATCGGGTTGATCGACACGAACTTGGCGCCGCGGCGCTTGAGTTTCTCGAGGCCGATCTTGATCGGGTTCGACGAGTGATCTTCGGCCACGCCCCAAAGCAGAAAGTACTTGGCGTGCTCCCAGTCGGGCGCGCCGAATTCCCAGAAGGAATAGCCAATCGTGTATAGGCCGGCAACCGCCATGTTCACCGAGCAGAACCCGCCGTGCGCCGCCCAGTTGGGGGTGCCGAACTGCTGCGCCCACAAGCCCGACAGCGCCTGCATCTGGTCGCGCCCGGTGAAAAACGCGAGCTCGGTCGGGTTGGTCGAACGAATTTTCGACAAGCGCGCGGTCAGGATTTCCAGTGCTTCGTCCCATTCGATCTCGACGAAGTCCGCCGCGCCGCGTTCGCTCCCCGGCCTGCGCTTCAGTGGCTTCTTGAGCTTCGCGGCGGAATATTGTTTCATGATCCCGGCGGACCCCTTGGCGCACAGCACGCCTTTGTTCACCGGGTGGTTCAGGTTGCCCTGAATGAAGCGTACCTTGTTGCTCTCGATGGTGACCTTGATGCCGCAGCGGCACGCGCACATGTAGCACGTCGTGAAGTGCGTCTGCTGCCGTGAACGCTGATCGAACGCGATGGTGCGGGTCATGGGCGCATCCTGCCGTGGGCGGCGGATCGCGGTGGGAGGGTGAGACGTGCCGGTAGTATAAAGGATCGGCACCCACGGCAATCGACGAAAAGCGAACGCGCGAAATCGCACACGCGCGCCTCAACCAGACGCCTTCCGGCGAAGAGCGTGACCAGCACGCCATAGAGAACAACCGGCAGCGGCCCCGGCAGCAGTGACGCAATAACCCCTCATCGCTCCTGGCGGCGGCCGGTGGCATCGCTTATCGGCTCGCACCAGGACTCCGCCATTGTCAAAGCTTGTCCAACGCTGTGGCAACGGTCCATTCAGCGGTCGAAGCGCTTTGCAGTGACTCGATGCGATTCACGAACGCGGCCGCGATACGGTCGGCGGGGTAGGCGCTCAAGAGTTGGCGCCAAAGGGCAAGGCTCTGGTCCAGGGCACGCTGGTTGAACGCATCGAGCGCCGCGCGGGACAAGTCGGCGAGCGCTTCGTCCGCGCAAGGCGTGAAGATCATTACTGCGTCGCTGCGCCCCTTGACCGTGACCGAGTCGACCGGTCTGAGGGAAACCCGATTCTTGAGACGCAGCACGGTCGCCTCGCTCAACAGGATCGACGTGCCGTAGGCCTTGTTGGCGCCTTCGAGCCGGGATGCAAGGTTCACAGCGTCTCCGATCGCCGTGTACGCAAATCGCGCGCGCGAGCCGACATTGCCGACAATGACGTTGCCGGTGTGTATCCCTATCCGCATCGACATGACCGGCGCGCCCTTCCGCTCGAGCCGGCGCGCCAGCTTGCCGAATTGATCCTGCATGTCAATCGCCGCCTGCAACGCACGCTCGGCGTGCCGGTCATCCGGCAATGGCGCGCCCCAAAACGCCATGATGCCGTCGCCGATGTACTTATCGACCGTCCCGGAGTGGCGATAGATCACCGTGCTCATGGCATCGAAGTACTTGCCCAGCATCGCGACTACCGCGCGTGGCGGGAGTTTCTCGGACATGGTCGTGAAGTTCGCGAGGTCGGCGAACAACAAGGTTAGCTCGCGTTCCTCGCCACCCAGCTCTAACAATTCCGGGCGCTCGATCAAGCGATTGACGACCTCCGCCGGAACGTATTGGGCGAAGGCGCGTTTGGTCTCCTGCGCGCGTCGCCGCTCGCTCAGGAAGCCGACGGCGGTCTGTACGATGAACATGGCCGCCGCTGCGGCGATCGGCAGCAGCGGTGACAGCCATAGATCGTAGGAAGCGAACAGCAGATAGCTAAAACCAAGCAACGCAACACTGAGCGCCGCCAGCGTCGCGGCCGTCGCCGCTGGGCTGCGCCGGACACCGACAAGACCCACGCCCAGGACAAGCAGGCCCGCCACAACCGTCTCGAGCGTCTGCGAGGCGGGGATCAGTGCGCGGCCCTGCAAGAGATTCGAGATGACGTTCGCGTGGATCTCGACGCCGGGCATCACCCCGCCTTCCGCGTCGAGGAATGGCGAGTTGTACAAGTCGGCCTGCCTGCGCGTGACCTCCGGTGACGCGTGCACATCCAGTCCTATCAGGACAATCTTGTCCTTGAAAAAACCTGCAGGAAGCAATCCAGGCGACAGCGCCTGATAATAGTGAACGGTGGGAAAGCTCCCGTGCGGCCCCTCGTAGCGGACGAGCGCCTGCACAGCGTTCGACGCTGCTGCGGCATCCTTCCCATGCGCGAGCCGCACGATCTCGCGGTCGAAGCTGTCCGCGAACGACGGCATCATACGGACCACGAAATCCGCGTCCGGATCGACGCCCACTTCGCCCGTACGCGCACCGGCCTCGACGAGCTCCGGCAGCGGCTCGACCAGCGTCCACTCACGGCTTACCGACGTCTGTGACTTTTCGCGCGTCTTGGCCAACACGACGTTGCGGGCACGGCGGATCGCGTCCGCCATGCGTCCGTCGTCCGCCGCGTTGGTTGCCTCGGCGAACAGCAGGTCGAAGGCGATGACACTCGCTCCGTCGCTCGCGGCGCGCTCGATCAATTCAGCGTGGGCGCGCCGCGGAAACGGCCAGTGCAGGCCCAACTCGCGGAACGAAGGCTCGTCGATGGCAACGATGACCACCGGCGTGTCGCCCGGACCGCGTGCCGCGAGTGCGGTATACGCGTCGAAGGTCTTGAACTCGAGCTGCCGCCATTGTGGCGTGAAGCTCAACAACCAGAGCGCCACCAGCGCGAGGACCGCTACGACAGCCTCGATGATGCGCTGGCGACCGCTCGATTGCAGCAGGCTAGAAACGGAAGCGGACATCGGCGAGGTAACGTTCCGCAGCGCCCTTGCTCCCGAGGTTCAGCGCCGCGACGCCGAAGATCAAGCGCTTGTCAGGCGTCTCCCAGAACGCGAGCACTTGGCCGTTCCAATCCGCACGCAGCGCGCTCGCTTCGGTATTGTCGCGGTCGACGAAACGCTGCGAGCGGTACACCGCCTGCGCACTGAAGTAGATGCGCTGTGGGGTCACCCATGTCATGCCGGCAGAAAAGAAATCGCGCGGTGTGAACGGAATCTTCGCGATCCCGGTCGCGACGGTGAGGTTGCCTGCGTCGTCCTTGAAGTAGATGTCGGCATCGTTTCGCGTGCGGACGTATTTTGCCGCCATCGACAGCGTCGGGGTCAAGATCCGGTTGAACGTGATGCCGGCGGACGTGGTGCGTCCGGCGTCGAAATCGGCGGTGCCTTCGGCGAGGTCGAGGGCCGTCACATTCGATGTTTGCGCGTTGCGCAGCAGGTCGACGAACTCGATCTGCGGCGTGGGGATGCGAAATCCGGACTCGCCCAGGTTGCGCACCTTCTCGTAGTCGACGAATCCGCCCAGCGCGGTCACGTCATTGGGCTCGAAATGTACTTTCAGCACGCCACGCTTGGCGTTGCCACCAGCGGAGACGAGGCGATCATCGATCTCGATGCCGGCGGTCGCAACCGGTGCCAGCGTGCTGACCGAGGCCGGCTGTGTCCACTGCTGCCAGGCCGCGCGAACGACGAGGTTGCCGGCCTTGAACACGGCCCCCACGCGTGGGTTCCATCGGGTGTCGGTGACGCTCGCGAGCGTTTGCTGGGTGAGCGGTGTGCTGGTGTCGCCGATAATGACCAACGTCGCCTGGAAGTCATCGATGTCTTGCTTGAATTGCTGCCAGAACAGGTCCCCTTGCACCGAGAGCGCCGGCAAGACGTCTTTGGTGTACGACACGTAGCCCTGTCGGGATCGCAGTTTCACCGCGCGGTCGTCGAGAAATCCGATGCTGACATTGCCGTTGGGATTCGTGAATACGGTGCCTTGAAAAAATTCACTCGTCCGCAAGTCCCGCGCAGTTTCCGCGCCGAACGCAAGATGGTCGGTCGGCGTCAGGTCCATGCTATGCCGCACCTGGTATTCCTCCGGCCGGCCACTGAAGCTCGACGACGCGCCGTTGGCGGCCGTAGCATCCTCATTGGGTACGAAATAGCGCTCGAAGGCTCGATGCTCGTTGGTGCGCCCGAATTTGAGCCAGGTCATCGACGTCGGCGAAAAGCGGAAGCTCGCTCCGACATCGGCACGCTCCTTGCGCAGGTCGCCTTCGGTGTTGGTGAAATTGCGGAGGATTACCGTGTCACGGATCTTGGTGGTGTAGCCGAAAAGACCCAATTGCTCGGTGACGAGGCTGCCCACGCCCAAGGCGTACAACTCGATGCGTTCGTCGCCCTTGACCGGAACCTGCCGGCCGTTGGGGTCGGCATTGCTGCTCTGCGTAGTGCCTGAGCCGCTCTCGGCGTCGATGAAATACGCGCCGCGCGTGAACCAGTCCACGACCCCGTTCAATCGCACGTAAGGGTTCCACAACCGCTCTTCGGTGCTTCGCGAGTAAGTGTTGCCCAACGTCGCATAGTTGCCCGCGGTCGGTACCAGCGTCGAGAATCGGTTGCTGCCGCCGAAGGCGATCGGGTCGGTCAGGAATCCCTGGAACAATTCCGAGTTCTTGTTGAAGTCACCCTGGTAGCGATCGGCGAGGAACAGATGGCTCGCGCCGGAATAGGGGTAGTACGATTGCTGCGCGATCTCGAGCGCCCATTCCTCGAGGCCGAAAAAGGCCAGCGCGAAGCCCAGGTTGGCCTTGCCCTGCTGATCGTTGGCGACCTGGTTGAGCGATTTGAGGTTGGGCAGGCGCCGCAGTGCTTCGCGCGAGGCCTGCACGGCGTCGCCGGCCCGGAAGAGATCGGTATAAATCTGAGACAACAACAGGTATGGGAGCGGGTCCTTGTCATCCAGTTCGGTAGCCTGCCGCAAAGTCGCGATGGCGTCGGCATGGCGTCCTGTCTGGTAATACGCGATCGCGGTGTACACCTTGGCACGGGCGTAGTTCGGCTCCATCACACCGGCGCGGAGGAGCGCGTCCAGCGCCGCTTGCGGACGACCCTGCTTGAGCCGCAGCAAGCCCAATCCGGTAAGTGCGACGTAATCGGCCGGGTTGGCTTGCAAAGCGCTCGCGAACGCTTGCTCTGCGGCGTCGAAGTGATTGACGAACGTTTCAAGCGTTCCGAGCTCGCCTTCGTAGCCTGCGCCGGTGGCGTTGAGCTTGAGCGCCTGCAGCAAATTGCGACGCGCCGGGATCGTGCGTTCGAGCTCGTTCTGTGCCGCGCCCAGCGAATACCAGGCGCGATCGTTGCCCGCATCAACGACCGTAGCGCGAGCGAAGTTCGCGAGCGCATTCTGCGCCTGGCCCTGGCGCCTTGCGGTTTCGCCCGCGGCGACGAGCATGTCGGCGGTATCCGCGTCACGCGGCATCGCCAGGGTCGCTTCCGCCTCGCCGACACGATCACTCAGGAGCTGCGCGCGTACCAGCTGCGACAGCAGTTCGGGATCGCGAGGAGCGACGGCCAGCCCGTCCCTGAAGATCGCGATGGCGCGATCGAAGTTGCCCGAGACGAGCTCCATTTCGCCCAGCGCCGAGTAGACGGCGACGTCGCGGGTGCGGCGCTCACGGTCTGATTCGAGCAACGATTTGGCGGCGGCGATATCGTTGCGCTCGACTGCGGCCAGCGCGGCGGTCAGCGCCGGGGACCGCGATGCCCAAGGCGCAAAGTGACGGGGGTCGAACTTGAGCGCGTTCACCCATTGCACGCGGTCGTGCGGATTGCTCAGCACGATGCGCACCGGCGCCTGGCCCACCACTGCCACTGCCGCCTCGTTGGCGGCTATGGTGACGCTTCCGAGCGCATTGAAGAACTCGACCGACCCCGTCAGAACCGCCAAGGTGGTCGTGCCGGCGGCGTCGACGTCGAGTTCCCACGAGGTGCCGCGGATCGCGGCCGTCGCCGACGGCGACTCAAGCTGAAGCCCGTCCGGAACGCGTTTTGCCTGCGACCATGCGCGGCCAAGCTCCAGACGCAGCGTCGTCGTTTCGCCTGCGCTGCCGGCGACGCTTTTTACCTGCAGCAGCGAATTCTGGTTGAGGCGGACCTGGGTTTCGTCGGCAAAGACCAGCGCCATTTTGCTGGCGGGTCCGGTGCGCACGAAGGCTCCTGCAGAGAGATCGTCCTGTGCGCGTGCCGGCACCCACGAGGCATTCAGCGCGGGTTTTCGTTCGCCGCTGCCCTGAAGGTCCACGACCTCCGCAGCCACCCCCGGCGGCAAGGCGAAGGCAGTCTGCCCGCTTGCAGCCAGCAGCAGCGCAACGCCGCAGATCGCCCCGCGTCGACCGTACCGCATTCGCCCCTCCCCGATCTGACATCGGCGACTTTTCCGCCGCCGCGATCGACATTCTAGCGAGTCGTGCGGCGGCGTGGCGCCTGGAACCGCGTGAACGGCAGCTTCATCCCACGAGCCTATCCGAATCAGGCCGCGTCCAGCAGCTTCAGACGCTGCACCTTTCCCGAAGCGCCTTTGGGCAGATCGTCGACCAAGCGCAGTATCTTGGGCGTCTTGTAAGGGCCGAGCTCGCGGATACAATGCGCGCGCAACGCTTCCGCGGAACATTGCATGCCCGCTTTGAGCACCACGCAGGCCAGGATCTCCTGTCCGTAGTGCGCATCCGGTATACCGACCGCCGCGGCTTCCAGCACCGCAGGATGCTTCAGCAAGGCCTCGTCGATTTCGCGCGGCGCGATGTTCTCGCCGCCTTTGATGATCAGCTCCTTGAGCCTGCCGGTGATGAAATAGAAGCCATCGTCGTCGCAGTAGCCCAAGTCGCCGGTGGCGAGCCAACCC
>DASXBW010000103.1:0-7511 GCA_036491495.1 Casimicrobiaceae bacterium
TAGATCTCGAACATCGCCTCGCGCTGCGCACGCGGCAATACGCGCATCGCGTTGTAAAACGAGCTACCCGACGCCCGCTGGGCCGCAGCGATGTCTGAAGCTTCTGCCAACGCCAACGTTCACGCATCCTGTGTTTTCTGGCCGGCTGCGAACACGCGGCCGACGCGACGGGTCGCACCCCATAATAGGCCGAGAACGCCGAAACCCGCGACCCCCGCCTTGCCGAGGTGGACGCGCTCGCTCAGCGGATCACGTTGGGCCAACAATCGCACCAGACGCTCCGCGAAAGTCTGAATGACCGCGACCTCCAAAGCGAGCCGCGTGTCCTCGATGCTGGCGGAAAACACTTTGCTGTCGCGCAGCAGCGCGCCGGTGCGAGACGCCAGCTGGTGGATGCATCGGAGCAGGTCCGCGGACGCGTGACCAGCGCCGAGCTCGTCCACGCTCGCGCCGGTTTCGGCGAAGGCGTCAAGGGGAATGTAGACGCGGTTGAGCTGACGGTAATCCTTTCCGCAATCCTGCAGGTGATTGATGATTTGCAGCGCCGCGCAGAGCGCATCATTGGCGCGCCAGGTGGCACGGCTCTCGCCGTGAACGTCCAGCACGAAGCGCCCCACGGGCATGGCGGAATAGGTGCAATAACCGATCAGATCGTCCCAGTCGCGGTAACGCAGCTTGGTCACATCCATTCGAAACGCGGCGAGCAAATCTTGCGCGTGACGCGGCGAGAGCTGGCGTGCCGCGAGCTGCGAGCGCAAAGCGACGCCGACCGGATCGTCGTTGCTTTTGCCAAGCAAGGTCGCTTCGAGCCGGTCGATCAGCGCAAGCTTTTCCTGCGGCGCAAGCACGGAATGGTCGGCGATATCGTCGGCGGTACGCACGAATTCGTAGAATGCGAGGACCGGCGCCCGATGGCGCGGGTGAATCAGCCGTGATGCCACCGGAAAATTCTCGTCCCGGTGGCCTTTGCCCGATCGCGCTTCGACGGGGGTGATCATCGCCGCTCCGACACGTTGGCCTGCACCCGGCCCTTCCAGGTTCCGCCCTCTCCTCGCACATATTGATAGGCCGAATCGAGGGTGAAGAGCATGTATTGCAAGGCAATAACAGGCAGCGCGAGACCCCATAGGGGTGACAGCCGGTAGAACCGCAACGTCGGCTGAAAGGCGACGAACATCAGCGCCCAGCTTCCGGCTCCAATCCATCGCGTCGCACCGCTGCCGAAAATCGCCGCCAACGGAGGTACGAGAAAAGTCAAGGCCATCAGCGCCATCACTGCCAACAGAAGAAGCGGCGAGTAACGCAGCTGCGCATAGGCCGAACGCGCCACCATGCGGCGGATATCGGCACCGGCGGGGTAACAACGGACGCTGCGCACGCGCTCGGTCAACCCGAGCCAGATCGGTCCCTGAGCTTTGAGGGCCTTCGCCAAGGCGCAGTCATCGATGAGAGCTGCGCGTACGGCCTCGATCCCGCCGGCCTTGCGAAGGGCGTCAGCGCGGACCAGCATGCAGCCGCCAGCGGCCGCCGCGACTGCGCTCTGCGGTCGATTCACGCAGGAGAACGGATAGAGCATCTGGAAGAAAAAGATGAATGCCGGAATAGTTGCGCGCTCGGCGAAGCTTTCGCAGTTGAGCTTGACCATGAGCGACGTCAGCACGAGTTGCTGCCGCTCGGCGTGCGCGACCAGACGGCTGACGGAATCGGGCGCATGCACGATATCGGCATCTGTGAGCAGCAGATAATCCGGCGGCTGCGGCAGCGCCGAGGCGGCATCGACCCCCTGTTTTGCGGCCCAGAGCTTGCCTGTCCACCCCGCCGGCAAGCCGCGGCTCCTCACCACGCGCAGTCGCGTGTCGGCGTTCGCAACCCGGCGCGCAATTTCGGCGGTGCCATCGCTGCTATCGTCGTCGACCAGGATGACCGTCCACTCACCGCCGTAGTCCTGCGCGAGGAGCGACCCGATGCTGTCGCCGATGCAGTCCGCCTCGTTGCGAACCGGCACCACGGCTGCGACCCGCGGCCATGCCGGGAGTTCTGCCGGCCCCCAATCATCGCGTTCGCTGCAGCGCCAAAAGGCGCCGCGGGCGAGCAGCAGATAGAGCCAGACCGCAAGCGCAATCGAAGCAACAGCCAGCACGCGAGCAAAGCCTCCGCGGTATCTCTGGCAGAGCGGCCGATCCCAGGCCCCGCCGACCGGGTCAGCAAAAACAATTCAACATATTCAATGAATTGGGTTAGGAAAAGTTTGGACGGGCGGGTCGCCCTTGCTAAATTGCCCGGCGGCCCGCATGCGGGCTGTGTGGATGCCGGTCGGCCGCCCAAAAAGGGGGCCAACCCAACGAGTTAGCGCGCGTTCGGACGCAAAGTTGGAATTTACCTCCCGCTGAACGCGCTCTGGGGGCGGAACGCATGGCTCGCGTCGATCCTGTGAAAAAAACGGCCGTTGACGCCGATGCGGCCTTTCAGGACCGGCTCGCTCGAGTTGCCCGCGACACGCAAGCGCTGCTCGATCGCCTGCTCGCGACCACCCCCATCGAGGGCGAACGGGCGCGGCCGGCGCGGCTGCTTGACGCCATGCGCTATGCAAGCCTCGGCGGTGGCAAGCGCCTGCGGCCGTTCCTGGTGGTGGAATCGGCGGCGCTGTTCGATGTCTCGCGCCAAAATTCGCTGATGGCGGGCGCAGCGCTGGAATGCGTGCATTGCTATTCGCTGGCTCACGATGATCTCCCCGCCATGGACAATGACGACCTGCGTCGGGGCCGCCCAACCGCGCACAAGGCATTCGACGAGGCCAGCGCCATTCTGGCGGGCGACGGCCTTCTCACCTTCGCCTTCGACATTCTTTCGCGTCCCGAGACGCATCCTGACGTCGAGGTCAGGCTCGAACTCGTCTCGGCGCTCGCGCGCGCCGCCGGGCTAGGCGGGATGGTGGGAGGGCAAATGCTCGACCTCGCAGCCGAAGGACGGTTCGATGCAGCTCCGCCCGAACTCAGCGAACAAGATGTCAAGGTCTTGCAGGCAATGAAGACGGGAGCGCTCCTGCGTTTCGGCTGTCTTGCCGGGTCCATCCTGGGCAAGGCCAATCCAAGCCAGCGGGCGGCGCTTGAGCATTACGGTTCCGCTCTCGGCGAGGCATTCCAGATCGCCGACGACCTGCTCGACGTCGAGGGCGATCCGGCGACGGTCGGCAAAGCCACCGGTAAGGACGCGGCCGCCCATAAGGCAACGCTGGTCGGCGTGCTCGGACCCACGGTCGCGCGGCGCCGGCTCGATAACCTGGTCAGCGAGGCGCAGGCCGCGCTGAGCACCTTCGGCAGCGACGCGGACGTGCTCAAAGCCGCGGCGCGCTTCGTTGCTACGCGCACCGCTTGAAGACAGGGGAAATGTCGAGGCCAAGAGCGACACGGCGCATTTGGTACAGCTGGGTGGACTCGAACCACCGACCTCTTGGTCCACAGCCAAGCGCTCTAACCAACTGAGCTACAGCTGCACGCGTCTTCGATCGCGGGGCAACCTAGGAGCCCCACCCTGCTTTGACAAGGTGTTGATTTCCCTCGCCCGCCTCAAGCGCGTTTTCACGCGCGTCCATAGCCTGTCGAAGACGGCGTGAACGCGCTTTAAGGACGCCGATGGCGGGCTGGCAACGGTTCCGCTGCTTCCACTCCCGATGAAAAAAGCCCGGGCGACAAGCCCGGGCTCAACGCTACAACGAACGCAGGTCGTGAAACTCAGGCGACCTTCTTGAAGACCTTGCCGAAGCTTTCCTTGACGGGTTCGGCAGAGTCGGTGGCCACTTTCTGTGCGATCGCGGCAAGCTCCTTAGACTGAGTGGTCAGGGCCTCGAATTGCTTGCGCGTATGCGCGGTCGAGAGCTCGACCATTTCGGACAGCGACTTCACGGTCATCAGCTGGGTCGCGAAGTCGAATGCGGCGTTCGTGTTGGCGCGCGCCGCCTCGATCACCTTGAGGCCGTAGTCGGAGGCGCCCTTGCTCGCAGCTGCGTAGGTGTCCTCGAGCACGTCAGTCGCCTCTTCGGCGGCTGACTTCATCTTTTCGTAGGTTTCCTTTGCCTGCGAGACGCTCTTCTCGGCGATCTCGCGGAACGCGGCCGGGATTTCCATCTTGGGAATCTCGAAATTGGGGAGTTCGAATTTCGGCATCTCGAACGCGGCCGGCTGGGCCGCCGCCTTCGATCTGGATTTGGATACGCTCGTGTCGATGGCCTCGCTCATAGATCGGTCCTTTGGAGGGCGATGATCCGGCATCGCACGGATCTGCGCCCACAGCCGATCCATGCTTCGGTGATAACAGGCCCGTGCCGTCGTCCTGACATTGGAAACGCCACAGCCGTCTGTTGAGGATGATATACTCACTCTTTTGGTGCAATGCAATAGAAATATTGCGCTGCACAATCAAGTGTCGGTTGTACCAGTCTTTTTTCTTTCCGGCCTGAACTGGTAAGCAGGCAACCGTCAGCGTTTGGGCGCAGCCGCGTCCTTTGCCGCTTTGCTTGTGCTCTCGCCTAACTCCCTTGCCTGCTCGGTCAACACCTGCATCTGGCGCTTGATATAGTCGCCCTGCAGTCGCAACACGTCCTGGATGTCTCTCGCCCGCATCAGCTCCTGGGCAAATTCGAACGCGCTCGCGATGTTTCGCTCGGCGAAAGTCATCGCCTTTTCGGTTACGTCCTTGGCACCCTTGCGGGCGGTCTCGGCCTGCCCTTCGAAGGCGCTCATCGCTTGGTGCGCCGCGGAAATAAAGCCGTCAAAGGCCTGCCGCGCCTGCTCGACGCTCTTTTCCGCAAACGCCCGCATTTCCGGGGGAACATCGAAACGATCGGTGGCGGCCATAGTCATCTCCTCTTGTGGATCGGCGTGGATTGCTACGCGGTCAAGGTGTGCGACCTGCTGAAATACCAACGTCCCAACCGTCCCTCGGCGCCTGCGCGAGCGTAAGGTGTGCGGAATAGGACCACCGAACCTTGCGGATCGCACTGTAACAGGAATCGCCAGGAATAAAGCCCAGATGCGTATCGTCGACATCCGCGAATGCGCGGTCCCGCTCAAGTCGGACATCAGGAATTCGAGCTTCGATTTTTCCGAAATGACGACCTCGGTCGTGGCGGTCATCACCGATGTGGTGCGCGATGGCAGGCCCGTGGTCGGTTTCGCCTTCAACTCGACCGGCCGCTATGCCTGCGGCGCGGCAATGCGCGCGCGCTTCATCCCTCGCATCCTCGCCGCTGATGCGCGATGCCTCCTCGACGAGACACAAGAGAACTTCGATCCCGCAAAAATTCTCGCCGTCATGATGCAACGGGAAAAATCCGGCGGTCACAGCGAGCGCTCGATCGCCATCGGCACGATCGAAGTCGCCGTTTGGGATGCAGTCGCGAAGATCGCCGGCAAACCGCTCCACCGCGTGCTTGCCGAGCGTTACAACGGCAACAAGCCCGCCACCAAGGTCTTCTGCTACGTCGGCGGCGGTTGGTACGCGCCGGGCCAGACCGTCAAAGATCTTCAGGACGAGATGCGTCGCCATCTCGACGCCGGTTACACGATGGTGAAGATGAAGGTCGGAGGTCTCCCGCTCGCCGAGGACGTGCGCCGGATAGAAGCCGTCAAGACGATCTTGCCCGCGCATGCGCAGCTCGCGGTCGATGCCAACTCCAAGTTCGGGCGCGAGGAAGCTCTCGCATACGCCAAGGCGCTCGCGCCGTTCCGGCTGCGCTGGTTCGAGGAGCCATGCGATCCGCTCGATTTTTCCCTGCTCGCGGAGATTGCCGACGCGTATGATCCCCCTCTCGCGACCGGAGAAAATCTTTTTTCGACGCAAGACGTGGAAAATCTCGTTCGTTTTGGCGGGTTGCGCGCGGACCGCAACGACGTCATCCAGGTCGATCCGCCGCAGGCCTACGGCATCGAGCAGTACGCACGCACCGTCGCGATGGTCGAGCGCCACGGCTGGCCGCGCAGTGCATTGTTCCCCCACGGCGGCAATCAGATGTCGCTCGCGATTGCTGGCGGTTTCGGTCTCGGCGGTGCGGAATCCTATCCCGGCGTATTCGGCGCCTTCGGCGGCTTTGCCGATGACGCCAAGTTGGAGCGCGGCTATCTTTCGCTGTCCGACAGGCCGGGCATCGGCTTCGAGGGTCAGTCCGCGCTCTATTCCATCATGCGCGCGCTTGCGGCGTGACAATGGGCGTCGCGAGAAAAGAACCGGCGGCAACGCTTTTCGCCTCGCGGCAGGCCAAATTCCCCAGCATCAGCGGGGACATCATCTCAATTTGACCGCCGCGGTGCCCCTACCCCATGCGCAAGTCAATCGGAATCGGCTATCCTGCAAGCCTCAGCGCCACTGGACGACGCCGCTGCGGCGACGCCATGGAAGGACGGTCATGATCCGGCTCGGAAAATGCATGAGGGTGCCTGTTCGATGCATGCTGGCGCTGGCCGCGCTGATCCTGATCCAGACAGCATTTGCGTTTGCGGCGGAGCAAGTCGACCTGCTGCTCGTGCTGTCGTCGGACGTGTCGCGCAGCGTCGACCATCCTAAATTTCTGCTGCAGCGCGAAGGCTACGCGGCTGCGATCTCCGATCCACACGTGATGGATGCGATCAAATCCGGCCCGCAGCAGCGCATCGCCCTCTGCTTCGTCGAATGGTCGGGCTTTGGTGCACAAAAGCTCGTGATTGATTGGACCATCATCGACGGCCCCGACGCGGCACGCAAATTCGGCGACCAACTCCTGGAATTGCCTCGCTCGTTCGCCGACCGTACCTCGATCAGCGGCGGCATCGAGTTTGCGGCCGCTCAGTTGGAGCGTGCCCCATTCGGCGCCGCTCGCCGTACCATCGACGTCTCCGGCGACGGCACCAACAATGCGGGCCGTGACGTGAAGCTTGCGCGCGACGAGACCATTGCCAAAGGGATCGTCATCAATGGGCTCGTCATCCTGAGCGACCGGCCGGTGCCGTGGAATGCCGAGCATACCAATCCGCCTGGCGGCCTCGAGAAATACTACCAAGACAACGTTATCGGCGGCCCGGGCGCGTTCGTTCTGGTCGCCGAGAACTTCAACTCGTTCGGCCGCGCCATCATCAAGAAACTGATCGCCGAAATTGCCGCGCTCTCGCCGGCATCTCATCCAGCGTCTCAGATTGTCGTGCGCTGAGACCCGTTGCCGCATGTCGGCTGCGGCCCCCGTCGGACGGGCGGGATCGCGACGCGCCCTCAACGTATAACCAAGTTTCTTCGAATCGTTCTAACCGATGGGGCACACTGGAATTCATCTAAGATACTGAAGTTGCGGAGCCAATCCATTTGACGCCGGCCCGCTCCCTCCCCTACGTCAAGCGAAGGTCGCTATGGAGGATTGGCGATGAAGACCGTTCGCGCGCTCGCGCGTGGTGCCGTGGTCGTAAATGCGATCGTTGGTGCCGGCTCAGCGTTCGCCCAGTCGGGCGACGTCAATGTCTACACTTACCGCGAGAGCAAGCTCATCCAGC
>DASXBW010000104.1:0-17767 GCA_036491495.1 Casimicrobiaceae bacterium
GCCGCTCTTCCTTCCGGTATCAACAGACGAGGTGCGACGATCCCCGTCCGAGGAGGGCATGTCCCCGACCCGAGCGCAGTTCGATCAGCTGGTCGAGCGCATTGATCGCCGGACGGCGGAAACGAACGAGCGGCTGACGGCGTTGTTTTGGCTCGCCATCATCATTGGGATTTTGTGCGCCTGGTTCGGATGGCACGGGTAAGCAAGCGTTGGCCATTAACGGTGCCTGCGCGCGTGAAAGATGTTAGACAGAGTGTCGCTGGCGCTTTACATCTTGAATTTGGAGGTTCGTCATGAGTCGTCTCACTATCAATGGATCAGTGCATGAAGTAGACATCGGTCCCGACACACCTCTTTTGTGGGCCATTCGCGAATGGGTGGGTCTTACGGGGACCAAGTATGGTTGCGGAATCGCCCAGTGCGGCGCGTGCACCGTGCACGTCGATGGCGCTGCCGTACGCTCCTGCGCATTTCCGACGCGCGCGGCGGAAGGCAAGCAGATCACGACCATCGAAGGTCTCGCCCCTAAAGGCGTCCTGCACGCGGTGCAGCAAGCGTGGATCGAGCATGATGTCCCGCAGTGCGGCTATTGCCAAAGCGGGATGATCATGGCCGTGGCTGCGTTGCTTAAGGTCAAACGCAAGCCGACCGACGCCGACATCGACGCGGCGATCACCAACATCTGCCGTTGCGGTACTTACCAACAGGTGCGCGCGGCGATCCACACTGCCGCGGCCAAGGCATGAGGGAGGCGATCATGAACAACGTTCCCCAGATGACTCGCCGCTCCTTTCTTATCGCCGTCGCTGCCGCAGGCGGCGGGCTTGCCCTCGGTCTTAAGCTCCCATTCGGCGGACCCGATATCGTGCGCGCTGCCGATGACTCGCCCGAAGTCAACGCGTGGGTTGTGATCCGCCCGGATGACTCGGTCGTGATCCGCATCGCGCGCACTGAAATGGGCCAAGGTACGATGACCGGTCTCGCCCAGCTCGTAGCAGAGGAACTCGACTGCGACTGGTCGAAGGTCTCCACGGAGTACCCCACGCCGGGCCAAAACCTCGCCCGCAATCGCGTGTGGGGCAATTTTGGCACTGCCGGCAGCCGCGGCATCCGCGAATCCAATGAATACGTGCGAAAGGGTGGCGCGACCGCGCGCCTGATGCTGATCCAGGCGGCGGCGAACGAGTGGAAGGTTTCCGCTTCGGAGTGCAGCGCGAGCAATAGCGTGATTACGCACATGCCCTCGGGGCGCACCACGACTTTCGGCAAGGTAGCCGAAGCGGCGGCCCGGATCGAGCCGCCGAAGGACGTGGTGCTGAAGGATCCCAAGGACTGGAAGATTGCCGGAAAACCGGTGAAGCGCCTCGACACCGCGCCCAAGGTCATCGGAGCACAGGTCTACGGCATCGATGTGAAACTGCCCGGCATGCTATGCGCTGCGATCAGCGATTGCCCGGTGTTCGGCGGCACCGTGAAGAGCTTCGATGCGGCCCACATCATGAGCATGAAAGGTGTAAGAAAGGTGGTACCGGTCGGCGATTCGGCGGTTGCGGTGGTCGCCGATCACTGGTGGGAAGCAAAAGTCGCCCTCGATGCGCTGCCGATCACTTGGGAGGAGGGCAGCAACGCCACGGTGACGAGCGCGTCGATCGCCGAATTCCTGAGGACCGGCCTCGACGCCGAGCAGGCGTTTGTCGGCAATGAGAACGGCGATGCGAAACAGGCGATTGCCGGTGCCGCCAAAAAGGTCGAGGCGATCTACACCTTTCCTTACCAGCACCACGCCACGATGGAGCCGATGAACACGACTGCGCTCTATAGCGCCGACCGGTGCGAAACGTGGGTGCCGACGCAAAACGGCGAGGCGGCGCTGGCCGTCACTTCCGAAGCATCAGGCTTGCCGCTCGCACAGTGCGATGTCCACAAGATGCCGCCGGGCGGCGGCTTTGGCCGGCGCACGACGCACGATTACGTGAAGCAGGCAGTCGCGATTGCCAAGCAAATGCCGGGCACGCCGGTGAAGCTCATCTGGTCGCGCGAAGAAGACATGACGCACGGCCGCTACCATCCCATTACCCAGGCGAAGATGACCGGCGCTTTTGATGGCAACAACAATCTCACGGCGCTGCACATGCGGATTGCGGGCCAGTCGATCCTCGCCTATGTCGCTCCGCAGAACCTGCAAAACGGCAAGGACGCGGTTGTGTTCCAGGGCCTCAATGCGGGCGGTGCGGAAGGTGCGTTAGGCTATACGATTCCAAACCTGCTCATCGATCACGCGATGCGCAACCCGCACATCCCACCGCACTTCTGGCGCGGAGTGAACAACAATCAGAACGCGATTTATCTGGAATGCTTCATGGATGAGCTTGCGCACGCGGCCGGCCAGGATCCGCTCGAGTTTCGCCGCAAGCTGATGGTGAATAGTCCCAAACACCTCGCCGTCCTCAATGCCGTTGCCGAGCGTGTCGGCTGGAGCAAGGGAGCGCCGCGCGGCATTTATCGCGGCCTTGCGCAACAAATGGGTTACGGGAGCTACGTGGCGGCCTGCGCCGAAGTCTCGGTCAGCAGCAAGGGAGCCTTGAAGATCCACCGCATCGTCGCCGCGACCGACCCCGGCTACGCGGTAAATCCGGCACAGATCGAGCGCCAGGTCGCAGGCTCATTCGCATTTGGACTCTCCGCCCTTCTCTACGGCGAATGCACCGTCAAGGATGGCCGCATCGAGCAGAAGAACTTCGACACCTATAAGATCATGCGCATGGAGGCGATGCCGAGGGTCGAGACGATTGTCATGCCGTCGGGCGGCTTCTGGGGCGGCGTTGGCGAGCCGACAATCTTCGTGGCCGCGCCCGCGGTGCTTAACGCGATTTACGCCGCGACGGGGAAACGCATCCGCTCGATACCGCTCAAGGATCAGAATTTGAGAAAGGCCTAATGGGTGGGATCGACCCCACAGGTCGCTCGCGGCGTCATTTGGCAACTACGGCCACCCCATCCGCCCAGCCATTCGTGGCGACGCCGGGTTCTGCATCAGTCTGCCGGCATCGTCGGGTACAATCCGCTCCGTTGCCGGAGGAGAATCGGTTGGCTGGAATGAACGGCCCCGCGTAGCTGTTTACCGACGAGTAGCCGGCGCAATGTCCTGTGACACGGGGGAGAACGCGTGACATATGGCGCGCCGGCGGCGTCCTGCCCGCCGCACCGAATAAGCCAACATGGAACTGCTCAACCACCCCGCGGTTCAAGGCGGCGTCGCGCCGCTCATCGTTGCGCTCGTGATCGCGACCGTGCTTGCACGCACGCGCTTCGCGTGGCTTGCGATCGCCGGTGGCTATGCGACGACGATGGCGCTGACGACGGGATTTCAATTCTCACCCCTCACGGCGTCGCGCAAGATTCTGCTGGTGGGGCTCATCGTGCCGGTCATTGGGCTCGCGGCGGATTTGATGCCGCGGCCGTCGCGCGCGATCGCCGCGGTGTTCGCGCTGGCCGCCGGTCTGGTTTCGATTTGGACATTTGCGTCGGTCCTGCGGCAACAGGAGGGCTCCGCGCTCTATGTCGCTGCCGCCGGCATCGCGGTGTTTGGCTCCCTGCTGACTGCGCTCGTTCTTGCGCTGCGCGCCGACGGATTGCGCACAGGAGCAGCGGGCCTGGGGCTTGGCCTTGCAACCGGTGTCGCGGCCGTCGTGTCGGCATCGATCGGCTTCCTGCTCGCGGGCATCGCGGTTGCCGCCGCGGCGGGCGCGTTGTTGCTCGTGCAGGTGATCTTCTCGCGCAATATCGCGCCGCGGTTCACCGGCGCGTTGTCGATCGCGATCCTCACGAGCCTGTTCGCGGCCGGCAGTTTGATGCTGGCCCAGCTGCCCTGGTATGCGCTGCCGCTGCTGCTGCTGGTCCCGCTGGCCGCAATGCTCCCGGCGAGCGAGCGGCTGCCGTCGATCGTCCGCGCTGCGCTGCTCGCGTTCTATGCGCTCGTCGCCGCCGTCTTTCCCATCGCCGCCGCATGGTACGCCGCGCGCGGCTCATTCAGCTGACGTTCAAGTCGAAGGAGGATCTTATGTCACAACGCCTTGCCATCCTGTTGCTCGCCGTCCTGCCGGTCGCCGCCGCCGCGGCGCCGGAATCCTACACGCTCGACTCCTATCATACGTTCCCTAACTTCACCGTCGATCATCTCGGCCTGTCGACGATCCACGGCCGCTTCGAGAAGACGACCGGCAAGGTGACGCTCGATCGGGCCGCGAAGACGGGCTCCGTCGACCTCGCGGTCCCGACCGCCACGATCACGACAGGCGATAGCGACAAGGGTTCCCGGCCGCGGTCGCGCGACGAGCATCTGCGCACCGCCGACTTTTTCAACGTCGCGGAGTTTCCGCAGATGACCTACAAGGCCACGAAGGTCAGCTTCAACGGCGACAACCCGAGCTCGATCGACGGCGATCTGACGCTGCTTGGCGTGACCAAGCCGCTGACGCTGACGATTGTGCGCTTCAAGTGCAATCCGGCGAGCGGCAACAACAAGGAAAAATGCGGCGGCGACGCCACTGCGAAGTTCAAGCGTTCCGACTTCGGGATGAAAACGGGAATCCCTAGTGTCGGGGACGAAATCACGCTGCTAATCGACTTCGAAGGATTCAAGGACTAGAGAATTCCAGTCAATCCGATTAGACGGCGCAGTCCCCGGAAAAAACCACTTCTCCCGGGGCAGGGCGCCTGGGACAGCTGACCCGCGCACCGAATGCGGGCCGCGGGCGCGGCCCGAGCGCGTAGCAACATAAGGAGGAGCTCATGACAGTTCGTTGTTTTATCCGGTTCGTGGCTTGCATCGTGCTCGCAGGGATGACCTTGCAGGCGAATGCGTGGATCCGCAGTCCTGCGGTCAACTTCGCGGTGCTGCCGCCAGGAACCGCGCATCCGGAAGGGATTACCGTCGATGCGCAGGGAAACATCTACGTTGCCGACTTCGACGCGAGCAAGTCCGCGGGACCGGGCAATGTCGTCGTCTTCAACGCTGCCGGGAAACTGTTGCGCAAGCTGGACGTTCACGGCTCGAGCAACCTCCTGCTGGGTCTCGCGTTCCATCCGCAGACGAATGCCCTCCTTGTGCTCGATCTCGGCAGTGCGAGTGTGCTAAAGGTCGACCCACTGACCGGTGCGTCGAGCGTATTTGCCTCGTTACCGTCGGGTGCAGGTCCCAACGCATTGACGTTCGACACCCTTGGCAACGTCTACGTCTCCGACTCGTTTCTGGCCACCATCTGGCGCATCCCGGCTGCCGGCGGCGTGCCTGCGGCGTGGGTCAGCGACCCGCTTCTTGGCACCAAGGGTGTGCCCCCGTTCGGCGCCAATGGCATCGCCTTCAACAATACCCATACCCTGATGTTCGTCGCCAACACCGGCAACGACACCATCGTCAAGATTCCGGTGCAGTCCGGCTTTACGGCCGGCACTCCGGCAGTCTTCGTGAACAGCATCAACGGCGCGGACGGCCTGATCATCGACGCCTCCGATAACATCTGGGTCGCCGCGAACCAGGCGGACGAGATCGTTGTGGTCGATCCAAGCGGCCGCGTGATCGCCAAGCTCGGCGACTTCGAAGGTATCGACGAACAGGGCACGCCCGCGGGGCTGTTGTTCCCGGCGAGCCTCGTGTTCAGTAACGGTTTCGTCTATGTCACCAATCTGTCGCTCGATTTCGGCTTGCCGACCGTGGATGCGCAGTGGGCGGCGGAGGTCACGCGCTACAACGTCGCCCGCATTCGCGCGCAGATTCCACCGCTGCGCTAAAGATCGAGAGCGCCAAGCACGTATCGAGAAGCAAGCAACCGCCCGCTGGCACTGGCGGGACCCCATGCAAAAGCCCGGCGTCGCCGGGTTTTTTGCATTGGCGATGCCATTAAGAGTTGGGGCAGGTCCGGTCAGGTCACGGTAAAAAATACCGATTTGAGGGACTAGGCGACCCTATTTTCGACCGGTGGAAAATTTCCCTTGCCGCATAGGCCATCACAACTTGTCGGCAACAAAGCAACGTGACGACAGTGGCGCAAATGTGTCGGCGTTCTTTACGTTACCGAAAACCAGGCAGGTGGCGTTTGCGGTAAGTCGCTGAACCTTCGCAATTTGGTCGGAGATGGAACGCGTCTTGCAACCTACAGGAGCGAAGCGCGTGGGGTACCGGTGTATTTCACGGCGCGAGCGTGGAGGCCAGATGAAATCCATCCTTGATCCGTCGTTCCGCTACACGAAAAGTGTGGAAACTGACTTGCGAAAAACCTTCGCCAGGGTGCGCCGCGAGCTGCGTAAACAAAACCAAGAAGCAGAGTCGACGGTTAGCTCCGGAGTAATGAGAAAGGTGCTTCCCTTTCATTCTCGCAAAGCCGGGTTGTAAGGGCATTGCGTGGCAGTACGTAGCTTGCCATTAGCGGCAGGAAGCTCGAAGATTTGCTGGAACAAGCCAGGAACAAGCCAAGGAGGGTCCGATGGACGCACTCAACTCCGCTGGACGAGTGACCTTGAACGCCGACGGTACGCGATACGCCGCCTCGTATCAATTCAGATGGGGGGTCATCACGGTGACATTCGGATCCGTTTCAAGAGTGATTCGAGTCGGAGAAGCAGTAGCTGCCCCGGAATCGCTGGCACGGACGATTCTGAGAACCATGGTGAGAGAAAATTGCCAACGCGCCGATTTAAAGCGAGAGACGCGACCATTAGGTGGTGCGCACAGGCATTGAAAGGAACCGCCGTTTAGCGGTTCCAAGTTGGATCGAATCAACGATACTTGAGGCTGCTGACCTGGCTCCAGTCGCGGATTCTGCGGTGTTCATGGCGCTGTACTCAACCCCCGCATTTCGGGGGTTCTTTTTTTGACCTGGGAGTCGATCCAATCCTTGACCGGGAGCACTGCTTGTCACAGGGTCTCCCGACCGTTACGCTGCGGCCATGCTTGTTGTTCATGGCCTGACCAAGTCCTACGCCGGGCCGCGGCAGCGTACAGTTTTCGCCAACGTGCACTTGGAACTCTCCGTCGGCGACTATGTTGCGGTCATGGGCGAGTCGGGTATCGGCAAGTCGACGCTGCTCAATCTCGTCGCCGGCCTTGACAGCGCCGATGAAGGTACGATCCAGCTGGATGGCGTGGAGCTCACGACGCTCGACGATGACGCGCTGACCGCGCTTCGCCGCCAACGCATGGGCTTCGTGTTCCAGGCGTTCCATGTCTTGCCGTATCTCACCGTCGCCCAGAATGTCGCGTTGCCCTTGTCACTGTTGGGCGTTGCGCGAGCGGAAGCCGACGCGCGAGTGGCAATCATGCTCGCAGGCGTCGGCTTGAGCGAGCGCGCAGCGAGCATGCCGCGCGAGCTATCCGGAGGCGAGCTGCAGCGCGTTGCGATCGCACGTGCCCTGGTGCACCGACCGCAGCTTGTTCTTGCGGACGAACCCACGGGCAATCTCGACGCGGAGACGGCCAGCCAAGTGCTGCACTTGCTGCGCGAGCAGATCAAGGAGAACAGCGCCGCCGGTATCCTGGTTACGCACTCGCGCGTGGCTGCGCAGACATGCGATCGCGTCCTGCAGCTGACCACGGCGGGATTGCGCGAGCTCGCGCCCTGATGAGCATTCCGAAAATAAGTGGCATTAGCTGATGCACGAAGCAAAAATATCCGCGTTGCAGCTCGTGTTTGCCGGATCGCTCGCGCAAAACAAGGCGCGCAGCATACTGTCGGTGCTCGCCATCGCGCTCGGGGTCGCGCTCGGCTACGCGGTGCAGCTCATTACCGGTGCCGCAGTCAACGAGCTCGCGCTTGGGGTGCAGTTTCTTTCCGGCGATGCGGATCTTCAGGTGCGAGGCCCGCGGAGCGGTTTCGACGAAGCGGTCTATCCGGGACTTGCCCGGCTGCGCGAGGTTGCCGCGGCGAGCCCGGTGGTCGAGCTCGACGCGAAGCTCGCCGATCGCAGCGATACGTTGAAGATCATTGGGATCGACGTATTCCGTGCAGGCGCCGTGGAGCCTGGCCTGGTCGCGGATTCCGCGGATCGCCTTGATCATCTGCGCTCCGATACGCTTTTCTTAAGTCCCGCCGCGGCGCGCTCGCTTGGCATCGAAGTCGGCGGCAGCTTGAGCTTTCAAGTCGCGCTCCGCGCGACGACGCTGCGCGTTGCCGGGCTGGTGACTGCCGACGCTAACCAGCGATTCGCGGTGATGGATATCGCCGGCGCCCAGGCAAACTTCGATCGCCTGGGTCGAATCACCCGCGTGGACCTTCGTCTGAAGCCAGGAGTCGATGTCGACGCTTTTCGCCAACGGCTTCAGCAAGAGCTGCCCGCGGGCCTTGCGGTCCAGCGTCCCGAGGCAACCGTCAAGGCCAGCGAGACTCTGTCGCGATCCTACCGTGTCAACTTGAACATTCTTGCGCTGGTGGCGCTTTTCACCGGCGGCTTGCTGGTTTTCTCGACCCAGGCGCTCGCGGTCGTCCGTCGGCGCGCGCAGCTGGCGCTTTTGCGGGTGCTCGGTGTGACCCGGCGACAACTCGTCATGTGGCTGGTGGCAGAGGGCGCGCTGGTCGGCATCGCCGGCAGCGCGCTCGGGTTGGCCGGCGGGTTCATCCTGGCGCAGGCCGCGCTCCGGATCATCGGCGCCGATTTGGGTGCCGGTTACTTCCGCGGCGTCGCTCCGACGCTGACGCTTGCCCCTCTTGCGCTGGTGCTCTTCTTCTGTCTCGGCGTCGTCATCGCAATGCTGGGGAGCCTCGCTCCCGCACTCGAAGCCGCGCGGGCATCTCCCGCACCGGCACTCAAGGCCGGCGACGACGAGCGCGCGTTCGCACGCCTGCGGCCGCCCTGGCCCGGGCTCGCGACCATCGGTGCCGGGGCGATCGCCACGCTTGCCCCGCCGGTCGCGGGCCTGCCCTTGTTCGGTTACGGCGCCATCGCGCTGCTCCTGATCGGCACCTTGATGCTGATGCCCAGGCTCGCAGTGCTGCTGCTTTCGGTGCTGCCGATGCCGCGCGGAGTGCCCTCGCGCCTTGCGCTGTTGCAACTGCGCGGCGCGCCGGGACAGGCTGCCGTGAGCCTCGCTGCCATCGTCGCCAGCGTGAGCCTGATGGTCTCCATGGCCATCATGGTCGCATCGTTCCGGATTTCGCTCGATACGTGGCTCGAGCGCATTCTTCCGGCCGATCTTTACGTGCGAGCCAGTGCAGGGGGCGATACCGCATACATGACCGCGGATGACCAGGCGCGCATCGCCGCGCTTCCGGGCGTACGTCGCGCCGAGTTTCTTCGAGAGCAACAGCTGCTGCTCGATCCCGCCAGACCGCGCGTCGTGCTGCTCGCGCGCACGATCGACGCGACCAACCTGACGCGGCAGCTGCAGCTGGTAAGCGCGCAAATCACGCCGGATCCTGGCGCTCCGCCTCCGGTGTGGGTCAACGAGGCGATGGTCGATCTCTACGGGTTTGCACTCGGTAGCGTTATCGAAATTCCCATCGCGGGAAAGCCGACTACCTTCACCGTCGCTGGCGTATGGCGCGACTACGCGCGGCCGCAGGGAGCCATCGCGATCGAGCGCGAGCGCTACATCGCGCTAACCGGTGACCGCGGCGCCACCAACGCCGCGCTGTGGCTCGCACCGGGCATCGGCGTGGAACAGGTGAGCGGCGCAATCGAGCGCGAAGTCCCCGGAGGTAGCCGGCTCGAGATTGCAGCGCCTGGAGAAATCCGCGAATTCTCGCTTAGGGCCTTCGACCGCACGTTCGCCGTCACCTATGCGCTCGAGCTTGCCGCAGTCGTCATCGGCCTGTTCGGGCTGTCGTCGTCGTTCGGCGCGCTCGTGCTGTCGCGCCGGCGTGAGTTCGGCATGCTGCGCCACATCGGCATGACGCGGCGCCAAATTGGCGCCATGCTTTCCACTGAGGGCGCGACCGTCACCGGTATTGGCCTTGTGGTGGGATTCGGCCTTGGATGGCTGGTCAGCCTGGTCCTTATTCATGTGGTGAATCGCCAATCGTTCCATTGGGGGATGGAAATGTCCGTGCCTTGGGGGCTGCTGGCCGGCTCCGCACTGCTCGTGCTCGCGCTGTCGACGATCACGGTGCTCGCCAGCGGCCGTCAGGCCATGGGCTCACCGGCGGTGCTGGCGGTGAAGGAGGATTGGTGATCGACGAACGATGTGACAGAGGGCACGCATGAGGAGGCGGCGGTTTCTTGCGAGCTCCGTTCTGCTTCTAGCGACCGGCGTCGTCGCGGCGGATGAATATCCTCGTGTGGTACCCGGTCGCCTGCTTCAATTTCCGCAAGACGCTGGCGCTCACCCCGCGTTTCGCAGTGAATGGTGGTACATCACCGGATGGGTTCAGGACGCGCGCGGCAACAACTTCGGCGTCCAGGTCACCTTTTTCCGCAACCGCCCCCACGTGGCGGAGGCGAACCCAAGCGCATTTGCGCCGCGCCAGCTGGTGTTTGCGCATGCCGCGATTGCCGACGCGCGCCACGGAAAGCTCCGTCACGATCAGCGCGCAGCGCGCACCGGCTTCGGCCTCGCCGAAGCGCGCGAGGAAACGACCGACGTATGGATCGGCGATTGGTCGCTCAAGCTCATCGGCGAGAGCTACGTCGCGAAGATCGCGACGCGGGATTTCGAGTTCGACCTGCGCTTTTCATCGAGTGAGGCTTTCCTGCCGCAAGGCGAACAAGGTTTCTCGCGCAAGGGCGCAGCCCTCGCCAGCGCGAGCTATTACTACAGCCAGCCGCAACTCGCCGTGTCGGGCAGCGTTGCGATCACAGGTGACAGCGTGGCCGTCACTGGCATCGCCTGGCTCGATCACGAATGGTCGAGCGAAGCGCTTGCTACTGAGGCAAGCGGCTGGGACTGGATCGGCATCAACCTGAACCATGGCGGCGCGCTCATGGCGTTTCGGATCCGCGATCATTCCGGAGCGGCGCTTTGGGCGGGCGGCGCTCTTCGCGAAGCCAGCGGAACGGCGAGATCCTTCGAGCCGAATGAAATCCTTTTTACCGAGCGCCGGCGTTGGCGGTCGCCGCGAACGGGTGTCGAGTATCCGGTTGCCATGCTGGTCAACGTGGGCAACGTCGAGTACGCGCTGGAACCGCTGATGGATGACCAGGAACTGGATTCGCGCATGACCACGGGCACGATCTACTGGGAAGGCGCGGTCCGCGCGCTTCGAGCCGGGCGGGAGGTTGGACGCGGCTATCTCGAGCTCACCGGTTATTGGAAACCGCTGAAGCTTTGAGGCGAATTAGTTCGGACGCGGTTAGGTGAGCGGAGTTGGCGCCCAATGGGTAACGTCAGAACAGCCATCAAATGATCAGGTTCTCACGATTCCAGTGGCTCCTGGGGGCGCGAATTGCCTGACTGTGGTGTCGCCTTCGCCGGGGCCGCCCCGCGCGTAGCGCGCATCGCAAGAAAAAGCGCGCAAGATGCGCGCTTTTTCGGGTGAAGATGCTGGCAATGCCTACTGTTTCTTCACCAGGTCTTTATTTTTCTGAAATGCCTTCCACTCGTTTTTGTCGATCTTGCCGTCCTTGTTGGTATCGGCAGCGTCGAAGTTCGTCATCAGACGAGGTTCGGCAATCGCCTCCGTCTTGTCGACGAATCCGTCCTTGTTCTTGTCCAGCCGGGCGAATTCGGCAGCGTCGTCGTCGGTCGTCTTCGCCGCCGTTGTCGACGGAGTCTTATAAGGCGTCGTTTGCGCTGACACGGGAAGCGATGAAACCAGCGCAGCTCCGCCCAGGAACGATAAAACCAGACCCGATCGCAGCAGTGTTGTCCTCTTCATCATGGCTCCTTTCCATCAAACATTCCCCATTCCATTTCGTTAACAAGCGCAACTCAAATGCCTGGCATGCATTCTGGCGCTTCCTTCATGTCCCCACCCGTCTGGATTACATCCCGGACTTGCCACCCCCGGATGAGTTTGCATTGGAACTCGTGCCAGTTGCACTGCTCCCCTGCGCTGGGGCGCCAGTGGATGGCGACCTGCCACTTCCCCCGCTCAAACCCGTGGGATTGGAGCCGCTGCTCGATCCCGTGGGATTGGAGCCACTGCTCAATCCCGTGGTTCCGCTCCCTGGGCTGAGACTGGTGGGATTCGCTCCGCTGCTAGAACCGGCGGCGGCTGCCGGATTAGCATTGTTTGCGGGTGGGACATAGCCAGGCGCCATCCCCGGTGCCACATAACCTGATGCCCCGTAACTCCCGTAGGCGCCCGGATTGGATGAGTTCATCGGCGGCGCCACGATTTCGCCATTGAGCTCGCGGCAGGTCGCAAGCGCGGCGCCCGTCATCCCACCGCAATCGTGCGACCCGGTCGGCGTGTTGTTGCTTGCGTTGGCCGCGGCCGCGTTCAAGTCGATGCAACTGCGCAGAGCGACGCCCTCCAAGCCGAAACAGTCATACGGCACAGCCTTGGGCGCTGCCGCCGATGGCGTCACATTGGGGCCGGACGACGGCGTGCCCGCATTCGGGGCCTGAGCGAATACGGCGCCACTTATGCAGAGCGCCATTCCGAGCAACAGCGACTTCGGATTCAGGACATCCATACGATTCTCCGTTCGACGAATTAGTGCTACTCGCAAGAGAAAGTATGGCTGCGCGCGAGACCTTCGGGAATCGGCGGATCGCCATTTTCATGTCGGATTCATTCCTACGAACCGGTGGCGCGACCGCCAATAGACAACTGCACGCATGACACTAGCGCGTCTTCGACCGACTATCGGAATCTCAAAGCGAAGCCCATCTTTCAGCGATGAGATCCTTGAAGGGTCGCCGTTACCCACCGTGATCGCGGTAGCCATATCCCCAGTACCCTCGATCGTCACGTCCACGATAATAGCCGTCACCACGGTAGTATCCGTAGCTACGATCGTACCCATCGCCGCGGTAATACCCGTGACCGCGATAGTAGTCGCCTGCCGGCACGACCACGCAACCGCTGAGGAACGCGCTCAAGACTGAAAAAATGAGAAGGCGTTTCATCGCTGTCTCCTTAGCCTGATGGCACCTTGCATTCTCCATGTGCCACGGGGTCGTCACCATCGGTCGACCGCTTGTTTTGCCGTCGGCGGCATGGCGCGATGAAGTAGGATCGCATCCGACTTGCTTCCCGCAGCGAGTTGTCGGAGTCACTTCCCCAGCATGTAGAGCTGCCACAAGTCCCTGTGGCTCATATGGCACATCGGCTGGATCGCCAGCAGCCCGGTCTTGCCGATGCTCGACTCGAGGTAGCGCATCTCGGCGAACTTTGCCCGGGTCTCATCGTCGACGGAGACCTCGAAGCCGCTCTCGTTCATCATCAGGATGCCCTTGGCGCGCAGCGCGAGCTCGGTGTAAAGCCGCAAGTAACAGAGGAGGTCCGCAACCACGGGCCCCTTGAATTTCGACTTCAATGTAATCAGGTATTCGCCTACCGGTGAATCGGACAGGCGTCCGGAGTTCATCAGCTCGAGCATTTCCGTATCGGCATCGAAGCCCTGTCCGAGCCAGTCGCCGACTGCTTTTTCGCTGCGCTGGAACACCGCGTAGAGGAGCGGCGGCAGCACGATCAGAATGGCAAGCGTGGCCAGCTTCGGCCACGTCAACAGATGGTTGAACGCCGAGTGCAAAACCACGGCTAGGCCGAAACCGGGAACGAGCCCTCGCACCGTCGCTTTCGGCGTCTGTTCCAGCAAGGCAAGACCCATCACGGCGAAGATCGCCGTGGCACCGCCATGCATGATCGCGGTGCCAAGGCCGCGCACGATCCAGGTGCCCATGCCTGCGTCCGGAACCAGATACAGGAAGTAAAGGTTCTCGACCGTCGCGAACCCGGTACCGACTGCGAAGCCGAAGATCGCCGCATCGACGAGGAAGCCGATCCGATGGGTGCGGATCAACGCGACTACGACGAGTCCTTTCAGAAGTTCCTCGGTCACTGGCGAGACATAGCGCGAGAAGTGCGTCAAGTCGAGGTGCGACATATCGAGCGCATAGCCGTTGATCAGGTAGCTGGCGCCCGCCACTATCGCACCCGACGCGACAATGGTGATGACGGCGGGCAGCTTCACCAGCTTGTAGCTGTCCAGATACAGCAATGCGGCGAGGAAGCCCAGCACCGGCAGCAAGCCGACCAGCGCTGCCTCCAGGATGCTAGCGGACATGGTTCGCAGCGATTGCGCTCACATAATCTTCAGCGAGATCATCCACTCGGAGCCCGCGCGCCGGCTGCTCTGGTAGCCGACCGCGTAGCCCACCGACAGCGTCATGTCATACCAATGCAGGACACTGATATGCAGATCAGTCTGCGTGCCGACACTTGCGTAGTTCTTGCTCAGCGCCGAATGTGCCGGGTCCGTCCAGAGTCCCGCGGCGAATACCGCGGGTCGCAACCAGTTCAGGTAGAAGCCGGGCGTGCCGACCGACTCGAACACGATCGGCGGCAGGTTCCATTCCACCATCTCGCGCACGAAACTGAGCCCGCTGACCTCGTCGATCTTGAATCCTGGCAATGACGAATACTCGCGATAGCGTTTCACCTTGCCAGCGTCGACATAGTTGTTGCCAAAACTGCCGAAGTAAAAATTCGCAACGGGGTTGCTGCGGTCTCCGCTCGCGACACCCGCGGCGCTTCGCAGCCACACCGAAGAGTTTGCAAGCGGGAGCGCAAATCCCAGGTCCAGATTGCCGAAGAGCAGCGGGACGATCTCCCCGGTTACTTGGTTGGCATCGAGCTCCACGTTCCAAAGCAATCCCTTCTCGTCGTCGACGGCACCGAGCGAGCGCCGCACATCGGTGTAGTGCAGCCCGACTTTTCCCGTTACCAGCCGGGTGAAGTTGGTCTGGACGTTTTGCGCATTCGGCAGCGTGTCGAGCTTGTCGTAGTACTCGAGATCGTAGCTCAGCGTGAGCCTGCGCGGGTCATCCCAGATCAACAAGTCGTCGTAGCCGAGCTTGGCCGCGTAACCCTTGCGGCTTCGCTTGGTCGGGCCGAACAGATCGTAAAAATCCGATCGATTCCACGACAGCTGCGTTCGCCAACCCAGGTACTCACCCGTCATATCCAGGTGGCCGCGCTCGCCTCCAGGCAGTTTGCCGGACGGTGTGTAGGCGGCGGTAAGCCCGAATTTCGAGAACCCGAGTGGATCCTCGACGTTGACGTGATAGCCGACCCCGGCGAAGTTCTTGTAGCCCTGCAGCACCGGGAACGCATTGGCGAGTCTCAAGTCGCGCAGCGGTACCCATGGACCCCTTCCGGTGATCAACTTCTGGTCGTCGACCGTGCTCGGCGCCGGCACCTGCCACGTCGTGACCACAGGATATTTCGCGGCGACCTCGGCGCCCAGGAATGTGATCGCGCTGACGTCCTCGATCGGGCGCGGGTCGATCGTTGCCGGAACGAAACCTTCGGCCGTGTAGGCCAGCACCAATAGCCGCCCATCGGCGAGCGGCACCGGCCGGAAAAAGCCGGATTCCGCGTTGGAAACCGTTGCTACGTCGCCGGTCGCGACTTCGTATCGAAAGATGTTGGAGACGCCGGTGTAGTAACTGCTGCCGTACAGGTAGCGCCCGTCCAGGGAGAACACGAAGCTCTCCGGGACGGATTGCCCGAAGCGAAACTCGCTCAGCGGCTTCGCGTCCCCGGCGAGGAGCTTGTCGAGCTCCCACACGCGCAGGAATTGGTCGCCGTTGACCTCGCTCATCGATGCCGAAAGCAGCCGCCCGTCGGGTGAGATGTCGAGATCGGAGGGCACGGATTCATACGGAAACGCGTGTACCTGATACCACTCGGTGTAGGGATAGGGAATGCGCACCAACGTCGCCAGGCCATTCGCATGGCGCACGCCAAGCAGCGAACGGTCGACCGGGTTGAACACAATCTCGCCGATCCGCGCATCCTCGAGCAGCATCCTTTCCTCGCCGGTATTGACGTTCACCGTCATCAGGTCGCGCAGGGCAAGGTTATCGTTGGTGTAAAAGGCTGTTCCGCTCTTTGGGTCGTACGCAAACGATGCTACCCGGTACAGCATCGCGCGCTTGATGTCCGCCAGCCGCCGGTGGCTGCCATCGCGCGTGTTCAGCGCGCCAACGTGCTCCACCACACCGGGGTAGCGAAAGGCGCCGTAGATGATGCCGGTCGATTCGTCGTAGTACATGCGCGAAATCGAACCAACTGCGCTTGCCGCCAAGTTGCGGTACGGCGTGATCGGGTACTTACGCACTTCTTTGAGATTGCTCCGCTGAAATTCGTGTTCGAAAGCAATCCAGTCCTGCCAGGCTTGCTCGAGCGGAATCCCGAACACGTGCTGAAACTGGTCGCGGTAGTAGCGCTCGCTCCCGTCATCGCGGCGGATCCAGGCGACAACTTTCTCCGGCGAGTAGATGTACGCGAGGTACGTGAAAAAGCGCGTGCCGTAGAGGTAGGCATTCGCACCAACCTGAAAATCGACCTGGACGCCGCGCGAAACGAGCCCCAGCGGATCGTAGAAATGGGCGTTGTCGCGCACCATCGCGCGGAACACCATCTCGTCATAGCCGCCTTGCGCGCGCCCCACCCCGCCGCCCATCCAAGTCTCCATGAAAACTGCGCCGCCCTCGAGGTACCAGCGTGGGGCCGTATAGCGGGGAATTGTCAGGTAGCTGTAGATCAGCGATTCGGGGTTCGCCGACTGGGGATTGACCTTGCCGAGAAAGAAACGCCGCCAACGCCGGTCCTCCGCGGACGCCAAGTCGCCTTGCACCATGTGGACCAGCTCATGGTTCATCAGCGAGTACAGGCGCTCGCTGGCCGGATAGGTCTCGAATGCGTGCGATAGCGGCCCGATGTCGAAAACGAGCCTGTTGTGCGGCGCAGGCAGCGCTGCGGCCACGCCGTAGTCCGAGAAGTCCTTCAACAGGACAATGGTGGACTCGCTGGGCACCCAGCCGAACGTCCTGCGCTGCCACTCGAGCGAATTGGTGAACGTGCGCACCGCGAGCGGTGCGAGGTAGGCCAGAGAATCGAAGTAAATGAGTTTGAGATCTTTCGTTTCGACGTACGATATTCCTAGAGGGTTCTCATCCGCGGCAGCCGCGACCGGCAACAACGCCATAAGCAGATACAAAACGCGTGTTCGCACGCAAGCCCCTCCCGAGCTGCACAAGACTGCCGAAGCATACTGACACGGCGTCCAAAAGCAAACCGCCGGCACTGGGCCGGCGGTTGCGTGCTATCTAGGTTGCACTCGGACTATTTGTATTGGCTTGCTGCGCTGCCCGTCGCGTTGCCGGCGGCGTTGCCCGAAGCGTTGCCGGACGCGTTGCCCGTCGCGTTGCCGGTAGCATTGCCCGTCGCGTTGCCGGTAGAGTTGCCCGTCGCGTTGCCGGTGGCATTGCCCGTCGCGTTGCCGGTAGAGTTGCCCGTCGCGTTGCCGGTGGCATTGCCCGTCGCGTTGCCGGTAGAGTTACCCGTCGCGTTGCCGGTGGCATTGCCCGTCGCGTTGCCGGTAGAGTTACCCGTCGCGTTGCCGGTAGAGTTACCCGTCGCGTTGCCGGTGGCATTGCCCGCCGCGTTGCCGGTGGCATTGCCCGCCGCGTTGCCGGTGGCATTGCCCGTCGCGTTGCCGGTAGAGTTACCCGTCGCATTGCCAGTGGCGTTGCCAGTAGCATTGCCCGTCGCGTTGCCGGTAGAGTTACCCGTCGCGTTGCCGGTAGAGTTACCCGTCGCGTTGCCAGTAGAGTTACCCGTCGCATTGCCGGTAGAGTTACCCGTCGCGTTGCCAGTAGAGT